>NZ_AVSV01000066.1 GCF_000498355.1 Clostridium sp. Ade.TY | reverse complement strand
GCATCTACTCTTGCTTGTAAGTTTTTCTTTGTATCTGCTTCTAATACTTCTCCTAAAAGTTCAGCGAATTTTGCAGCGTGTTCTGCTTCTTCAAATGCAGCTCTCTTATAGATTTCTGCTACTTCTGGGAATCCTTCTCTATCTGCTTGTCTTGACATTGCAAGATACATTCCAACTTCTGTACATTCTCCCATGAAGTTTGCTCTTAATCCTTCTACTATTCTTTCATCTACTCCTTTAGCAACTCCGATTCTATGTTCGTCAGCCCATGCTAAATCTGATGATTGTTCTTTAAATTTATCTGCTCCTACTCCACATACTGGGCACTTTTCTGGTGCAGCTTCTCCTTCATAAACATATCCACATACTGTACATACAAATTTTTTCATATCTTATCTCTCCTCTTTTTTAACACACATTTTTTATTTTAAAATTTTCATTTATAAATCTTAATTACTTTTTT
>NZ_AVSV01000065.1 GCF_000498355.1 Clostridium sp. Ade.TY | reverse complement strand
AAAAATGGGTAAAACTGTTGGCGGAGCTTTATGGCTTGATGCAGAAAAATGTTCACCATTTGACTTCTATCAATATTGGAGAAATGTAGCAGATGCAGATGTTGAAAAATGCTTAAAGCTTTTAACATTCCTTCCAATGGATAAAATAAGAGAACTTAGCAGCCTTGAAGGTGCTGAAATTAATGAAGCTAAAAAAGTTCTTGCTTTTGAAGTAACTAAATTAATCCATGGAGAAGAAGAAGCTAAAAAGGCTGAAGAAGCATCACAAGCTCTTTTCGCAGGTGGAAATGATATGACTAATGTTCCAACAGAAGTTATAAAGAAAGAATTTATTGGTGGAAACTTAATAGATGCTTTAGTTGAGGTTAAAATATTCCCATCAAAAGCTGAAGGTAAGAGAATAGTAAAACAAGGTGGACTTACAATAAATGATGAGAAAGTTACTGATTTTATGAGAGTTCTTACAGAAGAAGACTTAAAAGATGATGGAGCTTTAATTAAAAGAGGAAAGAAGAAATTTTATAAACTTATAGCAGAGTAAAGTTTAATAAAAAATAATTATTATTATTTTATTTACGATATAAATTTTATTTATAAAAAAC
>NZ_AVSV01000064.1 GCF_000498355.1 Clostridium sp. Ade.TY | reverse complement strand
GCACCAATAATTTCGCTAAATGGTTATTTAGCGAAATTATTGGTGCTTTGTATTAAATTAATAACTTAGTTTTTGCATATATTAATATATTTATGATAAAATATTATATAAAATATTATTATATTATATAAGTAGGTGTAATTATGATTTACGATTTTACTGAACTTAGAAAAACAAATACACTTCCACCTATTGTGATAGATTTTTTGAATTATTTAGAAACTATAAAAGGAAAATCCGAAAATACTATTGAGGCGTATAGAATAGATCTTACTATTTTTTTTAGATTTTTGAGATTATACAGAAATGAAGTTGATAATAAAAATATTGAATTTGAAAGTATTGAAATAAGTTGCGTAGATGAAAAGTTTGTTAGAGATATAAAATTATCAGAATTATATGCTTTTATGAGCTTTTTAGAAAAATACAGAAATAACAGTGCTTATGCTAGAGCTAGAAAGGTTGCTACTTTAAAATCTTTTTTTAAATTTTTGCAAACTAAATTGAAAATAATTGATGAAAATCCTACTTTAGAGTTAGAATCACCTAAAATTAATAAAAGACACCCTATTTATTTAAATTTGAGTGAAAGTATTCAATTATTAAACTCTATAGACAAGAAAAATAAAAATTATTATAGGGATTATTGTATAATAACATTGTTTTTAAATTGTGGAATGAGATTGTCAGAGCTTTGTAATATAAAATTAGAAAAAATATCTGATGATACATTAACTATTATAGGCAAAGGTAATAAAGAAAGAACTGTTTACTTAAATGAAGCATGTATGAAAGCTATCAATAATTATTTGAAAAATAGAAATGACTCTAAAGCTTCTGAAGAAAATAAAAAATTTTTATTTTTATCTAACAGAGGGACTCCTATAAATAAAAGAACAGTTGAAATAATGGTTAAAAACTATACTAAAAAAGCTGGACTTAAGGACGAAAAATATACTCCTCATAAATTAAGGCATACTGCTGCTACATTAATGTATAAACATGGAAATGTAGATATAAGGGCACTTCAAAATATATTGGGCCATGAAAATATTTCTACAACTCAAATATATACTCATGTTGATGATGAAACATTAAGGGATGCAGTTAAATCAAATCCTTTAGCAGATATATAACATATTTATTAATAAACGATATGCTTATAATGAGCATATCGTTTATTAGTTTAATTTATCCTACTAATGGCATACCCATAATTTCGCTTAATGCATTCAAGATTTCTTGATTGTTTCCATCATATACAACAACCACTCTACCCTTGCTATAAAAATGTGGAGAAACATTCCACTTTATATCTCCTCCGTTCATTATAGAATTGTTATTTTGTATTGAATTTAAATCGTTTTTTAATTTATCTTTTTGATCTTTATTATATTCATAGACATATATTTCACCATTTTTTATTGAAAGAATTTTTCCACTTACAGAAAAAAGTTTCTCCATAGCGTTATTTTTACTTTCTTTTTCTTTTGGTTCAAATCCTTTTGCTTTTAAATCATCTTTTAAAGATGTTAAATTAAACTTAGCCTCATCGTCGTTGAATATATTGTCAACACCTTCTTTAACCTTTTCTTTAGCTTTATCGTAACCTTCTTCTACCTTTTGTTTAGTTTCGTCAACGGCTTGTTTAGGACTACAAGAGATGAAAGATGTAAGTGATGTTGCTAATAATCCTATAATGAATAATAATTTAGTTTTTTTCATATGTTTCTCTCCTATCATATAATTTGATACAATAATAGTATTTTATAAAAAAGGATAAAATATTCTATAATAAAAAAAGAAGTAACTAATATTAGTTACTTCTTTTTTATTAATCTTCTAACTCCAGGAAATATTTCTTCAGTATTATCATCTAAAGAGTTATAATCAAGATCTGCTTCATCTAAATACTCTATAAATTCAAAGGCATCTATATAATTTTCATTTTCTAAGTCTTTGTTATAAGATAATGGTTCTTCTAATTTATTTTGTATCATAGAATATGCTTCTTTTAAAGCTTTTTCTAAATCTTCTTTTTCTAAAGAAGGATCAATATTTTTAGCTTTAGCTATTGTATTTTTGAATTCTTCTTCAAGAAATTTATTTTCTTCTATATTTTTTGATATATCTTCTATTTTTATAGCTCTTATATCAACGCCTTCGTTTTCTAAGCATTTTCCACAATTATCACAAATTTTATTTTCATATAAATCACAATAATCATCATCTGTATATTTGTTTTTCATAAATACACCACCTTATAAGTGAAAAGTCAAATTATATTATAACAAATAATGAAGAATACATCAAATAGAACTTACGTTCTTAGAACATAAGTTTGATATATTAGCAATGATATGATATAATTAATAAAAAAATGTGAGGTGCTATGCGATGTTAGATGGTAAAGATAAACAAAGTCAAATATATGAGTTTCTAAAAATTTATACTGAAAATAAAGGTTACCCACCATCTGTAAGAGAGATTTGTGAAGCTGTTAGCTTAAAATCTACATCAACAGTACATGGTCACTTAAAGAGATTAGAAAAAAAAGGTCTTATAAAGAGAGATCCTACTAAGCCTAGAGCTTTAGAAATTATTGAATTCTTACAACCTAAAAGAGAAATGATTGATATTCCTATAGTAGGAAATATAACAGCTGGTTTGCCTATACTTGCAACAGAAAATGTTGAAGATACATTTTCATTACCAATTGATTTTGTTAAGCATAATAATGAGCTTTTTATGCTTAAAGTAAATGGAAATAGTATGATAAATGCAGGAATTAATAATGGTGATTTAGCAATTATAGAAAAAACACAATATGCTTCTAATGGAGATATTGTAGTAGCTTTAATTGATGATTCATCAACAATTAAAAGATTTTTCAAAGAAAATAATAATATAAGATTACAACCGGAAAATGATGCTATGTTACCTATGATAGTTGATGATTGCAAAATTTTAGGTAAATTAGTTGGGATTTTTAGAGCTTATTAAGAATATATTGAAAAAGAGATTCATATTTTTATATATGAATCTCTTTTTCAATAATTAAAACTTTACGGGGTAATAAAATGAAATTTTTAATAAGATCAACAAATCTTTTTAATGAAAAATGTATTTTTAGAAAAAGATTTTATATATTTATTATAATCTTTATTAGTGTATTTTTTTTATTAGGATATAATTTAATAAATTATAAAGGAAATTTTATAGTAACACTTATAACTTACTTTAAA
>NZ_AVSV01000063.1 GCF_000498355.1 Clostridium sp. Ade.TY | reverse complement strand
AAATAATACTTGGAGAAACAAATAAAGTTCCAGAAATAACAGCAAGTGATGATGTTATTTTAGGTTCTGTAAATCTTACTAAGGTTGATAGTGAAACAAGTGAAAAGCTTGAAGGAGCAGAATTTACTTTATATAAGGTGAATGATAAAGCAACTGATAGTAATGTTTTAGTTAGAACTATAAAAGATTTAATCACACCAGATAGTTCAAAAATTGGAAGCTATACAACAGATAAAAATGGTGTAATAACAGTTGGAGATTTAAGACCAGGAAACTATTACTTCGTAGAAACAAAAGCTCCAGAAGGATATAATTTAGATAATTCAAAACATGAATTCAAAATTATTTTAGGTGAAGCAGAAAAACAAGCTTCAGTAACGGTAAAAGATAATATTAAAAAGGGTGAAGCAGTATTAGTTAAAAAAGATAGCGAAACTGGTGAGCCACTTCAAGGTGCAATATATGGTCTTTACGATTCAAAAGGTAACTTAATAG
>NZ_AVSV01000062.1 GCF_000498355.1 Clostridium sp. Ade.TY | reverse complement strand
TTTCTCTTTCTCTTGCTTCTTTTCTTGTATCCCATAATAGCCATACAAAAAGAGCTGCAAATGCTCCTTGTCCTATTATCTGTGTTAGTAATTCTTTTTCCATTTATGCACTTTCTTTCTGACTAATTTTTTATAAATAAAAAAGACTAGAATTAACTAGCCTTTTCTAATCTATCTCTTTCATATCCTTTTTGTTTTGCTGTTATGGTCCAGTCAAATAATGTATTTGGTGTTCCTCTAACTTTAAAATATTTCTCTGTTTTTTCTACTACTCTTACATATGTTAATTTACCATTACTAGCAAACTCTCCAATTGGAGTTACATCAACTTTATATTTATAGCTTGTATTTACAGTTTGTAAAAATTTATTATCAAACCATATTATACAATC
>NZ_AVSV01000061.1 GCF_000498355.1 Clostridium sp. Ade.TY | reverse complement strand
TCCAAATATAAAGTTATTGTCTTCTCCACTTTCTCTAACTATTTCAACATTTGCTCCATCCATTGTTCCAAATGTTGGTGCACCATTTAACATAAACTTCATGTTACCTGTTCCTGATGCTTCCTTACCAGCTGTTGATATTTGTTTTGAAAGGTCAGCTGCTGGGAATAGTTTTTCTGCATAAGAAACTCTATAGTTTTCTACAAATACAACTTTTATTTTTCCATTTATATCTTTATCATTGTTAATAAGTTTTGCAACTTCATTAGTAAATTTAACTATAGCTTTAGCTCTTCTGTATCCTGGGAATGCTTTTGCTCCATAAATAAATGTTACCTTTGGTATATCCATATTTGGATTTTCTTTTAATCTATAGTAAAGATCTAAAACATATAATGTATTTAAAAGTTGTCTCTTATATTCATGTAATCTTTTTATTTGAATATCAAATATTGAATTTGGATCTAATTCAATACCTTCTGTTTCTTTTATATATTTTGCAAGCTGTTCTTTTTTAGTAT
>NZ_AVSV01000060.1 GCF_000498355.1 Clostridium sp. Ade.TY | reverse complement strand
TCACTTTTATTTTTTATTTATACATATGTATATCTAGTTGTTGATATGGAATAGAAATATTGTTTTTATCAAATTTAATTTTAACCTCTTCTAATAAATAAAAATGAATATTCCAATAATCTTCAGTTTTACACCAAGCTCTAACTATAAAATCTATAGAACTTGATGCTTGAGCACTGATTGCAATAAATGGTTCAGGATCTTTTAGTATTAGATTATTTTCAACAACTATATCATTTAATATATTTTTGACTAAAGTTAAATCACTCTCATATCCTACACTAAAAGTTAAATCAACTCTTCTAGTTGATTTGGAAGAATAATTTATTAAACTTCCATTAGCTAAAGCACCATTTGGAATTAATATCTCTTTATTATCTGCTGTAACTAAATGAGAGTAAAAAATACTTATTTTTTCAACAGTACCTTGATATGAAGAAGTTTCTATATAATCACCAACTTTAAAAGGTCTTATAAGTAAAATTATAACTCCTCCTGCAAAGTTTGATAAGCTACCTTGAAGAGCTAATCCTATAGCTAGTCCTGCAGAAGCTAGAATAGCAGTAAAACTTGCAGTAGGTACGCCTAAAAATCCAATGAATGCAATTATTAGTAATATTTTAAGTGCTATATCAGCAAAAGCATTAAAAAATGAAACTAATGTTAAATCTATATTTTGTTTTTTAAATAAAATATTTAGCCAAATAATTAATTTGTTTATTAGTTTCCAACCAATCCAAAGACCTATAAGCCCAATAATTAATTTAATTCCATTTTTTGAAATCCAATTAATTATTGTATTAAAAATTAATTCTAAATTCAAATTATGTCCTCCTTAGTTAAATGAATACCAAGTTATTATAATTTGCATTTAAATTTTTAACAATATTTAAAATGTAAAATGAATATTAATTTTATAGTAATAAATAGTTTACATATAAAATATTATCATATGGTAAAATATTCACATACTAAAGAGGGAGAGATATATATGAAGGAAACTAAAATAATTCAAAAAATTGCACTAATTGTATGTGTTATAATAGTAATAGCGTTTATAATTATGTCTTTTAGAGGTGTTTTATTCTAATAATAATCTTAAGTTAAATTAAAAAAATATAAACACAAAAAGCTTTACAACTAATTAAATTTTTGTAGAGTTTTTTGTGTTTATAAAAAACTTAATAAATATAATATCTAAAAAGATATCCTTTTAAATGATAATAATTAAAATAGATAATAATTAAAATTTATACTTAAAACTAAAATATATAAATTGAAATTGTATAATTAATAAAGTATAATTTAAAATGTAAAAATAAAATAAAAGACAGTTCGTAAGCCTCCTGTCAAAAAATAAAACTAAGGCATCTTACAATAAATATATAGGATGACTTTTGTCGTCCTTTTTTATTATTTTGCCTTCTATATAATAAATAAGGAGAGTAAAATTAAATGCAAAGATATAGTAAAATATTTGGAAAAAATAAAAGAGAAATGGTTATGTTAAAAGGATTTCCTTGTAAATGGGGAAGGTGTAAATTTTGTGATTATGTGGATGATAATTCTACAAATGAGTCAGAAATTATAAAGTTTAATCACAATATTCTAAAAGAAATAACAGGTGAGTTTGAGGTTCTTGATGTTATAAATTCTGGAAGTATATTTGAAGTTCCCAAAACAACTTTAGAGGAAATTAGAGAAATTATAAAAAGAAAAAATATTAAGTTATTATTTGTAGAGTGTCATTGGTTATACAAAGATAGATTACAAGAGATGAGAGAATTTTTTAATATTCCAATAATATTTAGGTGTGGAGTAGAAACTTTTGATAATAATTTTAGAAATAATGTATTAAATAAAGGCGCAGCTTTTAAACATTATAGTGAAGTAAATAAATATTTTGATTCAGTATGTTTGTTAGTTGGAATAAAAGGTCAGACTAAAAAGATGATCGAAAAAGATATATATATATTAGAAAATTATTTTAAAAGAGGTTGCATAAATGTATATATTGAAAATTCTACAGATGTAAAAAGAGATGATGAGTTAGTTGAATGGTTTATTAAAAAATATGATTATTTAAAAAACAATGAAAATATAGAAGTGTTAATACATAATACTGATTTAGGGGTTGGAAGTGAAGAAGATGAATAAGGTGTATAATATAAATATATTTGTTAAATTATCATTAGTTGCAGCTCTTTATGTTATATTAACAATATCAATTGCACCTTTAAGCTATGGACCAATTCAAATTAGGTTTTCAGAAATATTAGTATTATTGACGTTTTATGATAAGAGATATATATCAAGTTTAACTATAGGTTGTTTAATTGCTAATTTATTAAGTCCTTTAGGATTAGTTGATATTGTAGTTGGAACATTAGGTACATTTATATCTGTGTATTTTGTAAGTATTAGCAAAAATCTATTTATAGCTACATTATGGCCAACAATATTTTGTATACCAGTAGTTTTTTTATTACATATAATTCTTGGATTACCATTTTGGTTTTATTTATTTGGATTTATGATTGGAGAATTTATTTCAGTTACTTTAATTGGATACCCAATTGCTTTAATATTAAGTAAAAAGATATATATAATAGATAAAATAAAGTTAAACTAAAAAATAGTATGGATGCAATAAGCATCTATACTATTTTTCTATTTCACCATCCCAACAAAGCATTCCACCTTGTATGTTTATTACATTCTCTATATCTAAATTGTTTAATAATGTAACAGCTCTAGCACTTTTATTTCCATGAGTACAAATAAAATAAATATCTTTATCTAGAGGAATTTCATCACTAAAATCTTCTATGTCACATAGAGGTATGTTTATAGCATTAGGGATGTGGCTATAATTATATTCATTTTTATCTCTAACATCAATTAATAAAAAGTCTTTATCACTTTCAAAAATTTTTTTGAATTTATATGTTGAAATTTGTTTCATAATTTATCTCCTAAAAATAATATAATAATTTTATATTATAACATAAAAGAGATAAAATTTCTTTAGGATTATTTAATAACAATTCCTTTTCCAGAATCAGATAAGTCTATTAATTCTTCTGGAAATGGTAATAAAATACTTTGAGATAAAATCCAATGATTAGAAAATCTTATTGCATAATTTTTTATTAAATTGATTATTACACATTTAGGGATATTTCCATTTTTAAATTTTTCTATTATATTTAGAAAAAACTCTACTTCTTTTATAGATAATAAACCTTTAAATATATTAAATACATATACATAGGTATTAACTAAAGAATTATGATTTAGAGTTTTTGATATTAAATTTAAAAGAGTATACTTATATTCATTAAAAGTATTATATAAATTATATTTAGTAGTATTTTTAATTATATAATCTAATTTATATTTTAAATTTAAATCATAAGACATAAATAGTAAAGAGTTTATTTCATTATAAATTTTCAATGATTCGAAAGAATTATGTTTAAATACTTTGTCAAACTCTGCTAAAATAAATATTTTTGTTAAAAATTCTTCCCTAATTTTAAAGTTATTTAAACGGCCATCATCTTCTATAGGTATATATTTAAAGTTTTCCATAAGTATAGAAGCAAACATACCTTTTCCTTTTTTACAATGAGAGCCTTTTTTTAAGGTAGAATAGATTTTAACATCATTTGTTCCACAAGTAGGAGAACGTTTTTTTAATATAAATCCATGTGGAGAAAAGTTTTTTATGTCATAACAAATATCATTAGAAAATTCAACCATTAGTTTTGTATAGTTTTTAAATGTTTTTGAATCTAAAAGTTCTATAGGATTTTCTTTATATTGAAATAACTTAATTGGATTTCTAGGTGTAGTTAATCCAATTTCTTCCTCAGGGCAAATTTCATATAAATTTACATATGGATTTAATCGTTCTAAATATTTATAAGGAGATCCTTCTCCATTATATCTACAAGGATTTCCACTTAAACATTTGCTTATTATTAAATTAGGTTTACTCCAAATTTTCATATATATCCCTCCATATTATAAGGATTTGTGTTATAAAAAAATATATGCATGTCAAAAATAACAATAATAATTACTTATTTACTTATAGGAGAATAAAATGGAATTTATACGATGTTATAATGATGTTAATTTAAAGAAAAAGCTTTTGCTTATTTATATTTTAAATGTAAATGATATAATATTTACATTTATGCTACTAGATACAGGATTTTTTATAGAAGCAAATATAATCATGAGAAATATTATTTCTTATCCTATTTTAGGTATATTTGTTAAGGTAATCTTAGTATTTGTATTAATATTTTTTTTATCATGTAAAATAAAATATGCAAATATAAGACAATTAATAATGGCAAATAAAATTTTTTGTTCAATAATAATAATATATTTTTTAATTAATATATCGCATTTAATTTGGATATTGAAATTAGCTTTGTTATAGAAATTTTAAACTTAAAGTTGAAATTAAATAAAGTAAATTATATAATTATTTATGCGTAATTAAATAGGATGACAGTTCGTAAGCCTCCTGTCAAAAAACAAAACTAAGGCAAATTTTGTTTTTTAATTTGGAATTTGAACTGAAATCTACTTAAAAAAAGGAGAAGATTTCATGAACAAAACAATAAAAAGAGTAATTATATCAGGAATTATTGCAGCTATGTATGCAGTATTAACTTTGGTCTTATCACCTATAAGTTATGGTCCAATTCAATTTAGAATATCAGAAATAATGGTATTATTAGCATATTTTGATCCATTTTATATAATAGGATTAACATTAGGATGTTTTATTGCAAATATTTTAGGTCCTAATGGGTTATTAGATATTATATTTGGAACATTTGCAACATTTTTAAGTGTATTAGCTATATATATGACTAGTAAGTTAAAATTTAGTGACAAGCTTAATATGTTTATTGCATCATTATGGCCAACAGTATTTAATGCATTAATAATAGGGATAATGCTTAGTTACTTATTGAATTTACCTAAAATTTTAACAATAATTCAAGTTGGAATAGGTGAATTTATTGTAGTGTCAGCAATAGGTGTACCGATCATTTACAAATTAAGAAATATTATAAAGAACAATATTTAAAAGACACTATAATAAGAAAGTTATATATATCAATAAAAATAAATATTATATGCATGCAAAAAGGATGATACTATTTTATCATCCTTTATTTTTGCTTGGATTAATTTTTATAGTTACAAATGGTAAACACCCATCTGTATAAATTCTATCTCCACCACCATTACGGCCATGATAACTACTAGTAAAATGTTTTACTAATGTTATAGTTTTTATTGAATCAGTTTTCTTTAATGAATTTATAACAAAATCTCTTTCACTATCTATATTAGAATCTATTTTATGAGTTATTTGCCCCGTAAATAATGATAATCCAATATTTTTATCGTAAGTTGCTGAAGCTAACCAATCAGCTTTTAATCCTCCAGGTAAATACCAATCATTAGGTGTTTTCCATAAACGTATATGATGCCTTTTTCTTGGTGTTCCATGAATTTCCTTCTCAAATGCTATATCTTGCTTTCGTGAAAATAAAAATAATGAGCTAACAGGTGCATTTGGATAAGATTTAGAAAATATACTTGCAAAACATATTTTAATTGATGATTTAAGGTTAAGTTCATCTGCAATATACCAACCATTTATTTTAAATGCTTCTATCAAATCATCTTTTTCTCCGAAAAAGGCTATATTTATAGGATCTCCCAGTAAACCGTCATTTGTTTTTGTTCTACCTATAAAGTAATCAGGTAAATAAAATTTTGTTATTAGTCTAGTTACAATAGGTATTAATATATAAGATATATATAACCACACTAATAAATATAAAATTATATGTATGCTTTTTATAAATATATTGTAAAATATTGCACGATATAGTATAAAGGCTAAAAATATACTTAAAGCAAATTTTAATAATCTTAATATTAAATTTAATTTATTTTCGCATAAATTTATTTTAAAATTCATCAAAAGAATCTCCTTATAAAAAATTTATATAATTTAAATATATCATTTTAATTTATATAATTTAATGATATATTTATAAATTTTTATTAAATTATAATATAGTTTATTATTAGATAGATTTATATATATTATAAATAAATATTAAAAATGCTATAATAAATTTATATTAAAATGTGGAGGTGCTTTTTATGAAAAAAATGATTTCTTGGAATGTAAATGGGATAAGAGCATGTGTAAAAAAAGGTTTTTTAGATTTTTTTAAAGAGGTAGATGCTGATATATTTTGTATTCAAGAAACTAAACTTCAAGAAGGTCAAATAGATATTAAACTTGAAGGGTATTATCAATATTGGAATTATGCAGAAAGGAAAGGGTATTCAGGAACAGCTATGTTTACAAAGGAAAAACCTTTAAATGTATATTATGGCATTGGAATTGATGAACATGATAAAGAAGGTAGAGTTATTACTGCTGAATTTGAAAATTATTATGTAATTACAGTATATACACCTAATTCACAAGATAAATTAGCTAGGTTATATTATAGAATGGATTGGGATGATTCTTTTAGAAAATATTTAAAAATATTAGAAAAAAATAAGCCTGTTATTGTATGTGGTGATTTTAATGTAGCACATATGGAAATTGATTTAAAAAATCCAAGAACCAATAAGAAAAATGCTGGATTTACTGATGAAGAGAGAGAAAAGTTTAGTATATTATTAGATAGTGGATTAATAGATACATTTAGGTATTTAAATCCTTCTTTAGAAGGGGCTTATACTTGGTGGTCTTATAGATTTAATGCAAGAAAAAATAACGCTGGATGGAGAATAGATTATTTCATTATTTCTGAAATTTTAAAAGATAATTTAAAAGACTCTAAAATATATAATGATATATATGGTTCAGATCATTGTCCTATTGAAATAACAATTAATTAAATAAACTTTTAGCAATTTATTTAATTAATACATATATAATATTATTAACTATAGTTATAAGGATGATTATTATGAAAAAAAATAATATTATATTTTATAAATTTATAATTATATTTATGATTATATTTATAGGCTTTTTGTTAGCTCCATTTATATTTAATGGGTTTTCATTTAGCTATCTAAAAAGTTTAGTATTTTGGATTGGTATATTTCCACTTATATTAATATTACCAGTAATAATTTTTTCATTATTTGAAGATAAATACTAATGAATGCTAAATTTAGCATTCATTAGTATTTATTATATGTCTTTAAATAGAATATTTATATTGTCAAGTATCTCTTCATGAATCATATTAAGAGAATTAAGCTCATTGTTATATTTACTTAATAAAATTTTTGAAAAGTTAGTACATTTATTTATAAATTTAAAGTATTTTTCTAATGGCATTTCATCTAGTTTTTTGTAAATAGATGGTGGAAAATCATAAGTTTCATTTGTATTTTCACCAAGCAATTCTTCTTCCTTTAATGAAAGCATAATTTCTTTTATTATAATTATAAGTTCGTTTTCTGTTAACTTCATATTAAACATATCCCCTTTATAAAAGTCATTTTATAGACATTATATCAAATTTTATGCATTAAAGAAGGAGTTTATCTATTTTTGTAGAATAATATATTTAAAAGCGATTTTATATACGAAAGTTAAATATAGGAGGGTATTTAATAATGAGTAATACTATTGGTTGTTATATTATTTTAAAAGATGATTTTGATAATGTATTAATAGAAAGAAAGGGAAAAAAATCAGAGAAAGTATGGAAATGTATTGGAAGATTAAAAAAAGGAAGGGAAACAGATGAAAAATGTGTTTCTAATTCAGTTAAAGAGGATCTAAATACATTAGTATTCGATTTAGAAATTTTAGATGAAGTTAAATTTGATGATAGTAGTAATGATGTAATAAAAATATATTGTGGGAAAATAAAAGAATATATTAATCTTGGAAAGAGTGTTAATGAAATTAGTTGGATAAATGAAAGAACATTTAAAGATTATTTATTTTCAGATATAGATAAAAAAGTACTTTTAAAGTATTTTGAAAATATAAAATAAAAAATTTAAAAGCTAAGTGATAGTATTTCATTTAGCTTTTATGATTGTGTGAGGATTATTAAATGATAAAAATATGTCTAGGCAAAAATAAAATGGGAGAGCCAGAGTTTAAAATCCGATTAGATGAAAAGAAAATTAAAGATAATAGAATTTTATATAGAGGGATTCTAGAGGGAAAAAAGATTTCAGGTTTATATAATTATAAGTTACCAATGAAATATTTTATACCAATTTATAATAATTTAAATAAAGCAGAAATTATTTTAGATAAAAGAAGTATAGTAAGTTATTTAGAGTTCTCGGATGAAATTGAAGAAAATTATTATTTTTCTATAATTGCAACACCTAGTTATATGAAAAAATGGAGACTTTTAAATTGCCAAACTATATATAAAATTACTATTGATGATATTACTAAAGAATTAAAAAAAGAAGTTGCATTTAAAAAATTAAAAGTTACTTTATAAAAGAGGAGGGGTTTAAAGTATGAGGGAAGTTATAGAAGGTTTAATTAATGAGGTTAATAAAATAGATAAAGTTAAATTGACAGATATAAGCAATAACCTAAGAGATGATACAGCAATAATAGTTATTGATATGGTAAAGGGTTTTTGCACTGAAGGGGTTCTGTCAAGTGATAGGACTTTAAAGATAATTAATCCTATATTAAGTTTATTAAATAAAACTAAAGAATGTGAAAAAATATTCTTCTTAGATAGTCATACTAATGATTCTGTAGAATTAACTTGTTATCCAAATCATTGTATGTTGGGAACTATAGAAGAGGAGTTAATAGATGAATTAAATGATTTTTATAAAAATGATAACAAATCTATATTAATAAAGAAAAATTCAATAAATGGATTTCATGTAGATGAATTCAGATTATGGCTTGAAAAGAATGATAATATTAGAAATTTTATTGTATTTGGTGTATGTACTGATATTTGTGTTGAGACTTTTGTAATATCTCTTAAAACATATTTTAATGAATATAACATAGATAAAAAAATATATGTACCTATAAATTGCATTGAAACATTTAATTCAAATGATCATAATGCTGATCTTATGAATGTAATATCAATTAATAAAATGAAATCTAACGGTATAACTGTAGTAAAAAAAATAGAGGACTAAACTCCTCTATTTTTTTATACTTAAATATTTACCTATAGCAATTCCTTTAGAGTCATTACTATGACCAATAGTTTTACTTATAACTAAAGGAATATTATATAAATTACAAATTGGTTTCATAATATCTAAAAAATCATTATACTGATTTCTGTCAGTTAACTCTGTAAATTGGCCAAGTAAAACACCTTTTATTTCAGAAAATATATTCATCATTTTATATTGTGCTATAAATGTACGTATTTTAGTTATATCACCACTATAACTTTCAAGAAATAATATTTTATTATTAAAATCAGGTAAATATTCAGTTCCAGCTAATTTTAATGTACAGCGTATATTACCACCTAATACTATTCCTTCTAATGAATTACCTATTATAAAAGTATAGTTTGAAATATTAAATAATGAATAATTATTCTTTAATATAAATGTATTAAAGAATTCCTGAAATGCGTTATTATTAACAATATTTTTTAAGTTATAGTAATATGAAACTTTTTTAGTTTTTTTATATATAGCATTTAATAATACAGATAGGTCACTATAAGCAAAATATATAGTACTTGAATTTTTTATACACTCAAAATCTAAGTAAGGAAGTATTTCATTACATAAATCTCCCCCTGAAATATCAAATATATATTTGATAGAATTATCTTTGAAAAAAGCATTTAATTCATTTGCTCTTGATAATCCTGATGAATATGTAGAATTAGTTTTAAAAATATTATTAGATAATAAAACTTTTATTTTTAAATTACCAAATATTTTTACTAGTGAATCTATTTTAACTTTATAAGAAAGATCAAGTTGATTAGAACATGCAACAAATGCAATTTTATCATTACTTTTTAAATTCATATATATCACCTCTAAAAATATGTTATATGATATGATTATATACTAAAACTTTAATAATAGTTATAAATTTGATAAAATTAGATTACTTGAAGATAGAAGGAGATAATAAATAATGAATTTAATTACATTAGAAAATATAAATAAAAGTTATAGCGAAAAAACATTATTAAATGATGTGTCATTAGGAATAAATGAGGGTGATAAAATTGGTATAATAGGTATAAATGGAGCAGGAAAATCTACTTTTTTAAAAATAATAGCAGGAAGAGATGATTTTTTTGAAGGAAATAGAATACAAGGAAAAAATATAAGGATAGAATATTTAGAGCAAGATACAAAATTCGATTGTGAATCTACAATTTTAGAGCAAGTATTTAAAGGTAACACTAATGAAATGAATTTGCTTATAGAATATGAGGAAACATTAAATAGAGTAGAAAATGGTGATTATTCACTTAATGATAAATTAATTGGGCTTCAGGCTAAAATAGATAATTTAAATTTATGGTCATTAGAAAGTGAAGCTAAAATAATATTAAATAGATTAGGAATAAATAACTATAGTGAAAAAATGAAAAATTTATCTGGAGGTCAAAGAAAAAGAGTTTTTTTAGCATCAGCACTTATAACTCCTTGCGAATTACTAGTTTTAGATGAGCCAACAAACCATTTAGATTCAGATTCAATTGAATGGTTAGAAGAATATTTAAATTCTAAAAATGTAGCTTTAGTAATGATTACACATGATAGATATTTTTTAGATAGAGTTGCAAATAAAATATTAGAGCTTGATAGAGGAAATGCTTATTTGTATGAAGGAAATTATACTAAGTACTTGGAGAAAAAAATAGAGCGTATTGAGGTTGAAAAAAAGCAAGAAGCAAAACGTCAATCTTTAATAAGAAATGAACTTAAGTGGGTTAAAAGAGGAGCAAAGGCTAGAACTACTAAACAAAAAGCAAGGCTTGAACGTTTTGAAGAACTTGTAAGTAAAGAATATGTTGCAGTAAATACTGATATAGAGATAAATTATGTAGGGAGAAGATTAGGAAAGAAAATATTAGAAATTGATTGTTTGAGTAAATCTTTTGGAAATAAGAAATTAATCGATAATTTTTCATATAAAGTACTTAAAGAAGATAGAATAGGCGTGGTTGGTAAAAATGGAGTTGGTAAAACAACTTTACTAAATATATTACTTGGAAATATAGAACCAGAAGAGGGTAAGTTTGAGTTTGGTGAAACTATAAAGGTTGGATATTTTTCACAAGATTGTAGTGAGTTAAATAACCAAGAAAAGGTTATTGATTTTGTAAGAGAAGGTGGCGAATATATACCAACTTTTGATGGTGGCAATATTACAGCATCAACTTTATGCGAAATGTTTTTATTTGATGGAACTATGCAATATTCTAAAATAGAAAAATTATCAGGAGGAGAAAAAAGAAGATTGCAACTGCTTAGAGTTTTAATGGAATCTCCTAATTTTCTTATATTTGATGAACCTACAAATGATTTGGATATAGAAACTCTGAAAATTTTAGAAGATTTTTTAGATAATTATTCAGGAGTAGTTATTATTGTATCTCATGATAGATATTTTTTAGATAGAATATGTAATAAAATATTGTCTTATGAGGAAAATGGGAAATTAAAATTATATCATGGAAACTATAGTGATTATCTAATACAAAAAGATATGGAAAATCAAAATGTATGTAATATAAAAGAAAATCAAATTAATAAAAAAAGAAAGGAAAAACCTAAAAATGCGAATAGTGCTCCAAAGTTTTCTTTTAAAGAACAAAAGGAATTTGAAGAAATAGATGATATAATATTAAACTTAGAAAATAAATTAGAAAATATACAGAATAGTATAAATGAAAACTCAACTAATTATTCTAAACTTCAAGAATTAATAGAAGAGAAAGAAGAACTTGAAATTGAATTATTAGACAAGTATGAAAGACAAGAATATTTATATAATTTAGATGAAGAAATTAAAGAGTATAGAAAAAATAAATAGAAGGAGTAGTATATTATATGAAAATAAAAATTTCTATTAAAGGGCAGCGTGAATTCTTAAGGATAGAAGCTGAAAGAATTGATGTTTTGGATTTTGAATTAAATGGAGTGGAATATAAGCAAATAAGAGTTTTTGATAAAAAAGGATCAAAATCACAGTATATTGAAAGTGAGTTGATTAATTGGATTAAAGAAGAATTATAAAAATAAAAGCTAATAGAAAATCTATTAGCTTTTATTTTTAT
>NZ_AVSV01000059.1 GCF_000498355.1 Clostridium sp. Ade.TY | reverse complement strand
ATTTTTTGTGGATATCTTTTTTATTTTAAGTGTTTTTATTGAATTTTCAATAATTCTATAAAATTAAATAATTAAATATAACTAGTAATACATATAATAAGAAAGTAAAATAAAAAGATAGTAATATTATTTATGCATCTATAGCTCAGTTGGATAGAGCGGTGGACTTCGAATCCAAAGGTCGCAAGTTCGAATCTTGCTAGATGTACCAATTGCAAGGGTTATAATTCCTTATTTTTTATCTGAATTGTTTAATAGATGTGCAATAGAAAACAAAAAAATAAAAACTAGAGTAAATTTTATCCTAGTTTAAACAGGTAATTTATTTTATCAACTGCCTTATTCTTAGTATCTTTCATAACATGATTATATATATTTAATGTTGTAGTTATATCACTATCACCTAGTAATGTTTGAACTGTTTTAGATGCAACACCATTCTCGAATAATATAGTGGCAAAAGTATGCCTTAAGTTATGGAATCTTATTTCTTTTAAGTTACATTTCTTTAGTATATTCTTAAATGTTTATCTTACATTATTTTTATTAAAATAATTTCTAATAAGACTAGAAAAGATTAGATTATTATTGAAATAAATATCTATAATAAATTTATTTAACATATAACAATAGGTTTATAATGAATACAAAAGGTATAAGATAAGTTAAGGTAATTTAAATTAATGATTAAATTTATTCATATATTAGTTTAAGCATTAGTAAAATATAATTATAATAATTGTTTCTTAAGAGATAAGATTTTATGAAGGAAGTCGATATATTAATTAGATTATTAATTTCAGTTGTTATTGGTGGAATAATAGGATATGATAGGGAATTTAAAAATAGACCTGCGGGATTTAGAACTCATATACTAGTTTGTTTAGGAGCTACTATTTCAGCATTGATTGAATTGCAATTAGGTTATTTTGTTATTGAACAAACAAAAATTAATCCAGAATTAATAGGAAGTTTAAAGGTTGATTCTGGAAGAATAATGGCTCAAGTTATATCAGGTATCGGATTTTTAGGTGCTGGAACTATTATTAGAAATAAAGGCTCTATAAAGGGGCTTACAACAGCAGCATCTATATGGGCTGTAGCATGTGTTGGATTGGCTATAGGAATGGGATTTTATACAATAAGCATAATAAGTGCTTTAATTATAGTAATTGTATTAGTTTTTTTGAAGAAGTTTCAGAATAAGTTCATAACAAAGATAGAAATATTTAGGTTTGAAGTTAAATATAAAAGTAAAAATAATACGATAAAGGAAATAGATCATATATTATCTGATGATGATATAAATATAAAGGGTATAGAATTATATTATAAAGAATGTAAGGAAGAGGAGAGTTTAGGTGAATATAAATATGATATTAAAAGTTGTATTTATAGTATAGAAGCGCCAAGAAATATAGACTTAAATGAAATCATTTCAGATATATGTTCTATTGATGATGTAATAAGCACTAAAATAATAAGGTAGATTTATAAAAAGACAAGATTAAAAATATTTTTTAGATTTTATAATCATATTAATATTTAAATATTGATATGATTTTTTTATCGAGGTAATTGGACGAGAGTTAAGTTTTATTATGTCATATATTATAAAATAAACAAAAACTTTTCCTAGTGTATCAATATAATAAAAATAAAGAAAAATGAAGAAAAATAAAGAAATTTAAAATTAATTTATAATTATAATATATTATAAAATTTTGTCGTATTAAGACTATGATAGAATAATCCATGTCGTCACGAGAGATGACGTAAGAGAAACACAAAAAAATGTTGAAAAACATAAAAAAAGTGTTGACAAGAAATTTCTCTGATGATAAGATAATGAAGTCGCTTGAAGCGGCAAGAAATTTGATCTTTGAAAAATGAACAGAATATAGAAATACA
>NZ_AVSV01000058.1 GCF_000498355.1 Clostridium sp. Ade.TY | reverse complement strand
TTGTTTCTCCAAGTATTATTTCAAATGGATATTTTGTGTTATTTAAGTTATATCCAACTGGTGCTGTTATCTCTTGGAAGTAATATTTTCCTGGTCTTAAGTCTGTCTTTGTACTTACTTCTCCAGTACTTCCTGTTGTTACTTTTTCTATTAACTTATTGTTTGAGTCATAAACTCCATAAACAGCTCCTTGAAGTTTTCCTCCAGTTTTACTATCTACCTTTATAAGTTTTGCTGATCCAAGTATTACTGAATCTTTTGCAATTACTTCATTCTTATCTGCTACTCCACCTAATTTAATTTCAAGTGGTAATTTTTCATCGCTTATATTGTATCCCTTTGGTGCTGTTATTTCTTTAAAATAGTAATTTCCTGGTCTTAATTTTGTACTTGCT
>NZ_AVSV01000057.1 GCF_000498355.1 Clostridium sp. Ade.TY | reverse complement strand
AAATAATACTTGGAGAAACAAGTGAAGTTCCAGTAATAACAGCAAGTGATGATGTTATTTTAGGTTCAGTAGAACTTACTAAGGTTGATAGTGAAACAAGTGAAAAGCTTGAAGGGGCAACATTTGATTTATATGAAGTAAATGGTGAAAAGGAAACTAAGGTTGATACTTATGTTACTAATAAAGAAGGTAATATAAATGTAGAAAACTTAAGACCAGGAAATTATTATTTCATAGAAACAAAAGCTCCAGTAGGATACGATTTAGATAATTCAAAACATGAATTTAAAATTGTACTTGGAGAAGCAGAAAAACAAGTTTCAGTAACAGTAAAAGATAATATCAAAAAAGGTTCAGTAGAACTTACTAAGGTTGATAGTGAAACAAACCAAAAACTTGAAGGAGCAATATTTGACCTATATAAGGTTAATGATAAAGCTACAGATAGTAATAAGTTAATAAAAGCTATAAAAGATTTGATTACGCCAGATAGTTCAAAGATTGGAACATATACAACAAACAAAAATGGTGTAATAACAGTTGGAGATTTAAGACCAGGAAATTATTATTTCGTTGAAACTAAGGCACCAGAAGGATATAACTTAGATAGTTCAAAACAAGAATTTAAAATTGTTTTAGGTGAAACAGAGAAACAGGTTTTAGTAACAGCAAAAGATAATATTAAAAAAGGTCAAGCTATTTTAGTTAAGGAAGATAAAGATAGCGGAGAAGCTCTTCAAGGTGCAGTATATGGTCTTTATGATTCAAAAGGTAACTTAATAGAAAAAGTTACAACTGATGAAAACGGACAAGCAATAGCAAGTACAAAATTAAGACCAGGAAATTACTACTTTAAAGAAATACAAGCACCAAAAGGGTATAAAGTAAATAATGAAAAATTATCAGTAGAAGTAAAAAATAATGGAATAGTTAATCCAGAGACTATAGTAGCAAAAGATTCAATAATACTTGGATCAGCAAAACTTATAAAGGTAGACAGTAAAACTGGAGGAAAACTTCAAGGAGCTGTTTATGGAGTTTATGACTCAAGCAATAAGTTAATAGAAAAAGTAACAACAGGAAGTACTGGAGAAGTAACAGCAACAGACTTAAGACCAGGAAAATATTACTTCCAAGAGATAACAGCACCAGTTGGATATAACTTAAATAATACAAAATATCAATTTGAAATAGTACTTGGAGAAACAAATAAAGCTCCAGTAATAACAGCAAATGATGACGTTGTTTTAGGTTCAGTAAGTCTTACAAAAGAAGATAGTGAAACAAATCAAAAGCTTGAAGGGGCAACATTTGATTTATATGAAGTAAATGGTGAAAAGGAAACTAAGGTGGATACTTATGTTACTAATAAAGAAGGTAATATAAATATAGAAAACTTAAGACCAGGAAATTATTATTTCATAGAAACAAAAGCTCCATTAGGATACGATTTAGATAGTTCAAAACATGAATTTAAAATTGTATTAGGTGAAGCTCAAAATCAAGTTTTAGTAACAGTAAAAGATAATATTCAAAAAGGTTCTGTAAGTCTTACTAAAGAGGATAGTGAGACTGGAGAAAAACTTCAAGGAGCAACATTTGATTTATATGAAGTAAATGGTGAAAAGGAAACTAAGGTGGATACTTATGTTACTAATAAAGAAGGTAATATAAAAGTAGAAAACTTAAGACCAGGAAGTTATTATTTCGTAGAAACAAAAGCTCCAGAAGGATACAATTTAGATAATTCAAAACATGAATTTAAAATTATTTTAGGTGAAGCAGAAAAACAAGCTTCAGTAACGGTAAAAGATAATATTAAAAAG
>NZ_AVSV01000056.1 GCF_000498355.1 Clostridium sp. Ade.TY | reverse complement strand
AGCAAGTACAAAATTAAGACCGGGAAATTACTATTTTAAAGAAATAACAGCACCAAAAGGATACAATATAAGCGATGAAAAATTACCACTTGAAATTAAATTAGGTGGAGTAGCAGATAAGAATGAAGTAATTGCAAAAGATTCAGTAATACTTGGATCAGCAAAACTTATAAAGGTAGATAGTAAAACTGGAAGAAAACTTCAAGGAGCTGTTTATGGAGTTTATGACTCAAACAATAAGCTAATAGAAAAAGTAACAACAGGAAGTACTGGAGAAGTAAGTACAAAGACAGACTTAAGACCAGGAAAGTATTACTTCCAAGAGATAACAGCACCAGTTGGATATAACTTAAATAACACAAAATATCCATTTGAAATAATACTTGGAGAAACAAATAAAGTTCCAGAAATAACAGTAAGTGATGACGTTATTTTAGGTTCAGTAAGTCTTACAAAAGAAGATAGCGAGACTGGAGAAAAACTTGAAGGAGCAACATTTGATTTATATGAAGTAAATGGTGAAAAGGAAACTAAGATTGATACTTATGTTACTAATAAAGAAGGTAATATAAATGTAGAAAACTTAAGACCTGGAAGTTATTATTTCGTAGAAACAAAAGCACCAGAAGGATACAATTTAGATAATTCAAAACATGAATTCAAAATTGTACTTGGTGAAGCAGAAAAACAAGCT
>NZ_AVSV01000055.1 GCF_000498355.1 Clostridium sp. Ade.TY | reverse complement strand
GGTGAAGCAGAAAAACAAGCTTCAGTAACGGTAAAAGATAATATTAAAAAGGGTGAAGCAGTATTAGTTAAAAAAGATAGCGAAACTGGTGAGCCACTTCAAGGTGCAGTATATGGTCTATATGACTCAAAAGGTAACTTAATAGAAAAAGTTACAACTGATGAAAACGGACAAGCAATAGCAAGCACAAAATTAAGACCAGGAAATTACTATTTTAAAGAAATAACAGCACCAAAGGGATACAATATAAGCGATGAAAAATTACCACTTGAAATTAAATTAGGTGGAGTAGCAGATAAGAATGAAGTAATTGCAAAAGATTCAGTAATACTTGGATCAGCAAAACTTATAAAAGTAGATAGTAAAACTGGAGGAAAACTTCAAGGAGCTGTTTATGGAGTTTATGACTCAAGTAATAAGTTAATAGAAAAAGTAACAACAGGAAGTACTGGAGAAGTAAGTACAAAGACAGACTTAAGACCAGGAAAGTATTACTTCCAAGAGATAACAGCACCAGTTGGATATAACTTAAATAATACAAAATATCCATTTGAAATAATACTTGGAGAAACAAATAAAGTTCCAGTAATAACAGCAAGTGATGATGTTATTTTAGGTTCTGTAAATCTTACTAAGGTTGATAGTGAAACAAGTGAAAAGCTTGAAGGGGCAACATTTGAATTATATGAAGTAAATGGTGAAAAGGAAACTAAGGTTGATAGTTATGTTACTGATAAAAATGGTAATATAAAAGTAGAAAACTTAAGACCAGGAAACTATTACTTCGTAGAAACAAAAGCTCCAGAAGGATATAATTTAGATAATTCAAAACATGAATTTAAAATTGTACTTGGAGAAGCAGAGAAACAAGTTTTAGTAACAGTAAAAGATAATATTCAAAAAGGTTCAGTAGAACTTACTAAGGTTGATAGTGAAACAAGTGAAAAGCTTGAAGGGGCAACATTTGAATTATATGAAGTAAATGGCGAAAAGGAAACTAAGGTTGATAGTTATGTTACTAATAAAGAAGGTAATATAAATGTAGAAAACTTAAGACCAGGAAACTATTATTTCGTAGAAACAAAAGCTCCTGTAGGATACAATTTAGATAATTCAAAACATGAATTTAATATAACTTTAGGAAAGACTGAAAAGCCTATATTATTATTAGTGAAAAATGATATTAAAAAGGGAGAAGCAGTTTTATTTAAGAAAGATAGTAAAACTGGTAAATCACTTCAGGGAGCAGTATATGGTCTTTATGATTCAAAGGATAATTTAATAGAAAAAGTAACTACTGAAAAAGATGGTAAGGCAGTAGCAAAAATAAAATTAAGACCAGGAAACTATTATTTCAAGGAAATAACAGCACCAAAGGGATATGAGATGAGTGATGAAAAATTACCATTTGAAGTTAAGTTAGGTGGAGTTATTGATCCTGAAATAGTTACAGCTGAAGATGACCCTATAGTAGTAATAAATAAAGTAGATAAAAATAATAATGAAAAAGTGAATAATAATAATGATTCAAATAAAAAAGAACTTCTTCCTAAGACTGGATATGAAGCAAAATATGCATATTTAGGATTAGCAATAATTATTATAGGATTAATTATATTATTTGCAAGAAGAAAGAAAAATTAACAAATAAAAAACACACAACATTTTAGTTGTGTGTTTTTTTATTTGAAATAAACTCATTTATAGGTTATATATTTGATAGCAACTGTTTTAATTTAATACATAGTTTTTTCTTTTGATATATACATTTAGAGTAATCAATATTGAATTTTTCAGAATATCTTTTTAAGGGACATCTAACATCACTATACATTAAAAAATCAAAAAGTTGTCCTTCGTCATCAGATAGAAATTTTCTTGCATTACAAATACGTTCATCATTATAATTATTTATAAAAATATCTTCAGTTGATTTATTATCTTTAATTAAGTCTATTATTTCTAAACCATCTTCTGTTTCTATATTTAAGCTTGAAGCATATCTTTCTATATTATTTTTTCTGCAAAGATAAGCAAAGTTATTTATTATAGCTAATTTAACATAAGAAGTAAATGGATTTTTCTTTTCGATATCAAATGTATTTATAGCTTTTAATATTGATAGAATACCATATTGAATAAGGTCATCATATTCGTAATTATCTATAAAAGTATACCTTTTTATTTGTTTTTTTACTAAAGGCAAATATTTTTCTATTAATATTTGTTTGGAATTTTTATCGTTATTTTTAGCAAGTATAATTAAAGTTATGTCTCTCATTTCAAGCGCCCCCTTTTTGTTTATAAAATTTAAATTTAACATTATTATTTTAATTACTTGAATATTTGAATTTTAATTTATACGCTTATATATATGCAGAAATAATAAAAAACAATAAAAAAATAGGAACGTATGTTCGTATAAAATTTAAAAAAGTTGCTTAGATTGCTATAAATATAAGCATCTAAGCTTTATAATTTAGTATAAATTTTTAGTAATATATTAGTTTAAATTAATTTATTTATATATAAAATTATGAAGTTCTTTGATTTCATCTTCAATATTAAAATTCATATAATAAATATTATTTAAGTTAATACCTTTTGAATGCTTATCGCAAGGAACTCTATATTCTAAAATATCACTTGTTCCTAATGATAAAATATCAGTTCCAATAGGTATAAATTCACTAGAAGATATATTAGTTTGAACAAGTGGAAGAGTATCATTTAATATAGATGGATATTTTGTAGGAGATATTGAAAGCATTTTTTCAAATATACCGTTTATAATATTTCTATGTCTTTGAGTTCTTCCTTGATCTCCACCATCATATCTAATTCTTGCATAAGCTGTAGCTTGTACACCATCCAAATGATGATTTCCTGGTGTTTTTATATTTGAAGAATTTCCATCTATATAATTATTTAAGTATTTTAAATCTCCATTTGTAATTTCTAAATTTATTCCACCAATTGAATCTATTATTTTTGGAAGTGTTGATAAGTTAACAGTTATAAAATCTTCAATATTTAAATTAAAGTTCTTATTTAATGTACTTATTGCAAGTTCTGGACCACCAAAAGCATATGCATGAGTTATTTTATCTTTGCCATGTCCAGGTATATTTACATAAGAATCTCTCATTATTGATGAAAGTTTAAGTTCATCATTTTTTTCATCAATAGTAAGTATCATAATTGAGTCAGAACGACCATTTTTTCCCTCAGGTGAATCTATTCCAAAAAGAGCTATATTTCTTATTTCATTATTTTCATCAAGCTTTTTTGAAACTTCTTCATTTACTGAAAGGTTTTCTTTTTTAATATCAACTTTAGTTACCTTGTTTAGTAAGTTATTAATGTAAAAAAAACTACCGCCTATAAATAAAATTATTATAGTTAAAATAAATAGTAGTGTTTTTTTCCAAGTTGCTAAGTTCTTTAGTTTTCCCATACTAATCTCCTTAATTAAATTTTATCCCACATAAAAATAGTATAACATTTCAAGTATTTTATGTAAATAAAAGTATTTAAAGGAGTAATTTGTATAAATTATAAATTGAAGTAGGAAAACTTTATTATATAGTATTTATTAAGGATATTAATAAGTAGAATATTGTAATAAAATTTGCTTTATAAAATAATTTTAAATAAAGGAAAAAATAAAACAAGTAGAGTTAAAAGTCTACTTGTTTAATAGAATTATATTAATTTCGAATTTATAATCAATAAACTAAAGAACAAATTTTCTAATTGCTTTAGCTACGCCAGAATTTATATTTGTATCAGTAATATACTGAGCCTCTTTTTTAAGTAAATCAAGTCCATTACCCATACAAACACCAGTACCAGCATATTTTATCATAGAAAGATCATTCTCACTATCACCAATACACATAATTTCATCTCTATTTATATTTAATATTTTTGCTAAATGTTTAACTGCATTTCCTTTTGAAGTTCCTTTTTTCATTACTTCAAAGTTATGTAAGCCAGAGCTTACGACTTCATATTTATTTAAATTTAAAAATTCGTTTTTAGCTTTTATTAGTTCATCATTATTACTTCCATCAGTATCAATAGCTATAAATTTTAATACATCACCTTCAAGTTCTCTTAAAATATCTTTTAAATCATTAGATACGATAAATTTAATTCTATCTTCTTCTGGAATATTTTTATTTGTAACTTTATATGCATGATCTTCTCTAAAATCAGTAGAAGATATTGCTGTATCATGTGTATTAAAATATCCATTTGAACTATATTTTTTTGATATATTATATATTTCTAAAGATTCATCAAGTGATAGAGCATTTTCATATATAACATCTGATGAATTCTTTTCTCTTATATATGCACCATTAGATGAAATTATAGGAGCATCTATACCGATTAAATCAGAATAATATTTAGCAGATGTAAATAATCTACCTGTAGTTATAGCAATTATAACCCCTTTTTCCTTTGCTTCCATTAAGGCTTCTTTATTTTCATTTGATACATTATGATTATTATCTAAAAGAGTTCCATCCATATCAATGCAAATTAACTTTATAGACATATAAAAAACATCCTTTACTTAAATTTTGTATAAGTTAAGAGTGTTATAAACTTATACATTCAAAATTTTATCATTATTAAAAAATAATGTAAAGTTAACTATATAAAACGATTAAATTACATAAAAAGTAATAAAATAAGATAAATATTATTTAAGTTATGTTGTGTATTTATAAAAAATATATTTATATAATAGATTAAGATTTAATTTTATAAAATATTTAGTGGCTTTAAATTTAATATAAAAGAAAAGAAGCTTCTTAAATTTAAGAAGCTTCTATTTCATTTACATTATTTAAATTATTATCTTCATTACAAATATTAGATTTAGTTCTAAATATTATATGACCTAAAATTATAGCTGCTATAGTTGGTATAAGCCATGGAAAACCTTGTGCCCCAAGAGGAATAAAGTTTAAATTTACTCCAGGGATTATACCGATTAATCCAAATACTAATGATGTATAAACACCAAGTCTAACAGCATTTACATTAGTTAAGAACTTGTCTAATAAAGTTGTTGCAATAAGAGTTATTGCTACTGGATATAATACATTAAGTATTGGTCCAGATATTTTTATTATATTATCAACACCAAGTGATCCAATTATAATACTAATTACAGAAATAACTAATGCATTAACTTTATAAGGTAATTTACCTTTTGATATTTCTGTAAAGAATGATGCTCCAGCAGATATTAAACCTATTGAAGTTGTAAGACATGCTAGTCCCATTGCGATTCCTATAATTACTGGACCGACATTTCCTAATATATTTTTAGAAATAAATAAAAGTAATGTTGTTTTTGTTGCATCAGCTGGTGCAACAGCAGCAGTTTGAGCTCCTATAAATGTTAAACCACCATACACGAAAGCTAGTCCAACAGCAGCCACTATTCCTGCTTTAATAGTCATAGGAACTAAATCTTTTTGTTTATAACCTTTTGCTATTATATTTCCAGATACGATTGCTGCAAAAAGTAATGCTGCAAGTGCATCCATTGTTTGATATCCTTCAAGGAATGAGCTTGAAAGGACTGATGTAGCTCCAGTATTTTGAACAGCATCAATAGGAGAAAGTATTCCTTTAAAAATTATTATAGCTAATATAATAAGCAATGCAGGTGTTAAAAATTTACCTATTAAATCAATAATACTTGATTTTCTAAATATAAAAAATAAGTTTAAAGCAAAGTATATAATCATCCAAACTATAGCTGGAATACTAGGGAAGAATGGATGTACAGTTAATTCAAAAGTTGTTGCTGCAGTTCTTGGAATTGCAAGCATTGGTCCAATTGCTATAAAAAGAAGTGTTGCAAAAATTAAAGCAAACTTAGGACTTATTTTTGAAGCCATTGTTTCAAAAGTACCATCACCTTTTATACATGCTATTATAGCTAGTAGAGGTAGTCCAACTCCAGTTAAACTAAAACCTATTATTGCAAATATATATTCACTTCCTACTAATTTACCAAGAAATGGTGGGAATATTAAATTACCAGCACCAAAGAACATAGCAAATAGTGCAAAGCCTACTATTAAAAAATCTTTTGTTCGTTTATTCATAATTAAAACCTTCCTTTTATAATATCTTTTGTTTTATGTACTAATTACACAAAAATATGTATTTATCAAAACATTGTTTATTTCCAAATTTAATATATGAATTATATTAGCATTAAAATTTATAAATTTCAACAAATAAACTTTGGAAATGCTACCATATAGATTTTATAATAGATAAATTTTTGATATATTGATAATAAAAAACGTTTAATATTAACAAATGGATATATAGAAAAATAACTAAGGAGTATGATATAATAAATTCGTATTTTTAGTAAATTTTAAAAAGCAATATTTAAAGAAATAAAAAATGTACTTAATAAGTGTCAATTTATCGGGGAGGATAATTATGAGAGTAAAAAAAGCTATAATACCAGCTGCTGGTCTTGGTACTAGATTTTTACCAGCTACAAAAGCTCAGCCAAAAGAAATGTTACCTATAGTTGATAAACCAACTATACAATATATTATAGAAGAAGCAATTGCATCAGGAATTGAAGAAATATTAATAATAACAGGTAGAAATAAAAAATGTATAGAAGATCATTTTGATAAATCAGTAGAACTTGAGATGGAACTTGAAAAGTCAGGAAAAAATGAACTTTTAGAACTTGTAAGAGATATATCAGATATGGTTGATATACATTATATAAGACAAAAAGAACCTAAAGGATTAGGTCATGCTATTCACTGTGCAAAAACATTCGTTGGAAATGAACCCTTTGCAGTATTATTAGGGGATGATGTTGTAGATAGTGAAAAGCCATGTTTAAAACAACTTATGGATTGCTTTGATGAATATAAAACTTCAATATTAGGTGTTCAAACTGTTCCAGAAGAAGATGTATCAAAATATGGTATAGTTAATGGACTTCATATTGAAGATAGAGTATATAAAGTAAAAGATTTAGTTGAAAAGCCAAAGAAAGAAGAGGCACCAACTAATGTAGCTATTCTTGGTAGATATATAATAACTCCACAAATATTTGAAATATTAGAAAATACATCACCAGGAAAAGGTGGAGAAATCCAACTTACAGATGCATTAAAAACTTTAATTTCTAAAGAAGCTATGTATGCTTATGATTTTGAAGGTAGAAGATATGATGTTGGAGATAAATTTGGATTTTTACAAGCTACAATAGAATTTGGACTTAAAAAAGATGAATTAAGACCTCAGCTTTTAGAGTATTTGGAAAATAAGTCTTGGGAAAAAATTCTTAAGTAGATTAAAGGTATTTTAAAAGTTAAATTAGATAATTAAAAGGAGCAATAAAAATAA
>NZ_AVSV01000054.1 GCF_000498355.1 Clostridium sp. Ade.TY | reverse complement strand
ATAGCTTCTTTATTTTTTAATTTAAATTCATTAGAATTTATTATATAATTAAAATGTTATTTTAGTTGAAAGGTGTGTATTTATGGAACTACCAAAAATAAAGGTAGCGGACTTTGAAGGGCCATTTGATTTGTTATTATATCTTATAAAAAAAAATAAGATGAATATATATAATATAGAAATTTATAAAATAACAAATCAATATTTGCAGTATTTAGATACTATGAAAGAAATGGATTTAGAAATAACATCTGAATTCATAGTTATAGCTGCTACTTTAATAGAAATAAAATCAAAAAGTCTTTTACCTAAAGTAAAAAAGGTAGAAGAACCTGAAGAAGATATTGAGAAGAAACTTTTAGAAAAATTAATATTATATAAAAAAATAAAGGCCTCTACTGAATACTTTAAAAAAGTTTCTCTTCAAAATAATATAAGTTATCCTAAAAAGCCAGAAATTATAGAAGATTTAGAAGAAAATAAATTAGATAATAAAAATTTATTTAAAAATATAACATTAATAGATCTTTATAATATATATAATAAATTACTTGATATTTATAAGAATAAAAAAAATGATGTTAATGTAATTCAAAAAAATATAAGAATAGATCAATATAAAATAGAAGATAAATATGATTATATACTGGAATCTTTAAGAGAAAATAATATTAAAAAATTTAGTGAATTTATTAATGAGTGTGAAAATAAGTTAGAATGCGTTGTAACTTTTTTAGCATTATTAGAGTTAATTAAGCAAAAACAAGTTAAGATATATCAACACTCTACTTTTGAAGATATAATTATAAAAGGAAGTGATAGTGATGGAGACAGTTAGTTTAGGACAATTCGAATTTAAAGAAACTTCAAGGAAAGAACCTATTAAAGGAGCTATAGAGGCATTATTATTCGTAAGTGGAGAGCCATTATCATTAAGAGATTTAGCAATTAATTTAGAAGTAACTCCTAAATATTTAGAAGAAATAATTTCAGAATTATCTTTAGAATATGAAATATCAAATAGAGGTATAAAACTAATTAATATAAATGGATCTTATCAACTTGTTACAAAAAATGAGTATTCAGATTATATTCAAAAATTATTGAAGAAAAATAAAAGACAATCATTAAGTCAGGCATCTTTAGAGAGTTTATCAATAATAGCATATAAACAACCTATAACTAGGGTTGATATTGATGAAATAAGAGGCGTTAAATCAGAAAGTGCAATTCAAAAATTACTAGAAAGAGATCTTGTAGAAGAAGTCGGAAGATTAGATGTTCCTGGAAGACCAATTCTTTATGGAACTACTAATGAATTTTTAAGACAATTTGGATTGACGTCTATAAAAGAATTACCGTCATTAGAGTTCTTTGAAGTTGCTGTAACAGAAGATTCAGAAGAATATAATAATGACTAAACAAAAAATAAAAGCATAGATGCTAAAAATACATCTGTGCCTTTATTTTTTTAAACTAAATCATCAACGTCTAAAGTTCTATTACTAGCATCTATATTTATATTTACGTCTTGAGTTTCTTTTTGATGATTTTCTTGTTTATTTTCCTTTTTGCAAAATGCATCTTTAAATAATTCAAGAACTTGAGGTACAGTATCAACTATTCTATCATAAGTATTATCTTGTTCTACTGGTAATAATCTTACTGAATTTTCTCTTACAACTAAAAATGCAACTGGTTTTACTGAAACTCCGGCACCGGAGCCACCACCAAAAGGATAGTCTATTTCAAAATCTGATGATACTTTATTTGGAGAATCGAATTCTGTACCACCTGATGCAAATCCAAAAGATACCTTTGATATAGGTATAATATAAGTTCCATCTCTTGTTTCTACGGCATCACCTATAATTGTATTAACATCAACCATATCTCTGATATTTTCCATAGTGCTTTTCATTAAATTTTGAATCGGATGTTCTTTGTTCATAAATCCCCTTTAACAGGGTTCACCTCCCTAGAATTAATTAAAGATTTTAATATTAATATCATCATATAAATAATTTTTCCAAAAGATACGTATAATATACATTTAAAATTAATAGTAACAAAAGAATAATCTTTAAATGAAGGATTAATACTAAAATTTGAATTACTAAAATTAAATATTGAACTCATATATCTATATAAAAATGCCAAAATTGAACTTAGACCTCCATACATAATAGCAGTTCTATATGCATCACCTAATGAATAATTTAAATTACCTAAAAGTTTAATAGGTAGTTTTAAATTATATTTAGTTAGGTTTAAAGAAAAATTTTTTAAAAATCTTTTATAATTTAAATTGAATTTTTTATTTTGTTTTTTATTTAAAATATTAATAAATTTGCTTTCTAAATTCCTATCTGTAGTGTTAGTTGATTTTGATATTATAGAAAAATTATAAAGTTTTACATTTAAAACCTTATTTTCATAAAATACACTAAACTTTATTGGAATAGGAGTTAATATAATGAGCATTATAATTAATAATATAAAATTAGAGCTTTGCATTTTAATCCTCCCTACAATATTAGTATTCTAAACAGATTCTAGGAAAAATATACTATGCATATTAGGGAAAAATTATTTCAAAATAATAATGAGGTGATTTTATGAAAAAATTTAAATACATAATACAGGCACTTCTAATTTGTTTAATTTTAAATACATTTACTATTAATGCTTTTGCTGATACTAAACTTAAAGTGTCTGCTAGAAATGCAATAGCAATAGATAAAGAAAGCAAACAAATTCTATATGAACAAAATGCTTTTGAAATAGTTAAAATAGCAAGTACAACAAAAATACTTACAGCTTTAGTTGCAATAGAAAATGGAGATTTAGATGAAGAATTTGAAGTTTCTAAAAATGCAGTAGCTGTTAGGGGTTCTAAAGTTGGATATAAAGTTTCGGAAAAAATTAAATTAAGAGAATTATTGTATGGATTAATGTATAAGTCAGGTAATGACGCTGCTATAGTAATTGCAGAAGGTATTGGAGGTTCAGTAGAAGGATTTGCAGATAAGATGAATCATTTTGCAACTGGAATTGGTATTTTAGATTCACATTTTCAAACACCACATGGATTAGATAAAGAAGATCATTATTCATCAGCTTATGACCTTGCAATATTATCATCAGCTGCAATGAACTATGATATTTTTAAAGAAATAGTTGGAACAAAGTCAATAAGTAAAGAAAAGTATGGATTTTCAAGAGATTATAATAATATAAATAAAATACTTTGGAAGATTCCAGGAGCAAATGGTATTAAAACAGGATATACAGGTGGAGCTGGAAAGTGTTTAGTATCTTCTATTAATCAAAATGGAAGAGATATAATAATTGTTGTATTAAACTGTTCTGATAGATGGAATCAAACTGAAAAAATATTTAATTACATAAAAGATAGATATTCTTTTAATATAATTAATAGTAAACAGTTAGTACTAGAACAAATAAATCCATTAATTGCACAAAATATTAGTGATGAAGAAATAATTAAAGCTTATACTGAAGACAGTACTCAATATGAATTAGAAGTGTTTAAACCTTACATAAACTTAAATAAAGGAGATATAATAGCTGCATTTAAAAATAGTAATAAGGAATCTAAAAATAGTTATATTCAACAGAAAATTAAGTTGTCTAAAAATATGAAAATAGAAGATTTAAATAATATAATGATATATAAATAATAAAAAGTATGATAAATCAATTTTGATTTATCATACTTTTTTATATATTAAGAACAAAATAAATATACGATTAATATCTTATTATGAGAAATGATTTTTAGGGGGAAGTAATGATTAGAGAAGATATAGATTGTATTGATGCTGGGACTGAATATTGTCCATGTAAATTAGCCGAAACTGGAGAATGTATATTATGCTCTCAAATGCAAGGAAAATGCTTTTGTGATTGTATAAATTGGAAAGGGGTTTGTATATATCAAGAATTCTTTAATAATGGTAATAAAGCAAAAAGAATGCGTGAAAAATTTAATTGCAAAATAATAAATTTAGAAAATTATGATAATAAAGTTATAGTTATGAAAATAAAAGTAACTCATAAATTAGCTTTAGATTTAATAAATCCAGGAAGCTATGTTTTCTTATGTCCTGATGATGATAAAAATTTTGATTTTCCTATATCAATATTAGAATCTAATGTAAATAATAATTCTATAACTTTAGCTATAGAAATAAGAGGAATTAAAACAAAAAAAATATTAAATTTAAAAAATAATGATTTTATAAATTTAAGAGCTCCTTATTGGAATGGTATATTTGGAATTAAAAATATAGAAAAACAAGTAAATACAAATTGTATGGTTATTGGAAGAGGAATAGGAATTGCACCTATGATTCCTATATTAAGAAAATTAAGATTACAAAATTGTTCAATTGACTGCATTTTAGATTATGCATCATTAAATGATAACTTTGCAAATAAATTTGTAAATAAATATATTGATAATTGTTCTAATATTAATCTTTTAATAAATGGAAAGTTAACGGATGAATTTAAGTATAAAATATATAAAAATATAGAAAATGGTGTGAATTATATACACGTAGGAGGAGCTGATATATTAACATATAATATTATAAATTATTTAGATGAATTAGGTAGAGAAGATGTATTACTATCATGTTGTAATAATTTTAAAATGTGTTGCGGTGAAGGAGTTTGTGGAGCATGTACAGCTAGATATAAAGGACATAAAGTAAAAAGATTTTGTAAAGTACAAACTAATCCTAGAAACATATTTGAAGAAAGGAGATTAATATGAAGGTAGTTGTTATAGGAGGAGGTTGGGCTGGAGTTGCATCAGCTATTACTGCTAAAAAGGCTGGTGCTGATGTTCATTTATTTGAAAAAACTGATTTATTGCTTGGACTTGGTAATGTAGGCGGGATTATGAGGAATAATGGAAGGTTTACTGCATCAGAAGAATTAATTGCACTAGGAGCAGGAGATTTAATAAAAATTACTGATGATTGTGCAAGACATAAAAATATTGAATTTCCAGGTCATAAACATGCTAATTTATATGATGTGAATTTGGTAGAAGGCTTAGTTAAGTCTCACTTAAAGAATATGGGTATTAATTTATATATGGAAACTAGGGTAAAAGATGTAGATTTTAAAGATAAATTAATAAAGGGCATAATATTAGCTGATGATACCTATGTAGATGGTGATGTTTTTATAGAAACAACAGGATCAACAGGGCCTATGGGAAATTGTTTAAGGTACGGTAATGGATGTTCAATGTGTATATTAAGATGTCCAGCATTTGGCCCAAGAATTAGTATAAGTGAAAGATGTAATATCGAAGATATAAAAGGTGAAAGAGCAAGCGATGAATTAGGAGCGTTTTCTGGTTCTTGTAAACTATCTAAAGACAGTTTATCAAAAGATATAGTAAAAGAATTGGAGGAAAAGGGCGTAGTAATACTTAAAATACCAGAAGAAGATGTAAATTATAATAAATTAAGTAGTAAAGTTTGTCAGCAATATGCTTTAAAAGAATTTGCTGAAAATATTATACTATTAGACACTGGACATGCAAAATTAATGACTACGTATTATCCATTAGAAAAACTTAGAAAAATAAATGGACTTGAAAATGCAAAATATGTTGACCCTTATGCAGGAAGTAAAGGAAATTCTATAAGATATTTATCTGTAGCTCCAAGAACTAATTTTATGCAAGTAAAAGGAGTGAACAATTTATTCTGTGGTGGAGAAAAATCAGGACTTTTTGTAGGCCACACTGATGTATGATAGTCTAAATTGATACATAAAGTATAAGTAAAAAAGATTAAAATAGTAGATTAAATGTTTAAAGTTAAATATTCAATATATTTTCAATATCATGTATAATGATAAAAGGGAGAGCGGTTAGTAATGAAGAAAAAATTTAAAATCATAGGAATAATAAATTTTTTACTTATAATAATAATGGTATTCATATTTTTAAAAGCAAAAGAATCCAATGGGTATTTATTTTTAAGAAAAGCACCAATAGTTATATTTTTTATTAATCTATTTTCTTTTACAATAATATCAACAATTATATTAAATATTGATATACGAAAAAAATTAAATTATATGATTATTGAAAGTAATAAGATTATTTTTAAAATAGCAAAAAATATAACCATTTTAATTACAATATTAATTCTTACATTTGGATTATGGATTGAATTTGTTATTTTTGCTTTTAGTGGTGGGGGTTCAACTGAATATACGATGAAGATTAATGATAGAAAGGTTATAGCTGTTTATGATTCTTTTTATTACGGAACTGATCCACAATTTTATTATTCAGTAAATCCATTTTATATGACATATGCTAATATAAGTGATAATGAATATAACGAATTACGTAATAAGTTTAAATCAGCTGATAAATATTAATATAAAAGAAGTATGCATATAGCATACTTCTTTTAATTATGTGTATTTTAATATTATTTCTTCAGTGTCACTATTCCATGTTATTTTTTCAAGCATATCATTTAAACAGTGTTTCTTTTCTTCAAAATCCATGTAATCAAAATTATTTTTAAACTCATCCAATTTTTTTATATTATTATTAACTTCTCTATGAGCTTCAGATATTTTAGCTTCTATGTTTTTAAATTCATCAAGTTGTCTATCTATTCCTAAAATTTTAGCCTTAAATATTGATATTTGATTAATGAATAATTGTGAAATATCGGTATCACTTGTAAGTGATAATTTATTTATTAAATTATCTATTTTTGTTTTTAAGAGATTTTTTTCCTCATTAAGACTATTTACTTTACTAGCAGTTTCTTCTTGGTTTAGAGAGCCTGTTAGAGCCTTTAAATTATTACATATATCTTCAGCAGTTCTAATTTTAATTTTATTTATAACAAGCTTTTCTACTTCTTGCCCATTTATATTTTTAGACTTACATCTAGTACCACCAGAATTGTTTTTCATAGAGCATGTATAATAGAATGATTTAGTTCCATCAGGCTTTTTATGCCCATAAGTAACTCTCATTCCTGAACCACATTGACATTTTAATATTCCTGTTAATAGAGCAGTATTAGTTTTACCTAATCTTGGAGCTTTTTCAGTATTTTTTTTTATAATTTCTTGAACTTGAAGCCATTTATCAGCAGGTATAATTCCTTTATGCTTACTTATAGCAGCAATTCTTTCTTCACCTTTTCCATATCTCAAAATTCCATTACCATTTGGAACTCCACAGACTTCATAGCCAAGCTTTTCTAAAAAATCGCATACTTCTTGGTTACTTTGTACATATACTGGGTTTTGAAGTATTATATTTATTGCACTTTTATCTAAATTACCACCATTTTTACCTCTAAAATTATTGGTTAAGCTCCACTTACTAACTTGAGATAAGGATTTCTCATCTAAATATTTATCATATATTTTTTTTACTAATTTTAATTCTTCAGTATTTTTTCTAAGTAAAGCTAATGATCTTTCTTTCATATTTTCATCTTTATACGTTTCTCTAACATAATTAAAGCCTAAAGGAGATTGTCCACCTAACCAACGGCCCATTTTAGCAAGAGTATACATATTATCTTTAATACGTTCAGCAAGTTGTTCACGCTCTAATTGAGCTAATGAAGCTAATATACCAATAACTGCTCGTCCAAAAGAGGTAGAGGAGTCAAAGCCTTCAGTAGCACTATATATAATACAGTTTAGTGAAGTACACATTTCCATGGTATTATGTATATCTCTTGCATTTCTACCAAGTCTATTTAATTGATATATTATAATTTTATCAATTTCTCCATTTCTAACTTTAGATATCATTTCTTGATATTTAGGCCTATCTTCATTTTTACCTGAAAAACCTTCATCAATATATATTTCTACATCTTTTTTAGTTATTTCATCAGAGAACTTAAATTCAATAAATTTTTGACATTTTATAATTTGATTTTCAATAGATTCACCTTTACCAGTAAATTTAGATTTTCTACTATAGATTGCAACAGTCATAAGTTACCTCCTTATCTTGAATAGAAAGCTTTATATTAGTATATTTATCTTCCTTAAGATATATTGATAATAACTTATATTTTATAATTTCTTCTGTTACATTAAAATGGATTGAAAGTGCATATATGTTACCTATATTTTGGAGTATAGCTCTATTTATTTCTTCATCAGAAATTAAATAATTAGCTGCCCATATTCTAGCTCTCTTTTCTTGTCTACTTTTATTTATTTTTTGAGTATAAGTAATACATTCTGCAGATAGATCACCTATAGAAGTAAAATGATGGCCTAATTCTTCGGCTAAAATAGATATGTATTTTGTAGTGTCAGATACTATATTTTTATGAATACCTATAGTAGGAGAGAGTCCTGGCACTTTAAAATAAATACCTTCAATATTACTTTGTTTGAAATTAACTTCTTCAAGTATTATATGTTCTTGTTCAATTAAATTGTATATATCAGTTATATTTTTCATTAGTTAATCACCCCATAAATTTTATTTACAGGATAATTATAACATAATTAACGAACGTACGTTCTGATTATAGACGAGATTTTTATTAATTTAAAATAAATATTAATTAATAATACAAAAGTATATTAAAATAATTGAATATAAATAAAAAACTAACTTTAATATTAAAGTTAGTTTTATTTTACTAATTTATTTAAAAATATGATTTAAAAAATAATTTACCCAATTAATTATATGTGTATATCCAAGAGTAAATGTTGATATGAATAATATTGGTAATATAACAATCCATACATTTCTATACCATTTTAATTTAGAATCAAGATTTTTTTTTGTTTCAGTATAATAACTTTTTTCAGTTATATTTTCAACTTCTGATGAATCAAGCAAATCATTATAAATACAGCTTATATTTGTATATAAATGTTCAATATCTGAAATTGATTTTTTAGAAAGCTTATAAGTATATATAACAAAAATAGTAGATAAAATTAAAATTGTAATGGATACTTTTGTTATATCACTAGTAAAAAGTGATGTAAAAGAATCATTGTTAAGTGAATTTAATATAATAGCTGTAAATAAAAATGTAACTAGTGTACCAAGATTTTTTATGAAATTATCGCTTATATCATTACCTATTTTTGAAAATTCTTTTTGTAAATCTAATAATGAAGAAACAGTTTGCATCTTTAATTCTATATATTTATCATAATTTTCTCTTAAATATATATTATAATTACTTCTAATTGATTTTATTACTTTATCATCTATATATAAAGTAGATGATTTAATTAGATATATACTTAATATATTTCTAGCTATTTCTAATTTATCAGTAATAAAATTTTCTTTATAAATTTCATCATATAATAACTTATATGATGAAATTTCATCTATATTTATATTATCAAA
>NZ_AVSV01000053.1 GCF_000498355.1 Clostridium sp. Ade.TY | reverse complement strand
AGAACCAGACAAGCCAGTAGAGCCAGATAAGCCAGTAGAACCAGATAAACCAGTGGAACCAGAGAAACCAGTAGACCAAGATAAAAAGCCAGTTATTCAAAAACCACAATTAATAAAACCTAATAAACTTCCAGCTACAGGATTTAATGGTATTTTTGAAGTTGTATCAGGAATGGCTCTTATAGGAAGTGGATATAAATTATTTAGAAAAAAATCAAATAAATAATATTAAAAGTATTTTATAAGATTGCATAAATTATTATGCAATCTTTTTTAGTTTTTGGAAAATTATATAATATATTTATAATTATTTTTTATAATAGCGTTCTTGAAATAGAAATTAAGCTATTTAAGTTTTTTTCAAAGAAATTATAATATGCACCGCAATATTCATTTAAAGGAATTCCAGCTTTATCGAAGTGAGTTCTATACCTTTTGCATCCACCACGGCAAAGTTTAAAATACTTACAATTTATACATCTAGCTGATAATTCTTTTGATTCATTTATAAAATTTTTTAATATATCTGAATTAGTTATTTCTTTAAAGGAATTAATATTTATATTTCCTAGTTTATATTTATCAGTTGCATAAAAGTCACAAGGGTAAATATCACCATTACTTTCTATAACAAAATAAACACCACATACTCCAGACATTGTACAGTTTTCAGGTGGTTTATTTAGAAGCATTCTAACATAATTATCAAATTGCCTTATACTTATATAATTATTATTGAAATAATCATCTTTATATAATTTAAATAATGTATTTAAAGCATAAAGATAATCAGTATCTTTTAGATAAAAATCTTTTTGTGATTGATTTAATAAATTAGTATTATCAATATTAAGTTCTTTTATGCAAGGAATAAATTGCAAGTATTTAAAATTTTCTTTTTTAAAGAAGTTATATACCTTTTCTATATGTTTTGAATTAAAAGATGTTAAAACGCAAAGTATATTAAAGTCAACTTCATACTTTTTAAGAAGTTCTATAGAGTGTTTTACTTTATTAAAACTTCCTTTATATTCAGATTCTAATCTTAATGTATCATTTATATCTTTTGGTCCATCTAATGAAATTCCAACTAAAAACTTATTTTCTTTGAATAATTTTATAAAATCTTCTTTTAAGTTGTATCCATTAGTTTGGATTGAATAAGAAACTTTAACTTTTTTTATATTATATTTATTTACTAAATTTATAAAGGCTTTAAAATAATTAATACCACAAAGAGTTGGTTCGCCACCTTGAAATGCAAAATTTATTGAAGTATAGGTTTCATTAAAAATATTTTTTATTAAATTTTCAGTTGTATTTAGTGACATAAATGAATTATTATAAAATTTTCTGTTTTTTGCAACATCTTTATAAAAACAATATTTGCAATTTAAATTACAATTTGAAGATGCTGGCTTTATTAATAAGCAAATACTACACATAAAAATCCCCCCCTTTTTATATAATTATAAATGGTTATGGCTATGTATTCCTTAATAAAAAATCGACATATTTCCAAGGAAATTTAACTTATAAAATAAAGTAAAGAGTATTTTTTAGACTTTTTTATAAGAAATTAAAATTTGAAAAAAACGGATTGATAATAATATATGTATGTGATAAGATGTTCTCTAGCGTCAAAAATAATTATGTAAAAAAAAGGGAGTGACAAGCCTTGGATACAACAGTTAAACCAGAAAAGGAAAGAATATTAAGTAAAAAGAAATTAATTGGTAACTTTATATTAATATGCGGAATAATGATATTTATATCAATATTTTCAATGTTTTTTGGATCAGCAAATACTTTAGTTGGAGTTACTATAATAACTGCAGTACTTATGTTTAATGCTATGGATGTTAGTATAAAATTTAAAAGTGCAATAGCATCAATTATATTAGTATTCACTCTTATGGGAGTAACTTCTTATGTTGGGATGCTTAATGCTTTTTTAGGAGTACCTTTAAATTTTATATCAGTATTTATAATTGTATATACATTTTCAAATAGGGTAGAAACAAAAGCATATCTTCCATTTATGCTTTGTTATGTATTTATGCAAGGTAGTCCAATACAAGGAATGAAAGAGTTTTCTTTAAGAATAGCATCACTTTTTATTGGAAGTATTATAGTTTCATCAGTATATTATTTTACTCACAAAAAAGCAAAAGATGATGATAAGAGAAGTATAAAAGAAATGTTTAGTACAGGCTTTGATATAAAAAGTATACAAGCTAATTTTGCATTAAGAATGGCAATTGGTATAACTGTAGCTATTTTTATAGGAACTATTTTTAATTTTGAAAGAGGAATGTGGATAAGTGTAGCTGTATTATCACTTACACAACCTTATTATCAAGATACTAAAGAAAAAATAAAACAAAGAATATTTGGTAATGTAATTGGAGCAATAGCTTTTGTAGTTATATTTTGTATTATAGTTCCAAGATCATTAGATTCAATGGTTATATTTATAATGGGTTATATTTATACTTTTATAAATGAATACAAGTATAAAATGATATTTACTACACTTAATGCACTTTCAGCAGCTATGATTTTATTTAATGCTACTGTTTCAGTTCCAATGAGAATTGCATTTTTATTACTAGGAGTTTTAATAGCAATAATAGTAAATAAATCAATGATGCATTTTGAGGAAAAAGAAAGTTTAATGAATAAAAGTAATGAAAATAACAAACTTAACAGTAATAATGCTTTTAGTAATTAATAGTTTATTGAATTTTATAGGTTTAGTTTCAATAAAAAATTATAGAGATTAAAGCTTTTGTAATTTAAATGAATTTATATGAAAAATTTAAAAAATAAATAATTTTAGATTGTACACATATATTTAATTGTTTTATAAAAAACTATTAAACATTTTTAACTGCTGTTTGTTGAAAACATTAAATCAGTGTGATACCATACAATAATAATGTAATAAATTAACTATAGATAAAGAGGTATTTTAATATGGATTCAGAAAATAATCTTGGAAAATTAGAACAAGAATCAGTTAATAAAAATGAAAATAAAATAAATAAAAAGCAGTTAATAGGTAATCTTTTAATGATGGTTGCCATAATGATATTTATAGGAATATTTTCAAAGTTTTTTGGTTCATCAAACACATTAGTTGGTGTTACTATATTAACAGCTGCACTTATGTTTACATCAATGGATGTAAGTTTAAAATTTAAAGATGCAATAGCATCAATAATATTAGTATTTACACTTATGGGAGTAACTTCTTATGTAGGAATGCTTAATGCATTTATAGGAATTCCATTAAACTTTATATCAGTATTTATTATTATATATACTTTTTCAAATAAACTTGAAAGTAGAGCTTATCTTCCATTTATGTTATGCTATGTATTTATGCAAGGTACTCCAATAAAGGAAATAAATGAATTTTTTATAAGAATAGCAGCTTTATTTATTGGAAGTATTATTGTTGCTATTGTTTATTATTTTACTCATAAGAAAGCAAAAGATGATGATAATAGAAGTATAAAAGAAATGTTTAGTACAGCATTTGATATAAAAAGCATACAAGCTAACTTTGCATTAAGAATGGCAATTGGTATAACTATAGCGATGTTTGTAGGAACATATTTTGGATTTGAAAAGGGTATGTGGATAAGTACTACTGTTTTATCTCTTACACAGCCTTACTATGAACAAACTAAAGAAAAGATACCACAAAGAATATTTGGAACAGTAGTTGGTGCAATAGCATTTATTATAATATTCTATTATATAGTACCAAAATCATTAGATTCTATGGCTGTTCTTGTTATAAGTTATATTTATATGTTTGTTAAACCATATAAATATCAAATGATATTTACTACACTTAATGCACTTTCAGCAGCTATGATTTTATTTAATTTTACTGTTTCAGTTCCAATGAGAATTGTATTTATGTTAGTTGGGATTGTTATAGCAATAATTGTTAATAAGTCTATGATGCATGTTGAAGAGAAAATAGATGAAAAAGAAAATTCATTATAAGATATATTGAATAAAAAGAACTATAAATACAAAAAATTAATTTGAAAGTAATTTTGTATAGGAGGGTTCTTTTATGGCTAAAAAAGATCAACCATCATCATGGGAAAGTAAAAGATTTAAGACACCACAAAAAAATGATGTGGATCCAGTACCAGAAATTCAAGGTAAGAAAAAACATAAAAAATAAATATGTGAGTTAAGCAAGGATTTTAAAATAAAAGTCCTTGCTTATTTTTTATTATAATATTTTAAAAACGAATTTTATTTTATTGTTTATTTAAAGTCTACTTAAGTAGTCTTTTTTATGCAATTGATAACATAATATGTTAAAATTAGTTATATAATACAAGTAACTAGGAGGACATATGAAAGTGACATATATTAATGAATATACATTCCTAAAAGGAAAAGGAATAAAATATGCAATATTAGTTGATAAAAATAATAACTTAAAGGTAATTCCATATAACTTTGATTACTTAACATTTTTACTTGGTGGAATAGCAAGTTTAATAAGGAAAGAATTTATAAAAGGTGTTGGATTATTATTAGTACAGTGTCTTTTAATTTTTTTAATAGGAATACCATTTGGATTTTTGGCTAATTTTCTTTTAACTTTTGTAGTTTCATTTTTCACAGGAAAAGAATATGTTAATAAACTTATAAAGGATGGTTCAATAGCTTTTGAAGAATACAAAGAAAATGGATATGACTTAGAGTATAAATGTGGAGAAGACATAAGCAGAACTAATGAGAAAAAAGGCAAAAGAATGATAGATGAATATAAAAGTAGCATGAAAAAACAAAATAATTCTTTTTATATTTGTGGAATTGGAATTTTAATAGGATTATTTATAATGGGAGGCTATAAAGTTAGAAGTTTAGACTCAGAACCTACAAATGTAAATGTACAAGCTTCAAATATACAAGAGGAAGATAAACTTAAAGATATTAAATTACCTGAAAAATTTGTATTACTTTTAACTAAAGGTGATGATTTACAATATTTTTCAATAGTAAATTTAAATGAAAAAGATAAAAATGTTAATGGAAAATACTATGATGGAAGAGTACTTGTTTCAGAAAAAGATAGTTCAATTCCATTGAATGAGATATTTAAGAAAAATGGTAAAGTACCAAGCTTTGTATTTAAAAAATATTTTGATATAGATAAAAATATTCCAGAAGTAAAAATTAATATTTTAGAAGCTGAAAAGGTGTTACCAAATTTAAAGGATAGTGATATAAAAGAAAAGTTTAAAGATATATTAGTTAATTCTACTAAGCTTTCAGAAGATCAGTATGAAAATTTCGTAAAATGTATAACTTATTTAGGAGATGATAATTCAGAAGCAAAAGGTGATTTGGATTACAATTATGTTTACTTAAAATATAAGGAATTTATAAATGGAGTAAATATTAAAGAAAATTATAACTTTAATAAAGGTAATTATTATGAACTTGGATTAGAAACTTTAGCATCAAGAGATATAGTAATTAAATACAAAGATAAGTTAAATGGAAGTATTGTTTATTATTTAAATAATAATGATGTTGAAAATAATCAATCTATAAAAGATATTAAGAAAAAAGCGGCAGAAATAGAAGAAGAAAAAAGAAAGAATCGTGAAATAGAAGAAGAACGAAATAATAGTAATAAAGGAAATAATAGTAGTTCAAATAATTATTATAGACCATCTTATAATACTAATTCAGGATCTAATTCAAATACAAATAATTCTTCAAGTGAAAATAAACCAAGCAAACCAAGCAAACCAAATAAACCAAGTAAACCTAATGATGATAAAGGTAATTCTAATAATGAACCAAATAAGCCAGGAGATGAAAATCAAAATGGAGGGGAAAATGGAAATGAAAACTCCGGTAATACAGGTGACGGAGAAGAAGGTAACTTAGAAAATTAATAAAAAATATATGCAGAAATTGTAAAAAAGTTTAATAAACAGTTAATAAACTAACTATTGTGTTGAGGGTGAATTTTTTTAATGATAAACTTAAGTATATTAAAAAATTTAAACTTAGAAACTTTGAGATGTATTCTGTATTTGGGCACTTGGAATGCATTGAGTTAGTAGTGCAACCGGCTAATTTATTTTGAATGATACATGTAAATATTTATATGTTTTGTTTGTATGTAAATTAGCTTTTTTTATTGGGAAAATTAATAAAATGTAAATAGAAAATAATAATATAGGAACTTTGAAGTACATTCTGTATTTGGGCACTTGGAATGTATGGAGTTAGTAGTGCAACCGACTAATTTATTTTAACTAATATGTAGTTTATATATGTATTAGTTATATGTAAGTTAGTCTTTTTTATTTTATAAAATTAAAATGAAATAATATAGGAACTTTGAAGTATATTCTGTATTTGGGCACTTGGAATATATGGAGTTAGTAGTGCAACCGACTAATTTATTTTAGCTAATACATAGTTATATATGTGTTGGCTATATGTAGATTAGTCTTTTTTTATGGAAAATATTAATTTACATATAAAGGTTATGAAATTTAGGAACCTTCAAAATTTAAGAGAGGAGAGAAAGTATGAGTAACAAAAGAAAAAGATGTTTTACTCTTTTGTCCATGTTTGTAGTTGTAAACATGATTACTAGTATGTTTTTACCTAGTGTCTCGGGGAATGCTGCAACAAGGTCAACAAATTCTACTTTGGAAGTTAATATAACTAGTAATAAAACTAAAGTTGAATCTGGTGATCAAATTGAATTTAACTTGGAATATAAAGTTGTTGGTGGACAAGGTGCTATAAAAGAGGGGGATGTATTAGAATTTAATTTACCTGATGAATTTTATAACATAAAACCTAAATATCCGCCAGAACACTTTAAAGATGTTCAAGTTAATGGAACTAATGTAAGGGCAATATTTAGTAAAGGTGCAGCTACGGCAATAGGTGGCTATATGTCAATAAAGGCTACAGCAAAAGATGTAAATAAGGATACACCAGAAAGAGTAGAAGTTAACGTGAATGGTGTAACAAAATATTTGGATATTTCTATAGTTCCTAAGGAAGGTAATCCAGATCAAGGGGGAATCATAGATAGGCAACTAATAAAAACAGTTGATGGTTCTGTTGGATATGAAGATGGAAAGTTATTGGCCAATATTAGTAAGCCTGTAATTGGAAAAGTCCAAAGATATCAAATTCTTTTAAATGAAAAAGGTGCAGTTATGTATAATGCTGTTTTGGATGATAAGTTACCGCCAGGTACGGTACTTTTACCAAATTCTATAAAAGTATTTGAAGTAAATTATTCTAGTGGTGTAGAAAGAGATGTAACTAATGAATTTAGAAGCAGAATATCTTATTCATCTGATAGATTATATATAAATATTGGTACTTCTCAAAGCACATATAGGATACAATATTCAACCAAATATACTAATGAAAGTGACAAATATATAAATACAGCAAAGCTTTCACAGTATCAAAAACCGGATATTGTTAGTTCAACTATAGTTAGACCAGTTGAAAAAAATGATATGGTTTCCAAGTCTTATAGTAGTGATAATGAAGTTAATAATGAAGATGGAAGTAAATCATATTTTGTAAGTAATATTGGAGATATTGTAGATTATTCTATACAAGTTAATCCAAATAATGCAAATATGAAAAATGCTGTATTGGAAGATGTTTTCCCAAAAGGAATGGAACTTGTAGATGGAAGTATTAATATTTCACAAACAGATGAAAATGATAAATTTTCATGGGTAACAAATAATTTTAAAAGTAAAATAAATGTTTCTAATGGAAAAATGATAATAAATTTTGGAAACACAAGCAATAGTTATGATGTAAGATATAAGCTTAAAGTTGTAGATAGATATAAGGAATACAACAATAATGCAAAAATATCTTATGATGGAAAATCACAAGATATAAATTCAGAAATAAATTATGAGCTGAATGCAGGAGCTATAAATGCACAAAAATTAGTTGATAAAACAGAAATTAAAAAAGGTGATAATCAACTTGTAACATATACAATAAATTTTGATTGCTATGGATATTTTAATCAGAATTATTTAAAGTTAATTGATGAATTAGATAGCAGGCTAAAAATTGTAAGTATTGATGTTCCAAAACAGTTTACTGCAAAAGCTGATGGTAATAAAGTTACTGTAGTAAATGATAAAGGCTCAATAGATTATGGTGAAAAACTTCAAGTGAAAATAAAAGCAGACTTTAGTAATGTTCCAAATGGTACAACTATAAAAAATGTTGCTAAAATAGATAAAGCAACAACGAATGAAGTTGAAACAAAAAAAGGATATGCTTTTGAAGCTAAAAAGATAGATAGTTTTACAAAAGATATATTAAGTGGAGCTAAATTTGAAATATTAAATAGTGATAAACAAGTTGTAAAAACAGTAACTAGTGATACTTCAGGAATAATAAAAGCAGATTTAGATAGTGCCGGCGATTATTATATTAAAGAAGTAGAAGCTCCAAATGGATATAATTTAGATAATACTGAAAAGAAATTTACTATAAAAGATAGCGATATAGGAACTGTTGTTAATATAGGAAATATAGAGAATAATATAAAGACAGGTTCTGTAAATCTTTTAAAAGTAGATAGTGAAACTTCAGAACCATTAGGTGGAGCTGAGTTTAAATTATATTCTATAGATAATAAAGAAATTGGAACATATAAGACAAATAAAAATGGTGTAATAAATGTAAGTGATTTAAGACCAGGAAAATATTATTTTGAGGAAACAAAGGCTCCAGAAGGATATAATATTTCAAAGTCAAAGTATGAATTTGAAATAGAGCTTGGAAAAACAGATAAAGCAGTAGAAATAACTGCTAAAAATGATATTAAATTAGGTAATGCTATATTGACTAAAGTTGATAGTGAAACAGGTCAAAAACTTGAGGGAGCTGAATTTGATTTATATAAAATCAATACAACTAATAGTTTAATAAAAGAAAAGATAGGTAGTTATAAAACTAATAAAAGTGGTGAAATACAAGTTAGTAATTTAAGACCAGGAAATTATTATTTTGTAGAAACAAAAGCACCACAAGGTTATGAAGTAAATAGTAATAAACAAGAATTCATGATTACTTTAGGACAAAGTGATAAACCAGTTTTAATAACTGTTAAAGATGATATTCAAAAAAGTAAAATTGTAGTAGTTAAAATAGATGGTGAAACTGATGAACAACTTCAAGGTGCAGTATATGGTCTTTATGATTCAAAGGATAACTTAATTGAAAAAGTTACAACTGATGAAAATGGACAAGGGATAGTAAATGAAAGATTAAGACCTGGAAATTACTACTTTAAAGAAATAACAGCACCAAAAGGGTACAATCTAAATAATGAAAAATTATCTTTTAAAATAAAGTCAGATGGAACAAGTGATAAGAATCAAATAATTGCAAAAGATTCAATAATACTTGGATCAGCAAAACTTATAAAGGTAGACAGTAAAACTGGAGGAAAACTTCAAGGCGCTGTTTATGGAGTTTATGACTCAAATAACAAATTAATAGAAAAAGTAACAACAGGAAGCACTGGAGAAGTAAGTACAAAGACAGACTTAAGACCAGGAAAATATTACTTCCAAGAGATAACAGCACCAGTTGGATATAACTTAAATAACACAAAATATCCATTTGAAATAATACTTGGAGAAACAAATAAAGCTCCAGTAGTAACAGCAAATGATGACGTTGTTTTAGGTTCAGTAAGTCTTGCTAAGGTTGATAGTGAGACAGGAGAAAAGCTTCAAGGAGCAACATTTGATTTATATGAGACTAATAGCAATTCAGTTGGCGTAAAACTTGGAAGCTATACAACAGATAAAAATGGTGTAATAACAGTTGGAGATTTAAGACCAGGAAGTTATTATTTCGTAGAAACAAAAGCTCCAGAAGGATACAATTTAGATAATTCAAAACATGAATTTAAAATTATTTTAGGTGAAGCAGAAAAACAAGCTTCAGTAACAGTAAAAGATAATATTAAAAAG
>NZ_AVSV01000052.1 GCF_000498355.1 Clostridium sp. Ade.TY | reverse complement strand
ATTTGTTTTTTTATTTTAAATGTGAATTCATAGAATACTTATATAATATAGCTAAGTTAATACTATCAAATAATGAATCATGTTGTTTTCCTAAAAAATCAATATTATATTTAGCAAGTGCATTTTTTAATGATAAAAAATTTTCAATTTCTAATAAGTCTTTGCATAAAATCTCTTGAAAATCTAAATTATTTTTTAAGATAGTATTTAATATATTTAATTTGGAAGAATTTCTATTTATATCATTTTTCAAAACTCTTATGTCATTCCCCCCCCAGTACATAAATAACTTATTTTTATTTCCACACCAATATGAAAATTCTTTGAAAACAGTTTCAAAACTCTTTGCATTATTTATATCATTTTGAGTTAATGATGTTATTTCTATGCATTTTGGTGTTAATTTAGATATATATTTAGGCTTAATAAATTCATAAAATTTTGAATTTATATTTCCATAAATATCAGTTTTTACTGCACCAATACTAATTATCTCTACATCATTAAAGTTTTCAAGACAATTCATTTCAAAATCAAAAAATATAATTTCTTCAGAATCCTCTATATATTTTTGTAGCATTACTAGAGTGCTATTTCTATTTATAAGTTTTTTATAAGTTTTTCCTATATTCTTACACTCTTTATATAATGAAAATGATACTTTTTTGCTTTTCATTATAATGCTATATGAATTTTCATTTAATTTAGAATTATATTTATATATTTGATTTAAAAAGAAACTTATATATTCAAAGTTAGCATCTTTTAAAAAATATTTATTGTTTATTTTATTAACTATATCATTACAATCAGTAATTATTAATATTTCACTATACTTATTTATTTTTTTTAGTTCTATTAAACAAACTATATCTTTTAAAATATAATATAATCCATGATAATAAGATTTTAAAAGAGAATCACTTTTTAATTTTTTTCTTATTTTCATCAATGGCTTTCCATTAGTATCATGTATTAAATAATATAATATGAATTTCTCATCAAACTTTTTTACATGATAATATATATTTATATGATTAATCATTTGTGTATTTATCCTTTCTTTAAATATACATACTTACTGGAATTACTTGAAAAGAGTTCTTCGTGCATTTTATTCTTGGACATTTAGGGGGTATTATTCCAATATTTAATAAACACTCAAATTCTTCTATACATCTAAGTAACATTTGCTCATAAAAATTTTGTTGTCCAGTTTTTCTTAAAAAATGTATATGATTATCATCACAACATTTTTTAACTAATTTACCTAATATATTAAAATTACAATCTATATTGTCAAATTTATTAGAATTATTATTAAAAAAATATGAGTTATTAACAGTTAAAACAATATCAGTGTCATTACATTTTACTATTAAATCAGTTGTATTATTTGCACCTAATTTTGTTTGCATTTCTGTAAGAAATTTATTTATGACATCAAAATCAATTATTGAATGTTTTTTTCTTAAACTATTTAATTTATCTACACCAAAACAATCTATTATTAATTTAAGTGATGATATATATTCATATATTGATTCTTGACAAACAATTCCATTGAGACTTATATAGTCTCCTTCTATTATAGAGTTATTTGATAAATTTTGAATAGTTTTTAATTGATTATTTTGAGAAAGATTATTTATAAATTGATTATGAAAGCTAAATAAAGTATAAATCCTTTTTTCTTCTTCCTCAATTCGAATTGTACCCCTATTTTCTAGCATCTCATCACTTTCTAATCCTATAGTTCTTGTATTTGCATCAGAATTTGTATAACCTTTATAACCTTCACGTTTTTCTTTAGAAAATCTATCCTCACAGTAATCACTTTCTTTATTTTCACAATGTAACCTACCAGTTAAAGATTTATCACATATTCTTTTACGTGTAAAAATTTCTATGTAACCTTCTGCAGTTATAGAAAAAAGTCCTTTTAATAGTATTTCATCTAAATAAAGAAGAAAATCCAAATCATATCCCTCCTAAATTAACTTCTTTATATATATTTATGTGAAATAATAATAATATATTAAAGCATAAATAAAAAGCAAGATTAAAATCTTGCTTTTTATTTATTTTATTTTATTTAATGCTTTAATAATCCATTTTCCTATTTTTTCATTAGTCCATAATGGTAGACTATATTCTATACATAAACTAGCTTCTTCTAAACTACCTTTTTTATATGATGATATTTCACCATCAATTAAATTTATATTTCCTACTAAACAATCTATAAAATAATGATTGTGTTTTAATGCTTTTTTAAGTGCTTTTCTAGCATTTTTTCTATCATTTGTATAGTAATAATATAATACCTTTCCATATTTAAAGAAAATACAATCTTCATCACTATACTTATTTAATATGTAATCTGCAAATTCATAATCTTTATTCATTAAGGATCTAAAAATAATTGAATGTCTTACATTCCTAGAATCAAAATTATCTAGATTTAATATTTCTTTTTCTATGTTAAAACTCTTTTCATAATTTCCTAAAGCAAATTCGTAATTAGATAATGTAGATAAGATAGTTAAATAAAAATCTCCTTCAGCAGAGAAACCTATTTGTCCTTTAAATTTATTAAAATAGTCTTGTCCAAGTTTGTTTTTTAAAATATTTTCACATTTTCTAAGTTCTTCTGCACCTTTTTCAACATCATCTAAGCTTAATGCATGATCAAATAAATCAATAACATCATTTTCAGCTTTACAACCTGAACATTCAGCAGTGGATGATTCATCATTCACTTTCCAATTTTTAGAAGTTTTATCTATATTTAATAATTTTCTTATTTCTCTTGATTTAGTACCTATAGTTCCTTCTGAAACTTTAAAATAGTCTGCTAACTCATCCATTTTTATGCCTTTTTTGTTAAGTGTATCATTTACAAAAAATATTGCATGAAGCACTCCTGCAGACCAAGTATTAACTTTACCTCTTAATAATTTATTTTCATCAGTATTTGCTAATAATTCTACTAATTCAATGCATTTTTTATAATAATTATTGTTTAATACATTATTACAAAATGAATCTATATTTGTTAACATTTCTTTTGCACGAGCTTCAAATTCAACTGGTACATTTATACTATATTCCATTTATACCTCCTAATAATTTATAGCTTCTTTAGTAAATCACATTTAACTATTATAACGTAAAAACTAAAAATTTTCATTAATAAATTAAATATTATTGAATGATAAATAAAAAAACGAAGAAAAATAAAATTTTTCTTCGCTATTTTAAGTTTAATATTGATTATGATTAGTAGTTGGTTTATTTTCATTATTATAATTTTCACTATATCTTTTCACTTTTGAATTAGATAAACTTCCATTTTCTTTTTTGTTTTTTTTATTTTTACCCATAACTAAATCTCCTTTAAATATTTATTTTAATTATTAATCATTTCTCCACCATTTATATGTATAGTTTCACCAGTTATAAAAGAAGCATTTTGACTAGCTAAAAAAACATATGCTTCAGCTAATTCAACTGGTTGACCAGGTCTTTTTAAAATTGTATTTGATCCAAAATTTTTAAAATTTTCTTTTTTAAAAGATGCTGGTATTAAAGGTGTCCATATTGGTCCTGGCGCAACTGCATTTACTCTTATTCCTAAATCGGCTAAATTTAATGCTAAACTTCTAGTAAGTGATGTTAATGCTCCTTTAGATGCGGAATAATCTATAAGTTCTTTATGCCCATGATATGCTACAACTGAAGTTGTATTTATTATAGAGCTACCAGGCTTCATAAAAGGAAGTGATTCTTTAATTAAATAGAATGCTGAAAATAAATTAACATTAAATGTTTCAAGTAATTGTTTATTTGTTAATTCTAATATTGAGTTAACTGGATACTGCTGTGCTGCATTATTTATAAGTATATCTATTGTTCCGTATTTTTGTGAAACTATTTTTATAATTTCTTTACAAAAATTATAGTCTCCTATATTACCTTGGATTAACATAGAATTACTATTATATTTTTTTATTAAATTTAGTGTTTCATTAGCATCTTCTTTTTCATTTAAATAAACAATTATTACTGTCGCACCTTCTCGTGCAAAAGCTAAGCTAATAGCTCTACCAATACCGCTATCTCCTCCTGTTATTATTGCAATTTTATTGTTTAGTCTTTTACCATTGTTTATATAGGCCTCATGTTCATATATTGGTCTTGGATTCATTTTCGATTCAATGCCAGGCTGTTGTAATTCTTCTTGCAAATCAAAGTTCTTAGGAAAAATATCTTCAATCAAATAATCACCTCAATTTTAATAATTATTTTCACTATTATATTTTGTAAAGCTTAAGAAAAATATACTGTTTAATAAATATGAAATATTTTGTAATGTAACATAGGATACAGAAAAAATTAAAAACTTTAATTATAATTAAAATAATATTATTAAAATTTAGGAGGAGATGTAATATGTCTTGTGGATGTTCATCAATAAATAGTGGAAAGCAAATTGCAGATTTAGTTAGAAGTAAAGGATTTGAAAATATGCAAACAAAGAAAATACATACTATAACATGCTCTTGTGGAAATACATTTTCAATGGATAGGCTAATATATAAATGTGAAAAATGTAATATGACCTATGCTGTTACTCCATGTAGTTCAGATGATATAAATAATATAAAAGAGTGTGGAATAAATTATTAAATTTTCCATAATAAAGAAGGATATTTTCATTATCTACAGAATATATAATATTAAACAAAAGAGAATTAAATGGGTTAATAACAAAAAGGGGTTGTATTATAATGAATATTGTGGATTTTGAAAAGATTTGTAACAAAAGAAATTGTGTGGAAAGAATAACATTAAATTATTTTAAAGAAAATAAAGATATCAATGAAATAATTAATGTTTTCTTAAAAGAATGTAATATTGAAAGAAATAATATTACTAAAGATAAAAACGAAATACTTTCATATTGTTTATATACTTGTGTTTTAGATAAGTATATAAGAAGAGGAAATGTTTGTTATGAAAATATGAAAGAAATTTTAAATATGTTGGATAAAAGTAAAGATACGATATCTTTATATGTTAATTCCAAAATTGATATAAGAGAATTTAATTATAATTTAAATGAATTTAAAGAATGGATAGGTATATCTATAAAATTTGATGAATTTATTTGTTCAAGTATATAAAATTTGAATTAAATATATAAATTAATTTTAAAAATAAATGAGTATAATTAAAAATTATACTCATTTATTATTTCTTTACTAAACTTTAAAATTAATTTGTCATAATTATTTTCATTGAATTTCTCTTTTAAAAATTCTTTATTTTCTTCAAAATATAATGCTTTTTCATCTAATATTTTATCTAACTTACATATATTAAAATCACTATCTTTATTATTTTTTATTAATATTTCTACTAAATGACTTATATTTTCTTTATGTTTATTTATTTCAGCATTCTTCATTGATTTTAATGCTTCTTCCCAATTAGCAAAACCGCCAACTGGTTCATCATTTTCTTCTTTAATATCTTCTCTATCATCTTGATTTTTAAAGAAATTCATGAATCCCATAATTTAATCCTCCGTATACAATTTATTTAATGATAGTATACTACTAAATTAATTTTTGCTCAAATATATTATCTAAGTTCAACTTTTTAACTTTTGTATTTATTAAATCTATATCTGTTGTATATAATCCTTTTTCTTTCATTCTTTTAAAATATATTGATCCTGCAAAAGTATATCTACTTTTTCTGTCATTCCCTTCAGAAATTCTTTCATTTGAGTATGAAATTATATCACCTATAGCTAAGCTTGCTGGCAAGGATAATAATGGCATTCCCATAAAATATCTTACTGCATTATGGCCTGCTAAAGAACCTGTACATATTGCTTCAGTGTGTTATTCTAAATTGATATATAATAATAAAAATTATTGATTCTGAAGTTATATATTCTTTGTCTACTAAAGCATTATTTAAATTAGTACGCTATCTAGTTATTTTATATATGCTCAAATACTACAGTATGTGTCCCTCTTAATTCAATAATTTCTCCATCCTTTAATTCACATTCTAATGATTTTACTCCATTGTTTCCAGTTAAATCTAATACTTCATTTATTCTTGCTTTATTTCTATCTTTATTTTAAATTATAAAATTTACTGATCTCTTTTCGGACTTAACTCTATATTTCCCAGGAGCTATATCTATACCAATTTCCCAATCACCAGAAGTTAATCTGTTATTAGCTTTTCTTTCCGATGGTATAAAATTAACTTTTGTTGTTATAGATATCTTAACTATCTGACCCTGTTTTAAATTGCAAGTAATTGCTTCAACTCTATTTTACCCTTTTGAATCTAATAATAGAATTACCGAAATAACTGTACCTAATAAAATAGTTAAAATTCTTTTATTCATTATTATTCTGTAATAAGATTTAATATTATCATAGAAATGTAAAGAAAGTATAAAAAAGAACTACTTATGTAGCTCCTTAAATAGAATTTTTAATTACTAAAAACATTATTATATAGGTGATATGCATTAAGTTAATAATAGTATATATTACTAATGATCCATTAATAATGTAATTACTTATATATAATTGTTTATCGGTAGCCATTAGCATTCTTTTAACTAAATAATATAAGAGCAAACTATAATAACTACTTTTACCATAATACTTAATGTTAGATTTTCTACTATACTAACCATTACACCATTAGCTTCTTTAAACATTCCAGTCTTAAGTAATAATAATGTAAATATAATATCAGTAACATTTAAAAAGTATAATAATTGAATTTTCTTTTTTATATTTTCATATGAATATCATTTAATAAATAAAAAAATAGGACAATGCCTCCTAATTAAAGTATTGTCCTAAAATAATTTTTATTTTATATTGTCATTAATAATGGACTTACATTTAATCAATTTGCAAATAAATCTAAAATAGCTGTTATATTATTTATAGCTTGGAAATTAATGAACGTATTCCCTCTAATAAATATTTAAAACAACTAATTAAAAATTTTAAATTAAATGATTATTATTTCACCATATAGCCTAAAATTTCTTGGAATTTTAGGCTTGATAATTGTTAAATTTTTCTATATAATTAAATTAATTATAAACATAAATTTACAGGAAAGGATTGATTAAATATGTCTACAGAGAGCATGGGAAAGGAATTTTTAACTGCATCATTATTTAAAGCTGGTTACAAAGTAACTAAAATAAAAACACATTTATTTGCAAGTAAAGGAGATGAACACTTAGCTATAGCTGTAACATCAAGAAAATTATCTAATACTTCTAAAAAAGAAAGTAAACCTGTGCACCTATTGGAAAGTAAAATTAAAAATTTAATTAAAATAATACCAAAAGATAAAAATTATAAAATTTGTTTAGGATATACTGTCTTTAAATATACTTATAATAATGCGGTATGTATTGTTTTGCCATTAGACGTTTGGGAAAATTATGCTGTTACAGGAACAGCAATTTCAAAAACAACAGATACAAAAGGATCTAACAAATACTACTTTTCTTATAAAAAGATGGAAGATGTAACGGAAAGAAATAACAATATTATTAGTAATGCTAAAATATATACAAGTTGGTCAGCTTATGACATTAAAAAATAAAGGCAGGATTTCTCCTGCCTAAATTACTTTCTATACACAATTACCATACTTTTTATTTGTTTCTAAAACTCTTACAGCCATATATCTACGTTTTCCACTAGCACCTATCCATGATATCCATCTGTAACCCTCATTATCTACATAATAATCATAAGATACTTGTTCATCTTCATAATAAGCTCCTACTATATCAGAATCAGTTGAAGGTTCTTCTCTTATATTTAGCTTATTTACAACAATAGTACAAGTTCCAGTTTGAGGCACTAATTTATAGCTTGTCTTAGAAGGTCTTGAAACTGGCTTACTATTATCTAATCTATTTAATCCTTTATCTCTTATAGCCTTTTCAAAGTTTCTATAATCGTAATTTATATCAACTGAATTTGTACCTATTCCTGGTATACTTCCACTTTCAGTAAACTGCCACATTTGACAACCATACTTTTTAGCTTGAATTTCCGTAGCTCCATACCATGCTAACCAAAGACTATATCTTTTTAACTCACTTTGATAAAATTTATTATTAATAAAATCAGGATTAGCATAATTACCAGCCCAATATCCAGCATCTTCTATTTCACTGCAAAAAGCCTTTACCATATCAGTAGCAAGTCTTTTACTTATATTGATACAATTCTTTTCAGCATAATTAAATGTATCATATTCAATATCAGCGAAAACTGGATATTCAACACGATAAGGTTTAATAGCTTCTAATACATATTTAGCTTCTTGTCTTGCCATTTCAACTGTATATGCATAACTAAACCAATAAACTCCAACTGGTATTCCTAATCTATTACACTCTTTAATATTTCTTACGAATTGTTTATCTATATTATTTCTTCCAAATCCTGCTCTTAACATAGCAAAATCTATATGCTCCTTAACCTTTTCCCAGTCTATTCTTCCTTGGTGTTCTGATACATCTATTCCTTTTAGCATTTAAATTCCTTCTTTCTTTTATTATTTCATAAATTAAGAGAGCAACTTTTATTGTTGCTCTGTTGGTACAAAATTTGATATAGCAGCTAATTTATTTTTAAGTGCTGCATTTTCACCTTCTAAAGCATTATTTTTATTTACTAATTCTGTTGCTTGTTGTTTTAAATTATCTTCATTTAATAATGCTTTTCCTTTATTCACTTCACCAGCTATTGCTTGTCTTAACATTTTAACTTGATTTTCAGTAAGATAAGGTATCTTTTCTAACAATAACTTATCAAATTCATCTGCTTTAGATTTAGCTAAATCTTTAATATTATCTGTAATTCTATATTTTTCTTCTATTATATTCCACACTTGCTTAGCTGTTTCTACTTCTTCTACATGTTTATCTAGCTGTAATCTTTGTTCTACTACCTGTTTTTTCTTTCCTATATATTCTATAACTACATCTCCTACACTTTTAATTATTGCTACTAATATTCCTGTAACTCCTATAGCTACTGCTCCTAGTATTGGGTCTAAAATTTTATCCATGTTTATTCCTTCTTTCTATTTATTTTTATTATTAAAAAGATGATCTTTAATTGTATCTACATCTTCTTTAATATCTTCTACAATGTTAAATTTATCTGCAAACTTATCTATGAGGTTATTAAGTTTTATTTCTCTTTCTCTTGCTTCTT
>NZ_AVSV01000051.1 GCF_000498355.1 Clostridium sp. Ade.TY | reverse complement strand
AATGTCAAAAGCAAAATTCGAAAGAAACAAACCACACGTTAACATTGGAACAATCGGTCACGTAGACCACGGTAAGACTACATTAACAGCAGCTATTACAGCAGTATTAGCAAATAAGGGATTCGCTGAGTCATTCAAATATGACGAAATCGATAAAGCACCAGAAGAAAAAGAAAGAGGAATCACAATCAACTCAGCACACGTTGAGTACGAAACAGAAAACAGACACTACGCTCACGTTGACTGTCCAGGACATGCTGACTACGTTAAGAACATGATCACAGGAGCAGCACAAATGGATGGAGCAATCTTAGTTTGTTCAGCAGCAGATGGTCCAATGCCTCAAACAAGAGAGCATATCCTACTTGCATCAAGAGTTGGAGTTGACCACATCGTAGTATTCTTAAACAAAGCAGATATGGTTGATGACGAAGAATTATTAGAATTAGTTGAAATGGAAATCAGAGAATTATTAAGCGAATACAACTTCCCAGGAGATGATATTCCAGTAATAAAGGGTTCAGCATTAAAAGCATTAGAAAACCCAACTGATGAAGCTTCAATCGCATGTATCGAAGAGTTAATGGATGCAGTAGATAGCTACGTACCAACTCCAGAAAGAGCAACAGATAAGCCATTCTTAATGCCAATCGAAGATGTATTCACAATCACTGGTAGAGGAACAGTTGCTACAGGAAGAGTTGAAAGAGGAATCTTAAATGTAGGAGCAGAAGTTGAAATCGTAGGATTAAGCGAAGAAATCAAGAAAACTGTTGTTACAGGAATCGAAATGTTCAGAAAGTTACTAGACGAAGCGCAAGCTGGAGATAACATCGGAGCATTATTAAGAGGAGTTCAAAGAACTGAAATCGAAAGAGGTCAAGTATTAGCTAAACCTGGTTCAGTTCACCCACACAAAAAGTTCGTAGGTCAAGTATACGTACTTAAAAAAGAAGAAGGTGGAAGACATACTCCATTCTTTGATGGATATAGACCACAATTCTACTTCAGAACAACTGACGTAACAGGATCAATCAAATTACCAGACGGAATGGAAATGGTAATGCCAGGAGACCACATCGACATGAACGTTGAATTAATCAACCCAGTTGCAATGGACGAAGGATTAAGATTCGCGATCAGAGAAGGTGGAAGAACAGTAGGTTCAGGAGTTGTTACTAGCATAATCGAATAGTAATAAA
>NZ_AVSV01000050.1 GCF_000498355.1 Clostridium sp. Ade.TY | reverse complement strand
TTAAGATGTAAATTCTGTTCAGTTTTGAGAGATACAAATCTCTTAAAGTATGTGGGGGTATAGCTCAGCTGGGAGAGCACCTGCCTTGCACGCAGGGGGTCAGGAGTTCGAATCTCCTTACCTCCACCACATATGGGTCTATAGCTCAGCTGGTTAGAGCGCACGCCTGATAAGCGTGAGGTCGGTGGTTCGAGTCCACTTAGACCCACCACTATGTTCTTTGAAAATTGCACATGATTATATAAATTGTTGATACAACAAGCCAAGAAATAAAGTATTTATTAAATACTATTCTTTGTGAGAACCAAAATTGTGATGATTTTGAATTGACTAAAT
>NZ_AVSV01000049.1 GCF_000498355.1 Clostridium sp. Ade.TY | reverse complement strand
TTAATATCAATTTAATATAATAGGCTATTATTTTTATTTGTTAAAATATAACCTTTCAATCTTTTATATTTTAAATAATTAATTGTTTTCAAATATACTAAAAAGTGTATTATGATTATTATTTATTAAAATATTAATTTAACTATCTAATCACAATACAATAAAATATATTTTTATTTATCCTGTTAAACTTATATGTTTTATCTTAGTTTTAAATAAAAATAATTATTGAAAACAAAAAAAAGCATCTAACTAATGTTAGATGCTTTTGGCGGAGAATCCGGGATTTGAACCCGGGCGCCGGTTGCCCGACCTACGCCCTTAGCAGGGGCGCCTCTTCAGCCACTTGAGTAATTCTCCATGTGCCCTCTATATTTAAAATATATAATGGCGGAGAGACAGGGATTCGAACCCTGGGTACCCGTGAAGGTACGCCGGTTTTCAAGACCGGTGCCTTAAACCAACTCGACCATCTCTCCGTATCAAAGACATTTACTATTATAGCAACGATATATTTTACTGTCAACATATTTTATAAAATTTTTTAGAATTTTTTCTTATATAAAAATATTAAATAATATTTATATTTTATAATAGCAAATCATTTAATAATAAAATGATAAAAAAATTTAAATCTATATTTTATTAAATTAATTCCTTAATCAAAATATATAATTTCAAACTTTTATATTAACTAATTTAGAATTAACTAATTTTATATTTAACTATCCTTATTAAATATATTATATCTTTTAATCACTAATAATATTTAACTTAAAAGCATACGATTATATAATTCTGTTATTAATTTAAAATATAAAAAAACCTGTTCATAAGAACAGGTATCTATCTGGCGGAGAGACAGGGATTCGAACCCTGGGTACCCGTGAAGGTACGCCGGTTTTCAAGACCGGTGCCTTAAACCAACTCGACCATCTCTCCATGCGACAAATAGAATTATATCAACATATATTTTTTATGTCAACTATTTTTAATAAATTTTTAAATAAAAATTTTATATAATATAGCAAATTTTTTTAAGTAGCTTTATATATTTTTTTATATTATAATTATTGGAAATTTGTATTTTAATTTAAGGAGGACATAATGAATTTATACATATCAGATTTAGACGGAACTTTATTAAATAATGATGCTAAACTTTCTACTTATACAATAGCATCATTAAATAAATTAATAGAACGTGGATTAAGGTTTTCAGCCGCAACAGCTAGAACTCCAGCTACTGTTGTACCACTTCTTTCAAGATTGCATTTAGATTTACCAGTAGTTGTTATGAATGGAGCTGCTATATACGATTTAAAAACAGAAAAATATATTACTTATAATTCTATTAAAGAAAGCTCTGTTGAAAAAATAAATAAAATTTTAGAAGCTAGTAATGTTTCTGTATTTTCATATACTATATTAAATAATCATATAAATGCTTATTATAATGATTTAAATAATAATGTACAAAAGAAATTTATGAATGATAGAGTTGGTAGCCCATTTAAAACTTTCATAAAATCAAATTTACCAAGCAACTCAAATGTTCTTTATTTTTTATTATTAGAAAAAGAACCTATAGTTATGGATATATATAATAAAATTCGAGACATAGATGGAATATATTCAGTCGCATATGAAGATGTATACAATAAAGGATTTTTTAATTTAGAAATTTATAGTGACAAATCATCCAAAGCCAATGCAATTAAGGAAATAATGGTTAAATATAATTTTGATAGATTAATTTCCTTTGGGGATAATTTAAATGATTTACCTATGTTTGAAATTTCGGACGAGTGTTATGCTGTTAATAATGCGAATAACCAATTAAAATCTATAGCTACTAATGTTATTGATACTAATAATAATGATGGTGTTGTCAAATATTTAGAAAAGCTGAAATCTTTTTAGATTTCAGCTTTTTTTGTTGAAAATTTTAATTCCAATTTTTTACTATTATTTAATTATATCTACACCCATATATCTCTTTAATGCATCAGGAACTGTTACAGTACCATCCTCATTTTGATAATTTTCAAGTATAGCAGCAACTGTTCTTCCAACAGCTAAACCTGATCCATTTAATGTATGCACAAATTGAGGCTTATCTTTTCCATCTCTAAATTTAATATTTGCTCTTCTTGCTTGGAACTCTTCAAAATTTGAACAACTTGAAATTTCAACATATCTATTGTAACTTGGCATCCAAACTTCTAAGTCAAACTTTAATGCTGCAGTAAATCCTAAATCACCTTTACAGATTCTAACTTTTCTATATGGTAATCCTAATTCTTCTAATACTTCTTCAGCATCTCTAACTAATTTTTCTAATTCATCATATGAATCTTCAGGTCTTGTAAATTTAACTAATTCAACTTTATTAAATTGATGTTGTCTAATTAATCCTCTAGTATCTCTACCAGCTGATCCTGCTTCTGCTCTAAAACAAGCTGAATAAGCAACATGTTTTATTGGTAAATCTTCTCCATTTAATACTTCATCTCTATACATATTAGTTACAGGAACTTCTGCTGTTGGTATTAAAAAGAAACCATTGTTTTCTACTTTAAATGCATCTTCTTCAAATTTAGGTAATTGTCCTGTTCCTGTCATACTATTTCTATTAACCATGTATGGTGGTAATATTTCAGTATATCCATGCTCATCTGAATGTTTATCCATAAAATAGTTAAGTACCGCTCTTTCAAGTCTTGCTCCTAATCCTTTATAGAAAGTAAATCTTGATCCAGCAACTTTTCCGCCTCTTTCAGCATCTAATATATTAAGGTCTGCTCCTAAATCCCAATGTGCTTTTGGTTCACCATCAAATTGTCTTGGTTCACCCCATCTTTTTATTTCAACATTATCCTCATCAGAATCTCCCTCTGGTACTTGAGGATTTGGTATATTTGGTATTCTAAGCATTAAATATTCTAACTTTTCATTTACTGATGCAAGATTTGTATCATGCTCTTTAATTTCATTTCCAAGTTCTTTCATTTCCGCCATTATTGATGTAACATCTTCACCAGCTTTTTTTAATTTGGGAATTTCAGCTGAAACTTGGTTTCTCTTACTCTTTAAAACTTCAACTTCACTAAGTATTGTTCTTCTTTCTTCATCTAATTTAACAACTTCATCAATAATTGTTAAATCAAAATCTTCTCCTCTGTTAGTTAAAGCCTTTTTAATTTCTTCTGGATTATTTCTTATTCTTTTTAAATCTAACATTCCTATTCCTCCTAATATATATTTATTTTAATAAATTTCTTTTAAACAATAAAAAAAGAGCCTATATCCCTTAATAAGGGACGAATAGACTCCGCGTTGCCACCCTAATTGGTAAAGTAATAAACTTTACCCTCTTTACAGATATAACGACTCTTCACCGTACTGCTTGAATTCACAGTCCCTCCAAGGTGGATTCATATTAATAAAGGCTATCAGTTCTCACCATCCACTGACTCTCTTAAAACCCTATTAAAACTACTTGGCCTCTTCATAGGTTTAATATGTTAATTAATCTTAATATATTACATTTTAAGCTATCTTGTCAATAATTTACTCATTAAATTTGTTAATTATCAATTCTCTTAGTACAAACTATATCTATACCAGTATTTAATATATTTTTACATATTATATCTCCAGTATTTATTGGAGTACTTACATAAATTCTACCTATAACTTTAGAAAATTCTCTCCAAAATTTTATATCAACTACATCGCTACTCTTTACAGGTACAACCTTATACTTTACATTACCTCTAACTCTCACTACACTTGTAAATATATCCTCTTTCATAAAAAATATTCACCTCATTTTAAACTTCATCAAACTCTTTTATTCTTCCTGCCACTACTTTAGAGTCTTTTGAATTCCTAACTATATCAACTGGACTTTTATCCATTTCTCTTGCAAGAATATTTATAATCTTTCTTATGCAGTATGATCCATGACAGTTACCATATCCTGCTCCGGTCCTCTTTTTAACACCTTCAACAGTTCTAGCTCCTAATGGTCTTCTAATACAATCTACAATTTCACCTTCACTAACTCTATTACAAGCACATATAATATTCCCATATCTTTTATCAAGCTTTATAATTTCATTTATTTCATCTCTATTTAAATCTCTAAACCTATAAAACTCTCTTCTTTTATCAATAAAATTTTTATTAACTGATGCATTCATACTGTTTACTATTGCATCTTTTATACTTTGAGCTATAGCTGGTGCAATTGTTATTTTACCATAATGCTTCCCAGTAACTCTTATATAGCCATCATGTATTTCACTATCATCAATATCCATTTCATCTCTCATATAAACTTCTCGAATCATTTCACTTATATTTTCTTTATCTACACTAGGAATTATAGACTTTAGGAAATCTAATCCTTTATTTACATCAAGAATATTTGTATTCTTTACTCCAAACATCATTCCACCATTAATCATTGGTGAATTCATAACAAAAGTTTGTTCATCTATAACATCAACTATTATTTTACTAAGATTTTTTTCAACTTTATCATCAGTTAAAAAATAATTCATTTTCTTTTGTTTTATTTCTTCATTTATTGCATTTTTAGTCTTAATATCATCAACATATATTTCATCTGGTATAGTATTTACTACTATCTTACATTTAAATTTATTCTTATTTGTTATTACATCAAAACCTTTTGTTATTTTCTTTATACTTATAACTTCTTCTTCTAATCTAACATTAACACCATTATCAACAGCTACCTCAGCATACGCAATAGCAAGCTCATAAGGTGCTATTATAGCTGTATTTTCTGAATATAATGCTCTTTTTATATCACCTTGCAAATTTGGCTCTATATCCTTTATATCATCTTCTTCTAACAAATGTACTCCTGATATTCCTCTTCTTTGAGCAGTTATATACATTTCTTCAACTCTTAAACTTTGAGCCTTATTTCTAGCAATTCTAAGAGAACCTGTCTTTCTATATGGTATATTGAATCTCTCACAATCTTCCTTTATAAGCATATTACCTATATTTTCAAGTCCAGCCATAACAACATTTGATGTTTCCGATCCATCATATACTATAGCAGTATTAACTACAGCTATATCATCCGCTATATCATATCCTTTTTCTATAAGTGCTATATTTAAATTATATTTTGAAAGTTCATAAGCAACAGCACATCCAACAATACCGCCACCTAATATTAATACATCATAATCCATATACTCTCAATATACCTCCTAATTAAAATAAATTAACAAACTATAAAATTATTTTTCTTTAAATCCTTTTTTATCAATTCTCTACTTTCCTCATTATCAACTGAAATAGTATGTAAATGGACACCATTTGTAAGAATAGATAAAGGTTTAGCATTATTATTTGTATATTTATCTAAAAATTTATTCATATCATTTAAATTTCTTATCATAAGGTTAGCTTTAATTTCACCATATATAGGATGTTCAACTATAACATCTTCTATTGTTCCACCGTACTTTATTATAATTTCTAATTCACTTTTTAAATTTTCTGCATCGTGATCTACAGCTACAATAAATTTAATTTTATTATCTTCAATATTTGATATTATATAACCTTCAGGAGTAGCTATAATGTTATATCCTCTAGCTCTAAGTATAGCAATATCCTTTACTATTATTTGTCTTGTTACATAATATAATTTTGCAAATTCAGCACCTTTTATAGGAGTATTATTTTCTAATAATCTTAATAAAATATTATCTCGCCTATCTTTAGAATTCATAACTTAATATACTCCTTTCAAATTCACTTTAATTTTTATCATCACATTCTTTTATTATCTCAAGATAAATATTATCTCTATTTTTCTTATTACTTTCATGATGCTTACTTATTACGTCCAAAAATTCTCTATCATAATTACTTATATCCTTTAGAATTTTTACCCCCTTTGATGGATGATTATAATAAATATCTATCTTTTTTATTTTTTTATATTTTTTTATTTTGCCATTTGTAACCTTATCTAATAATACTAATATAGATTTATCTATAACATTTAATGATTTATTTATTTTACCTACATCATGCAATAAAGCTACCTTTGCAAGTTTATATTTATTAATATTTATATTTTCTGATTCTATCTTATCTATTGCATCATTACAAACACGTATGCAATGATGTTTTTCAGAATCATTTAATTTATTAAATAATTCTTTTTCATTTTTATTTAAATATTTATTGATTAATTCATAATCTATCTTTTGCCAACTAGATATAATATGCCAATAAAATTGTTTGATTCTATACATATCCTTACTTCCTCAAAAACTTTATTTCTTATTTTATAATACCATTTACAAAATATCTTATCAATTTTATTTGTATAACAAAAAAAGCCATGAAC
>NZ_AVSV01000048.1 GCF_000498355.1 Clostridium sp. Ade.TY | reverse complement strand
TACTCATAAGAGCAAAAGATGGTAAAACTGTAATGATTGATAGTGATGGTGTTCATAATGCAGGTATTACAGATGGTGCTATAAATAATAATAAAGTAGCAGATAATGCAAATATAGCTGGTAATAAGCTAGATATAAATAGTGTTATAAGAGAAGTAAATGGAGCTACAGAAACTATTAAAGGAACTAGAGTACAAGTAGGAGATAGAACTTTAGATATAGAATTGGCTACACAAAATAATACTATTACAGAGCATGGTAAAGAGTTATCAACTCAAAAAGCTTCAATACAAGCTTTAGATAAAGCCATTAAATTAAAAGTAGATAATCAGACATTTACTCAATCTACAGAAGCTATTAAAGGTAATATAAATAGCTTAAATAGTGATTTAGTAAGTAAAATAAATTCAAGTTTAAATAGTGCTAAATTATATACTGATAATATTAATAAAAACTTAGATACTGAAATTAAAAACACACAAAAATCTATTACTGATACAACTAATAAATTGAATCAAGCTGAAATAGACTTAAAAAAATATTCTGATGATGTTGCTACAGCTAAAGCAAACCTAGCTAAAACAGAAGCTATTGCAAATGCAGATGGAAAGATAACAGCAGAAGAACAAAAAAGAATACAACAAGCACAAATCAACTTAAACACTGCTATTTCTAAAGCAAATGAAGCTGAAACAAAAGCTAAGGAATATGCAGATTCTAAGAAACAAGAAGCTATTAATACAGCTAGTACAGATGCAACTAATAAAGCTAATAATGCTTTAAATAGTGCTAAAGAATTTACTACT
>NZ_AVSV01000047.1 GCF_000498355.1 Clostridium sp. Ade.TY | reverse complement strand
TAAATTATCTTCTTTTTTAATTATTTTATTTTTATATGACTCCATGCTAATCCTAATTTTATTTTTCTCACTTGTTCTGGACTAATTTTAAAATGTTCTGATATTTCTATAGATGTCATTTTTCCTTGTGTTGCTAATATTTTTATTTGCCTAGCTTCATTTTCAGTAAGCTTTGCTCTATTATGTTTTTCTCCTCTTTTACACTTTGATAATTTTCTCTTATGTTCTTCTGTAAACCCTTCTTTAGTCCTTTGATAATTAAGAGTTGGATCAAACTTTTCTATATATTCTTTAGATTTTTCTTTAAGCTTATCAGATTCTAATATTTCTAATATATCTACACTAACTCCTGAATCACCTATATCTTTATATAATTTTTTTAACTTTCTATTCATTCCATTATTATGCTCTAATTGTATTAATGTAGTTATAAAGGCTTTTGCTATAGAACTACCATAAGTTATGTAGGAATCTTCTTGTCCAATATTTATTTTTATTATTCCACTTGTATTTATTAAGTCAATTCCTTTATACTTTTGTAAATTATTTATATAACTCTTATAATTTCTCATTATTATCCCCCTAAATAATCACCTACCATATACCATTTATAATTTTACCATATTACTGTAATTTTTTTAAAGCAATGTGATTAAAAATTTAATATATAAAAATAATTGTTAATTAGCAAAAATTTTTATAACAAAACAGACAAGCCTAAACTTGTCCGTTTTGTTATGAGGATTTAAATATACTATTTAAAACACTTCCCTATATTTAATACTTTTTCAACCTCTGAATAAATATATTTTGCTAATTCATCCTTAGGTTGCTTTAGCATTTTATTATTATATTTAAAATACTTTTTTATTATATTTATCATTGAGTCTTTGCTTTTATTTTTAAGTTCTTTTTCCATTGAATCTTTATTTGACTTACTATATAAAGTAAATGGATTTATTACTTCATTCTCAGCCAAAACTTTCTCTGTTTCTTCTATACTTTTTTTGCTTACTGTTATATTTATTTTATATTCTTCACCATCATTAATTAAACTAAATACTTCTTTAAGTAACTTTAGAACTTCTTTCTCATTATTTTTAAATAATGGACTCTCCTCTTTACTTTCTATAATAAGACCTTCTTTTTCTAATTTATTATATACTCTAGAAACTGTAACTTTTTTATATTCTTTATTTAAATCTTCCCTATTTTCTCCCTTTAATAGTCTTTCTCTTATTTCTTCTAACACACCTTTTTTATTCATATTTTAACACCTTCCTATTATTTCTTTAACTAAATTATTTATTGTATTAAATTCACATCCATACTTACTCTTTAATGTATTTTTTCTTTCTTCGAAATCTGATAAATTTGATATTATTGATTTATTTCCGATAACTGTATTAAATAATTTAGGTATTTCACCATTATCACTTTTTATTTGTAATCCTTCTTTTATCGATGTATAAGGCTTATTATTTCTAAATCTATTTATTACAACACCCAATCCTTTAATAGAATATTCTTTATCTAACCTCTTAATTTCTCTGGACTTTTTATTTATTTTCTTTATGACTTGTTGTAGTCCATATGTTGATAATCTATCAGCAATAACCGGAATAATATAATATTGACTAATATATATTCCACACATAGTTATAGCCCCCAAATTTGGAGGACAATCAACTAATATATAATCATATTCCTTTTTTAAATTTTCAATTTCATCATTTAATATTGATATTGAGTTATTTTCTTTACTCAACCATGAAACATCATCACTAATATCAATTAGATCTATACTAGATGGTAATAAATCTAAGTTTTTTATTCCTCCGCCAACATTACTTACATTTGATATTATTGATTCATTAATATCAAATGCATTAGTATTTTCTATTTTATCTAAAAATAATTGATGGATTGTCTTATTTTCCTGATTTGCTTTGCTCCATCTATCTTGACTAACAAGTAATACAGTTGCATTTGTTTGAGGATCTAAATCTATAACTAAAACTTTTTTATTGTATTCTAAAGCTAAAACTTCAGCAACTGATACTAATAATGTTGTTTTTCCAACTCCTCCTTTAAGATTAATAAAACTAATTGTTTTTGGCATATTTATCTCCTAAAAATTGCTTAAATTAAATATTATTCATTAAAATATATTCTAACCAATACAGATTATTGATTAATTTCGAAAAATTTTTGACATCATTTATCAAGTTTATTTGTTTTCTTTTATTTTCTTATATATACTAATATTATTGACATAAATTATTTGGGGAGGTTTAAAGTTTTATGAATAATAAACTAACAGCGGAAAATATAAAAAAATTAAGAGATGAACTAGAATATAGAATGACTGTAAAGAGAGCTGAAATTGCTAAAGAAAAATTAGTTGCTGCTGCCCATGGCGATAGATCAGAAAATGCTGAATATAAAGAAGCTTGCGCAAACTATAGAGAAAATGATAATAGAATTCAATATTTAATGACTATGATTTCAACTGCAACTTTAATAGATGAAGAAGAATCTGATAAATCAACTCTTGGTATTAATAGCAAAGCTAGAATTAGATTTGTTGAAGATAATGATGAAGTTACTATAACTCTTGTAACAACAATGGATTTAGATCCTGAAAATATGCTTATAAGTATTGAATCTGATTTAGGTAAAGCCTTATCTGGTAAAAAAGCTGGAGATATAGTTGAAGTTAACGCACCTGGAGATAATTACACTGTTGAAGTGTTAGAAATATTATAAATAAAAAGCTCACATTAACTGTGAGCTTTTTTTATTTATTATAAAACTAACTATAATAAGATAAAATGTTAAGAATACATATACTTAATATTATTCCAATAAATCCTGCTATTGTTACTTTTACCTTAAAATATTTAATTATCTTTTGTCCTTTTAATACTCTTATTAAATTTATTAATAATATAAAAGCTAATAATATAAATAAAACTAAAAGTATTGGCATTTCTAATATAATTGCAAGTCTTATATATGTTACAGATATTATTGTATAACATACAAAGCAAAGTATTATTCCAATGATATATAGAATTTCCATCTTTACTCCTTATTATATTACTTCTTTTATATATTATTATTTTAAATTTACTTTTATTAGTTTATTTATAATACTATTTGATTTTTATTTTTCACTATAATATTCTTCTTTTTTCGTTTCCCAATAGGCCTTATCTTCTTCTGTTATTTTTCTTAATACTCTACAAGGATTTCCTACTGCAACTACATTATCTGGAATATCTTTAGTTACTACAGATCCTGATCCTATTACTACATTATTTCCTATTTTAACACCTGGATTTATGACAGTACTTCCTCCAACCCATACATTATCTCCTATTGTTACTGGTTTTCCAAATTCTAATCCTGTATTTCTTATATCTGCATCAATTGGATGTCCTGCTGTATAAATACCAACTCTAGGTCCAAACATTACATTTTCACCTATAATTACTTTACATACATCAACAATAATACAATCATAATTTGCATAAAAATTATTTCCAATAGATATATTACACCCATAATCACATCTAAACGGTGGTTCAATATATAAATTTTCTCCTGTTTTCTCAAATAGTTCTTTTAATAATTCTTTTCTATATCCAATTTGTTCTTCTGTTGAATTATTAAATAACCTAGTAAGCATTCTTGACTTTTTATTGTCTCTTCTAAGCTCATCATCTGCTGCCATATATAACTTTCCTGATAACATTTTTTGTTTTTCACTCATTTTATAAATTCTCCCTTTCTTTTTAAATATATTTTGTACTTTATTTAACTTAAATACTTAAATATATTACTTTAATATATTTACATTATAAATACATGAATCCTTTAATTCTTATTTAATTTTGACAAGAACTTTCACTATTTTGATATTATTATTTAATCCATCATTTATTAATTAAATTTTATATTACAAAAATAAACTCACTAAATTAAGTGAGTTTATAATTTAAAATAAAGATATAAAACATAAATATCCAATTTCCAAAATAATATCTCCAAACCCATCAGCTAAAAATTCTTTAACTGCTTCTACATTATTTCCAATAATTCTTGAAAATGCTACTATATAATCTTTTAAATTTTGAATATCAACTATTTCTTTTTCATTTATACAAAACTTTAAAAACAGAGCATATCTAACCAATAAATAATCAAGTACAATCATTTGAAATGATATTGCCATATCTTCAATATCATCACTTACACAATTACTAAAAATTTTAGATACTATACAATTTTCAATAAAATTATCATGTTCTTCAAATAAAGTTCTAAACTTTTCCCACTTTTTTGAAAGCACTCCAAAGTTAGCTTTTTCTCCAAATTCTGAAATATCTTGCAAAATACTTTTAAACATAGGTACTTCTTTATAATTTTTTATAATATCTAAAAATAAATAATTAATCTCTTCAACTGATTCATCTAAAGTTAAAACAACTTCTTTATATTCGGAAATAAGATTTTCAATGTACTCCCTCTTCTTATACTTTTCTAATTCATTTAATATCTCTTCTTCATTATTAAATATTTCATTATCTAAAGTAGATAACATCATTTCAAATGCAATAATTAATTTATATTCTAATCTTAAATTATTTTGTTTAACTATATTAATTAAAATATCTCTAATTTTAAGTTCTAATAAATCACCTTCATTATTACTACTATTGTTTTCTTTAATCATATTTATCTTACCATTTATACTACTTATAATATTAACTACTTCTGGACAGGCACATGATAATGAAAGTTCTATTCTATCTTCGAATTCATTTTCTATTCTAGGAAATATATGACACGTCCTTGATAAATAATTTTCTCCATGATTTTTTACTATATAACATAATCCCTTATCATCTAAAAAAGGACATGATTCATATGTTTTTTTATTTATTAAACATTTACCCTCCCTAGTAACCTTTTTAACATTATGTAATAAATACTTTGAATCGCCTTTTATCTTTTTCCACCTATCATAAGTATTATTATCTATATTAATATCCCATCCTTGACAACATGTAAAATTGCATTTATCAGCTATACATTTGAATTTATCATAATTTGAAATTTTAAATATATTTTTTTGTTTATTCATAACTTAACTCCATCTATATTAAAATAATCTATACATTTATTATAATATAAATAACTACTTGCAGTATAAAATTAAATTTTTCTATACATTAATTTTTATTTATAAAAATATAACCACAAACTAAATTAGTTTGTGGTTGTTTTTTAATTACTAAATAATCCAGCACCTTTTATAATTTCTTGTTCTTCAAATAAACTTGAAACAGCATCATTGTAAGATTCTAATTTTTGTGCTTTTTTTATTTTTTTAGCATACTTTTTATTATCAGAAAATATATAAATCATATATCCCCATAATTCTTTCATTCTAAATATTGCATTTTTATCTTCATTAAATAATTCCCTATAATTATTAAATACTTCATCATGGAACTCTTTTAACACTTTTTTATCTAAAAAACTATCATTTTTAATTTCATTCATAAGTCCTGGATTAGAAAGAATTCCTCTACCAAGCATTACCTTATCTACATCTTTAAAATCTTTTATTAAATTATTATAATCATCTTTTGTAAAAATGTCTCCATTATAACAAATTTCATTCTTACTTAATTTTAAAGCATCTTTAAAAACTTCTAAATTAGGCTTATTTCCATAAAAATCTTTTTGTGTCCTAGGATGAATAATAAGCTCTTCTAAAGGATACTTATTATAAATTTCTATAAGTTTATAAAATTCTTCTGGACTATCTTTCCCTATTCTAGTTTTTATTGATATTTTAACATCATCCATTTTAAATATATCTTCTAAAAACTTATCAAGCTCATCTGTTTTTGATAAAAATCCTGATCCTCTATTTTTTGATACAACAGTTCCTGATGGACAACCTAAATTTAAATTAATTTCATCATATCCTAATTGTTTTAATTTATTCGCAGTAAAAATAAAACCTTCAGAATCATTAGTAAGTATTTGTGGTACTATATTTATCCCTTTATTATTTTCAGGCAAAATATCTCTAAGTTCTTTAGTCTTAAGACTTCTACTAGTATTTGGAACAATAAAAGGTGTAAAATATTTATCAATATTATTAAAAAACTTTTTATAAGAATTTCTATATATATATCCTGTTATACCTTCCATAGGTGCAAAGTAATATTTCATATATTTTCTCCTTCGTTATTAATATAAAATTATTATACCAACCTTCGTTTTTCTTATCTACATTATTTAATTCTTTTTATTTTTATAATTTTTTATAAAAAAACCCCCATAGAAAATTCTATAGAGGCAAATTTTATTTTATATACTTTTAAATTAACATAAATTTATTAATTACCTTTTATAAACTGCTATACTAATTTAATTATTTAAAATATTATTTTAATAATATATAACTTTAAATTTTTTCAATGTATTTGCAATTTAAATATATATGATTTAAAAATACTAATAATCTTTCATAAAGAGGATATACTTTTTCACCAAATCTACTTTCAAGTTTTTCTCCTATTTCTTTAACAGTATTTATTCCATTAATTTGAATAAATACTTCACTACTATATTCATCAAAAGTAATTTTCTTATACATAGGAATTTTAACTTTTAATTTTCTAAAAAACCTTTGAATCCTTTTATCTTGTTTTTCAAAAACAGTAACTATTCCATCTTTACCTATTTCATATTCTAAATAATCACAAATTTTAAATTTTATATTTAAAATTTCATAATCATTATTCATTTTTTTTAACCTTTGATACCATAATTGGTATTGTAGTTGCAATTACTAAAATAATTAATAAAATTATTGCCATCATATTAGTTGATGCAAATCCAACTGGTACTTTTGGAGTTATAACTCCTGTTACTTGCAATATTATTCCTAATAATCCTATTATTGATCCACCTGCAACAAGTCCTGATGATAAACTTATTCCATTTGCAACCTTAATTTCTTTTTCTTCTTTACTTCTACTCATCTTTTCAATAAATACACGTATTAATGCTCCAACTAATATTATTGAAGTTGTTGAAATCGGTAAATAAAATCCTATTGCAATAGTCATTATTGGTAAGTTTAATAAAAACAAAAATAATGCAATTACTATTCCCACAATAATCATAGGCCAAGGTAAATTACCTGACATTATACCTGAAGTTAATGTAGACATTAGGTTTGCTTGTGGTAATGCAAATGGTGCTTCTGCACCTGTAATTGCTAACTGACTTGAAAGAATCATTATTGTTCCTGTAACTACAATAACTCCTATTATACTAGCTATTACAAAACAATTTTGCATTTCTTTTTTGCTTCCTCCTATTATGTAAGTTACTTTTTGAGATTGACTATAACCTCCTGCTACTGATATTGCAACAACCATAAATGCAGCAAATAAAAGTAATGATTTATTATCAGCTTGATTAGTCCATCCCATTATAACAAAAACTAATGTTAATATAACTAATGATGCTATTGTCATTCCTGAAACTGGAAGATTTGATGTTCCTATTGTTCCTGTTAAACGACCTGAAACTATTACAAATAATAAGGCTAATATTAATGAAACTATAGCTGCAACTATGGCCATTAAAATATTTTGGGAAATTAAAAATGCAGATAAAAATGCTATTACTATACCAAGTAAAAGTATTATAATTGCACCTGAATTACTTTCTATATTTTCATCTTTGCTTGTTTTTGCTTTTAATGTTTCTTTTATAGAATATATTATAGTTGGTATAAGCTTAATAGCACCTATTATTCCTCCACAAAGCATCATACCTGCACCTATATATTTAACATAGCTTCCTGAAATTAGATTTATATCCATTTGATTAAGTAATACTGTAGCATCATTCCATGATTGCATATTTTTATCTGCAAAATCAGTAAAATAACCAATTAGTGGTCCAATTCCAAAATTAGCTAATATTGAACCTGCAAACATAGTTAAAGAGACTTCTAATCCTACTATAAATCCTATTCCAAGTAAAAGTGGATTTACTTCTGTTGAAAACTTCCATTTATAAAACTTACTTCCTAAAAAAGTAATAGTGTTATTTATTATATTAAAAAAAGACCCTATTAAAACATTTATAATTCCACTTATTATGAATCCAATTCCCATAAACTTTATAGCATCTCCTCCACCTTCCGATGCTACAAGTGTTTCTGATATTGCCATTGATTCTGGATACATAAGCTTTCCATGTTCTTCAATTATTAAGTAGTTATAAACTAAAGATAATGATCCTACTCCAAATAAAGCTCCAGCTACTCCAACGCTTAATCCTTCTAAAAAAGTAATATTGCTACCTATTAATATAATTGCAGGCAATACATAAATCATACCACTTGCTATAGATTCTCCACCACTTGCCATACCTTGATTTATATTTTTACCAAGTATCCCCTTACTCCTTGCAAAGATTCCTATAAACATTGAACCTATTATTGCTCCAGGTATTCCAGCTGCAACTGTTAATCCTGACTTCATACCTGAGTAAGCAGTTGACGCTGCAAATACAATAGCTAATATTACTCCTATCAAAATCACTGGAAAATTTGTTCCATTTTTTGATTTTTCTGTCCAATAAGGAACATAATCTTTACCATGTAAACCACCATACGCTTCTTTAGGTAATTTCTTTTTCATATAATATCACCTTCCTTTTTATAACCTAATTATATTTTCTATAATATCCTTAGTTATTATTCCTAAAGTGCTTTTATATTATGTAGTTTACTTAATTAGTATTATTTAAAAAAATTTATTAAAATAAAAACAGCAATAATATTTAAAAATATTATTGCTGTTTTCTACTAATATTATATTATTTTATATTAAAAAATTAAAAACAATTAATTTTTGTACTTTTCAACTTATACAATTAATCCAACAACAGTTGCTGTTAAAATACTTACTAATGTTGCACCATATAATAATTTTAATCCAAAACGTGCAACTACATTTCCTTGTTCTTCATGAAGTCCTTTTACTGCTCCTGCAACAATTCCTATTGATGCAAAGTTTGCAAAAGAAATTAAGAATGTAGAAACAATAGCAATTGATCTTGCTGATAAATGTATTGCTCCTCCAGTTAAGAATTGCATTGCAACAAATTCATTTGATACTAATTTAGTTGCCATTACACTTGCAGCTTGTATTGATTCATTAAAAGGTACTCCCATTAAAAATGCAAATGGTGAGAATAAATATCCAAGCATTTGTTGGAATGTTATTCCAAATATTGAACCAAATATTCTGTTTATTAAAGCAATTATTGCTACATAACCAACTAACATAGCAGCTACTATAACCGCTACCTTAAATCCATCTAAAATATATTCACCAAGAACTTCAAAGAAAGATTGTTTCTTTTCTTCTTGAACAACTAAAATATCTTGTTCTTCTGTTACAGTATAAGGATTTATAATTGATGATATAATAAATCCTCCAAATAAATTTAAAACAAGTGCTGTTACAACATATTTAGGTTTTAAAAGAACCATATAAGAACCAACTATAGACATAGATACTGTTGACATAGCTGATGCACAAAGTGTATATAATCTTTCTTTTGGTAATAACCCAAGTTGTTTCTTTACTGAAATAAATACTTCTGATTGTCCAAGTATCGCTGAAGCTACTGCATTATAAGATTCTAGCTTACCCATTCCATTAATTTTACTTAATCCCAATCCTATATATTTTATTATAAAAGGAAGTATTTTTAAGTATTGTAAAATACCAATTAAAGCTGAAATAAATATTATTGGTAAAAGAACACTAATAAAAAATGAAAATTGATTATTATTAACTAATCCACCAAATACAAAGTTTACTCCATCTCCAGCACATTTAAGTAATGAATCGAATCCTTTTGCTATACCACCTACTAAATAATTTCCTAATTCAGTATTTAATAATACAAAACCAAGTATAAACTGTAAAAAAAGCATTATAATTACAGGCTTATATTTTACATTTTTCTTGTCATTACTCGCAATCCATGCAAGTGCTAAAACAACAACTAATCCTATGACTCCAATGATATATTTCATTTTTCCTCCTCCGTGAATACAGTACATCTAATATCTTATGTTTAATACATGATATAATAAATACCTTTTCTTTAACAAATTATTTTTAGTATAAATTTAATATTGTATCTTATAAGCTTAAAATATTACAAATATGCATAAATGTTTTCAAATACAATTGAAACCCTATTGATTATAAGCTTGTTTTTTAAATTTGTAAAGCATTTCTCTAATTTTATCCAATTTAATTTAATAGTATTATAAAAATCAGTAAAATTTTTCTATTTAGATAAAATTTATATTATTATAATATAAAAAAGCCATCGATTAAAATAACCGATGGCTTTTTATAATTAATATATTTTAACTCTTATTCCTTTAATTTTAAGAATACAAAATTTTTTATTATTTTTCATCAATTCTTTTATAGACATCAATAATTTCTTTTGCTAAATCTGTAAATGCTATTGAAGTCATTAAATGATCTTGTCCGTGTACCATTAATAATGAAACTTCTGCTTTATTACCTTGAGCTTCTTGAGTTAACATTTGTGTTTGAGAATGATGTGCCTTTACCAATGAATCTTCTGCTGCAGAAATTTTACTTTCAGCTAATTCAAATTCTCCATCTTTCGCAGCTTTAATAGCTTCCATTGCATTGCTTTTAGCATCTCCTCCATACATAATCAATTCCATAATAACATCTAAATTCATTTGTTCTCCCACAATAAATTCTCCCTTCAAATAATTATAATTAAATTATTCTCCTATTAATTTAAGAGCTTGTTCTAATACTTTTTCTCCATTCATCATACCATAATCTGTCATTGGTATTACATCTAGCGGAATCTCAAATGGTGCAACTTTTTCTTCAAATTGTTTTTTCATAAAACGTACTTGTGGACCTAAAAGTAATACATCTACTTTTTCTAAATAACTATCTGCCTCTCCAGCTGAAACAGCAAAAATATCTGCCTCAATCCCTTTTGCATTAGCAGCCTTTTTCATTCTTTCTACCATTAAACTAGTACTCATTCCTGCAGCACATACTAACATAATTGTTTTTTTCATTTTTCTCAATCCCTTCTTAATAATATTATCAAAATAATATATATTTACCTAATTTATTACAATAATTAACGATTAATAGAACGAGCAACCATTGATACTGTATGACGAACACCACGAATTGCTTTACTCATTGCAAAAATATTTTCAAAAGGTGCAAGCCCACCATAACCAGCATCACCAATATGCTGAATATCTACTCCACAAATTTTATTTCGTATTGCAATTTGTTTTATAGTATCTTCATCTGAACTTTCCTGACTAGTTCCAATTGCACTTAATACAAGTGCACCTTTTCTATGTGCAACTTTAACTACTTCTTTTAGTTCTGAATCATCAAAGCCCGGAACTGTTCCAACAGCAGGAACTAAAATAATATCTGCACCAGCCTCTATGAAACTTTCTACTGCTTTTATATCAGCAACTGGTTCATTAACACCGGCTCCATGCATCTTACCAGCAATTATTAATCCTGAAAAGTTTTCCTTTGCTAAACGAATAGTTTTTTCTATTTGTGAATTAGTAACTCCAGTACCAGGATTACCAGTAAAACAAACAAAATCCATACCAAGTTTTTCAATTTCTTTAATTGTATCAATATTAGCTTGTCTACCTTTACTAATAGTAAAAAGATCTTCTTCCATATCGGCATCTAAATCTATTGGCTCTAGGTTTACTCCTATCGGACGTCCTACTAAACGATGTAGTTCATCTACAAAAGAACCTTCTTTTATATCTAATCCAAAAATTTCTGGATTAAAAACATCTAAACAATTAAGCAAAATCAAATCTGCTCCAAAAGCTCTTGCAATCTCAGCATTTGTAATATCACCTATAAAAGATTCCCTTGGCGTTACATTTTCTGAAATAATTGTTCTTCCTTCACTTGCTTTAATACTTTGTTTTAGTTCAGCTGATGTCATTTTTAATATTTCTGAAGCATTTGAACTAATTAATCTCTTACCCATAATTGCACCTCTAAAATTTTATTTAAATTAATATATTGTTTTTTATTATTCCATTCCTGACTCTAATTCCAAGTTTTCTTTTTCTACAGCTTTATAGAAGAACCAGTAAATTGCTATATCAACAATTATACATACTATTTGTAAAACTGCTCCACTTATATGTCCTCCAGTTGTAAGAAAACCACTTATGATTGGTGGCATTGTCCATGAAACAGCAATACCAGTAGTAGTAGCAACTAAACCTGAAGCCATTGAAAAATATGCTATTACAGCATTGGCTATTGGAGCTAAAATAAATGGTACTAATAATGAAATATTCATTACTACTGGAAGTCCAAACATAGCTGGTTCATTAATGTTAAATATACCAGGTGTTAATGTTAACGGAGCCATAGTTTTAGTTATTTTACTTGCTCTCTTACGTCTAGCAATAATAGCAATAACAATTACCAAACCAATTGTGGCCCCACCACCACCAATAAATACGAAATTGTCCATAAATTGTTGTGTAATAATATGTGGTAATTGTGCTGTTTGATCGGCTTGAAATATTAAACGATTTGCATCTGAATTCATTAACCAAATTGGTTGAAGAATACTATTTACAACATTACCACCATGAATACCAACAAACCAGAATAAACTATTTAATAATATTACAAAAACTGTTCCAAAAATATTGTCACCAAGAAGTCCTAGCGGAACACCTAAAACTTTTCCTAATAAATCATGTATATTACCTATAGCCACTATATCAACAATTGCAAAAACAACTAACCATAAAGTTATAATAACAGCACCTGGAATTAATGCACTAAAACTTCTTGAAACTGCTGGCGGAACAGCATCTGGTAATTTTATACTAATATTTTTTTGAATAAACCATTTAAAAATTAATGCTGAAATAATACCAAGAACCATTGCAACAAATAAACCTTTACTTCCCATATACCCAACTGGAATTCCTGCTCCAGCTTCACCTTTTACAAAAGGTGTAACAACGATAAATGAAGATAATGCTATAATACCTGCTGAAATACCATCAACTTTATATTGACTCGCTAGACTATTTGCAATACCAAAACTTGCAACTAATCCCATTAAACCAAAACTACTATCTACCCCTTTCCATAAATATCCATCAACACCTATAGCTGTTAGCCAATCAGTCCATGCTTTAATTGGGAAACTTGCTATTACAAGAAATAATGATCCAATAATAATCAATGGCATACTTAATGTTATACCATCACGGATTGAAATTAATATTTTGTTTGCCCCTAATTTTGCTGCAATTGGCATCATTTTTTCTTCAATAACTCCATTTAACTTTTTCATATTTATATATCCCCCTTTTATATAATTGATTATAAAAAATAATTTTATAATTGATAAAAACGTTTACTTTTTTAATATAAATTATAATTTATAATTATATAATAGATTATAATTTATAATTAGTCAATAATATTTATGTATAAAATCAATATATTTGTTTATAATTTATAATTATTATATAATATTATTAATGAAAGGGATGATATTTATGAAACTTACAAAAAATCAACAAAAATTACGCTTTAAAATTTTAAATAAAATATATGCTAAAGGACCTATTTCTAGAATTGATATATCAAAAGAAACTGGTATTACACCTGCAACAGTTACTGAAATCACAAGTATTATGATTCAAGAAAACCTTATTTATGAACTTGGAGAAGTTGTATCTAAGGAAAGTAAATCTGGAAGAAAAAAAATACTACTAGGAATCTCTTCTAGCCATAGTTTTTATATTGGTAGCGAATTATCACCAAAATATATAAGTTTTTGTTTAACTGATAATGTTGGTAATATTTTTGAAAAAAAATCTATTGATTTAGTTAATAAGGACTTAAATACTGCTTTAACAGAGGAATTTTATTTAAATAAATTAAAAGAATTTATTAGCTCTTGTAATAAATACAATCCTAAAGGAATTGGTATTGCTATTCCTGGACATTTCAATAAAAATAATAAATCAATTATTACTAATAATTCTTTTTGGAAAAACTTCAACTTTAAAGTCTTATTAGATAATATTGATTTACCTATTTATTTTGAAAACAATGTTAAGTGTATGACACTAGCTGAAAGATTATTTAGTTTTAATGGTACTGACGACAATTTTATATTCTTTCATGTAGGTAGAGGAATGTTTTGTTCTTATATGTACAATGGAGAATTATATGCCAAAGATAATTTTCTAGTTGGAGAAATAGGCCATATAATTGTTCACCCTGATGGTGAATTATGTGAATGTGGTAAAAGAGGATGTCTTCAAACTTATGCAAGCGAAGCTTGGATAATAAAAAAATCTAAAATTCTTTTTGATAACTCTGAAACTACTTATTTAAGACAATTAGTTACGGATAAAAACAAAATAACAATAGAGACAATATTAAAAGCTTATAACTTAGGGGATGAAGGCATTATAAATATTCTTAATTCAGCAATAAAATATCTTTCAATTACTATAAATAATTTATATATGATGATTGATTCTAATAAAATTATAATTCACGGAGAATTATTTAATGAACATTTACTTGTAAATTTATTAATGGAATACTTAGAACAAAATATTAAACTATTAGAAATACATAACACCAAAAATATTATAATAAAAAAATACAACATTTATAATGGTGCTTTAGCTGCCTCTGCTCTTTGTATATCTAAACTTTTAATTGAATTATGTTAACACAAAATAGTGGACACATTAAAATTAACTAAGTAACATAATATTTAGTTAATAATTAATGTGTCTATTATTATATAATTTATAAAGTATAAGGTTCTATAAACTCCATAAAGTAATACATAATTCCATTAATAAAATTCTATTAATACTAAAAAAGCTTCACTAACACAAAAATTAGCAAAGCTATTTATAAATATTTAAAAATCACTTTAAAATATTAGCCTTTTACAGCACCAGCAGCTATACCTTCAATTATATACTTTTGACATACTGCATAGAAAATAACTATTGGTATTATCGCTATTACTAATAAAGCCATCATAGCTCCAATATCTATAGCCCCATATCCACCCCTTAAATATTGTACAGCTATTGGTATAGTAGCATAATCAGTGCCAACTATTAAATAAGGTAATAAGTAATCATTCCATACCCACATAACATTTAAAATTGCAATAGTTGTAGTAATTGGTTTTAGCATTGGCATCACAATTAAAAAGAAAGTTTGTACTGGACTACACCCATCAATCATTGCTGCTTCTTCTATTTCTAATGGTACTGATTTAATAAATCCAACATACATAAATGTTGATAATCCTGCTCCAAATCCTAGATACAATATTATTAAACCTACGGGATTATCTAAACTTAAAGTATTAGCAACCTTTGTCATAGTAAACATAACCATTTGGAATGGAACAACCATTGAGAAAACTATAAGATAATACAAAAGTTTTGTAAATCTAGTTTTAACTCTAGTTATATACCATGCAGTCATTGATGTAAAAAATACTATTACTATTGTTGCTCCTATAGTAATAAACAATGACCATTTAAGAGCTGACAAAAAACCTGTTTTTTCTATACCACTAGTGAAATTTGTAATTCCTGCAAAAGTTTGCTCATTAGGTAACTTAAATGGTTCATTACTTATATATAATTTTCCTTTAAAAGAATTAATTAAAACTATTAAAGTTGGTGATATAAATAATAGTGATAATGCTGTTAATATAACATATAAAATTGTTTTTTCTAACTTTGATTTCATTAATTTTCAACCTCCTTGTTCCTTGTAATCTTAAGTTGAACTAACATTATTACTGCCACTATTACAAAAAATATTACTGCTTTAGCCTGTCCAACACCCTCAGAACCTACTCTTCCATAGAAGGTCTTATAAATATCTAAAGCTACCATGGCGGTTTGTCCTCCAGGTGCTCCATCGGTTAATGCTAAATTTTGATCGAATAATTTAAATGCATTTGATACTGTTAGAAATAAACATATAGTTACAGATGGCATAACTAAAGGTATTGTTATATTCTTTAAAATACCCATCTTTGATGCTCCATCTATTTGGGCTGATTCTATAAGTTCTCCTGGTATATTTTGTATTCCAGCTATATATATAATCATCATATATCCTATTTGTTGCCAATTTAAAAGTATTACTAAACCCCAAAATCCATATTCAGGTTTATATGTTAAAGTTACTCCAAACTGATTTAGTATCCCATTAAGAATAAGTTGCCATATATATCCTAACACTATTCCACCTATTAAATTAGGCATAAAAAATACTGTTCTAAAAATATTAGTTCCCTTTAATTTTCTTGTTAGCATATAAGCAAATGTAAATGCAATTAAATTAATTGTTATTACTGAAACAATTGTAAATTTTGTAGTAAAGAAAAGTGAATTAATAAAGCTATCATTGGAAAAAGCCTTTATATAATTTTCAAATCTAACAAATTGTGCATTTGCTACAGTTGTAAATTTTGTAAATGATAAATAAATACCCATTATAAACGGAATTACAAATGCTATACAAAATGCTATTAATGTTGGTAAAACAAATAACCAAAAATATTTTTTTATATTCTTTTGCATAAACTCCCCCCTATATAATTTATTTAAAAAAGGCGACATAAATATCGCCTTTTTAAGTTAATTTATTAATTTTTTTCTGCTGCCCAAGTTTCTTTTACTGATTTAACAACATCATCCCATGTCATACTTCCTTGAACATATTGAAGTAAATCTGCTGAAAATTTATCTTTAAACGCTTGACTTGGGAATGCTTGGAATATCCAAGGAATATTTTGAACATCTTTATTAGCCATCCATTTTAAAACTTCTTTTGATAATGGATCTGATGGTTTTTCATCTTTAAATGTATCAAATGGAGCTATAAATCCTAAATCATTAGTAACAAAGTTCTTTCCTGCATCACTTGAAAATAACCAATTTAAGAAATCAACAGAAGCTTTTTGTTGTTCTTCTGATGCTTTACTATTTATAGCAAGATAATTTTCTGTTCCTACACAAATACCTTGGCTTTCTTCACCTTTCATTCCTGTATATATTGGTAGGAATTTAATGTCTTCAGATTTTACTACATTCCCTTGAACTTCTTTAATTTGTCCCCATGCCCAGTTACCATTTTGAACCATAGCACATTCCCCTAAAGCAAACTCTGCCATTGAATCATCAACAGTTTTTCCTGATAATAATCCTTTTTCTGTTGCAGAGTCTGTAGTATATAAGTCAAAAATATTTTTAAAGTCATTTGAATACTTAAAATCTATTTTCTTAGATTCTAATCCAGTTTCTAAAACTAATTTTCCTTCAGCTGTAACATCTTTAAATTCATAATATAAAGGTATGTTTGCTAAGTGTGTATCCCATCTCCATCCATTACCTACTGACATTGATGTTGATGCAAAAACACCTTTGATTCCTAATTTATCTTTTTTAGCTTGCATATCATCAGTAACTTCTTTAAATTTTTCAAAACTATTAATTTCTTCCATTGACTTTGCTTTACTGTCTGCTAATTCAAAATATTTATTCATTACAGCATTGTTGTAAATTATTCCGTATCCTTCAACAGCATATGGTATTCCATAAACTCCATCTTCGTTAGTTATTGCCATAGACTTATCCATTAAGTTCTTATAAAGTTCAGTATCTTTTAAATCTGTACAATAATCTTTCCATGATTGATATCCTACAGGTCCATTAATTTGAAAAATCGTTGGTGCTTCCTTTTTTGCCATTTCCGCTTTTAATGTTTGTTCATAAGTACCACTTGCTGCAGTTTGAACTTTAACCTTGACTCCAGTTTCTTTTTCATATTCAGCAGCAATTTTATCATAAACTTCTGCAATCTCTGGCTTAAAGTTTAAAAAATAAATTTCTTTGGTTGCTTCTGAATCCTTTGGAGCATTGTTGTTACTTCCACACCCTACAAATGTGCCTGCAATAATCGCTGTTGCAAGTGTCACCGATAATATTTTTCTTAATTTCATACTCTTCCCCCACATATTTTAAAATTTATAATAAAAACATAATCCCTTATTACGTTTTTATTTCAATGACATTGGAAACGTTTTTTTGAGTACTAAAAATATAGAGAATATTTTCTATTTAAAATTATTCTCATTCAAATTCTCTTTTATATATTATATTTTTGTTTGCATTTAAATATTATCATTTTAAAAATAAATTCTGTAAAATTCTAAATTTATTTTTATTTTATAATTTACTTAAAATATTGTTTATTATATTAATTTTTCTTTATTTTTTGATTTTATAAATTTAATAAAATAAAACATTTCAATAATATATGTAAATAAAAAACTTTAGTTTTATTTTTAATTAATAATCAAATTTAATTTACTTTCTCATTTAATATAATCCTTTTTACAATAACCTATTTATGTTATAGAATAATTTAAATACATAAAAAAATGCACACCCTCTAGTAAAATTTAACTAAAGAGTATGCAAATATAATAAATATACGAAATATTACACTAAAAAATATTAACAAAAAAGGATACGATGATTTACATCCTATCCTAATATATATTCTTATTTGGTGGAGATGACGGGTGTCGAACCCGTGTCCGAAAGTAGTTTAGTCTAGCTTTCTACGAGCGTAGTCTGTATATTAAAATTCGCTTACATGAAGGCCTACAGACAGGCATCATGTTCGCTAGCTTCATAAGTTCCGTTCCTAGCTCAAAGCTTTGCTAAGCTCGGTTCCCCACTAATAATGACACCAGACATCCCAAGTCGTGGGCAACCCAGGGCTGATGAGCAACGTTTATTAAGCTGCTAGTGCAAAATTGTCTTCTGCGTTTATATTTAGTGCATACTTTATTATCGAGGCACCATGCTTCCCTCGGCTCGCTTACCAAACCTCACTTACCCCCGTCGAAGCCAAAACATCCCCATGTTGTAAGTTTGATTTTTTAAACGCTATATTCAGTTTTGCTTTATGAACTTATTATATAGCACAAAAAGTTCACTGTCAACTTGGCATTATCTTAAAACTTCTTCATATTAATCCAAAATTTTTTAATATTTTTTTATTATTACCTTTTTTGTTTTATTTTTAAAAATAAAAGCTATTAATTTTTCAATCTATTAGAAAAATTTAATAGCTTTAAATTATTTTTTATTAAATTCTTATATAATCTGCTGATACATATCCATAT
>NZ_AVSV01000046.1 GCF_000498355.1 Clostridium sp. Ade.TY | reverse complement strand
CTCGTCGCCCTCAAGCGACTTGCTTATCTTATCATTCGGAAACTTTTCTGTCAACACTTTTTTAAAACTTTTTTCTAAAGTTAGAAAGTGTTTCCTGATTTCCAAAAGACTTTTAAAATCTTATCACCGTTACAACTAAATGTCAATAAAATTTATTTTGTAAAACTTTGTTGATATTTTGTTTCCGCATCAGCGACGTGTTTTATAATATCATACAGAAAAAATAATCTATTTATTTAATTTTTTATATATTGATATTATCTTCAAATTTCTTTTATTTATTCATATTTTCTTTATATTTTTTATAATGATACTCTAGGTTATGTTTCTTATCTTTTTTTAAATATTTTGAATATTATATGTAAAACCTTCCCCCTTTTTTAGCTATTTTTCTATGCTATACTTTATTATAAGGTGGTGATTATATGTCTGATATTTTAAAAAATGACTGGAATGATTTATTGAATGAAGAATTTACTAAACCTTATTACATTAAAATACGTAATTTCCTTATTCATGAATATAAAACAAAAACTATCTATCCAGATATGTATGATATTTTCAATGCATTGCACTTTACTCCATACAAAGATGTCAAAGTTGTTATTTTAGGACAAGATCCATATCATGGACCTAATCAAGCACATGGACTTAGTTTCTCTGTTAAACCTGGTAATAGAGTCCCTCCTTCATTAGTGAATATTTATAAAGAATTGCACTCAGATCTAGGATGCTATATACCAAACAATGGTTATTTAAAGAAATGGTCTGATCAAGGTATTTTATTATTAAATACTACACTTACTGTAGAAGCTGGAAAAGCTAATTCTCATCAAAGGATTGGTTGGTCTATTTTTACCGATAAAATTATTGAATTATTAAATCAAAAAGATGAACCAGTTGTATTTATTCTTTGGGGAAATAATGCAATTAAAAAAAAGGCTCTTATAACAAATCCTATTCATTACATAATTCAATCTGTACACCCTAGCCCTCTTTCAGCATCTAGAGGTTTCTTTGGAAGTAAACCTTTTTCTAAAACTAATGATTTTTTAATTAAAATTAACAAAAAACCGATAGATTGGCAAATTGAAAATATATAAATAAAAAAGACTAATGGAAGTAAAAAACCATTAGTCTTTTTTATTTTAACTAACATAATAATTAGTATTTCTTATTCTATTTTTTATATAATCAACAAATATTTTTAAATCCTTAAAATTATCTTTAACTCCAGTTATTATTTTTGATTTAGGTATAAGTGTTATTTCATAAACTGCTAAAGTAGCAATTAAAATTGCACATACACTACTTATAATCGCATTTAATATTGGATTAGTTATACCAATACCTTGAAAATAAAATATACACTTATATAAAACATAAACATGAATCATATATCCAACATACGAATATTTTGATATTGCAGACATTATTTTCGCTATAAGATTTCTCTTCAATATATATTCACTTACTATATAGAACATTAATATATTGGATGTCCTATATCCTATGTCAAATAATATATTGTAATTTACAAAATCAAATTGCTTATAAAATTTATAGTAGAAAGTAAGTATAAATACTCCATATACAACAAATCTATATTTTATAATTATTTCTTTGAATTTATCATAATTAAAAGCAGCATACATTCCAAAGATAACATAAATTCCCCAAAATACTATTGATAAGTTTACGAATCTTATTTGCCATTCTGTTGGACTGCCAAATAAAAATTTAGCAGCTTCGCTTTTTATTGACATTTGATGAATTGAAATATATATATATCCTCTAAATATTATTATGAAAGTAATTATTCTAAATATAATATTTCTTTTATGTATCCACTTTCCTATATAAATTAATACCGGAAATATAAGTACTAATCTTATAAACATGCCCATATACCAAAGATGGAATGCTCCACCACCTACTAAAGTTTCAGATAAAAAATTATGTATTTTATCAGGATTGTGCAATATCATATTTACATATGAAAATATAAAATAAGGTATTATAAGGTATAAAAATCTATTTTTATAATATTTTTTTATATCTATATTATTTTTATAAGTATATGTTGTTGTAAGACCACTTATAAATAAAAATATAGGTACTCCAGGTTCTGCAATAACCATAAAAACATTTGCTATAGTTAAGTTTCCAACTGATTGATATATATTAGTTACTGTACCACCTAAAGAGTGTTGCATTATTACAAAAAAAAATGCAATTGCTCTAAGCATATCAATCTCTCTTAATCTTTTACTTTTCATAATTCCCCCAAAATCAAATTATTAATATTCCTTTTATATTCTATCATAAAAATTGGGCATACTCCTTTAAAGTATACCCATAAATATCTTTATATGTTCTCTTTTATTGAATTAATCATTTGGTTAAATTGTTCTTCTGTTATTAAATCATATCTTCTCATTATAATTAGAGTTTCTTCATCGTATAGTGGTTTTTCTAAAGCTTCATTACATTCATAATTAATAATGGATTTATATCCAATTGCTGAAGCAATTGTTGTTAAGATCATTGCCATAACTATAAACTCCATATATTTACCTCATAAATAATTTAATACATTATTATGATATGATTTTATTTTAATTTATGAACTTAATTATCTATTATATTTTATTATTTTTTAACCCTTTTTAATATAGAGTATATTGATGTTGATAAAATTCCACACACTCCTCCTAATGAGAAAAATAGTACTACATTACCAATAAAAGCACCTAGTAATATCCCAATTCCAGCTCCAAAAGCTATACCTTTTGATACTAATGTAAACTCAGCTTCAGTTAAACTAATCTTATCGATCATAAAAACCACTCCAACTCCCATATTATTACTTTTATTATAGGTTATATTTCTTAATAAAACCTTAAGCAAACCTTAAATATAGTGTATATATAACTTAAATAAATGTAATATCTATAGTATGTCCAAAATAGCTTATTATAATCATTTTTTAGGATTATTTTACTATTTTACTTCCATGTAATTCTTCTGCATTAGTATAACTTTTTATATAATCTCTATTTTCAGATGTAATACCTCCACCTGGCATTACTATTATTCTATTATTTGCATATTCTATTAACTCTTTTAATACTTCTAAATTACTTGGAGCATTTTTCTCTCCACCTTTTGTCAGTATTCTATCTATTCCAATATCAATTAAAATATCTATAGCTTCTTTTTTATTTTCTATTTCATCAAAAGCCATATGAAAAGTAGTGCTTAATCCATCAGCACATTCTTTTAACTCTCTATTTCTTTCTATATCTATAGTTTTGTCATTATTTAAAATTCCAAATACAACTCCATTTACATTTAACTCTTTGCAAATTCTTATATCTTCTTTCATTATTTCAAATTCATCTTTAGAATAATTGAAATCTCCTCCTCTTGGTCTTATTATTACGTTTATAGGAATCTTTATATTATTAACTGCCTTTTTTATTGTTCCATAACTTGGAGTAGTCCCTCCTTCTTGAAGGTTATCGCATAATTCTATTCTATTCCCTCCATCTTTAAACCCTTGTAACGCCTCATTATAATTTCCAACACAAACTTCTAATTTCATTCCCTTTCACCTCTTATATTTTTATAAAAAAATAAAAGCACTAACTAAATGTTAGTGCTTTCTTGGTGGCTCGAGCAGGAATCGAACCAGCGACACGAGGATTTTCAGTCCTCTGCTCTACCGACTGAGCTATCGAGCCTTACAAACCTAGCAACGTCCTACTCTCCCACACAGTCACCCGTGCAGTACCATTGGCGCTATAGAGCTTAACTTTCCTGTTCGGAATGGGAAGGAGTGTTTCCTCTATGCCATCATCACTAGATACAAACATATTATAACTAATATTTAGTTACCTGTCAAAGTTTTTCTACAAATTATTTCAGCAAATTTATTATTACAACCTAATTATGTATTATTTTATATTATTAAAATGTTTTTCTAACTTAATTTAATAAAAAAGTTTATGAATTAAAGTTTTCTATATTAAAATATCAATTTTATTTTTGTTTTTATTTATGCAATAATTAAATTAATAAATATTATAAGTTGGAGATGTTTTTTATGGAAGATAAAATTCAAGAATTAACTAATATAATTAAAAATAGTAATAACATAGTATTTTTTGGTGGTGCAGGAGTCTCTACAGAATCTGGGATTCCAGATTTTAGATCTGCTGATGGGTTATATAGTAGTAAATATGAACGTAAATTTTCTCCTGAAGAAATATTAAGTCATAGTTTCTTCTATAGTCATACTAACGATTTTTATAAATTTTATAAAGATAAAATGATTTACACAAATGCAAAACCAAATTATGCTCACATTGTTTTAACTCAATTAGAAAAAATGGGTAAACTTAAGGCTGTTATAACTCAAAATATTGATGGCCTTCACCAAATGGCTGGAAGTAAAAATGTTTTTGAACTTCATGGATCTGTACATAGAAATTACTGTACTAATTGTTATAAGAGCTATGAATTAGATTATATAATAAACTCACAAGATATTCCTAAGTGTGAAACTTGTGGTGGTATTATTAAACCAGATGTAGTACTTTATGGTGAACCCCTTGATAATGATGTTATAAATGGTGCTTTAAATGCAATAAAAAATGCAGATACATTAATTATTGGTGGTACTTCTTTAGTTGTTTATCCTGCGGCTGGATTTGTAGATTACTTTAGAGGAAAAAACTTAATACTTATAAATAAAAGTTCAACACCATATGATAATAAAGCCAATTTAGTTATAAATAATTCTATTGGTAAAGTATTAAAATCTGTATTTGATAGATTATAATATATTATTTTGAATAATTTCATATAATTAAAAATATAATATAATGTATAGTACTTTAGAGGTTTATTATTTTGATATATGTATTAATATTAATAATATCTATATCCCTTATAGCGTTTTTAATTTTCTCTTATGAAAAGAAATTAAATTTAAGCAGAAGACAACTCTTAGTAGCAAATAGTCAAATAAATAAATTAAAGAAATATGTTCCAAACCAATACAATACTAGAGGCGGATTAGCTATTAAATTTTCATGCCCTGAAAATAATCTTGGGATAGTAAATGAAAATTCAAAAGTATTTATGTCTCCATTAGATACTTCATATATTTTACAAAATATAAGTGTAAAGATGGAAGTTAAAATACTTGATAAGGCTGAAATCGGAAAAGATATTTGGTATTACGTATCTCTTCCAATAGACAGTAATATTAATTCTAGAGGTTGGATTAAAAATTCTAATTTTTCTTATTTTTATAGTAATAATAGTAGTGTAATGAATAATTCAAATAATAAAGCTTAGGTGAACTTAAAGTCACCTAAGCTTTATTATTTTAAATTTATTATCATAAATATTACATATAAAATTACTATACATATAAATGGTATATCTATAATTCTTTCTTTTGATTCTTCTAATCCTCTGTAATTATTATTACCTATTATTTTAGGAACTCCCCTAAGTTCTCCTCTCTTATCTAATTTCTTAATAACTAAATAAGCTAGTACGATTGAAATTGCAAATATAAATATAGACCCTTGCAATAAAAGTAATTTTTCACTCAAAGGAAGAGTTTTTAATGATACATTACTTGCCTGCTCAACAGAAGATGGATCTATTAAGGCAAAAAGTCTTTGAATCGTTATTGATGTTCCATTTAATATAAAATGCATAATCATTGATGAAAATATACTTCCAGTTATTCTAACTACATAAGCTAAAATAAATCCTAATACTGTCGCATATAAAAATTGGTTGGCATCTAAATGAAATATTCCAAAAAATAGTCCAACTACTAATGCTGACTTGAATCTATTTTTCTCATCATATCCCGATAAAACTATACCTCTTAAAGTAATTTCTTCTGTTATTGCTGGCATAAACGCTATTATTCCCATAAGTATTATATATGGAGTACTTGATATAGATGTTATTAAATTTCCAACGTTATTTTCAAAGAAAAATCCACTTATAAGTCCAAAAAAATTCATTATAGGAACACATAAAAAAGCTAATACTATTACTAAAAGTAAATCTTTTATCGGTAATGGATTAAACTTAAATGTTTTTCTTATGTTACATTTAGTAACTAACACATATATAATGGCAGGAACTAAAAATAATAGTACATGATTTAATACTAATACAACTCTTACATCACTTATGCCAAACCCCTTATAAATTGGATAAGTAATATAAGGCATTACTATTTCTAATATAAGTATTATTAGAAAATATAAATTAGCTTTAAAAACTTTTCTCATATATTTCTCCTTTTTAATTTATTTTACTTAGTATATTTTATATAAATCAGGAGATACTATTTATTGAGGCTATTTGCTTCATTAATTAATCGCCTCTCCCCCATTTTATTTATATACAGGAAAATCCCTCTTATGTTTTTTAAACAAAGAGGGATTTGTTATTTTACCCACTTTTATTTTTTTAATATTTCTGTTCTAACTATATTAATAGCAGTCATACTCGCCCTATTTCTTACTGAATTTCTATCTCCAGTAAATATATGTTTAAATGACTTAACTTCCCCATCTAGATATAATCCAAAATAAACAAGTCCTACTGGTTTTTCATCAGTTCCACCGCCAGGTCCAGCTATTCCAGTTGTTGATATTCCAACTCTTGAACCACATCTTTTTGCAATTCCTTCTGCCATTTCCCTTGCTGTTTCATGGCTTACTGCACCAAACTTATCTAATGTTTCCTTTTTTACATTTAAAGTTCTCGTTTTAGCTTCATTTGAATATGTAACTGCGCCTTCTAAAAATACTTCGGATACCCCTGGATATTCAATAAGTTTTGCTGAAACAAGTCCTCCTGTACATGATTCACTAACCCCAATAGTCATATTTTTATCTATTAATAACTTAGCTACTGTATCTTGAAGAGATATTTCTCCAGTATTATATATAGTATCTCCAAGTCTTTTATATATTTCATCTTTAACTGGAACTATCATTTTTCTCGCTTCATCTTCAGTCTTTGCTTTTGCTGTTATTCTAAATATTACTTCTCCTTCTTTTGCATAAGGAGCAACTGTAGGATTAGTCCCATTATCTATTATATCTTGTAACTTTTCTTCTGCTTTACTTTCTCCTACACCAAAAACTCTTAAAACTTCAGAAATTATTACATCTTCAGAATATTTTTTCAAATATTTTTTTACTTCATTTTTAAACATACTCTCCATTTCTTTTGGAGGTCCAGGTAAGACTATTATTGCTTTATTATTTTTTTCAAAAATAGCTCCTGGTGCTGTGCCATTGTTATTTTTTAAAATTATAGCTTCCTTTGGAAAATATGCTTGTTTTTCATTACTTTTTACAAATTCTCTTCCCATCTTTTCAAAATATTCTTTTATACATTTTAAACTTTCTTCATGAAGGCACATTTTCATCCCTAAAAATTCAGCAACTAATTCCTTAGTCATATCATCTTTAGTTGGTCCAAGTCCACCTGTAGTTATTATAATATCGCTTCTATTAAAAGCAACTTCTAAAGCTTTAAGTATTCTTTCTCTGTTATCGCCAACTACTTCATGGTAATATACATCAAATCCAATTTCTGCCAGCTCTTTTGATAAATATTGTGCATTAGTATTTAAAATATCTCCTAAAAGTATTTCTGTTCCAACTGCTAGTATCTCACATTTCATAATATCCCTTCTCACTTTTTAGATTTATTTTTGTTCATACTTTATTATATTCCATTTTTAAATAAAATAATAAGGGTGATAGCAAATTTTTAAATTTAACTATCACCCTAATTATCATGAGTTAAATATAAATTTTTTATGTTGCTACCCTTAAGTATTTAAATACTTAAGGGTAGGGTATATAAAAAATTCTTCCTCTCACTACACAGAGTTTATTGCATGGGTATTTTATGGATCGCCTAATTATAAATGTTAGTTGATTCATAAATATGTATGAGAGAAGAGAATTTATTTCACTTCCCTTATTAGTAAATTTCTCTTTATACAATAATATATGTATTAATTATATTTTTTATTCAATATTTTTAAAATTTTACCATCCTTGCTTTTCCTCTTTCATAGTGAAATGACTTCCGTCATTTTTAAACTCTATTTCAAAATTTTCTCCATCTATATTTACTTTAGTCAATGTTGCTTGTCCCATAACTTCACTATTTACATCTTTATCTTTAAAATAATTCATTATCGCTTTTAAAGTTATACCGTGAGCAACTATTAATATACTTTTACCATCATTATCTTTAATAATTTCATCCATGGCTTTACTTACTCTTTCCCTAACTTCAGCTAAAGTTTCTCCATTAGGCGCACGCATTTCTAAATTGCCTTGCATTATTAAGTTTATATCCCAATCTGGATTTTCTTGCATAACTTCTTCAGTTATTTTCCCTTCAAAATCTCCAAAATTCATTTCTTTTAAACCATCATGTGTTATTAGTTCTATTTCTTTATTACCTTTTAAAATAGATGCTGTTTTATATGCTCTTTCAATAGGACTTGTATATATACATTCTATTTTTATATCTTTTAATCTTTTTGAAAGTTCTTCTGCTCTTTTTATTCCAGCATCTGTAAGTGGTGAATTTCCATGCCCTTGAAGTCTCTTTTCTATATTCCATTCAGTTTGTCCATGTCTTGTTAAATATATTGTTACCATATAATTAACCCCCATCTCTTTAGTATTTAATTTTTTCTAAATCTTCTTATATGCATTATTAAATATAATATTTCTTGTTTAGTAAGTTTATAACTAAATTGCTTACTTATATATTGTTCAATTTTTTCAATACATTTTCGTTCTTCTGAATATCTTGTAGTTATTATTTCGTAAAGTTCTACATCATCATCCTTTATCTGTTCTCTCTTAAAAATTCTTTGTACAAAAAACTTTAAATGAGTTAAAAGCCTTGAGTAATCAAGAGAATCTTCATCAAAAGTTATGTTAAAATACTTTTTTATAATATTAAGTATCTTATTAGTAAGTACTGTTATATTCATAGTATTATACATGTCTTCATTTAATGCTGCATTTAAAATATGTAATGCTATAAATCCTGCTTCATCATCACTTAACTTTATTCCTGTATACTTTTCTACAATTTCAATTCCTTTTAATCCTACTTTATATTCTTTTTTATAAAGAGTTTTTATCTCCCAAAGCATTGGATTTTCAATTCTCATATTTTCTTTTTCTCTAATTACTGCAAAGGATAAATGATCTGTAAGTAATATATATATTAATTCTCCAAGTTCGATTCCTAGCTCTTTTTCAGCTATAGTTATTATTTCTTTTGTCATTGTTAAATATTCTGGAGCTGTTTCTATCATTAATTGTTTAAATTTTTCATTGTTTTTTTCATTATCTAATTTAAATATCTTTTCAACACTAGTATTTTCTATAGTATCGCCAGATTTCTTTTGAAATCCTATACCCCTCCCCATAACAACAGCTTCTTCACCATTTAAATTAACGGTTACGACATTGTTGTTTAAAATTTTATTTATAATCATATGTTATTAACCCTCCTTAATATATTTATATAACATAAATCTTATAACCCATATCTTCGTATATAGATTTTATCACTTTATTAAAAAAATTTAAATATTTTTAACTTTTTGTTGACACTTTTTTTCCTTCATGATAACATTTACTTGTTCTTAAAATGAATATGTTTGTTACTATTTGATTAGGCAAACTCATCAAAAATTAAATATTATATTATTTAGCATAAAATCAAAAGATTGCTACTATTTTATTAGGCAAGACTTAAATATATGTAAATCCGTAATGAAATACTATTAAGACCGATTTATACGTTCTTATTGTATTCATAGAGATTTATAAATATTTAAGTCTTTTTTGTTTGCCTTACAAACTAGACTTATCGTAATTATCAAATATTATTATTTAAATTTAAGGAGGACTTATCTATGTTACAAACACTTCAAAGAATAGGTAAAGCTATCATGCTTCCAATCGCAGCTTTACCAATTGCAGGTATATTACTTGGTGTTGGTGGTGCATTACTAGGAATATCAGGACTTAATAATCCCCCAGCTGTATACGAACCATTAATAGCTTTTGTTAATATTCCAGCAGTTACTGCTATTTTAACTATAATGAAAAATATTGGAGATATTATCTTCGGTAACTTACCAATCTTATTTGCTGTTGGTGTTGCTGTTGGTCTTGCAAACAAAGATAAAGGTACAGCTGCACTTGCTTCTGTATTTGGTTTCTTAGTTATGAACCAAGTTGTTTCAACACTTTTAACACTTGGATATACTCAATTAGGCGTTGTTACTCCTGATAATGTTGGAGAATTTGGAACTTATGTTACAACTAATGTTGGTATATTTACACTTAATATGTCAGTATTTGGTGGTATTATAACAGGTATAGTTACTGCTTTATTACATAATAAATTCTATAATATTCAATTACCACAAGTTATCGGTTTCTTCTCTGGTTCAAGATTTGTTCCTATAATAACTGCTTTAGTTATGGCTTTAGTTGGTGCTTGTCTTGCATTTTTATGGCCATTAGTTCAAAATGGTATTTCAGTAATAGCTGAATTAGTTAAAAACGCTGGTGCTATTGGTACTTTCTTCTATGGAGTAATTGAAAGAGCATTAATTCCATTTGGATTGCATCACGTATTCTATACTCCATTTTGGTTTGGCTCATTCGTTGAAGCTCCAGTTATAATAAATGGAACTCATCAAGTAATCGCTGGTGCCAATACTGCATACTTTGCTCAACTATCAAGTATGACTGACTTAGTTGGTGCCTCAGCTGAAACTATGAGTAGTATTGTTTCAGGTACTACAAGATTTATGGCTGGTAAATTCCCGTTCATGATGTTTGGTCTTCCAGCAGCTGCATTTGCTATGTATAAATGTGCTCATCCAAGCAAAAAGAAAGTTGTTGGATCACTTTTATTAGCTGCTGCAGTAACATCATTCTTAACTGGTATAACTGAACCATTAGAATTTACATTCTTATTTGTTGCGCCTGTATTATATGTTATACACTGTTTACTTGCAGGTTTATCATTCATGTTAATGGATATACTTAATGTATTCATCGGTATGACATTCTCAGGTGGATTTATAGACTTCTCACTATTTGGATTACTTCCAGCAGGTGCAGGTGTACCAACTAAATGGATAATGGTTATATTAGTAGGTTTAGTTTATGCAGTTATTTATTACTTCTTATTTACATTCATGATTAAGAAGTTTAACTTAAAAACTCCAGGTAGAGATGCTGATGAAAAAGAAACTAAATTATTCACAAAAAAAGATTTTCAAGCTTCTTCAAAAGTTGATGAAATAAGCGAAAGAGCTCCTTACGTTTTAGAAGCTTTAGGTGGAGCAGAAAATATCGTTAGTGTCGATGCTTGTATAACTAGACTTAGAGTTGAAGTTAAAGATAAATCAAAAGTTAACAAAGATGCTCTTAAAGAATTAGGGGCTGCAGGAGTTGTTGAAGTTGGAAATGGAATCCAAGCAATCTTTGGTGCAAAAGCTAATGCTTATAAAAATGAAATTAATACAATTTTAGAAGTTTAATATAAAATAAAAAATCTGAGAATTAAATTCTCAGATTTTTTATTTAAATTAATTTAAATATTAATAGTTATTAAGTTCTAATAATGCTAATGCAACAGCTCCAATAACTCCTGCATCTGTTCCAAGGCCAGCTGGTACTATTTCACAGCTTTCAGCCATTGATTTAAAGCATCTTTTATTTACAACTTCACGAACTTTTTCAAAAACTATATCTCCTGCTTTTGAAACTCCGCCACCTATAACAATCATTTCTGGATCAAAAATTGAAATAGCATTTGCTATTCCTATTCCTAAATATGTTAATGCTTCTTCTATTATATCTTTTGCTACTGCATCACCTTTTTCAGCTTCTTTAAATACTTCATATGAAGTAACTTTTTCATAACTTCTAAGTGATGTTTCAACTTTACTATTTACAGCTTCTTGTCCTCTTTTTCCAATTGCTGTTCCTGATGCTAAAGCTTCTAAACAACCAATATTTCCACAACCACATCTTGGTCCAAATGGTGCAACTGTCATATGTCCAATTTCTAGAGCATTTGATGTATTTCCTCTACAAATATTTCCATCAACAATTGCTCCACCACCTACGCCAGTGCTAACTGTGAAGTAAACCATATTCTTTTTACCTTTACCTGCTCCAAGCATATATTCTCCAATTGCTGCTACATTAGCATCATTATCTAAGAATACTGGTACATTGAATTTTTCTACTAATGGTTTAACTAAGTTAAAGTTGCTAAATGGTAAGTTTGGAGTAGTTATTATTATTCCTTTTCTTGAATCTAAAGGTCCTGGTGATCCTATACCAATACCTTTAACTTCATCTAAATTAATTTCACCTTCTGATATAACAGTTTGAACACTCTTTATTATTCTTTCTAAAACTCTTTCTTCACCTTCATGTGCATTTGTAGGTATTATACTTTGTGCTAATACATTACCTGCTAAATCAGCAAGTGCAGTACTTATTTTTGTTCCACCTAAATCTACACCAACTACGTAATTTTTCATTACAAACCTCCTAGTATAGTTTCTATAATAATTTATTATTCCATATAAAAATAGGACTTACTATTCTATTGTAATATATTTATAGAAATAATAAAGTCCTTATTTGTTATTCGCTTAACTATTTTTTAAAATTTATACTTCTTTATGTGCTTTTATTAAATAATTTCCGCTACCATCAACCCATTCATTATCAACTGTAAAACTGTTATCTTTAAGCATAGAATTTATTGTATCTACACTCTCTTTGTTTTGTTTATCTATTGATATTGTAAATTTATCATCTTTATCTACTATACATAAATAGTCATAAATATTACTATATTCACTTAATCCTATACTTCCCCTTATATCCATTCGATAATCAGACATTAGAATTCCTCCAATCAAAGCAAAATAACTATTATTTTGTATAGTTATTATATGTAGTTTTATTTAATTTATTACAAAACTTCCTAAAAAATATTGCTGGAAAAAGCTCTTCCAGCAATATTTATATCTATTCTTCTTTATTTATTTTTTCTATAACTTTTAAAGCTTCAACTTGTGGTAATTCTTCATATCTCTCGAACTCCATTTTATATTCTCCCCTAGCTTGAGTTATTGATCTTAAATCAGTAGCATATTTAAACATTTCAGATAAAGGAACTTCACATACTATTTTTTGTAATTTACCTTCCGGTTCCATTCCAATTACTCTTCCTCTTTTCTTATTAATATCTCCAATAACATCTCCCATATATTCATCTGGTATTATTACTAAAACTTTCATTATAGGCTCTAAAAGTATTGGTTTTGCAGATTCAAGTCCCTTTTTATATGCAATTGATGCTGCTATTTTAAATGCCATTTCTGATGAATCTACAGGATGATATGATCCATCATAAAGTGTTGCTTTAAGACCTATTACTGGATATCCAGCAAGCACCCCATGTTTTATGCAATCTCTTAAACCCTTTTCAACTGCTGGTATAAAGTTTCTTGGAACAGCTCCACCTACAACCTTATCTACAAACTCTAAATCATCGTCTCCATCATGTCTTCTTTCAAATTTTATTTTTACATCACCGTATTGTCCATGCCCTCCAGATTGTTTTTTATGTTTTCCTTGAACATCAGAAATACCTTTAATTGTTTCTCTATATGGAACTTTAGGTTCTCTTAATACAACATCAACCCCAAATTTATTTTTTATTTTACATGCTATAACTTCTAAATGAGTTTCTCCAAGACCTGATACTATAAGTTCAGCATTTTCTATATCTCTTGTTACTTTAAATGTTGGGTCTTCTTCCATTAATCTATTTAATGAAATAGATATTTTTTCTTCATCACCTTTAGCCTTTGGAAGTATTGCCATTGACATTACTGCATCTGGAAAGTTTAGATTATCATATTTAACTTTAAAATTTAAATCTGCAAGAGTATCTCCTGTACCTGTAAATTGAAGTTTTGAAACTGCACCTATATCTCCCGCTATAATTTTATTAGTTTGAATTTGATTTTTTCCTCTTAAGAAAAATAAATTAGTTAATTTTTCTTTTTTATCTTTATTTATATTAATAATTTGCATATCATTTTCTACTTGTCCTGTAATAACTTTAAATAAAGATATTTTACCTACAAAAGGATCAGCTATAGTTTTAAATACTAACGCTGAAAATGGCAAATCGTCTGTTATAGATATATATTCTTCTGATTCATTATCTCTTATAGCTTTTTGTGCTAATGAAAATTTAGGTGATGGGAAGCACTCAACTATATTATCTAAGCATAGACTCATACCAACACCATTTAATGAACTTCCACACATAACAGGTGATATCTCTCCATTAATACACCCTTTCTTTAATCCCGTATAAAGTTCTTCATCACTTAAACTACCTTCTGAAAAATATTTATCTAATAATTCCTCATCAGTTTCTGCAACTGCTTCAGTAATCATTTCTTTACATTCATTAACTTTATCTAAAAGCTCTATTGGAATATCCTTCTCTTCCATTTTTCCAAGCTTTTTGTTATAAATTAATGCTCTTTTTGATATTATATCTATCACACCTGAAAAATTTGATTCACTTCCTATTGGATACTGAATTGGAACAACACTTATTCCAAACTTATCTTTAAGACTTTCAAGTATTTTATCAAAATTTGAATTTTCTCTATCTAATTTATTTATAAAAAATGCTCTAGGTAATTTTATTTTATTACAATAATCCCAAGCCTTTTCAGTCCCTACCTGAACACCAGATACTCCACATACAACTATAGTTGCTATATCTGCTGCTCTCATTCCTTCTATACTTTCCCCAATAAAATCAAAATATCCTGGTATATCTATTAAATTTATTTTTTTATTTTTCCACTCTAAAGGTGCTATTGATACAGAAAGTGATATTCCTCTACGTCTTTCTTCTTCTTCAAAATCAGATATTGTATTTCCATCTTCAATTTTACCCCTTCTAGTTATTACATTCCCATCATATAATAACCCTTCAACTAAAGAAGTTTTTCCTGATGAACCATGACCTATAAAACCAACATTTCTAATATTTTCTACACAGTAATTTTCCATATTTTTATAATTCACCCACCCTTTTAAACTCTCATATTAATTTTTATGACAGTTTTTTACGATTTAGAATTCATATATGAAAAACTAATAAAATAACTTAACATAAAAATAAGAGCTGAAAATTTCAGCTCTTATTTTATCTATTTTGGATACTCTGTTGTATAATATTTTCCATCTACAATACTTGCTATACCATTGTTATAAAATCCTAAGAAGTTTCCTTTGTAAGTTATTTGTTTTTGTGTATTTATATTTGTTATAGTTTTAGCTTCACTATTATTTACAAATACAGCGCCAGTACCATCTATAAATATATTTTTATCTTCTACTGGCTCTTTTAGTGGCACTTTCTTAATTGCTGATTCATCGTTATCTAAATCTTTTTTAAGTATTTTATGTACCTTATTGTTAGTAACTTCTCCTAAGTAAAGAACTCCTTCTTCATCTATTCCAAGTATTTTTAATTTGCTTGAAGTATTAATTTGTATTCTTTCATTTGGTTGAGTTATATGAACTATTGTGCCATTAGTAGCTATATATACTAATCTGTCTTTAGTTGGCATCAATCCTATTTGTCCTATATTTCTAACTATTATAGGTACTTGTACAGCTGCAGTTTGATTTATATCTATTCTATAAATCATATTTCCAACCTGAATATAAGTAACCCCTGTTATAGTTGATGCTTTTATATTAAATGTCTTATATATTTTGCTATACTGACATATATCAACTATCTTTTCATTTGTATTCTTTTCTGGGTCATAGTTGCAAAGAACTATTTGGTTATCTTCAATTTCTAATGTTAATAACATATTTCTATCTTCTAACCAGACAGATTTTAATATATTACCACCATTTATTGTTTCTAATTGTTTAACATCTCCACTTTCAGTATCACATATATTTAACTCATATCCCATATAGTAGCTTATATATTTTCCGTCATATGAAACTTTTATATCTTTTGCATCACTTGGTATATTAACATGTATATTTTCTTTTTTATTATTTGAATTTATTGATACTTTTTCCATACTTACATCAGTATTATCTTTAAAATAAAATTTATCTAGAAAGAATAGTACCGAGCATTGTAATATAAGTGATACCGCTATCCAAGCTAATATTATTTTTACTTTTCTCATACTTTCTCCTTTGTTATTTTACTATTATTGAAGAAGCTATATATCTTTCTCCAAGTCCATTAGATACGTTATTAATAACTTTTCCATTTAGATACATAGTAGATGATTTTCCTCCATCTAGGTTAATAGCTGTTACACATTCACCTTTTGTAAGCATAAGTGATTGTAACTCTGTTATAGTACAACCAATTCCATCTACTAAACTTCTTCCATCAATAACCATCATAACTATTGATCCATCAGCTCTTTGTCCAATTGCAGTTCTTGGAGCTATTCCACCTGCCCCTGCTGCTCCGTCTAAAGGTGTTGGCACACCATCTTTAATAAGTACTGGTTTAAAACTAACTGCTTCTTGTACATTTAAATTTTTAAGTTCATTTAAACTATATTTTCCAACTAGCATTTTTCCTTCTTTTGTTATGGCCATACACTCTGTTTTTGTATTATTTGTTTTCATATCAGAGAATACTACCTTACCATTAGACATTATAACTCCAGTTGGTGTTCCTCCATTGCCTGTCCAATTTGAACTACTAGAAGTATCTACAAATGCACCACCATTTATAGCTGCAACTGCATTATTATCTTTTGCCATTTCTGATGTAGTTTCACCTTTTTTTCCTATATATTTTGTACTTGCAACATGAACTCTTTTTGGATCTTTTATAACCAACATGTATCCATTATATTTTGTATTTTCAAATTTATATAGTTCCATTTCTTTATTATTAGATGCATTAACATTAACAACTGAACCATTTTGAGCTGTTAAATTATTATTTGAACTATCTGTCGAATTCATTATTTCATTTATTCTTTCCTTAGATAAAAACATTGTTGCTAAATATTGATGATTAAAACTAGTCATTGCTGATCCAACATAAATTCTTTTTGCATTATCAAATGGACCATAAAGTAATACAAAAGGTGCTGTAATAGCAGTAAATACTATTTCAAAAACTAAAAATGCCACTATCCTTTTCCACTTTCTTGGGGCTTTTTTTCTGGTGTTTTTATTATTCTTTTTCTGCTTTTTTCTTTTGTCTTCCATTCAAACTCTCCTAATTTTTATTAAACTCTCTACCGTTAAATACTAAACAACTTTTTAGTTAGTATGAAACATTAACTAACTTTAATATTATATTTAATATTATCAAATATAACAATAAATTAAAGAATTTTTTAATAATAAATTAAAAGAAAAAGGGGAAAAATCTAGTTTTTCCCCTTTTTTTTTATATTTTTAGTGCATTTTTATGCAAATAACAAAACATTCATAAGATCTTAAATTTATACAATTTTTAATTTACCAAACCCTTAATTTCAAAATATTTATTTTTTATAATATAATCAGCTATCGTATATGCCTGTTCTAATTTTTCTCTTTCCTCTTCTGTTGGATTACCCATAATTTTATTTCCTTTTATCACTGTAGCATCTCTATTTGTGTTTAATAAATTTCTTCCCATAAATATATTATCTTTAACATCTATTCCTAAAAGATATAATATTGTTGGAGCTATATCACTTTGTCCGCCTGCTACACTTATAGTTTTTCCTTCTATACCTTTTCCATAAATAAATAGTGGTATTTTATAATCTCTATTTTTCCACCAATCTCCTTCTAAAGGAACATCTTGAATTTCATCATTATAATATTTATGAACTCCTCCATGATCTCCATAAATAACTAGAACTGTATCATCTAATAGACCTAACTTTTCAAGCTTATTTATAAAGAAAGCAATTTGCTCATCTGTATAATGTACACTTTGAAAATACCCTCCAAGCTTTGTATCATCAACAGCTTTAGGCAATTTAAGTTCTCTATATTTGTCTGGAAGATCAAATGGTCCATGACTTGATAAAGTAGGTATAGTAGAAAAGAATGGTTGTTTTAAAGTTTTAAGCTTATCTGCATACTGATTAAAGAATGAATGATCTGATAATCCCATTCCAAAAACTTCATCTAATTTATAAGAATCTATATCCCACATATCTTTGTATCCTAACGCATTACTATGTGCTTCTGACCAGTTCCAATCACCAGCTCTTTCTGCATGTGTTGATACTGTAGTATATCCATTTTTATTTAATATTCTAGGTAATGATTCATATTTAACATCTGCATTTGTCAAAAATGTTATATTATCACCTAATGGTAATAAACCAGTGTTCACCATCATATCACAATCTATACTATTTCCTGCATTATTCTGCTCATATATATTGTCAAAATATAACGATTTTTTCATAAGCTTATTTAAATTTGGAGTTATTTCTTGTCCTAAAACCTTTTTACCTATAACAAAGTTTTCTAATGACTCAATCTGTAAAAATACAACGTTCTTTCCTTTAAATATTCCTTTATATTTATTATCAGGAAGTTTTTTATTGTTCCAAGCAAGCCAATTAGATGCTTGTTTAATTTCTTCTTCATTTCCTTGGAAATTTTTTTGTTCTATTGCTCTACTTGCTTCATATAAATGATATCCAATTGGTGATTGATTTTGCATCATTATAAATGGAGACCAATCAACACTCATAAATTTAACTTTACCCTTAGTAACATCTTTAACATCTATTAAATAATGTGTTGTATATATGGTTAATATACATATTATAATCCCTAATACAGCTAGTTTAATATTCCTTTTATAATCCATAATATCTTTAATTTTAAATCTTACAAAGATTAATATTGGTATATCTATTAAAAATAATAAATCTAATTTATTAGGATTTATTATACTTTCATTCATTGGATTGAACATATCTTTAAATAATATATGTCTAAGCCCTAAATAATTTCTACTAGCCCTATAGTACCAAATGTCTGCTAATAACATTAATGAATATAATATATCTATTATTATTAAATATGTTATTTGTTTCTTTCCTTTAAAAAATAGTGCCATGAACATCAAAATACCTATAAAAGCTAATTGAGCTAAAACTAATTCTTTCGCTATTACAACTCCAGTAAAAGTTTTACCTGTATTTGATGCACCAATTGACATAAATATTATACTTTTTACAACTAATATTATAAATATTATGCTTTTTATTAAAGTGCCTGAGTTTACTTTTTTTATTTTCATTATTCTTTATTCACCCATTTTTATTTATTTTTAACTTTAGCTTCTTTTAAAAACTTTTCCAATAAGTTCAATCCCAGATACTGCTGCTATAACAAATGCAAAACTTACAATATAAGCATATCTTGATTGATTTTCTGTAATTAAATAAGATAACCCATATCCACAAAATATTATATAAAATAAATTAATTCCTGAATATTTTCTATACCTTTTTTTATTAAATAATCCAATGAAAATCAATAAAATAACAACAGAAGATATTATTTGTATTATAAATTTACCTCCAAAATTAAACTTTATTAAAATATCACTGTCCTTAACATTACTTTGTGACCAAAATACGCCACTCATATCTCCGTCCATCCATTGAGTAGTATATTTTTCTAAATAAAACTTTCCTATTTGCATTGGTGTAGCATTTTTGAATCTATCAATTATTATATTAGTACATTCCGCTTTAATTTTATCTTCATCAAAATTATATTTTTCAGGTATTATAGCATCTTCTGGACTCCATCTTCCTCCAGTTTCCATATTAGTTCCTTTTAATATGTTAGTTATTGCTGGTTCTCTACCTTTCCATAAATTATTTTCTGTTACTTTATATGATTTAAGAGTAGAACTTACTATAAAAAGAATTAAAGCGAAAGATACTACTACCATAATAATTGATTTTATTTTTTCTTTAAATTTAAAATCTGTATATATAACTATATACATAATAAATGCTACTATAGTAACTGTTGCAACCATCCTAAATAAGTTTCCAACAGATAAGAGAGCTCCAGATACTATAAACATAGACGGATGTATTTTCTTTTTACATGCCAAAAGAAAAATATATATACTTGCTAAGTAAAATGGTATAGCTATATTTTCTGTACATAATACACCAGTATATGTTACAAATGGAGGAAAAATCGTTGCTATTAAAGCTCCTATTATTCCATATTCAATTTTTTCAAATACTAATTTAGCTATTAAATATATTAAGTAAATTGTAATTATTCCCATAATTAAATTTACGATTTTCATAGCAAAAAGTGCATGAGTAAAAAATTTAAGCATAAATGCCATATACATAACCATAACAGTTAAATGTGGAAATCTTGCTATATATTCAGTTCCCCACATCATACTATAGTCACCTTTTAATACCTCTTTTGCTGTTTCATAGATAGTATTAAAATCAGATACAGGAACTGTTTTTATGTTAATAAGCCATAAAATTCTTATTAAAGCCCCAAAGCTCAAAACAATTAATAGTTTACTTTTATTACTAAGTTTTTTACTTTTTAATAGAATACAGGCTAAAAGGATTGCTATAACTACAACACCTACTAGAATTACTGCTGCAATATCAAAATTACCTTTATACACTCCTATGCATCCTATAGATACTACAAGTAATATAAATATTAACGGCTTAAGTGCAATAGTTACAAAACTAGTAAATCCATTTCTAAACCTCTTTAATTCCATATGTAATCCTCCTAAATTTTATATATTACAAATAACTTTATAGTTATAAATAACAAATATAATTTTAACATATTTAAAGTTAAAAAAAAGCAAGCAAGAAGCTAAAACTTCTTACTTGCTATATTATTTTTATAATATTAATTTACATATATAATCCAGCACCTGGTCCAAGTGGTAATCCTAATAAAAACCACACTATTAATAAGCCTGTCCAACATACTAAAAATGCTATTGAATATGGAACCATTGTTGATATAAGAGTTCCTATTCCTGTATCTTCATCATAAACTTCTGCAAAAGCTACTATTAATGCAAAGTATGTCATAAGTGGTGAAATTATATTTGTACTTGAATCCCCTATTCTATAAGCCATTTGAACAAGCTCTGGTGAATAATGCATTCTCATAAACATAGGTACAAATACCGGTGCCATTATAGCCCATTTTGCTGATGCGGATCCCATAAATAAGTTTATAAATGCTGCAACTGCTATAAATCCTAATATTAAAGGAACTCCTCCAATACCAGCATTCTGTAAGAAATCTGCTCCTTTAACAGCTATTATAGTTCCTATATTTGTGTAACCAAAGTATGCAACAAATTGAGCAGCAAAGAATACTAAAACTATATATCCTCCCATAGAAGACATACTTTTACTCATAAGATGAATTATCTGTTTATCATTCTTAATATCACCTTTACCAATTCCAAAGGCTATCCCTGGTATAAAGAATCCCATAGCAATAATTGCAACCATTGAATTCATAAAAGGTGATTTTAATATTTCACCAGTTTCAGGATTTCTAAGTGGTCCCCATTGTGGAATAACAAGTAATCCCATAACTATTACAAATAAAATTAATGCTACTAATGCAAATTTAAGACCTCTTTTTTCTTCTTTTGAAATACCATTTATTTCATCAACTTGCTCCTTACCCTTATATGGTCCAAGTCTTGGTTCAACAACTTTTTCAGTTATTATAGTTCCAACTATCGTAATTAATACAGTTGATGCAATTAAGAAGAACCAGTTTGAAGCTATATTAACCTCATAACCAGGTTGTACCATATTTGCTGCTTCTGTTGTTATACCAGCAAGTAACGCATCTGTTGGTCCGAATATAATATTTGCACTAAATCCTCCTGATACTCCAGCAAAAGCTGCTGCAATCCCTGCAAGAGGATGTCTCTTGAAACTTAAAAATACAACTGCACCAAGAGGTATTAATATAACATATCCAGCATCTGATGCAATATTTGAAATTACTCCAGCAAAAACAACTACTACAGTTATTAATCTTTTTGGAGTACTAGTAACTAATTTTTTTAATAATGTTCCTATTAATCCTGTTCCTTCAGCAACTCCAACTCCAAGAAGCGCAACTAAAACAGTTCCTAGAGGTGCAAAACTTGTAAAGTTAGATACTGCACTTTCAAACATATATCTAATACCCTCTGGTGTTAATAGTGATTGAATTGATACAGTTAATTCCTTTATCTCATTAGTGGCTCTATCTAGCCCTGTATATGTAACACTTACTCCCATCTTTGATAATACACCTGAAATAAGTATTATGATTCCACATAAAATTACAAATATAGTAGCTGGGTGAGGTAATTTATTTCCAACACGCTCTACCATATTCAAAAAACCCTTCTTTTTGACTTTTTGCTCCATACCTATGCCCCCTTATAATAATTTCTATCGTTTACGTCCTTTATATATAAACACTTGTTTCTAATATGTGTACATTATATAACATTTATGTTAACATATCAACCTTTTTGTTAATTTTCATTTAATTATTTATGTCCAATATATTTTGTATAGAAATTAATTACTAAATAAAATACTAATACATACAAATTATTTTCATTACATTAATAACTATATTTTTTATATCATGTTAAAATATAATTATTAACCAATTAATTAAGGAGATTTTATATGGGTAACCTAAAAAAAAATATTAACTTAAAAAAAATATTACTATATTCCTTATTAACTATATTTATTATAGGTATACTTTATGGAATAACATTCTATTTTAACTTTTTTCAGGGGAAAACTTATGTTAAAGATGGTGTGGTAAATAGTAAAATTAAACCTATGAATTATAATTCAATATACAAAGAAAACACATCACTAAATGACTGTAAAATACAAAAAGTCAACGATGTAAATATATCTATTTTAGGACATGAAATTCCTAAAGATACTACTATATTACTTAGAGGTCAAAGATATTACTTACCTTTAAATTACATAAAAAAAACTTTAGGATATAAAAATTTAGATAATAATGAACTTGCTTTAACTAATGGAATAAATACTATAATACTTAATAAGAAACAAGCTATAATAAATAATAAAACATATAACTTAAGAGGATGGCTTTTAGATTATAAAGACAATTATTATTTATCAATTTCTGATATAGAATATTTATTCTCACTTACTTCTGTATTTAATTTTAAAAATAATTCAATTAAATTATTAAAATCAAATTTAGATAGAGCTAATTCAAAATCATTACCGTTAAAAGATGGACCTGCAGCACTAATAAGACTTGAAGATTTTTCTTCTGGTGGCGCTTTATATGAAGATGTTAATCAAACTAAATTAAAAGCTTTAGGAGATTATTTGTATAGTAATAAAATTAGATTCCATGTAGCTTGGGTTCCTAGATACAAAAATCCATCTGAAAATATTGATAATAACTTATTAACAGATAATAATATACACAACGTTGGATTTGTAAATCTTATTGACTATTTAATAAATAGTGGAGGCGAAGTTGGACTTCATGGATATACTCATCAATACGGAAATAGTACTAGCTTAACAGGTATTGAATTATCTAGTAAATTTAATAATACTGAAAAGGAAGCTAGAGAAGTTATTGAAAATGGATTATTTGCAGCTAATAGACTTAATATCCCAGTTTACTTTTTTGAAAGTCCTCACTATCAAGCTACTAGGAAACAAAAGAAAGTAATAGAAGAATACTTTAAATATTTATTTGAGCCATATAGTATTCTATATTATACAGCCTTAAAAGAAACTCCTAGAGGTAATGTATATATTCCAGCACCACTTGGATATGTAAAAAATAGAGACACTTCATCAATAACAAGCAGATTAAAAAATCCATCACCAAATTTATTAGCAGCTTTATTTTATCATCCAGTATTAGAACTTGAATATATATCATTTAATGATAATAACAATACTTTCAATTGGGTCTTATCAAAAGATTCTCTAATGAAATCAATAGTATCATCACTAAATGAAAATGGATACTCAACAATACATGTAACAGATATAAAATAAAAGTATTTCTAAATTTATATTTAAAATTCTTTTTTAATTCTATTAACTATAATTATTATGATTAAAAATAGCTTTAAACATAATATTTAACTTTTAATTTCAAAAGCCTTATAAATTACTGTATATAAATTTATACTATTTCAATTTTTATATTTTCCTATATATAAAAAAAGAGCAAAACTATTTAAGTTTTGCTCTTTTCTTTAAAATTTTATTTCCTAAAAGTGCTAATAGTGAACCTATTGTTGCTCCAGATGTATCTATTAAAACATCAGTAAATCTTCCTGCTCTTCCTTCTACAAAAAGTTGATGAAATTCATCTGTTGATGCATATAAGAAAGACAGTACTATTGATAAAATTAAAGCTCTATTCTTATTAATATAAAATCTTAATAAATTAAAATATAATAAATTTAATATTAAATACTCAGAAAAATGCGCACCCTTTCTTATTATTGTAATTGCTAAGTCAACATAAGAATTGCTAATATCTATACCAAGAGATTTCACTAAATTTAGTACAAAATCACTTTGCTCATTTGATATATTTGCTGGCTGATTAGACATATAAAATATAAATGCCATCCATACAATAACTAAAATCCACGCCAGTAGTTTTTTTGATTTAATACTCATATCACTTAACCTTCTCCTATATGTATATTTAATTAATTATACTATATAGAGTAAGGTACTGTAAATTTACTATCTATCCTCTAATATATACTTATTTATATATGCTAATGATTCCTCTAAAATACTTTGTCCTCTTTCAATATCTTCTACCTTTATATTTAAATTACATAACCTTTGATCTATTGTATGAAGTTGCTCCTTTATTTCCTGAATAAGCTTTGTCTCATAAGTTATTTGTATACCATCTGGATCAACAAATATCCTCTCTGGAGGATCACCACACTCAGAGCATTTAGCATAAGTTTTATTAGTATTTATATTTCTAAATAACTTAAAACTATCATTCTTACATGATTCACATGTTGATAAAAGCTCATACCCATCATTTCCTGTATCATATAAATATTCATTCCCACACTCTCTACAAGTTGCTTTAATTTTATTATCTATAGTTTCAATAAAAAATTTATTCCCACAGCATCCTTCTTTATGACATACAACAGTTCTAATCATTTTACCATCTCCCCACCATAAAAATTACTTACTAAATAAATTATATTAATAAAAAAGATATATTATTCTAAAAAAATAGAAATCTAACAATTAACAGTTAGATTTCCAACAATATTCTAATTTACTTGTAGATTACTAATTTCCTCTTCAACTTCTCTAATCTTATCATCTATACAAGAAGTCTTTTTTCCGGCTAAAATTAATTCACGTTTCTCTAATTTTAATTGTTTAAGACGTTCCTTTAACTCTTTTATATTTGTCAACCAAAACACTCCCCATCCTAACTTTAAAAGATTATTATATACTATATTTAATACACAAATATTATATGACTTTATAATCTTTTAATCACTACCCTGTAAACGTAATCAAAAGCAATAATCTTGCCTATAAAATAATTATATATAATCGTAAGCTAGTTGTACATAAGTAACTTTAGTAATATTTTTTCAATTTATTACATTTTACAATTAAAATTAATTTATTTTTTCAGTTATTTTATTATTTAATATTTAAATTATGTAAAATATTATCTTTTAATATAATTTAAATATATAACTTATTATAAAATAAAAGTTTAAGTTTAATTTTAATAACAAAAAAAGCCATGAAC
>NZ_AVSV01000045.1 GCF_000498355.1 Clostridium sp. Ade.TY | reverse complement strand
ATCAAACCATATTATACAATCGCCGTTAGCATCTGTTCTACTTTGCTCTATAAGCATATCTGTAAACCAACATTCTGTGCTTTCTACTGCATTAAGAGCTAAATCTCCATAAATAGTATCTTTAACTATTCTATTTTTTCTACCAGTAACAGTTAAATCTCCTTGTATCTTCATATTGATTCCACTACCAGTAAAAATATTAGAGTTACCGCTTTCAGTCCAAAAATATGATTGTCCTTTTCCGTTGCTTAAGTTAAATTCATCAGGCTTAAATATCGCATAAAAATATTTATGATCCCATTTCTTAAAGCCTGTATAATTTGCATCTAAATCAGCAGTTAAAGTTCCATTATCTTTATCAGCTATTTTTAATCCATGTGCTGTTCTTATAGTAAAGTCACCGTTAGTACTTTCATACATACTATTTCTTTTTGTTTTACCTAACCATAAAATGTAACCACTAAGACTAATTTCTTTATGAAATGCTATAGGAAAGCCAGTTTCAAGTATATTGTCGTTGTCAAAAGTAACAAAAGAATAACTTTTATTATCTTTTTTAAAAACTATATCAAAAGTTGAATTTTCTTCATGACCTATTGCTATACCTGGCTTTCTAGCATCTCTATCAGTTCTAGTAGAATAAATTGATCCTACTGGGACACTTCTTTCACTTCCTTCCCAATCAAAAAAACTTATTATAGCATTGTTTATTTCTATTGCTTTAAATCCTGTACTCTTTGCAAATGTTGTTGCTCCATTTAAATTTATCTTGCTAGCATTTATTGAAATATTTTCTGCTGATTGATTTATAGCACTAATAATAGAACCTTTATCAGTTTTATTTGCCACTTCTAACTTAATTCCATTTAATCCTATACTTAAGCTACTTAATTGACTTTGCATAGAACTTACTGTACTTCCATCAGCTTTAGTATTTAATATACTTTGTACACTACTTACTGCTGCATTTATATTATTTGTTTTTTGTGTTAATGTACTTTCTACTGTATTTATTTTCTCTGTTACTGTAGTTATATTATCTTTAATTTCTTGTCCTATATCTTCAGGTGCAGGTGTCCAATCGGTAGGTTTATTTCCTTCTTCTAATTTAAAGTTACCTAAAAATCTTTTACCACTACTAACTAAGTCAGGATAAATACGACAACTTGTTGGGGTATCTGTTATGTCTAAATTAGGTATTGTAAACGTAACATACTTTCTTCCTTTAAATGAAGTTCCATCACTAATATAGTGCCATACTCCATAATAAGATCTGCTACCATCTGCAAATCCAATAGAAAATTCACATCCTATCCTTGCTTGAGATCCTGCAACTAAATTTTCTGCATCAAAATCTAAAGCAAGAGTATATGTTTTATTCTTTTGAAAAACTAATTTGCTACTAAACGATACATTATATATTGTTTCTAACATTTTTCCAGTGTCTAAACCATAATTTCTTCCACCAATCTGAATATTATTAACTGTTTTATCAATATCACTTTGACTTACTTTAGTTGAGATTTGACCTTTTAAAACATTAATAGAACTTTCTGCATTAGATACTCTTGTATTTACTGTTGTTATTTGAGCGTTAGTATAAGTCTTAGCATTATTTAAAGCACTATCCGCCTTTGATTGTGATCCTTGAGTATCTTCTATCTGTTCCCATGAACTCCATGTTGTACCATTAATTCCATGCCTTTGATAAGTAGGATAATCACTACTTCTAAATATTTGAGTAGGATAGCCACCACTAGAACCATTCCAAGGTACTTTTGTTTCAAGTGTCCCATAATTATAATTATTGCTGGCATTTGGTATTTTAACTACTCTAGCAAATTTAAACTCTGTTATTGTTTGGAAAGGATAATTTTTCATATACCAATCTGGAGTTTGATTATCATTTCTAGTATCAGGGATTTCTCTAGCACCCACTATTGCTTCATTTTTCTTTTGCTCTGCTATTGAATTAGCGTGACTATTAGCTGAATCTATAGCCTGTTGTTTTGCTGAATTAGTATATGAGTTTGCACTACTTATAGCTTGACTTTTTGCTTCATTTGATTTAATTGTAGCAACATTATCAGCATGAGCTATAGCATTAGATTGAGCTGCATTAGCTTTAGTAGTTGCCACTGAATCAGCATGTGAATTGGCACTTGTAATAGCTTCAATTTTATTAGTATCAGCATAACTCTTAGAACTATTAATAGCATCTGTTTTAGCTGTATTTATCTTATTACTTAAATCATTAGTTGTATTAGTTAAATTAGTTGTTATTGTTTGTGTAGTACTATTTAAACTATTTACACTAGCTTGTAGACTATCCTTAGTTTGAGTTAATTTAGTAGATACATCATTTATTTTATCTGTAACTACTTTTATATTATCTACTATTAATTGCTCAGTATCTTCTGGCGCTTCTGTATAATCCGATTCTAATTCACCAAGTTCTATTTTTACATTTTTTACTTCTGTTATAAGTCCACTACCATAATTTCCGTAAAAACTTAAATCACACCACTTTTGTTTCTCGTCGTCAAGTGTAAACTTTCCAGTGGCTTTTATTCTTATCCATTCTGTTGTTATCTCTCTAGTAACATAAAAATTTACTTTATATCCACCTAGTGAATAAAATTGGATTTTACCAATCCTATTAGCTTTTACATCTGCTGATATTGTAACTGTTTTATTTAAATATTTTTCTGCTACAGATGTTATTGATATGCCTACATATTCATTTGAACTCTTAAAAGGTCCTTTACTTTTTAAAAATAAATTCCTACCACCTAAAGTAATATTAGAAATACTTTTATCTATATCAGTTTGAGATACTTTAGTATTTATCTGTTCTTTTAAAATATTAATTTCACTTGTAGCTTTACTTAAATTACTATTTGTAGTTGTTATTTGTGAAGTAGTAAATTCTTTAGCACT
>NZ_AVSV01000044.1 GCF_000498355.1 Clostridium sp. Ade.TY | reverse complement strand
ATAAAAAACGATCAACAAAAATTCATATGCAATTTTCAGAGAACAAATCTCTTTAAAATAAATAAAATCTAGTGATGATGGCATAGAGGAAACACTCCTTCCCATTCCGAACAGGAAAGTTAAGCTCTATAGCGCCGATGGTACTGCACGGGTGACTGTGTGGGAGAGTAGGACGTTGCTAGGTATGGTGTGGCTCGATAGCTCAGTCGGTAGAGCAGAGGACTGAAAATCCTCGTGTCGCTGGTTCGATTCCTGCTCGAGCCACCATATATGGCGCTATAGCCAAGTGGTAAGGCAGAGGTCTGCAACACCTTCATCCCCAGTTCAAATCTGGGTGGCGCCTCCATATTGAAAGTCTGTAAACATTGTTTACAGACTTTTTTATTTATAGGAATAAAAATTTTGAAATTATCCACAGAAAAAATTTTGGAATAAGAACTTATCCACTGAAAGTGTAAAATTTAATAGGATAACTTATAAATTTGTGGATTAAAATTTATAAAAGTGAGTTTTCGCATAATATAAGTTGACTTGTTTCTTTGTTATAGGTAGCATTACACCCTATTGGAAAAGTTAAATTAGGGTAAGAATGTCCAAATGGTACATTTGTTATTATAGGAATATTTAAAGGTAATAGTATATTTTTTATTATATCTGAAATTTCAAAGCTAAAGTCATTATCATCACTACAATTTGTCATATGACCTATAAGTATAGCATTGCATTTATTAAGTTTATTTGAAAGTGATAATTGAGTTAATAATCTATCTATTACATAGGGTGGTTCATTTATTTCTTCTAAAAGTAATATACTATTATCTAAGTTTATTTCATACGGAGTTCCTATAGAAGAACATATCATTGATAAATTACCACCAATTAATTTACCTGAAAAATGATTATTATTATATTTTATGCAATTTGAAAAATCATAAATAAATCCTTTTGTAGGATTAAAGAGCATTCTTTTTAAATGAGATAAAGTTAATATATCATCAAAATTAGATTTTATCATAGGACCGTGAAATGTTATTAAACCATTATTTGCAAAGTAGTTTAATAATATAGTTATATCACTATATCCACAGAAAAACTTTGGATTATTTTTTATTATAGACATATCTATATAAGGCAGTATACGTATTGAACCATATCCACCACGAAAGCATATGATACCATCTATTGAATCATCTAAAAACATATCAGTTAATTCTTTTGCCCTATCCATATCTGATCCAGAAAAATATCCATGTTTATCATGAATATGCCTTCCTTTTACTATATTAAATCCTAAAGATTTAAATTTATTAATATAAGTATTTATAATTATATCTTCACTACAAGATGCTGGAGATATAATACCTATTTTAGAATTAGAACTTAAAATTTTACCTTTTATCATAATATAAAATTCCTCCTATAAAAAAATGAGCTTAAATTAAGCTCACTATTTATTGATAATATTCATATTATGATATTTTAAAAAATTTGCTATCTAAACATATCGTTTTTATATAATATCCAAGCAGCTATTGCACAAATAAATATAGTCATGAACATTATTATATAGAATCCTGATGGATCGTTTGGTGAAATTGGTAGCCATACGTTCATACCAAATATACCACCTATTATAGTTGGAATAGCCATAAGTATTGTAACTGATGCTAGTACTTTCATAACTATGTTTAAATTATTAGAAATAACTGAGGCAAAGAAATCCATTGTACTAGCAAGTATATTACTATAAATTTCTGTCATTTCTATTGCCTGTTTATTTTCAACTATAACATCTTCAAGTACATCTTTATCAGCTTCATATTTTTGAATTATATTAAGTTTAAGCATTTTTTCTAAAGTTATTTCATTTGCTTTTAATGATGTTGAAAAATAAACTAATGACTTTTCAAGTGAATGTAATTGAATAAGTTCTCTGTTTTTCATTGATTTATGAAGTCTTTTTTCAATCATTAAGCTTTTTTTATCTATTTGTCTTAAATATAAAAGATAGTATGTAGATATTCTATTTAATATTTGAAGGATAAATCTTGATTTTTTAAATGTATAAAATGATTTTATTCTTCCGTTTATAAAGTCAGTTAAAATTTTACTATTTTTAAGACAAACTGTTATTAAATATTTTTCTGTATGTATTATAGATAGTGGATAAGTATCATAAGTTAAAGAGTTATCTTCCATTTCTGTAAAAGGAATATCCACTATAATTGAAATAACATCATCTTCTATATCTATACGAGAGGTTTCCTCATCATCTAGTGATGATTTTAGAAAATCTAGAGATATATCTGTCTTATTTGAAATTAAAATAAGTTCTTCATCAGATGGAGCTACTATGTTTATCCAAGAACCTGGTTCTATATTATCAAGCTGCTTGAGATTTTTATTATTATCATTCATTGTTTTAAATATTTGAATCATTATAAAACCTCCATTAATATATAATTATATTATACTATTTAATTAATAAATATAAAATAAAGGCATAAATAAAAAGAAAAAATATATATATGTAATTATATTCTTATTTATATATTAAAATAAAAGAAAATTAAAGAATAATATAAAAATATTTAGAAAAATAAAGATAAAGTCTATTTAATGCTAATAATAAGCTAATAATAAAAAAATTTGCCTTATATTGATATGGAATAAAATCTAAATTACTAGTATAATCATTTCTATGTTTATAAATATTTGAGTTAATCATGGGGGATTTAAATATGATGCATAAAGAAGTAGTTGCCAAACGAAAAGCTCCGGTAATAGTATTGGTATTATTTATTATAACTTTTATGTTATATGCTCAAGAAGGTCTTAAAGTTATTGATTTTAATAGCAAAAAGACTTTACTTATATGCAAATTAATAATAGCTCTAATAGCAGTTTTGCTTATACTGAGAGAGTTTTTTAAATGCAAAATTTCTTATAAATATGCTTTAATAGCAAACAAGCTTATAGTAAATAAGATTTTTTCAAGCGATGAAAAGAACTTAACTAGTATTAAAATTTCAGATATCGTATATTTAGGTAAAAAAGGTGAACAACCTAAAGGTATAGATGCAAAAGTTATAGGTAACTATGGATATAATAAATTGAAACTTGAACAATGTTGTTGTATATATAAAATTGATAATGATTATTATAAATTTTATTTTCAACCTAGTGAATGTTTCGTTAATAGAGTAAAAAAGAATATATTAAAGTTAAGAGATAATAAATTAATGAAATAGAAATACCCAAGAATTAAATTCTTGGGTATTTTTTTATTTAAAAGTAGATTTGCAATTGAAAAATTCTGATTTTATTTCTGCAAGTAGATTTGAATTAGTTATTATATCAAGACCTGTAAATGCAAGTGCTAATCCAGATTTTTTATATTGATTAATAGCAAAATCAGAAATTGTACATTTTGCAAATTCATCTGTTCCATAAGAAATTTTTTCATTGTCAATTATTGATATATAAGGATGTATTAGTGGAACTTTTTTGCTTATAGAACCTAATGAAATAGCCGCATTTATATCTCGTGGAGGGCATATATTTATAATTCCACATTCTTTTAAATTATGATTATATAGCCTATTTAATGTTCTATTACTTATAAGTTCATCGCTTGAAAATTGATACAATGAAATTTTTACGTCAACATCTAATAATTTAGATGTGAATTTTGCAATTTCTTTTATTTTATTTTCTACTATACTTGCATATTCGATATTTGTTGCCCTTATATAAAATTTACCTTCAGCTTCTTTTGGAACAAGTAAAGGAGTGTCTCCACCTTCAGATATTACTGAATTAACAGTAATATCATTACAGAAGCCTTTAGTAATTGCATTTAATGTATTAAATGTTAAAAGTACAGCATCTAATGCTGTATAAGGATCTCCATTTAAGAAGCTTAATCCATCGTGTCCTGTAAATTTTATACTAAGTGGAATTACTGCTGAAGATGATCCACTTTCGCATGTTACAGTATCAGGATGTGAAACCATAACTACATCAATATCATCAAAAACTCCTTGTTTTAACATTACATCTTTTGTTCCACCTGCATACTCACCTGGACAGCCGATAACTATTACAGTTCCATAACTTAATTTATTTATAATATGCCCTAATGAAATTGCTGCAATATAAGATGTTGTAGTAAGACCGTTATGAGCAGTTATATGTCCTCTATCTTTAACAGCGTCATATTCGCATATAAAGCATATTTTTGGATGTCCTGAGCCTTTTGTAGCATAAAAGGCTGTAGGAAAATCTAAGTAGTTATTTTCTACTGAAAAACCATGTTCCTTTAAAAGATTACAAATATATTTTGATGAATTAGTTTCTTTATAGCTTTCTTCAGCGTTGTCATAAAGATATTTACATAAGTCTGAAATTTCTTTATCACGAGTTGAAAGATAACTAATCATTTCTTGTTTCATAAAAGTATCCTCCTGATAAATATTCTTTATTATTTTTACCTATATGAAAGAAAAATATTTATTTTTATTTAAAGTTTTAAAGTATAGAAATAAATTTTTGTGGACAAACTTTAGATAATAAAATTTAATTGGTAAAGGAGAGAATTTTTATGAAGGGTTTAGTTAATAAAAAAATAGAAAATGTATGTGCAATCTGTGGAAATGTCAGTGATAATGGTATAATGATAAAAGACAATTTTATTTGTCCTTTTTGTGAAGGTGATATGGTAAGTATTACTCCAGATCAAGACAATTATGATTTCTATATAAAAAAGATAAAAAACATATTAAAATAAGTTTATATAAATTTTAGAGAAAGAGGTAACGACATTGAAAAAAGGTAAGTTTATTGTATTTGAAGGTGGCGAAGGGTCAGGAAAAAGTACAATGATTGATATGATATACAATTGGCTTAAAGAAAGTGGCTTTAATGTTATAAAGACTAGAGAGCCAGGTGGGATAAGTATAGCTGAGCAAATAAGGGAAGTTATACTTAATAAAGAGAATATAAAGATGGATGGAAAAACAGAAGCTTTACTTTATGCTGCTGCAAGAAGACAACATTTAGTAGAAAGGGTTATTCCAGCTTTAGAAGAGGGCAAAATAGTTTTGTGTGATAGATTTTTAGATTCGTCTTTAGCTTATCAAGGATATGCAAGGGGTCTTGGAATGGATGAAGTTTATAGTATAAATAAATTTGCTATAGGCGATTGTATGCCAAATATGTCAATTCTATTTGATGTAAGTCCTGAAGTTGGACTTGATAGAATAAAGAAGAATTCAGATAGAGAAATTAATAGATTAGACTTGGAAAAAATGGATTTTCATAATAAGGTTAGAGAAGGTTATAGTTTAATTTATGATAAAGATAATAAAAATAGAGTTAAAATAAATGCTGAAGGAACAATTGACGAAGTATCTAATAAGGTTAAAAATATAATTTCTAATATGCTTAATAATGCTTAAAATAGGCTTATGGAAAGATATTACTTTGTGGTAAAATATAATTAGGGTATTTAATTAAGTGTTATGGAGGTTATTTATGAAATTAGTAATAGCTATAGTAAATGATGACGATTCAGATGATTTAATTGACGTTCTAAATGAGAAAAAATTTGGGGTTACGAAGCTTGCAACTACAGGCGGATTTTTAAAGGCTGGAAATACAACTTTAATTATTGGAGTAGATAAAGAAAAACTAGACGAAGTTATAGATATAATTAAAGATATTTGTAAGAAGAGAAAGGAAATGGTCACTGCACCAGCACCTATTACAGGAAATGCAGGTTTATGTATGCAATATCCTATAGAAATACAAGTTGGTGGAGCTACTATTTTTGTTGTTGATGTAGATCAATTTATAAAGATATAGTATAGGATTTAAAAGGAGAGTGTGTATTGAGTAAGTTTGTAGGACATAATAAAATTATAAATGGCTTTATGAAAAGGGCAGAAGGCAATACACTATCTCATGCTCATTTAATAGTAGGTAGAGATGGAATAGGAAAGAGTATTATAGCTGATATATTTGTATCTAAAATACTTGATAAACCACTTGGAAAAGAGCATGTTGATGCCATTTTTTATAAAAGTAAAAAGGCATCTATGGGGGTTTCAGAAGTAAGAGAAATTATTGAAGAGGTTAATAAAAGACCTTATGAAGGTGATAAAAAAGTAATTATAATATATAATTCAGAAAAACTTACTATTCAAGCTCAGAATGCATTGCTTAAAACGATAGAAGAACCTCCAGTAGGGGTTTATATAATTATGCTTTCAACTAATTTAGAAAGTATATTAGATACTATAAAATCAAGATGTCAGATATATAAACTTACTCCTCTTAATAATAATGAAATGATAGAATTTATTAATTTAAATTATAATTTAAGAGAAGATGAAGTTTTATCTATATTAGCTTACTCTGAAGGAATTCCAGGAAGAGCTTTAAGATTTTTAAATGATGAAAATCTTCAAAATATTAGAACTCTGATAGTAGATATGCTAAAAGATATAAATAATAACAATCCAGAAATAGTAATAAAATACGAGAAAGCGTTTCAAGAATTTAAAGATGAAAAGGAAGAGCTATTAAATATGATAGCTACATTCATAAGAGATATAATAATTTATAAAGAGCTTGGAAATAAAGATATTATAATAAATTCCGATAAAGTTCATGATATAGAAAATCTTATGGAATTAATGTCATATAAAAAATTAAATGGAATGCTAAAATATATAGAAGAAGCAAGAGATAGTCTAAAGCACAATACTAATTTTACAATGAGTATTAGTGTTATGCTTATGGGATTTTTGGAGGTATAATTACATGATAGAAGTAATTGGAGTAAGATTTAAAAAGGCTGGAAAAATATATTATTTTGATCCAAATAATTTAAATATAAATAAAGAAGATTATGTTATCGTAGAAACTGCTAGAGGTATTGAATTTGGTCAATGTGTAATTGGAATAAAAAAGATTAAAGAAGAAGATATAATTTCTCCTCTTAAAAGCGTCTTAAGAATTGCTGATGCAGATGATATAAAAAAGCATGAAGAAAATAAAGCAAAAGAAGAAGAAGCTTTAGAAATTTGTACAAAGAAAATAGCAGAGCATAATCTTGTTATGAAGTTAATTGATGTTGAGTATACATTTGATAATAACAAGGTCATCTTCTATTTTACTGCAGATGGAAGAGTAGATTTTAGAGAATTAGTTAAGGATTTAGCTACTATATTTAAAACAAGAATTGAATTAAGACAAATAGGTGTTAGAGATGAAGCTAAAATGATAGGTGGACTTGGACCTTGTGGTAGACCACTTTGTTGTTCATCATTTTTAGGTGATTTTGCATCTGTTTCAATAAAGATGGCTAAAGAACAAAATTTATCATTAAATCCAACTAAGATATCAGGTATATGTGGAAGATTAATGTGTTGTTTAAACTATGAACAAAGCACATATGAGAGCATAAGAAAAGAATTACCTAAAGTAGGTTCAATTGTAAAAACACCTGAAGGAACTGGAGAAGTAATTCAAAATAATATTGTTAAAGAAAGTGTTAAAGTTAAACTAAAGAGAAAAGATGAGGAAATCTTAGAAAACTTTAATATTACTGAAGTAGAACTTATAGAAGGTTCATATGAAGATTCTATTGATGATAGTGATATAAAATTAGTTGTAGACGATGAAGCTGATAAAAAACTAATTAAGGAACTAATTAAAGAAAAGTAGGAGGCTAGTATGAAAGCTGTACTTAAGGTTGCTGGAATTAAAAATTCTACTGATGTAAGAAATGTACAAAGTGCAATAGCAAATTGTGAAGGTGTAGTAGCAAGTGAAATATCATCAGATAAAAAAGAGGTAACAGTAATATTTAATAATAATTATATAAATATAGAAAAAATAATAGATAATATAGAAGAATTTGGCTATACGGTTATATAATTAACATATCCTAAATTTTATCAAAGTACTTTAAAATTTGGATAAAACGTGATAAAATGATGATGGTGTAATTACCATAATTTTTTAGGAGGTGTTTTTAAATGGCATTTGTAATAAATGATACATGCATAAGCTGTGGAGCATGTGCAGCTGAATGTCCAGTTAATGCTATAAGCCAAGGAGATACTCAATTCGTAATAGATGCAGATACTTGTATCGATTGTGGAAACTGTGCTAATGTTTGTCCAGTAGGAGCACCAGTTCAAGAGTAATTTCATTTAAAAAAGATCGTCAAAAGACGATCTTTTTTTATTGATTATTTATAGAAAGAAGTACTACTTTATTGAAATCATTTATGTTATTTTCATTTATAACTATTGATTTTGATTTGTTTTTATATAGATCTTTTGTTAATAGTAAAAATTCTTTTATACCTTCAAATAAAAATGATGAGCAAGATGTCTTATAGTTCATTGGAATAATGATTTTAGGGTTTAATTGTTTTGATATTAAAAAAGCATCTTTACCAGATATATTTATGTGGCCACCTACAGGTATAAATAATATGTCTATATCATTTAAATTAGTTAAAAATTCTTTTGAGGGTATTTCACCAATATATCCTAAATGGCATATTTTAAGATTATCTATTTCATATGTATATATAGTATTTGGACCTCTTTTATTTCCTTTTAATTTATCTGAAAATGATGGATAACCTATAATTCTTCCTATTTCTGTATTATAAGTACCAGGACATGTTATTAATTGTATATCTTTAGATATTTCAGGTAAACAAAATGAAGTAGAAAATTCACTACTAAGTGTAACTACATTTGGGTTTAAATGTGATAAGTTACAATTATGAAATTTATTAAATGGATCTATAAGAAGTCTTTTTCCTATAGAAGTTTTTATTAAAAAAGTTGAATTTTGAATCCATGTAATTTCCATAAAAAGACCTCCATAATATATAATTTATTATGTACAAAATAAAAATATATAAACCTATTATCTTGAATGAATATAGAAAAAGTATTAATATAGTGTTACAAAGTCAAGGTAAGTAAAAAGCAGAAAGATATAGAAGGTGAAGTTATGGCAAGATTAACTGATATAATAGAAAAATTTATAAAGGAAATGATAAAGGAAGAAGAGGATAATAAAGTTTTAATACAAAGAAATGAGTTGGCGGACCAATTTAGGTGTGCGCCATCTCAAATAAATTATGTACTAAGTACTAGATTTACCTATGAAAAAGGTTATGTTATAGAAAGTAGAAGAGGCGGCGGTGGATATATATCCATAAAAAAAGTAGAACATACTTGTCCTATTGGAAGAAAAAAATTAATAAATGAATCTATTGGAGATAGTATAACATATCATAATACAGTAGCATTATTAGATAATTTATTGGAGACAGAAGTAATTAATAAAAAAGAATATAATATTATAAAAATAGCTGTTAATGATAAAACATTAAAAGATGTTGAGAATAAAAATAAAGTAAGATCAGACATATTAAAGGGAATTATGATGGTAATACTTGAATAGGAGGCGTTTTTTTATGCTATGTGAGAGGTGTGGGAAAAATCAAGCAAATGTTAAGTTGGTTAGAAACTTAGATGATAATAGTGAAAGCATATGGTTATGTATTAAATGTGCAGAGGATATAACTAAATTGCCACTTATTTCAGAGAATGATTATAATAAAGAAATTGATAAGTTATTAAATAAGTTTATAGATAACATTATGGAAAAAAAGCTTGAAAAGAAGGAAAAAATTCAAAAAGCAAAAAAAATTAAATGTCAAAATTGTGGGATAACATATGAAGAAGTTTCAAAGAACTGGGAGTTTGGGTGTGAAAAATGTTATAAGTACTTTGGAAATAAATTAAATGAAAAAATAAGAGAAAATAATATAAAAAATAAACATTTGGGAAAGTTTCCGAAGATAGAAGAGTATATTTTAGATAATAAGAAAAAGATAATAAGGTTAAAGTGTGAATTAGAAGATGCAATTGCAATAGAGTATTATGAAAAAGCAGCTTGCATTAGAGATGAAATAAGGAATTTAGAGAATCAATGTAGAGAGGTTATTTTAAAAAATGAGTGAGTTAAAAAGTTTTAAAAATCACATGTTGATTATTAGAAGTAGTATAGAACTTTTTAGAAATATAAAGGATAAAAAATTCCCTAAAAAATTAAGTATTGAGGATGGAAGAGAATTATCTAAAAATATAGCAAATGAATTAATAAATAATATTAACGGTCTTGAAGTTATAAATCTTTGGGAAGATTTTGATTTAACTTATTATAAAAATATTGGATTAATAAGTAATAATCTTATAAAAAATAAAAAAATTTCAAGTCTTATAGTTAATAAAGAAAAAAATTTTAGTGTAAATATTAATGAAAAAGAACATTTGAGATTACTATATGAAAAAAATGGCAATAATATAAAAGAAATGTATGAGTACTTAAATAAAATAGATAATTTGTTAGAAGATAAGTTTAGATATTCTTTTGATGATAGACTTGGATATCTTATGTCTAGCTTATCAAATTTAGGTACAGGTCTTAAAGTTTCAGTAACATTACATTTACCGGCATTAACAATGCTTGATAAAATTACTAAAGTATCAAAACAATTAGAAAATAATAATTTATGTATTGAAGGATTATATGGGGAAAAAGGTTATTCCTATGGAAACCTCTATAAAATAAGTAATAAATGGTGTTTGGGGGCAAGTGAAGAAGATATAATTACTAATTTAGAAGATAACATCATAAATATAATAAATGAGGAATTAAAAGAGAGAACTAACCTGTTTAATGAGTCTAAAATAAATCTTGAAGATAAAGTTTATAGAGCATATGGAATATTAAAATATGCTAGGCAATTAAGCTTTATAGAATGCTTAGAATTGTTATCAGATTTAAGATTGGGTGTGGAAAATGATATTTTAGAAATTAAATTAAGTGATATAGAAAAGTTAAGCTATTTAGCTAAAAATTCAGTTATAAAATCAATGGGAGAAGATAATATAATTGATGAATGCTTAGATATAGAACGGGCTAATGTTATTAGAAAGCTTTTGGAGTAATTGGTATGGTATAAAGGGTAAGGAGGATAAAGATGTATGAGCAATGGAAGGTTTAATGAAAGGACTCATAGTTTAATTTTAGAAGGTAAAAAAGAGTCACTTAATTTTAAGCATGGTTATGTTGGAACGGAACATATATTGCTTGGAATATTAAAGGAAGGTGGATATGCAAGTATTCTGCTTAATAAATATAATATAAATTATGAGAATATAAAGGATAAAGTAGAAAGTTATTTAGGTTTTGGTGATGTAGATTTAATAATGGATGAATTATTATTAACTCCAAGAACTAAACATTTATTAGAAGTTAGTGCTAAGGAGGCCCAAAACTTTGGTCATGCATATATTAATCCAGAACATATACTTTTAGCACTCCTTAAAGAAGATGAGGGGGTTGCATATACATTATTATCTCAATTTGATAATGATATGAATCTAATTAAAAAAGATATTATTTCATTTTTAGAAAATACAGGTGATGATTATGTGCCTCAAGATGACGAATTGGAAACAGAAGTGGAAGAGGATATTCCCGTTCTTAAAAAATATAGTATAAATATGACTAAATTAGCGAAAGAAGATAAGTTTGACCCTGTCGTAGGAAGAAATAAAGAAACTCAAAGAGTACTTGAAATATTATGTAGAAGAGCAAAAAATAATCCCTGTCTTATAGGAGAACCAGGAGTTGGAAAAACTGCAATAATAGAAGGATTGGCACAAAAAATTGTGGAAGGAAATATACCAGAAATACTTAAAGATAAGCAAATATATTCTTTAGATATTTCAAATATAATTGCTGGAGCAAAATATAGAGGCGAATTTGAAGAAAGATTAAAGAAGATTGTTGAAGAAGTTAAAGAAAATAAAAATATAATATTATTTATAGATGAAATTCATACAATTATAGGTGCTGGTGGAGCTGAAGGTGCTATAGATGCTTCAAATATATTAAAGCCTTTCTTAGCAAGAGGAGATATTCAATGTATTGGTGCCACTACTACAGATGAATATAGAAAGCATATAGAAAAAGATTTAGCTTTAGAGCGAAGATTTCAACCAGTAACAATTAATGAACCTAATAAAGATGAAACATTAAAGATATTAAGAGGGCTTAAAGAAAAATATGAGACTCATCATAAAATTGAAATATCAGATGAGGCATTAAAGGCTGCAATTGAAATGTCCGAAAGATATATAGTTGATAGATATATGCCAGATAAAGCTATAGATTTAATTGATGAAGCATCGGCTAAAGTTAGAATATCAACTCTTGAAATATCACCAGATATAAAAGTATTAGAAGATAAGATAGAGAAAATAGAATTAGATAAAGAAAATGCTATAAAGTCTCAAGATTTTGAAAAAGCTGCTTCTCTTAGAGATAAAGAAAAATCATTAAAAATGGAACTTGAAAAGAAATCAAATGGTTTCAATGAAGAGGAATCTATTAATACATTAGTAGTCAATGAAGAAGATATAGCAAAAGTTGTATCAAGTTGGACTAATATACCGGTAGAAAGATTAACAGAAAAAGAAAGTGAAAGACTTCTTAAATTGGAAGATAGACTTCACGAAAGAGTTATAGGACAAAAGGAAGCAGTTTCATCTATAGCAAAAGCTATAAGAAGGGCTAGAGTTGGATTACAAGATCCGAATAGACCTATTGGAAGTTTTATATTTTTAGGACCTACTGGTGTTGGAAAAACTGAACTTTGTAAGGCATTAGCAGAAGCAGTTTATGGAGAACAAAATAATATGATAAGAATAGATATGTCAGAATATATGGAAAAACATGCAGTATCTAAACTTATAGGAGCACCTCCAGGGTATGTAGGATATGATGAAGGTGGTCAACTTACAGAAGCTATAAGAAGAAAACCTTATTCTGTAGTTTTATTAGATGAAATAGAAAAAGCTCATGGAGATGTTTTTAATATTCTTCTACAAATATTAGAAGATGGAAGGCTAACAGATGGAAAAGGTAAGCTAGTAAATTTTAAAAATACAATAATAATAATGACATCTAATATAGGTGCACATAAAATAAATAAGCAGAGAAATGTAGGTTTTTTAAGTTCCTCTTTAAATGATAATGGATATGCATCTATGAAAGAAAATATATTAGAGGATTTAAAGAAAAACTTTAGACCTGAGTTTTTAAATAGAATAGATGATACGATAGTATTCCATAAACTGGAAAGGGATAACTTAAAGGATATATTAGACATAATGCTTAAAGATATAAAAGTTAGATTAAATAAAAATAATATAGATATAATTTTTAGTGAAGATATAAAAGATTATTTATTAAATAAATGTACTATTAGTGAATATGGTGCAAGGCCTTTTAGAAGAATAATAACAAAAGAGATAGAAGATAGGCTTAGCGAAGAAATTTTAATGGGAAATATAGAAAAAGGCAAAAATTTAGAAGCATTTATAAAAGAAGAATGTATAAAATTTAAGTGTATAAGTTAACTTATAAAGGGAGTAGTTTTTAATACTCCCTTTAATTTTTATATTTTAATAGTTAATGTTAAACAATTATTAATTAAAAAATTTTATTGAAATATATAAAGATAAAGTGATATAATAAAATTATATGACATACCCCTGGGGGGTAAGGAGGTAATTAAATTGGCAAAGCAAGTGAAAAACATTGATTTAATTATAATTGGTGGTGGTCCAGCAGGATTAACAGCTGCTATATATGGATCAAGAGCAAGATTAGATTTACTTTTATTGGAAGATAAAATAGTTGGCGGTCAAGTAAGAAATAGCTATATGGTTGAAAATTATCCAGGGTTTAAAAAAATATCTGGAGCTGAACTTTCAGACATAATGCAACAACAGGCAGAAGAATTAGGTACAAATATAGATGAATTTGATATTATAGAAAATGTTAAATTTGATGAAAACGAAAAGATTGTAGAAACTGAAGAATTTATATATAAGCCAAAGGCAGTGATAATTGCAACAGGAGCATCACCAAAAAAACTACCTATAAAAAATGAAGAAAAGTTTTCAGGTAAGGGTGTTCACTACTGTGCAGTATGTGATGGTGCTATGTATCAAGATAAAGTTATCGCTATAGTAGGTGGCGGTAATACTGCTTTAGAAGAGGCTATATTCTTAACAAACTTTGCTAAGAAAGTTTATATAATAAGAAGATATGATTATTTTAGAGGTGAAAAAGCAGTTTTAGAAGAAGTTGAAAAGAATGAAAAAATAGAGATTCTTTATAATGAAGATTTAATAGCAGTTGAAGGTAATGACTTTGTTGAAAAAGGAATAATTAAAAATACATTAACTGGTGAAGAAAAGGAAATAAAAATAGAAGCTGTATTTGGATCAATCGGACATGATCCAATGGTAAATCTATTTAAAGATTATATAAATCTTTCAAAAGGTAATTATATAATTACAGATGAAAATATGAGAACAAATATACCAGGTGTATATGCAGTTGGAGATGTTAGAGATAAAGAATATAGACAAATAACAACTGCTGTAGCAGATGGAACTATAGCTGCATTGGAAGCAGAAAAATATATAAAGAAATTAGGAAAGTAAAGGTGATATAAATGATAAAAATATATTCAACATCATGGTGTCCAGCTTGTGTTAAAGCTAAGAAATATTTAAATATGAAAGGTATAGAATTTCAAGAAATTAATGTTGCAGATAAGCATGAAGATAGAAATGAAGTTCAAGCAGTATCAGGACAAAGAACAGTACCAGTATTAGATATAGATGGAAAAGTAATTGTAGGATTTGATAAAAAAGCTATAGATGAAGCTTTAAAATAATATTTAATATATAATATATGCTATTATTTAAAAAAGAACTCTTATAGAGTTCTTTTTTATTTTATTTATACAAAAAAACACTATTGATTAATCAATAGTGTTTTTAAAATTAAACATTAGATAATGCTTTATCAATTGCAGGTTTATCAAAACCAATTATAATAGTTCCGTTTATATCAAGAACAGGAACTCCCATTTGTTTTGATTTTTTAAGCATTTCTTCTCTTGCTTCCATATCATCTTGAACATTTAATGAAGTAAATTCTATTCCTTTTTTTGTTAAGTAATCTTTAGCTTTTACACACCAAGGACATGCATTAGTTGTATATACTTTTACCATAATTTCTCCTCCTCAAACAGACGATAATTATTATTAATTAAACATCTTTTTTTATAAATTGTACTCTATAAATTTATTAAATTCAAGGTGCTTAATATGTATAATATGTAACAAATAGTTTATAAGTTTTTTTATATCAATTATTTTATTATATTTTCATTTTCTAAGTTTGAATTTAATACGAAATTACTATAATCGACATCTAGCATTGTATTTGAGAAAGTTTCACTTACGTTAATTGGATTATTATATTTTATAGTATTCCTTGGAGTTATATTTGTGTTAATAAGTTTAGATTTATCAATCATGGTATCATCATCTCCTTTTAAATTGTATAATTATTATTTGTATAAAATAAATTTATTATGCTAAAAATAAATATAAATTGTATAGTGGTCTAGACAACTATATATTAATTAGTTATAATTAATTAAGGAGGAACAAATATGATAGATAAAAATAGTCCAATTCCAGTTTATTTTCAATTAAAACAAGATATTTTAGAGAAGATTTCTGAAGGTTATTGGAAGGTCGGTGAATGCATTGATAGTGAAAGAGAACTTTCTGAACACTATGAAGTAAGCAGAATGACAGTAAGACAAGCACTTGGGGAATTAGTTCAAGAAGGAGTTTTAGTTAGAGAAAAGGGAAAAGGTACTTTTGTTTGTGAACCTAAAGTGAAGCAACAAGATGTTATGAGCTTTACAGACATTATTGAAAAGTTAGGTGGAAAGCTTGAAACTGAGGTTCTAGAATTTGATATTATAGATACTCCTGATGAGATGGTTGATTTATTAGAAGATAATAAAGTTTATAAAATAAATAGAATGAGAAAAGTAAATGGTGAGTGTATAGCTAATGAAAAAGTACATATATCACCTAAAATATGTGGAGAATTAAATAAAGAAAAGCTAAAAGGTTCTTTATTTAAACTAATAGAAGAAAGAGGTCATTTTATAGATCATTCAGAATCATCAATAAAAGCAATAGTTATGGATGATTATTATAAAAAACTTTTTAATGTAGAGAAAGTACTTCCTTTAATAAGCACTTTTGGAACAACATTAGATAAAAATGGAAAAATTCTTTTTGTAGAAGAATCAATTTATAGATCAGATAAATATATATTGCAAGTGAATATATCAAGGCGAGAGGGGAAATTAAAATGAATTTAGTTATGGTCAAAAATTATGATGAGATGAGTAAAGTAGCAGCTGGTGTTATGGCAAAAGTAGTTAATGAAAAGCCAGATGCTGTATTAGGTCTTGCAACAGGCGGAACACCAGTTGGTATGTATAAAGAATTAATAAAAATGAATAAAGATGGTAATATAGATTTTTCAAAAGTAACTACTGTTAATCTTGATGAATATATAGGACTTGCTGGAACACATGAGCAAAGTTATAGACACTTTATGAATACAAATCTTTTTGATCATATAAATATAAATAAAGCTAATACTTATGTACCAAATGGTTTAGCTGAAAATATAGAAGAAGAAGGAAAAGCTTATGACAAAAAAATAGATGAGTTAGGCGGAACAGATATACAATTATTAGGTGTTGGTAATAATGGTCATATAGCATTTAATGAACCTGATTCAGTTTTAATAGCAGGAACTCATTTAACTGGATTAACAGAAAGTACAATTCAAGCTAATTCAAGATTTTTTGATTCTATGGAAGAAGTACCAAAGACTGCTATAACTATGGGACTTGGACAAATAATGAAATCAAAAAGAATACTTTTAATAGCAAGTGGTGAAGGTAAAGCTGAGGCTATAAAAGAATTATTTAGCGGTAAAATAACTACTGAATGTCCAGTTACGATGCTTAACATGCATAGAGATGTTACAGTTATTGTAGATGAAGAGGCAGCAAAGCTTATAAAATAAAATTTTCTTTTAAATAAATTAGGCTGTTATGAAGCATTTTAATATGTTTTATAACAGCCTATTATTATTTAAAAAATTTTATAAAATAAACAAAATAAAATTAATCAATCGATAGTTTAACTCTATAATTGTATGTTATTATAATATAGGTGGAGTATAATAATATTTCATTAGTCAAAAATAGATTGAGGTGCTTTTATGGCTAAAATAAAATCAATGTTTACTTGTCAAGAATGTGGATATGAATCAGCAAAGTGGCTTGGTAAATGTCCTTCTTGCAATGAATGGAATACTTTTGTTGAAGAAGTAAGAGATAATAAAGTTCAAATAAAAAATGATATAGTAAAAACTCTTAAGCCTGAAAATATGCCTAAAAGCATTAAAAATATAAAATCAGGTGAAAAAGAGAGATATGATACTGGAATAAATGAATTAAATAGAGTATTAGGTGGTGGGCTTGTAAAAGGTTCATTAACATTAATATCAGGAGATCCTGGAATAGGTAAGTCAACGTTATTACTTCAGACTGCTAATAATATAGCAAAGAAGCATGGAAAGGTACTTTATGTTTCAGGAGAAGAGTCAGAAGAGCAAATAAAGATAAGAGGAGATAGATTAGGTGTAACATGTGATGATTTATATATTGTTTCAGAAACTAATCTTGACACAATAGAAGTTTATATAGATGAATTAGAACCAAAGTTTGTAATAATAGATTCAATACAAACAATATATAAAGAAGGGGTTACATCAGCTCCAGGAAGTGTATCACAAGTAAAAGAATGTTCAAATCAGATGATGAGAATAGGTAAAAAGAAAAATATACCATTATTTATAGTGGCGCATGTTACAAAACAAGGTGAACTTGCAGGACCTAGAGTACTTGAACATATGGTAGATACTGTTCTTTATTTTGAGGGTGAAAGAACAGAAGAATTTAGGATTTTAAGAACTATGAAAAATAGATTCGGAACAACAAGTGAAATTGGCGTTTTTGAAATGAGACAAGAGGGATTAGTTGAAGTTTATGATCCATCTAGTATGTTCTTAGAAGATACAACATTTAATCAAGAAGGATCTGTTGTAATTGGAATAATGGAAGGAACAAGACCAATACTTGTTGAGATTCAAGCATTAGTTACAGAAACAAAGGCGGTAATGCCAAGAAGAACAGCTGTAGGTATAGATAATCAAAGATTAAGCTTAATACTTGCTGTATTAGAAAAGAAACTTAGAATACCATTTTATAATCATGATGTATATGTTAATGTTGTTGGGGGATTAAGTTTAGATGGAACTACATCAGATCTTGGAGTTGCAATAGCATTAATTTCAAGCATGAGGGGAAAGGGAATTAAACTTCCAAAAGTTTTAGTCGTAGGTGAAGTAGGATTAACAGGAGAAATAAGACCTATAACATCAATAGATAGACTTGTAAATGAAGCAGAAAAGATGGGGTTTGAAAATACTATAATACCTAGTAGAAATAAGGATAAAGTTAATAATAAAACAATAAATATTATATGTGTTAGCAATATAAGAGAAGCTATAAGTAAGATATTCTAGGAGAATAGGTGAAGCGTATGAGGTTAGAAAGAGATGTTGAAATAAAAAATATATTAAAAATGATGTGTCCTGGAACTCAATTAAGAGAAGGACTTGAAAATATACTCAGAGCAAAGACTGGTGGGTTGATTGTTTTAGGAGATAGTGAAGAGGTAATGAAAATTGTAGATGGTGGTTTTACAATTCATTCAGAATATTCTCCAGCATATGTATATGAATTGGCAAAAATGGATGGGGCTATAGTTTTAAGTGATGATATAAAAAAGATTGTTTGTGCTAATGCTCAATTAGTGCCAAGTGCATCAATACCTACATTTGAAACAGGAACGAGACATAGAACAGCACAAAGGGTTGCAAGAGAAACAGGTAAAATTGTTGTTGCTATATCTCAAAGAAGAAATATTATAACTGTATATAAAGGTGATATAAAATATGTATTAAGAGAAAGTAGTGTAATACTTGGTAGAGCTAATCAGGCTGTTCAAACTCTTGAGAAATATGTATCAGTTTTGGAAAGAGTAATAAATAACTTAAATCTTCTAGAATTTCAAGACTTAACAACTCTTTTTGATGTTGTTACAGCTATTCAAAGAACTGAAATGGTAATGAGAATCGTAGAAGAAATAAGAATATATATTTTAGAGTTAGGTAATGAGGGAAGACTCATATCTATGCAATTAAATGAATTAATAAAACATGTTGAGAGAGATGGAATATTTTTAATAAGAGATTATAGTAGTCCAGATAAGGATCATAATGAAATATATGAAAATATTCAAAAATTAACATCAGAAGAACTTATAGATTTAGAAGCAATAGCTAAAGTTTTAGGATATGGATATGCACCACTTGCGGATACATTAATATCTCCAAAAGGATATAGAATGTTAAGCAAAATACCTAGAATTCCATCAAATGTTATTGAAAATTTAATAGCTCATTTTGAGAATTTTAATAATATATTAGAAGCTGATATAGATGACTTAGATAAGGTTGATGGTATTGGAGAGGCTAGAGCTAAAGCTATAAAAAACGGATTAAGAAGAATAAATGATCAGATATCATTAAAAGTAGAATTATAAAAAACGATATTCCATAGAGGAAAAAAATATATTTCTCTTGGAATATCGTTTTTTTCATATAATCGTAAATTAAAATATATCATTATCTAAAAGTAAATTTACCTAAAGTAGTTACTTTATCATTCTCTTTTAAAAATATATCATATAGATTTATATCTAAAGTGTTGCAAAGAGATGTAAGATAAAAAATATTGTTACCCATTTCACGCTCTATAACTTCACGACAATTATCACATAATTCGCCTTCTAGATGATTTTTAAGGCAATCAGCAATATTATCAATTGAGTAATCTTCAGTAACTAAACATTGTTTGCTTGCATTTATTTTTATACATCCACAATTTGTAACAGCTTTAATAATTGCTCTATTCACTCTAGAATTTGACTCAGTATATTTACTTAAAGTATCAAGGATACTTTTATGTCTAAGTAAAGAATCGTTTACATTGTTTTGAAAATCGTCAAAAATAATATCTTTCATTTGCTTCAACTCCTTGCTAATATTTGATAAGTATAAGTTAATTATAGAATTGTAAGGTAATATTTGTCAATGAAGAATTGAGTGAATAATTAGCTTTGAGTTAATAATATAATATTTTTTTTATAAAATATAGGGGGCATAAATTTGATAGAAAATCGACAAATGTACAATTTCCTAAATTAAGAAAATCTTCATTAAAGAGAATATTTAGATATGGTATAATTAACTAAGTGAAATAGAATTCTTAGTAATTATATCTACTTAGGAATTTTATATAAAAAAGTTGGTAATAATTTAATAGGGAGGTGAAAAGATGTTTAAAAAAATAATTAGATATCTTCTTACATTGATAGGATTGTTAATAGGATATATTGTAGGAGAGGCAATATTAAAAATTCATGCTGTACAAGAATTTAAATATTTATCAGGAACAGCTGGAAAGGCATCATTTCTTATATTTATTTCATTATTATTCGCAATTATTTTATTTTTAGTGTCTCCAGCAATATATAGAGGGATTTTAAATATTATTGATTATACAGAAAAAAACATGAGAAAATTTACTGTGTTAGAAATAATATATGGAGCTGTAGGAGCTGTAATTGCATTAGTAATAGTATTCTTTGTTGCAAGACCTTTAAATGATATTGGTGGAGCTTTAGGACCGTTACTTTATGTTTTAGTAAACATTTTATTTGCTATAATTGGTATGAGAATAATGGTTCAAAAGAAAGATGATATAAGTAATATATTTGTGACAATGAAAAAATCTAATGTTAATAAAGAGAAGTCATCTAAAGATAAAAAAGGTAAAAATACAAAAGGTAAATCAATACCAAAGGTATTAGATACATCAGTAATAATTGATGGAAGAATATTTGACATTTGTCAAACTGGATTTATAGAAGGACCGCTTGTTATACCAAACTTTGTTTTGGATGAATTAAGACATATATCAGATTCATCAGATTCCTTAAAGAGAACTAGAGGAAGAAGAGGACTAGATATATTAAATAAAATTCAAAAAGAGCTTGATATAGAAACTCAAATTTGGGAAGGTGATTTTCCTAAAATTGCAGAAGTTGATGCAAAACTTTTAAAATTAGCTCAAACATTAGATGGAAAAGTAATAACAAATGATTATAATTTAAATAAGGTTGCAGAGGTACAAGGTGTACCAGTTTTAAATATAAATGAACTTTCAAATGCAATAAAACCTGTTGTTATTCCTGGAGAGGAAATGACAGTTGAAGTAGTTAAAGATGGAAAAGAAGCAAGTCAAGGTGTTGCTTACTTAGATGATGGAACTATGATTGTTGTTGAAGGTGGAAAAAAACATATGAGCAAGACTATAGTAGTTATAGTTACATCTGTATTACAAACTGCTGCAGGAAGAATGATATTTGCAAGACCTAAGGATAATTAAAGGAGACTTTGATGAATAGTGCAATTATATTAGCAGGAGGAAGAGGTAAAAGGATGGGGGCAGATATAAGTAAGCAGTTTATACTTATAAATGAAAAACCAATTCTTTATTACACATTAAAAAGATTCATAGATAATGAAAATATAGATGAAGTTGTTTTGGTTCTTCCTGAAGATGAAATAGAATACTGCAAAGAGGAAATACTAAAAAAGTATAAGTTGAAAGTTAATAAAATAGTATGTGGTGGTAAAGAGAGACAAGATTCAGTTTTAAATGCTTTAAGAGCAATAGAAAATGGAGATATTGTTTTGATACATGATGGAGCAAGACCATTTGTTTCGGATAAAATGATATTAGATGGAATAAACTTTGCAAAAGAGTTTAAGGCAGTAGCCCCAGGAGTTATGCCAAAAGATACAATTAAAGTTAAAGATGAAAATGGATTTTCAAAAGAGACTTTAAAAAGAGAAGAACTTGTAGCAATTCAGACACCACAAATATTTGACTACAATTTAATATTATCTTGTCATGAAAAAGTTAAACTTCAAAACATAAGTGTTACAGATGACACTATGGTTGTAGAAAGTTTTGGAAACAAAGTTTTCGTTTATGATGGAGAATATACAAATATTAAAATAACTACTCCAGAAGACTTAATTTTAGGAGAGCATTTGGCTAAAAATATAGAGTAATTAACTGTGTTGACAGTATATTTGTAAAAAGTTATAATTAATTATAATTTTATATTAGTTAAAGGCTATGATGAAGAATAGTAGAAATCGCCACATTTTCAGAGAGAGAATCCTTAGGCTGAAAGATTCCAAAATAGATTTTGAACCAGCTTCGGAGTAATAGGCAAAAACTATCGGTTTAATACCGTTATCATTATTAAAGAAAAAATTTAGGTGGTACCGCGATAGTTAGTCGCCCTATTGTTAATAGGGTGGCTTTTTTATATTTAAAGAAATTAATTAATTTATATAAATAGGAGGATAAAAATATGAGAATGTCTAATATGCTAATTGCAACTTTAAGAGAAGTTCCAGCAGAAGCAGAAATAGCAAGCCATCAATTAATGCTTAGAGCAGGATTAATAAGAAAAATGGCGTCAGGAATATATAATCACTTACCATTAGGAGTAAAAGTTCTTAAAAAGGTAGAAGATATAGTTAGAGAAGAAATGGATAATGCTGGAGCACAAGAACTTTTATGTTCAGCTATAATACCAGCAGAATTATGGCAAGAGTCAGGTAGATGGGATGCTTATGGAGCAGAAATGTTCAGAGTTAAAGATAGAAATCAAAGAGAATTCTGTTTAGGACCAACTCATGAAGAAGTATTTACAAATATAGTTAAAAATGAAATTAAATCATATAAACAATTACCATTAAATTTATATCAAATTCAAACAAAGTATAGAGATGAAACTAGACCAAGATTTGGAGTTATGAGATCAAGAGAATTCATAATGAAAGATGCTTATAGCTTTGATAAAGATCAAGCAGGATTAGATGCTTCATTTGATAAAATGCATGATGCTTATGTAAAAATATTTAATAGATGTGGATTAGATGCAAAATGTGTTGAAGCGGATTCAGGAGCAATTGGTGGATCAAACTCAGCAGAATTTATGGTTAAATCAGAAGTTGGAGAAGATGATGTAGTATTCTGTACAGAATGTAACTATGCAGCAAATATAGAAAAAGCAGAATCTAAAGCAGAAATAGCAGAAGCTGAAGAATTAATCGCAATGGAAAAAGTATCTACACCAGATAGTAGAACTATAGAAGAAGTATCAGAATTTTTAAAAGTATCTCCAAAGAAAACTGTTAAAACTTTAATCTACAATGTAGATGGAAAATTAGTTGGAGTTTTAGTAAGAGGAGATAGAGAAGTTAATGAAGTAAAAGTTGCAAATGCAGCTAATGCATCAACTGATATAGAATTAGCTTCACATGAAGAAGTTCTTAAAGCAACAGGTGCTGAAACTGGATTCGCAGGACCAGTTGGATTAAAGGTAGATTTACTTTTAGTTGATGAAGAAGTAAGCAGAATGTACAATATGGTTACAGGTGCAAACGAAACTGGATTCCATTTAAAAGGAGTTAACTACGGAAGAGAGTTTGAAGGAGTGGTTGGAGACTTTAGAAATGTAGAAGAAGGAGAAGTTTGTCCTAAGTGTGGCGGAAAAGTTACTATTGCAAGAGGTACTGAAGTAGGTCATATATTTAAGTTAGGAACTAAATATTCAGAATCTATGAATGCTAAATTTATAGATGAAGATGGTAAAGAAAAGCCATTTATAATGGGATGTTATGGAATTGGTGTAACAAGAACAGTTGCATCAATAATAGAGCAACATCATGATGAAAATGGTATAATATGGCCATTAGAAGTTGCGCCTTATCATGTTTCAGTTGTAGCAGTAAATTCAAAAGATGAAGATCAAATGAGAATTGCAACAGAAATATATGAAGAACTTAAATCTATGGGAGTAGAAGCACTTTTAGATGATAGAAAAGAAAGAGCTGGAGTTAAATTTAAAGATTCAGAACTTATGGGAATACCAATGAGAATAACTGTTGGTAAGAAAATAAGTGATGGAGAAGTTGAATTTAAATTAAGAGCTGGCGGAGAAAACGAAACAATAAAGATAGAAGAAGCTAAAGATAGAGTAAGAGCAGAATTCGAAAAAAATAACCTAAAACTAAGATAGTTAGGAGGAAGATAGAATGAGGCTTTACAACACATTAACAAATAAAAAAGAGGAGTTTGTACCAATAACTCCAGGTGAAGTTACTATGTATGTATGTGGACCTACAGTTTATAACTTTTTTCACATAGGTAATGGTAGAACTTTTATAGTTTTTGATACTATAAGAAGATATTTCGAATACAGAGGCTATAAGGTAAAATTTGTTCAAAACTTTACTGATATAGATGATAAAATGATAAAGAGAGCCAATGAAGAAGGTTTAACAGTTAAAAAAGTTGGAGATAAGTATATTAAAGAATATTATACTGATGCTGATGCTTTAAATATAGAAAGAGCTACAGTAAATCCAAGGGCTACAGAATACATTGGTCAAATAATAAAATTTGTAAAAGACTTAATAGACAAAGGATATGCTTACGAAGTTGATGGAGATGTTTATTTTAGTACTAAAAAGTTTGAAGGATATGGAAAATTATCAGGTCAAAACTTAGATGAACTTCAAGCTGGGGCTAGAATAAACGTTGATGAAAGAAAGAAAGATCCTATGGATTTTGCTATATGGAAAGCAAAGAAAGAAGGAGAACCTGCTTGGAATTGTCCTTGGGGAGAAGGAAGACCAGGATGGCATATTGAATGTTCATGTATGGCAAAGAATATCTTAGGAGAAACAATAGATATTCACGCAGGTGGAATGGACTTAGCATTCCCACATCATGAAAATGAAATAGCACAAAGTGAAGCATTAACAGGAAAACCATTTGCACATTATTGGTTACATTCAGCTTATGTTAATGTAAATAATAAAAAAATGTCTAAGTCATTAAATAATTTCTTTACAGCAAGAGATGTATTAAAAGAATATGATGCTGATGTAATAAGATTCTTAATGTTATCATGTCATTATAGAATTCAATTAAATTATAGTGCTGATCTTTTAGATTCAGCGAAGGCATCAGTTGCAAGACTTTATAATGCCATAGGAAATCTTGAAAATCTTATAGATGAAGTTTCAAGAGATGAAATGAATGAAGATGAAAAGAAGTATCTTGATAGTTTAAATAAATATAGAGAAAAATATATTGAAAAAATGGATGATGATTTTAATACTGCAGATGCAATAACTGCTATATTTGATTTAGTAAAAGATATAAATACAAATATAAATGTAGAATCATCAAAAGAACTAGCTCAAGGTGCATTAGCATTAATAAGAGAACTTGGAGCACCGCTTGGAATACTTCAAAAATCAACTAAAGTAGATTTAGCTGATGAAGCAGAAGAAATAGAAAGTTTAATAGAGCAAAGACAAGAAGCTAGAAAAAATAGAGATTTTGCCCTTGCAGATAAGATAAGAGATGACTTAAAAGCAAGAGGAATTGTATTAGAAGACACTCCACAAGGAGTTAGATGGAAAAAGGTAGACTAATTTAAAAGGGCTGTGCGTTTAGTGCAGCCCTTATTTAAAGGAGTAATAACTATGTTAGAAAATTTTAGAACAAGAGAATTTAGCAAGGATGAAGCTAGAAGATTAAATCCACTACAATTAGCATTAGTTGGTGATGCTGTTTATGAAGTATTTATAAGAGGATGTATACTTTCAAATAATACAGAACTTTCAGCTCATAAAATACATAGAAAAGCTATAGGCTATGTTAAAGCAAAAAGTCAATCAGATATAATGCATAATATAGAAGATGAATTGACAGAAGAAGAGTTATATATATTTAAAAGAGGAAGAAATGCTAAATCAGCAACTGTTCCTAAAAATGCAGATGTTAGAGATTATAGAATGGCAACAGGATTTGAGGCATTAGTCGGATATTTATACTTGATAAATGATGAAAAAAGATTAGAATTTATATTTAATAAGAGTATAGAAATTTGTAAATAATAAAATGAAACTTTTACTGTAACTTAAACAAGTATTATTAGTTAAGGAGTTATTTAATATGACAAGGATAAAAAAGAGTAACCAAAATAGAAGAAGAGATGAAAGAAAATATAATAAGCCTAAAGAAGAAAAGTTCCAAGAAGAAACTTTTTCAAAAAAAGTAAGAGAACCGAGAAAACAAAGAGAAGATAAAAAAGTAATAAATAATCAAGTTGAAGAAGTAAGAGAAGATTTAATAATTGGTAGAAATGCAGTTATGGAAGCTTTAAAAAGTAATAAAACAATAGAAGCTTTATATCTTTCAAACGGATCAAGAGAAGGATCAATAAATCAAATAATAAATATTGCAAAGAAAAATAAAGTAGTTATAAAAGAATCAGATAAGAAAAAATTAGATTCTATGTCAGCTGGCATGGTACATCAAGGAGTTATAGCCAAAATAACACCATATAAATATTTTGAAGTAAAGGATATATTAGAGGAAGCAAAGAGAAAAGGCGAGGCACCTTTTATAATAATATTAGACGAATTAGAAGATCCACATAATTTAGGATCAATAATAAGAACAGCAGAAACGTGTGGAGTACATGGAATAATAATACCAAAAAGAAGAAATGTTGGAGTAACACCTACAGTTTATAAATCATCAGTTGGGGCTGTTGAGCATGTAAAAATAGCTAAGGTTACTAATATAAACAATACGATTGATGAGCTAAAAGAAAGTGGTATTTGGGTATATGGTGCAGATATAGCAGGAAGAGAATATAGTTATGAAGTTGACTTTAGTGGACCTTGTGCTCTAATTATAGGAAGTGAAGGTAGAGGGATATCAAAATTAACATTAAAAAAATGCGATAAATTAGTTAAAATTCCTATGATTGGTAAAATAAATTCTTTAAATGCTTCAGTTGCAGGTGGTATAATGATGTATGAAGTATTAAAGGGTAGATTAAAATAAAAAAGAGGGATGAGATGTGAAGATTATATTTATAGATGGATATAATGTTTTAAACAGCTGGCCTAATTTAAAAGACTTAAAAAACATAAGTTTTGATGGTGCAAGAGATAAGTTAATAAATATACTTCACAATTATGGTAGTTATAATGATTGTAAAATAGTATTAGTATTTGATGGACATAAGGTTGCTGGAAATATAGAGAATAAAGAAAAAATCAATAAAAATTTATCTATAGTATTTACTAAAGATGGCGAAACTGCAGATGCTTATATAGAAAAAGAAGTAAATTTAATTGGTAGAAAATATGAAGTTTGCGTTGTAACTTCAGATTGGTTGGAACAACAAACTATATTTCAAAGAGGAGCGACTAGAACATCTTCTATAGAGTTTTACAACGAAGTTATTGACGTAGAAGATAAAATTAGGGTTAAAACTGAAAGAAACATGATATCTCAGAAAAATAACTTAAGTGATAATATTGATGAAGAAATTTTTCATAAACTTGAGAAAATGCGTAGAAGTCACTAGTAATGTTGACTTGATTAAATTTGCTAAGTATAATAGGGACTAGGTTGTGAGGGGAAGATGGATAGAATGGTGATTGTTTATGATTAAGTATTTAGAATTTAAAGACAAAAATGATGAAGATGTAGCAATAGAAGCTAAAAATGGAAATATAAAAGCTCAAGAATATTTAATAAACAAATATGAAAATTTTGTAAAATCAAAAGCAAAATCATATTTTTTGATAGGTGCTGATAAGGAAGATATTTATCAAGAAGGAATGATTGGTCTTTATAAAGCAATAAGAGACTTTAATCCAGAGAAATTATCAACATTTAAAGCTTTTGCTGAATTGTGTGTAACAAGACAGATAATAACAGCAATAAAAACAGCAACAAGACAAAAGCATATTCCATTAAATACTTATATATCATTAAATAAACCAATCTACGAAGAAGATTCAGAAAGAACGTTATTAGATGTTTTAGCTGGATTTAAAATAACTGACCCTGAAGAACTTGTTATAAGTCAAGAAGAAAAAGCAAGAATAGAAAGTGAAATGGAAAGAGTGCTATCTAGATTAGAGCTTAATGTGTTAAACTCATACTTAGATGGTAAATCTTATCAAGAAATTGCTTGTGATTTAGATAGGCATGCAAAATCAATAGATAATGCATTGCAAAGAGTTAAGCGAAAGCTAGAAAAATGCTTAGATGTAAAGTAAGTATTTTTTATTGACAAACAAAAAAAATGATAGTAAACTTTATAATTGGTATATTAAAGAAAACTCATGATAAATGAGTGCTCACGTAGCTCAGTTGGCAGAGCGTCGCCTTGGTAAGGCGGAGGTCGTCGGTTCAATCCCGATCGTGAGCTCCAGAGACACATAAAAAAGTAGAAAACACTAGGCAAGGTTTATTAGAGTGATAGGAGGAATTTATAATGTCAAAAGCAAAATTCGA
>NZ_AVSV01000043.1 GCF_000498355.1 Clostridium sp. Ade.TY | reverse complement strand
TCGAGGGCTTGACCAATAAAAAATTAACAAAAAATCGTGTGCAATTTTCAGATAACATCTGAAAATCTGGTGATGATGGCATAGAGGAAACACTCCTTCCCATTCCGAACAGGAAAGTTAAGCTCTATAGCGCCAATGGTACTGCACGGGTGACTGTGTGGGAGAGTAGGACGTTGCCAGGTGAGAACAAGAAAGAGATAGTTTTGACTATCTCTTTTTTTCATGTGTACAAATAGTTTACAAAAAATTTATATGAAAAGAGGCGTTTCTTTAATAATGAAAAAACCAAAGTTTTTTTCCATTTTAAAACACAGAAAAAAGGAATTATCCAAGGAGCAAATATTTAAAGATGTAATATCTGGAGTAATAGTTGCTATAATAGCACTTCCGTTATCAATAGCTCTTGGAATATCATCAGGGGTAACACCAGAAAAAGGGCTTATAACGGCTATAGTTGCAGGACTATTTATTTCATTATTTGGTGGAAGTAGGGTTCAAATTGGAGGACCAACTGGTGCATTTGTTGTTATTGTATATGGTATTGTAGAAAAGTATGGGCTTGAAGGTCTAATTATGTCTACATTAATGGCAGGTATAATACTAATATTATTTGGAGTTTTAAGACTTGGTAATTTAATAAAGTTTATTCCTAAGAGTATAACATTAGGGTTTACTTTGGGAATTGCAATAACATTATTATCAACTCAAATAAAAGATTTATTTGGATTAAATATTGAAAAAGTACCATCAGAATTTATTCCTAAATGGGAAACATACATAACACATTTCAACGAAACTCATTTAGTAACATTAATAATAGGTTTATTATGTATTGGAATAATAATATTTTTCCCTAAGATTAATAAGACAATTCCAGGTTCACTTATTGCATTAATAATATCTACATTGATAGTAACTGGATTAAGTTTAAATGTTGAAACTATAGGAAGTGCATTTGGTTCTATTTCTTCATCAATTCCAAAACCACATCTTCCGGTATTAACTATAGATAAAATAAAGGTGTTAATTATGCCATCACTTACAATAGCATTCTTAGCAGCAATTGAATCTTTATTATCAGCAGTGGTTGCTGATGGAATGATAGATAAAAAGCATAATTCAAATACTGAATTAATAGGACAAGGTTTAGCGAATATAGCATCATCACTATTTGGTGGAATACCAGCAACAGGTGCTATTGCAAGAACAGCAGCAAATATTAAAAATGGTGGTAGAACTCCAATAGCGGGTATAGTTCATGCTATTGTTTTATTATTAATAATGATAATATTTATGCCTCTTATACAATATGTGCCATTAGTTGCATTAGCAGCTATACTTGCAGTTGTATCATATAATATGAGTGAATGGAGAGAATGTATAAAAATTATATCAAAGAATAAATTTGATGCAGTTGAGTTAATAACTACATTTGTATTAACAGTAACTTGTGATTTAGTTGTAGCTATTTTAGTGGCTATGGTAGTTCATTTAATTAGAATGAAGTTAATAGATAAAGATAATAATATTAACAAAGATATGGAGATAGCTTGTTAATTTATATATAGTATTAAAATTTTAGCAAAGAAATATAATTTCTTTGCTATTTTTTTATTTTGAATAGTTTAAAAATAATATTATATGGTAATAATTTAAAATGAAATTTGATATAAGGAGGTGTGATATGAGCTTAAGAAGTTTAAAACTTGAGTGTAAAAAGATAATTAAGAGTAAGAAAAAAGGATTTACTTTAATAGAATTAGTTGGAGTTATAGCTATAATGGGTATACTTGTAATAATATTTAGTAAAAATATCACTGGTTATATAGATGAAGCTAAAAAGACAAAAGTTGTAGAACAAGCAAGAAGAGTTGTAATGGCAGTTGATACATATGAAATGAAAAAAGGTGGAGATTTATCTCAAACTAAAATTTCATCAATTAAGCAAAACAATAGTGTAAACGCATATATAGGTGATGACTTAGTTAATTTATCTGATGAAATGAAGGTTAGTGATTGTAGACATATAGTTAATGGAAGTAAAGATTTCTCTATAGATAATGCTGGGAAATTTACTGAATTTATAGAATAGCTTAATTAGGTATAAAACTATATATTAAAAAATTAAATTATAATGTTTAGATATAAATTTATATTAAAGGATTAATCCAAAAAAATAAAAAGGTAGTAATAGAAATTAATTTCTATTACTACCTTTTTATTTTATAGAGTTTAAGATATTAATAATCTTTTCTAGTAAGTTTTAGTATTATATCTGTGTGATCTGGATATTTAGTTAAAAGATCTTCTCTTTTAAATAATTCAAAATCACTAAATTCAAATCCAGGAGCTACCATACATCCTACTAATGCAAATCCATCATTATTCATTGCTGAACCAAATATGTATCCTTTAGGAACTAAAACTTGAGGGTATTCACCTTTTTCTATATTTTTTCCAAGTTGTTTTGTTATTAATGTGCCATCAGGACTTATCATGTATATTGTTAATGCTTCTCCATCATGATAATACCACATCTCATCTGATTTTAATCTATGAAAGTTAGAAACTTCTCCTGTTTTTAATAAGAAATATATACTACTCCATAGTTTTTTATTTCCTTTTACTATTTCATCTGATAAAAATGATTCTTTAAAGTATCCACCCTCTACATGAGGAATCATATCAAGATTTTTAATATAGTACTCTGCTGATTTCATATAAAAAACCTCCTAAAAATTATATTTAAATTTATTATACTAGATATTTTTCATTATAAAAATTATAAATACTTAAGAAAAATTTTTTTACAAGTTATTTTTTTAAAAACTTAGTAATATTTATAAAGATAGCAAGAGTTTAAATAATTATATTTTATATAGTTTGAAATTTATATATAAGTTCACAACAAGATTATATAAAGGGAAACAAATATGAATTTTATAGTATTAAATTAAGGAGGGGAAGAAAATGAAGGTTTTATTAGTTGGAGCTGAAGCAAATCCTTTTGTTAAAACAGGAGGACTTGGAGATGTTTTAGGGGCTTTATCTAAATCTTTAAACAGGTTAGATGTTGATACTAGAGTAGTTATACCAAAATATAAAGTAATGAATAGTGAATTTAAAAATCAACTAAAATTTTTAAAATCTCTTAATGTTAAGGTTGGTTGGAGAAATCAATATTGTGGAATTTTTGAATGTACTTATGATGGAGTTAAGTATTATTTATTAGATAATGAATATTATTTTTCAAGAGATAATATTTATGGTTATTTTGATGATGGAGAAAGATTTGCTTTTTTTGATAGGGCAGTTTTGGAATTTTTAAAAGAAATAGACTTTAAGCCAGATGTAGTTAATTGTAACGATTGGCATACAGGCATGATACCTGTTCTTCTTAAATCAGAATATTCAAAGGATAGTTTTTACAACAAGATAAAATCTGTATTTTCTATTCATAATCTTAAATTCCAAGGTATATTTCCAAAAGAAATTTTACCAGAACTCTTTGGGTATGATATGGAATTGTACTATAACGGAAGTTTAGCTTTTGATAATGGAATAAGCTTTATGAAAGGTGGACTTATGTACTCAGATAGAATAACTACTGTTAGTTATTCATATGTTGATGAAATAAAAACTCCAGAATATGGTGAACGATTAGATGCGGTTTTAAGAGATAGGGATTATGTTTTAAGTGGAATTTTAAATGGAATAGATTATGATGAATTTAATCCATTAAATGATAGATATATTTATGAAAATTTCAATAAATATAATTTATATGGAAAAAGAAAAAATAAAGAGAGGCTTCAAGAAGAACTTGGACTGCCTGTAAATGGTGATATAGCTATGATTGGAATAGTATCTAGATTAACTAACCAAAAAGGTTTGGACTTAATTATTGATATAGCGGATAGATTGTTACAACATAATGTTCAATTAATAATATTAGGAACTGGTGAGCCAAGTTATGAGGATCATTTTATGGGTTTAGCATCTAGATATAGAGATAAAGTATCAACAAATATAAAATTTGATAATGAATTAGCACATAAAATATATGCCTCATCCGATATGTTCTTAATGCCATCTTTATTTGAACCTTGTGGACTTAGTCAACTTATAGCACTTAGATATGGAACTGTTCCAATAGTCAGAGAAACTGGAGGTCTTAAAGATACAATTAGTCCTTACAATAAGTATAATGGCATAGGCAATGGTTTTAGTTTTAGAAACTATAATGCAAATGAGTTTTTAGGAATAATAGAATATGCATTGGATTTATATGGTGATAAAAATATTTGGAATTCTATTGTTAATCAAGCACTGGATTCTAATAATAGTCTTGAAAGGTCTGCAAATGAATACAAGAGCATGTATAGTAGCTTAGTTAGGATGTAAATTATAACAAAATTCAGAGGAGGGGGTATTATGCTGACCATCGACAAGAATACTTTCAAGAGAGCATATGAAAAGAAATATTTAGAGATGCATGGTGAGGAACTTTCGGAAGGAAGTGATTATAAAAAGTATGAAGCTTTAGGGAGTCTTGTTAGAGATTATGTTGCAGAAAACTGGATGAATACTAATAAAAGATATAACAACACCAAAGAAAAACAAGTATATTATTTTTCAATGGAATTTTTATTAGGAAGACTTTTAGGAGATGCACTTCTTAACTTAGGTATTAGAGATATATGTAAAGAAGCTTTAAAAGAATTAGATATAGAATTAGAAAAATTAGAAAATTTAGAGCAAGATCAAGGGCTAGGTAATGGTGGACTTGGTAGACTTGCGGCATGCTTTTTAGACTCTATGGCATCTGTTAATATAGCAGGACATGGATGTGGAATAAGATATAAATATGGTTTTTTTGAACAGAAAATAATTGATGGAGTTCAGGTTGAAGTATCTGACAATTGGCTTAGAGAAGGGAATGTATGGGAAAAGAGGAGACAAGATAAAAAAGAGATAGTTAAGTTTGGTGGGAATATAATAAGTGAGAGAATAAATGGAAAATTAAAGTTTACACATGTAAATTATGAACCAGTCCTTGCTGTTCCTTATGATACTCCAATTGTTGGGTATATGAATGATACTATAAACACATTAAGGCTTTGGAGTGCTGAAACTGTAAATAATGAATTTGATTTTTCATCATTTAGTAGAGGAGATTTTTTACAGGCTTTAGAATATAAAAATTCAGTAGAAGCAATATCTCAAGTTCTTTATCCAGATGATTCACAATACAAAGGGAAAATACTTAGATTAAAACAACAATATTTTTTTGTATCAGCTGGGGTTCAAGGAATAATAAGACATTATAAAAAACATAATGGGGATTTAAGGAATTTACATGAAAAAATTGCTATGCATATAAATGATACTCATCCAACTCTTGTAATACCTGAGCTTATGAGAATTTTAATAGATGAGGAAGGATTCCCTTGGGAAGAGGCATGGAGAATAACAACAAATACAGTATCATACACGAATCATACTATACTCGCAGAAGCTTTGGAGAAGTGGCCTATAGAAATGTTTAAATCCTTACTTCCAAGAATATATATGATTGTTGAAGAAATTAATGAAAGGTTTTGCCAGGAGCTTTGGAATGCATATACAGGTCAATGGGATAAAATATCAAGAATGTCAATTATAGCAGACGGACAAGTTAGAATGGCTAACTTAGCTATAGTAGGTAGTCATAGTGTAAATGGAGTTGCAAAACTTCATACAGAAATTCTTAAAAAGAAAGAGATGAGTGATTTTTATTATTATTATCCTAATAAGTTTAATAATAAAACAAATGGAATAACTCATAGAAGATGGCTTTTAAAAATAAATCCTAGATTAACTAAATTATTAGTTGATACAATAGGGGATAGTTTCATAAGACATCCTATAGATTTAATAGAATTTGAAAAGAAGGCTTATGATAAAAATATTCAGATGGAGCTTCATAATATAAAGAAGTATAATAAAGAATTATTAGCAGATACAATATATAAAAGAAAAGGAATAAAGGTTGATACAAATTCAATTTTTGATGTCCAAATAAAAAGAATACATGCATATAAAAGACAGACATTAAATTGTTTAAGAATAATGGATTTGTATAATAGACTTTTAGAAAATCCAAATTTAGATATAGTTCCAAGAACATTTATATTTGGGGGAAAAGCAGCTCCGGCATATCATTTAGCTAAAAAAACTATAGAGCTTATAAATAAAATATCTGAAAAAATAAATAATGATCCTAGAGTGAATGATAAAATAAGAGTTATATTTTTAGAAAATTATAATGTTTCATTAGCTGAAGAAATAATAAGAGCAACTGATTTGAGTGAACAAATTTCTACTACAACTAAAGAAGCATCAGGAACATCAAATATGAAATTTATGATGAATGGAGCAGCTACAATAGCAACATTGGATGGAGCTAATATAGAAATAAAAGATGAAGTTGGAAATGATAATATAATCATATTTGGATTAAATTCAGAAGAAGTTCTTAATTATTATCAAAATGGAGGGTATTCATCTTTTGATATATATAGAGATAATGCAAGAGTAAAATCAGTAATAGATGACTTAATAAACTGTAAGTATCATTTTGATAGAGAAAGATTTAGAGAAATATATGATAGTTTAATACCATATAATGATGAATTTTTTGTTTTAAAAGATTTTGATTCTTATATTGAAGCACAAAAAAAGGTAGATGATTTATATAGGGATACAAATGTATGGCAAAAAATTTGTGGAGTTAATATAGCTCATTCAGGAATTTTTTCATCAGATAGAACTATATCACAATATGTTAATGGAATTTGGGGATCAGAGTTAGTATATAAAAATCTATAAATTTAAACAGTCTAAAGATATAGAATCTTTAGACTGTTTTTTATATATAAGATTTAATAAATAAAGATGTATAAAACAAAAAATCCAATCATATGTTTATATAAGTACTTTTAAGAATTGACAGATTAAAAAATAAAAATATTTTTATTTTGAAAAACATATGAGGGGAGATAGTTTTATGGGAAAAAAAGAGATAGTAGCGATGATTTTAGCTGGTGGACAAGGATCGAGACTTGGAGTATTAACTAAAAACTTAGCAAAACCTGCTGTACCTTTTGGGGGAAAATATAGAATAATAGATTTTCCTTTAAGTAATTGTTCGAATTCTGGTATATATACTGTTGGAGTACTGACACAATATAAGCCATTAGAATTAAATTCACATATTGGAATAGGAGATCCTTGGGATCTTGATAGGAGAGATGGAGGAGTTAGTATACTTCCACCTTATCAAGAAGAAGAGGGCGGAATGTGGTATAAGGGAACAGCAAATGCTATATATCAGAATATAGAGTATATAGATAGTTATGACCCAGAATATTTATTAGTTTTATCAGGTGATCATATTTATAAAATGGACTATGATAATATGCTTGAATTTCATAAAGAGAGAAATGCAGATGCAACAATTGCTGTTATTGATGTACCAATAGATGAAGCAAGTAGATTTGGAATAATGAATACAAAGGATGATTTAAGTATATATGAATTTGAAGAAAAGCCTAAAAATCCAAAAAGTACAAATGCATCAATGGGAATATATATATTTAATTGGAAAACGTTGAAAAGACATCTTATTCAAGATGAATTAGATTTAAATTCAAGCAATGATTTTGGAAAGAATATAATTCCTAATATGTTAAATGAGGGATGTAAATTAGTTGCATATCCGTTCAATGGTTACTGGAAAGATGTTGGAACTATAAAAAGTTTATGGGAGGCTAATATGGATCTACTTAATATGGAAAATAAATTAAATTTATTTGATGAAGATTGGAAGATATATTCGGTAAATCCAGTTAGTCCAGCACAATATATAGGAGAAGAAGCATTAGTCAAAAATTCGGTTATAGTAGAAGGTTGTGTTATACATGGTACAGTTGAAAATTCAGTACTATTTCAAGGAGTTTATGTTGGGAAAAATACAGTAATAAAAAATTCAGTAATTATGCCTAATGCAGTTATTGATGATTATTCAATTATAAATAAAGCAATAATAGGAAGCGATGCAATAGTTAATAAAGAACAAATAATAGGAAACGGTAAAAAAATATCTGTTGTAGCATCAAAAGAAGAGGTTGGATACAGGATTAAATATAAAGAAAGAAAAACTGTATAAAATTGAAATAGGAGGGATTTAAAAAATGAATAACTGTTTAGGAATAATAAATTTAGATGAAAATGAAAATAGGATGGGCGATTTAGTTAGAAATAGGCCTTTAGGTTCAGTTCCAATAGCTGCTAGATATAGAATAATAGATTTTATACTTTCAAATATGACAAATTCAGGTATAGAGTGCATAGGAATATTTGCAAAAAATAAATCAAGATCATTAATGGATCATTTAACAAATGGTAGACCATGGGATCTTCATAGAAAAAGGGATGGATTAAAAGTATTTAATTTTGGGGATTACTCTCCTGCATATGATGATGTCCATAACTTTAATGATAATATAGAATTTGTAAGATATAGTAAGAAAAAATATGTTTTAATTGCACCTTCATATATGATTTGCAATATAGACTTTAAAGAATTAGCGTATAAACATAAAAAAGAAAATAATGATGTCACAATAGTATATAAGAGAGTTAATAATGCAAGAGAAAAATTTATAGACTGTGATGTTCTTAATATAGATAATAATAGAATTATAAGTGTTGGTGAAAATATTGGAAAAGAAAAAAATGCATTAATAAGTACAGAAATGTATTTTATGAAAACAGAGTTATTTATAGATATAATAAATGAATCTGTTAAGAGTGGAATGTATAAAAAAATAAAGCATTTTATACATTCGAATTTAGATAAATTAAATGTTAGAGCATATGAATTTAAAGGATATTTAAGTTGTATAAATTCATTAAAATCATATTATGATGCTAATATGGATTTTTTAGATTCAGAAGTAAATAAAGAACTGTTTTTTAGTGGAAGACCAATATATACAAAACCAAAAGATGAAGGACCGACACAATATACTGATAACAGTTTAGTAAAAAATTCTTTAATAGCAAATGGATGTTATATAGATGGAAAGGTTCAAAATAGTATAATATCAAGAAGAGTTTATATAGGACCAAATGTAAATATAAAAGATTCTATTATACTTCAAGGCGCAATAATAAATAATGGATGTGAGCTTGAAAATGTAATAGCAGATAAAAAAATAAGTATAGAACAAGATGAAAGATATATAGGTTCAAAAAAATGGCCTATTGTAATGAGTAAAAGAAAAAATTAAAAAATTTATGCTGAATATAGTAAAAATATGTTATATAGTTTTACTATATTCAGTTTTTTTGTATATAAACTCCTAATACATAACCAGGCGTGTCTATAGATGAAAAATGAAGTAAAACATAGAATTTAGGCAAATATATATAATAATATCTGAAAATGAAATAAGTTCTAAAAACATACATAAATAGACATGTTATCATAAATATCGTCGCTGATGCGGAACAACTTCTTGAAGAGAAGTAAGTCAAATTTTAAATCATTAAAAAATGATTTAAAAAAGTGTTGACAGAAAAGTTCCTGAGTGATAAGATAAACGAGTCGCT
>NZ_AVSV01000042.1 GCF_000498355.1 Clostridium sp. Ade.TY | reverse complement strand
AAGCATGGTAACATGTTCAGCTGACTGATACTAATAGGTCGAGGGCTTGACCAATAAAAAAACGATCAACAAAAGATCGTGTGCAATTTTCAGAGAACAAATCTCTTTAAAATATGTGATATCTGGTGATGATGGCATAGAGGAAACACTCCTTCCCATTCCGAACAGGAAAGTTAAGCTCTATAGCGCCAATGGTACTGCACGGGTGACTGTGTGGGAGAGTAGGACGTTGCCAGGTAATGGATCTTTAGCTCAGTTGGTTAGAGCAACCGGCTCATAACCGGTAGGTCCGGGGTTCGAGTCCCTGAAGGTCCACCATTTTTGGGGGTATAGCTCAGCTGGGAGAGCACCTGCCTTGCACGCAGGGGGTCAGGAGTTCGAATCTCCTTACCTCCACCAAATAGGTGGAAAGTCATGAACTAATGTTCATGGCTTTTTTTGTTAT
>NZ_AVSV01000041.1 GCF_000498355.1 Clostridium sp. Ade.TY | reverse complement strand
GCAGTCTATTTTTTTGCAATTGAATTAGAAACTAAAAAGGCAGAACTCCATGCCCATTGAAGATTAAATCCGCCACAATCTCCATCTACATCCAAAATCTCACCTGCAAAATATAAATCTTTAATTAATTTAGATTCTAAGGTCTTTGGATTAACTTCTTTAGTGTTAACACCACCTACTGTTACTTGAGCATTTTGAAATTCTTTAGTTCCAGTACATTTAAATGACCAGTTTTTAAGTCTTTCAATTAAAGTATTTTGATAATTCCAATCTAAGTCACAGCAAGGAATGTGAATATCATGAATTCCTATATCTTTAAGTAAAATAGGTATAAGTTTTTTATTAATTACTCCAATTAAAGCATCGGATATGCTTCTATGAGAAAACATAGCAAGATGACCATATATAAAATTACTAACATCATCTAAAGATTTCTCAGGCATCATATCTAATTTTATCCACACATCATGATGTTTTTTTAAATAACGAGAAACTGTGGATGAAATTTGAAGTATTGGAGGTCCAGAAATTCCGTAATCTGTGAATAAAATTTCACCAAATTCTTCTCTAATAATTTTATTATTAGATATTAAAGAGACTTTTCCATCAAACTTTATGCCTGATAATCCTTTAAGCCTTGGATAATCAAGTTTTAATTGAACTATCCCAGGCATTGTAGGTGTAATTGAATGACCAAGATTTTCAGAAAGTTTAAAGCCAGAACCATCTGAACCAGTTTTAACAGCAGATTTTCCTCCACAGCAAAGTAAAAGTTTTGCACAACTAAACTCATTAAATTCATCATTACTTGTGGATAACTTAAAAGTTTTTTTCTTGTGGATAGTTTTTACTTTGCAGTTTGTGTATAAAGGAATGTTTCTATCTTCGAGAGCCAATCTTAAAATATCCACAACTGAAGATGCTTGTAATGATTGTGGATAAAGTTTGTTATTTTCAAGTTCAATTATTGGAAGACCTATAGATAAAAAGAAATTTCTAGTATCTTCTATAGAAAAGCTATTTAAAGCATCAATAAAAAATCCATCATTTGAACTGTGATAGTTTTTAAATGGATAGCATATAGAAGAATTTGAAATATTACATCTACCATTACCAGTAGTTAAAATCTTTTTACCAACTCTATCAGTTCCTTCAATTACAGCAACATCTAAACCAAGATCTTTAGCTAGTATTGCAGACATAAGTCCAGAAGCTCCACCGCCAACAATTATTAAATCGTGATATATCATTTTAAAACGCTCCTTAATAAATCTTTTAAATAATTTTACCATAGTAATAATTTTGATTAAAGAATGGAATATTAAAATTAGAGGTGGACATTATGAAAGTTATTATAAAAAATAAAAAATTAGAAGATTATAATAAACAGTTTAATGTAAGAAGAATAAATTATGATAAAGTTTTAGTTTTATATCCAAATTCTGAAGGGATAAAAGAATTTTACAATAAAGATGTAGAAATAGTAACAGAGAATAAAATGGATGAATTTTTAGTTTCAAATAAAGAACTTTTAAAAATAAGGCTTCAAAGAGGAATTTCTGTATTTTTATATAAAGCTTTATTAGATGGAATAGAAATTGAGTGTAAAGAAGAGTTACAAAAGATAATATTATTATTAGACACTTACTCAATAAATAAACGAAATATTTGGGAAAAAAATTTGATTATGTTAGTTAATGATAAATTTCCTATAAAAGTTGAAGCTATTGGAAAAAAGTTTAGTAGAAAAGATTATAGTCTAAAAATTAATATTGTAGAAAAAGATGAATTTAAAAATTTATGTAGCGAAGAAATTAATAAAATAAAGAAAGAAATTGGCAAAAGAGAAAAATTAATATCAAAATATGTATTAGTAATAGAAAACCTTGAAAATTCAGGGGTTTTAAATAATAAATCAAGTAATGGAAAAAAATTAAAATTGCTAGAATAATGAATTATTAAAGATAAAAAAGAAAAAAAATAAAAAATTATTTAAAAAAGTGTTGACACTTAAATTGATTTTATGTAATATAGTCTATGTGATTAGCGCCAAGTAACTAACAAAGCGCAGGTCATGAGAAAAGTTTTAACATGGCTCCTTGGTCAAGCGGTTAAGACACCACCCTTTCACGGTGGTAACAGGGGTTCGATTCCCCTAGGAGTCACCATTTTTATGTGGGCGCATAGCTCAGCTGGGAGAGCACCTGCCTTACAAGCAGGGGGTCACAGGTTCGAACCCTGTTGTGCCCACCACATAATTTTTTAACGCGGCTCAGTAGCTCAGCTGGTTAGAGTGCTGGCCTGTCACGCCAGAGGTCGAGGGTTCGAACCCCTTCTGAGTCGCCATTTTTAATTTTAATAGCTTTTTACAATATGCTGATGTGGCTCAATTGGCAGAGCAGCTGACTTGTAATCAGCAGGTTATCGGTTCAAGTCCGATCATCAGCTCCAATTTAATATGGCTCCTTGGTCAAGCGGTTAAGACACCACCCTTTCACGGTGGTAACAGGGGTTCGATTCCCCTAGGAGTCACCATTTTTATGTGGGCGCATAGCTCAGCTGGGAGAGCACCTGCCTTACAAGCAGGGGGTCACAGGTTCGAACCCTGTTGTGCCCACCACATAATTTTTTAACGCGGCTCAGTAGCTCAGCTGGTTAGAGTGCTGGCCTGTCACGCCAGAGGTCGAGGGTTCGAACCCCTTCTGAGTCGCCACTTTTAAAATTAAAAAAGTTATTTGTTTAAAACTTAATATGGCTCCTTGGTCAAGCGGTTAAGACACCACCCTTTCACGGTGGTAACAGGGGTTCGATTCCCCTAGGAGTCACCAATTCTTTTTTTTTACACAAAAATGGGCGCATAGCTCAGCCGGGAGAGCACCTGCCTTACAAGCAGGGGGTCACAGGTTCGATCCCTGTTGTGCCCACCATTTTTATGTGGCTCAGTAGCTCAGCTGGTTAGAGTGCTGGCCTGTCACGCCAGAGGTCGAGGGTTCGAACCCCTTCTGAGTCGCCAAAGGAAGTAAGCATTAAGCTTACTTCCTTTTTTATTTAAAAATAAAAAGGACAGTTATACTGTCCTTTATTTTTTTGCTAAATTTAGTTTTATTCTTATATCTTCTGAATAGAATTTTTGTAATTTAAAGTTTCCAAGAAGTCTAGAAGAAATTCTTTCACTATAGTGTTTAGCAAGTTCTGCTAATGTGAAATTAGTTGATATTATCATTTTCTTCTTTTTAAGAAGTTTTCTATTTATTAGATTAAATAATTCTGTAGCAACAAAATCATTAAGTTGTTCAGAACCCAAGTCATCTATAATAAGAAGGTCGCAATCAATAAGAAGTTTTTCCATATAAGTATTATTATTAAACTTTATATCTTTTAATGCTCTTATTAATTCATCTGAAGTTTTATATATAACTAAAAATCCTCTGTCTAAAAGTTCTTTAGCTATACAGTATGAAAGAAAAGTTTTTCCGCTTCCTGGAGTTCCATAAAATAATAAATTATCAGAACTAGTACTAAAGTTTGGAATAAAATCTTTCATTACAAATTCTAAGTTATTTCTCATATTAGTTCTTGGAGAGAATTTTTCGTAGTTATCTTTTGATGATGAAAATAATTCGATATTAAAGTTACTAAAGTTATTATCTTTTAAAATATCTTCAAGATCAGAATCTTTATAATAAAGTCTTGTTAATTTTTCTCTGTAACAATCACATTTTTCAACCCCTATATAGCCAGTATCTTGACACTTGTTACATCTATAATGCATGTTTAAATATTCAGGGTTATAGCCATATTGAACTAATTTTTCACATTTTTTAGCTCTTATATCAATAATATTATCTTTAATATTTTGAATTTCTTCTTCTGTTGCACTACTTTTTAAAATTGTCATAGATAGTTTTAGAGAAAGTTTATGTATTTCATTATCTAAATCTATTATTTCAGGATGTAGTGCTTTAATCTCAGCTCTACGCTGCTTTAAGTTATGGTTTTCTTCATTTCTAATCTTTTGATATACGTTCATTAATTCAGATTGATATCCCTTAATCATCTTTATCCCATCCTAACAGTTTTTTCTCTAAAGAATCATAATCATATTCTCTTTGTTTAAAATCATTAAATCTGATAGCTTTTGGTTTACTTTGTTTATTGGAATTGAAATTATTATTGAATTGTTTATTTGATTTACTATGATTTTTATCTTTTAAAGCTACATCTTCCATAGTTTTTATATCATTTTTATGCCAATTGCTTAATATTCCATCTATGTATTTAAAGTCTGCTCTATTTAATCTTTCAAAGCATATATCACAAGCTTTTTCAATTAAAGGCATTTGAAATTTATAAGTAAATATCCATTTTTCAAGCATTTCTTCTTGAGGTTTCATAACTTCAGAAGATTTCATTCCAAGGTAAGATAAAATTCTTCGTATTTTAGTCCATTTATCTTCTGTTTGCTTGATTTGTGATTGAGCATCTTCGATAGTTTTTATGCCCATGTCATTCCAAGCTTCAGCGACTTTTTCAATGTATCTAAAATTAGTTTTTCCTTTGGATGAACAATACTCGATTAGTAATAATATTAACTCAGATGGGAATGAAAAATCTTTTTGCCAACCAAGATATATTTCCATTTCCTTGCTTGAAAGAGGTCTTGATAGTATTTTTTCTATATCTTTAAGCATGTCATGAGTTTCAGAACTATTTAATGCTTCTAATATATTTATGCTATCTTTATTGAATTCTACATCTTCTTCTTTAAGGTCTACAAATTCTATATTAAAATTACTCATTTTATCTATTGGGACAAGCTTTAAAACACCTTCATCATTCCAGTAATTTAATGCATTCATTATGTCAGATTCTAATAAGTTTAATGCTGAAGCTAAAACTGAAGAATTAACTCCAAGTTCACCACTTATATTGTATTTTAACATTAATAAATAAACCTTAACAAATTCACCACGAGCTTTTGGCATGTATTTTTCTATAAAGACATTGCTAACAGGGGTAAAATCCAAAGGTTTATTTTTAAGCATAAAAGTGCTCATTTAGATTCTCTACCTTTCAAATTAAATTTAATAGTTAAATTATATTATTTCATATACGTAAACTAATTATAACAAAGGTAAGATTATATAACAACTTAAGGAAAATCTTTAATATGAATAAAAAAATTTATTAATGGGAAAGTTAATTGATGTGTTAAAAAACAATAGAGAAGGAGATTGTTATGAGCTCGAAAAACATTAAAAAAATTATATTGTTTCTATGTATAGTAATATCAGGAGTAATATTAACAGATAGTTTTTTAGATTATAAAGCAAAGGGGTTTGAGGTATACTTAGGAAAAGCTGTAGTTGGATATGGTAATAATAAAGAAAGAGTAAAAGAAGATTATAATAAAATATTAACTGGAATAAATTCTAAGTTATCACAGGATGAAAAAGTATCTAAGAAAAGAATATCTTTTAGAAGAATTTATGAGAATGTTGAACTTTCAACATATGATGAGTTAATGACTAGCATTATAAATTTAATGAATAATGAAGTAACATTAAAATCATTAAGTATAGATGGCATGAGACTAGGATATGTCATTGATGAAAGTCAAGTAGATGAAGTATTAAGAGAAGTTAGTAATATATACATTACTAAAAATAAAATAGATAATAAGGAAGTTGACGGAATAAATATAAAAGGAAACATAAAGCTAAATAATGAAAAGGTTAGTTTATCAAAATTATCTAGTAATAAAGAATTAGCAAATTTAATTGTAGAAAAAAATGAAAAAGAATTATTAGAAGTTGAATTAGTAGTAAAGGAAAAATTAATAGTAGATATAGAACCATCAGTTAAAATTGAAAGAAATGATGATTTATTTTTAGGCGAAAGTTATGTAAAGAGTAATGGAGAAAAAGGAAAGAAAGAACAGTATATAGAAACAACTTATGTAAATAACGAAAAGAAGGATAGTGAAGTTATATCTGAGAATGTAATATTAGAAAGTAAAAGTAAGATTGTATATAAAGGAACAAAAAATCCTATAAATAGCAATACACCATTTTTAATGAGTCCAACTAGAGGTGGAATAATTACATCAAATTTTGGAGAAAGGTGGGGAAAACATCATAATGGAATTGATATAGCAGGTAACACTGGTGATCCTGTTATAGCAGCTTTTGATGGTGTTGTTAAGAGTACATTTTTTGAAAGAGATGGTTATGGAAATGTTGTTATTTTAGAACATGAAGATGGGCTTGAAACTAGATATGCACATATGAGTAAAATAGAGGTTAAAGAAGGAGAAAGAGTTAAGAAGGGTGATAGAGTAGGTAAGGTAGGTAGTACTGGAAGAAGCACAGGGCCGCACTTACACTTTGAATTAAGAGTAAATGGAACCCCTGTAAATCCAGAATGCTATATTGATTAACTATTTAAGTATATTATTAAAAATTAAAATTCCATCACCAACAATATCTTTAGGCAAATCTTTTTTGTCACAAGCTAACTTCAATATAGATAAAACATCATTAAATGTATAAGAAGGATTATGCTCTAATATTAATGCACAAACAGAGCATACAAAGGCAACTGCCAAAGAAGTTCCACTAAATGTTTTGTAGTTAGTATTTAATTTGCTTGGATATATTTTAATTCCATTTCTTTCAGAAATATAAGAAGTATTACTGTTTAGTGATGATATATTAGTGCATGATGCTACACAATTTGGTTTAGTAAGTTTACAGTAAGGGCCTTTAGATGAGTATAAATAAGGAGAAATTGGCTTAGAGCTATTTATTCCACCTACTGTTATACAATTATTTAATATTGCAATTCCCTTAATCATATCTTTTTCAGAATTTATGCTTCCACTTGGAACAATTGGGATTAAATTATGATTTATTGCAATATCAAATATACATTTAAAAGCATCAATTACGTAATAATTTAAATTTAAAAGTTCAAAGGGTAAACAAAGAATTCGTATATTCTTTTCATTTGCTAATTTAATTAAACATTCAATGCTATAAAGTACGTCAGAAGCAAATCCTTTACCTAGTTTATCAAATGCTTTATAGCAAATTATATTACTAGCTGGAGATACCCCTTTATATAAATTATTAGAATTTGCACCGCTAGCACACATTAACCCAGCTATTGCGGTACCATGTCCATTATCATCATAAGGGTATTTAAAGTCATTTATCAAATCAAAGAAATAATCTATTTTGTTATTAGGGCTTAGGAGATCAGGGTGAGGATAAACACCACTATCTACTAAGCCTATGTTTATATTCTTTCCTGAGTATTTGGATTTATTAGTATTATATAAATTACAGTTATTTGCTGATGTAACACTTATACCACATAAGAATAAGTAATCATCAAAAAATATTTTTTCAACTTCTGGGTATTCCAATAATAGTTTAATTTCATATTTATTTAAATTAGCAACAACTATATTACAATAATCTAATGAATAAATTAAAGCACCTTTAAAGTGAGATATCTTCTTTACTATTGATGAAAATAAATTTTTACACTTTACAAGGACTCTATATTTTTTATATGAATTATTTTTTAAAGCAATGTTTAGATTATAATCTAGTTTATTTTTTAAACTAAACATAGAGTTCTCCTAAAATATTATTACAATATCATAGTATAATTTTGATACAATAATTGTTAATATTATTTTGTTTTATATAATATATTAATAAAAAAATAAGCTATAGTAAAAACTATAGCTTATATGTTTCTCCGACATTTATAATTTTGACGGTATTATCTTTAAAGTTAACAAGTGTCTCATGAGTTTCCTCAAAGTCTTCTAATGATATTTTAAATGTTTTGTAATGAATAGGAATCATTATTTTACTATTCATCATTTTAAACATCTTATAGCTTTGTTCAGGGTTGCAGTGCATATATTCAAATCTAGCTGGTTTATAACAACCTACAGGCATAAGTGCAACGTCACATTCAATATCCTTAAATGATTCAGTATAGGCTGTATCTCCTGCGAAAAATATTTTCTTATTATCACCTTCAATAAGGTATGAGTTACTTTCGTCATCTATTCCAACATAAAATCTACGACCATCATGGTTTGCTTGAATAGATGTTACTTTAAGAAAGTCATCCTCAAATGTATTACCAGCTCTTAATAAATGCACATTTTTATATCCTAATTTTGATAAGATCCGTTTATAGCCCTTTGGTACTATAACAGTAGCATCTTTATTTAATTTTTTTAGTTGTCTTAAAGATGGAAAGTGCATATGATCCATATGACCATGTGATAAAAGTATATAATCAAATTTTAATTCATTAATATCAAATGGTTTATCTATAACTCTTTTAAAGTAGCCTAATCTATTTGAAATAACAGGATCAGTTAAAATTAGTTTTCCACCTAAATTTATTATTGTTGTAGCATGACCATACCAATGAATTGAATCATCTTGTATTGGGTCGTTTGAAGCTTTATCTCTATCATTAAAATATTCTCTCATGTTTGTATAAGTTAACTTAGATAAAAAGTGAATGTTTTTTAAAAAATTCATAAGTATTATCTCCTTAAATTTAAGTTACCTTTTCCACTTAAATACTATAATACCTATAATCATGATTGCAACACCTAAAAAATCTTTTAAGGTAAAATTAAGTTTTTCAGTTCCAAATAATCCAAAATAATCAATGATTGCGGCAGCAGTAATTTGAGATATTAAAATTACTCCAATGGCATAAGTAGTTCCAAGAGATCCAATGCTTGCCATGACAGTGAATATTATTATAACTCCTAATACACCACCTAAAAGGTATAATTTATTTGCATTAGCTATTTCTTTAAAGTTACCCTTACCAGCAAATACAGTTATAATAACTGTGAGTATTAAGCCTATTAATTGAACTAAGACATTTGTTTCCCAAGTACCTATTTTTTCTCCAAGCCTAGTATTAAAGACACCTTGAAGACTCATTGAAATTCCGGATATTATTGCATAAATTATTCCTAACAATTGAATCACCTCAAAGTTAGTTTTGCCATTTAAGTAAAAATTATAATAAAAAAAGCTATAAGAAAAATCTTATAGCTAAATTATTAATTAATTTAAATGTTGAAATCCATCAGTTATTTCTTGTTCTGAAAAACCAAGAGTATTTCCAAGGCTTAGTAAATCTTCGAATAAAGTTTCAAAATGATCTTCTGAACGTGATATGATTAAATCATTTATATCTATGTATAGGTTAAGAAATTGATCACTTAAACAATATTCTGTAGGTTGCATAGAAATTTCAGTTACGTTGTCATATTCATTAGTAATTCCCACTGATAATACTTGTTGCAAACAAATTAAATACTTCTTAAAAATTCTTTCTTTATTAAAGTTAGAGTCCTTACTTTCTTTGTAATCAAAGCAATTTGTCTCATTTGCAAGATCACTAATTTTTACATGTAACTCTAAATTTTTACGAGCTTTAATTTTATATTCATCTAATTCTGGATTAATAACTACTTTACTATCAAGTTCTTTTTGAATTTTAAATAAATTGGAAACAAACATCAACGAATCCTCCCTGCTCTTACGGCAATTATCTTTATTTATTTTACAAAAACTTTCAATAGATGAAAAGGTCAGTAAACGAATACAGAAAAAATTTTTTTGAAAATTTATAAAATTTCATAAAATATAGAATAATAGGTAAAAAAATAAACTTCATTTAACATAAATGAAGTTTTAAGCAAAAAACAAATTAAAATGTTTTTAAATCAAAATCTTTTATTTTTAATTCTTTTTTATTATGAGGAACTTTCCATAATTCAAACTTATCTATTTTTAGAGTTTGATTTTCTAAATTCGTGTTTATAGTAGATTGAAGATCAAAAGAATTCTTTTTATTATCCTTTGGAATATAATTTAGATTAGCTAAAGAAACAGATAATTTATCCATATTTCCCTCTCTAACATTAAATCCATGAAGTTTTAAAGTATCTTTTAAACATCTTTCAATTTTTTTAATATATCCAACTCCATTTAAATTTATATTTATTGTCTTTAAGTTTTCGTTTATAGCAAACTCATCAGAAAGTTCTATCTTGAATTTTTTGTAAGGTTTTAATACTTTTTCTATTATTGGAGCTAACTTCTCAATATTAGGATTATCTAGAACTTCTAGTGCTATATATGGCGCTGGTGAATTCCTATTTGCTCTAAATCTTTTTGATAATGTTCTCTGAATAGGACTTATAAATTCGTATGAAGGAGCATCAAATAATGCAACAATATAATATCTCATATCTTACCTCGCACAATATATTCTTTGGTTTCAATAACCAAACTTTTCTATAAATTATAACATAATACTTTAAAGAAAAAAACTAAAAGGAATAAATAAGGATGAGATACAAATACTATTTGTGTAATTTGAAAAATAGGAGGGATATATTATGAATCATAATTCAAGCATTAAATGCTCAGTTAATGAATGTAAACATCATTGTAAGGAAGACCAATACTGTACTTTAGATTCAATTATGGTTAGTAAACATGGTCATGAAGCAAAAACAATTGAATGTACAGATTGTAATTCATTTGAATTAAAATAACATAATATTCCAAATGAGATAGATAAAAGCCTACAAACCTTTTATCTATCTTATTTTTTGTAAAAAAAATATTTCAATAATTCAACTTTGTGTTATAATGATAAACGAACTATAAAAAATGATAATAGGATTATAATGTCTAATAGATATTTTTTTGGATAAATAATATGATTTTGGGAATTTTAAGTATATAGAATCTAAAAATAAGGGTGAATTGGATGGAAAAGTTAGTTATAAATGGAGGAAGACCTCTAGTTGGGTCAGTTGATATAAACGGAGCTAAAAATGCAGCAGTTGCAATATTACCAGCAGCAGTAATTGCTAGCGAATCAAAGTGTGTTATTGATAACATACCAGATATTGAAGATGTGCATTGTTTAGAAAGAATACTTGTAAGTTTAGGATGTAAAGTTAAAAAGATTGATAATAATACTTTAGAAATAGATAGTACAGAAGTTAATAATTATGACGCTTGTACTGAAGATGTTAGAAGAATGAGAGCATCATACTATTTTATTGGAGCACTTTTAGCTAGATTTAAAGAAGCAAGAGTTGAACTTCCAGGGGGTTGCCCTATAGGAGTTAGACCTATAGACCAACACATTAAAGGATTTGAAGCTCTAGGTGCAGATGTTACTATAGAACACGGTGCTGTAAAAGTTAAGGCTGATAGACTAATTGGAACAAATATTTTCTTTGATGTTGTTTCTGTTGGAGCAACTATAAATGTTATGATAGCAGCTACAGGAGCTGAAGGAGTAACTACTCTAGAAAATGTTGCCAAAGAGCCACATGTAGTTGATGTTGCTAATTTCTTAAACTCAATGGGAGCAAACATTAAGGGAGCAGGAACTGACATAATAAGAATTCAAGGTGTAGAAAAGTTCAAGGGTTGTGCATATAGCGTAATACCAGATCAAATAGAAGCAGGTACATTCATGATAGCTGCAGCTGCAACTAAAGGTGATGTAACTATAAAGAACGTTATACCAAAACACTTAGAGTCAATAACAGCTAAACTTAATGAAATGGGAGCTAAAGTTGAAGAAGGAGACGATTCTGTAAGAATTACATGTTCTGGAAAGTTAAAAGGAGTAAATGTTAAGACAGCTCCATATCCAGGATTTCCAACAGATATTCAACAACCAATGTCAACTTTATTAAGCATAGTACCAGGAAGAAGTTTAATAACTGAATCAATATGGGAAAGCAGACATAAGCACATTGATGAACTTAAGAAAATGGGTGCAAACATAAAGGTTGAAGGAAGAGTAGCTATAATAGACGGAGTTGAAAAACTTACTGGAGCAGTTGTAAAAGCAACAGACTTAAGAGCTGGAGCTGCAATGGTTATAGCTGGACTTATAGCTGATGGAGCAACTGAAATAACAAGCATAGAACATATAGATAGAGGATATCCTCACATAGAAGATAAATTCAGAAGTTTAGGTGCAGAAATAACAAGAGTTGATGTAGAAGAATAATTGGGGGCGAAGGGATATAATGAAATTTTGTTCGCTTTATAGTGGAAGCAGTGGAAATAGTATTTTTGTAGGTAACGATAATACAAAGATATTAATTGATGCTGGAATGCCAGGTAAGAAAATTGATGAGGCATTAGCAAAGATAGATCAAAACCCAAGAGAGATAAATGGTATTTTTGTAACACATGAACACTCAGACCATGTAAAAGGTGTTGGAGTTTTATCAAGGAAATACGATATACCTATATATGCAAATGATAAGACATGGGAAGCCATGAAAGGATCAATTGGCAAAATAAAAGAGCATAATATTAAAATAATGGACAGAAGAAGTACGGTGACTATAAATGATTTAGAAATTAAATCATTTATAATACCTCATGATGCCATTTCTCCAGTTGGATATACAATTAAATCAAAAGATAATTTAATAAGTATAGCAACTGACTTTGGTACATTTACTGAAGAAATAAGAGATAACATAAAGGATTCTAATGTTATACTTTTAGAATGTAATCATGATGTTAGTATGCTTAAATTTGGGCCTTATCCTTATAATCTTAAGAGAAGAATATTAAGTGAAATAGGACATTTATCAAATGATGATTGTGGAGAAGCCATTGCTGAAATTATAAAGCATGGTAATGATAAAAAAATAATATTAGGTCACTTAAGTGGTACAAATAATCATCCAGATTTAGCTTATCAAACAGTTTTAACTTCTTTAGCTGAAAAAGGTATTGAAGAAGGTTTGGATGTTAAAATTTCAATGGCTAGTAGACATGAACCTAGCTCATTAATTAACTTATAATAAAAATGAAAGAGGGAGAATGAGATGAGTTTATACAAAAATTGGACTGATATGGTTGTTGAATATGTAAAGACAAAAGGTGAAAAGGCTTTTTGGGAAGAGTATGGTAAAATAGAAACAAGCATCTATAAAGATTTATTATCAAATCACAAAGAAGTTAAAAAGACAACAATAAAGAAATTAGCTGACGAACAAAATACAACTGAAGAGTTTGTAATGGGATTTGTTGATGGAATAAATGATAGCTTAAAAGCACCATATGATTTAGAGACTATAGACGGAAATACAGAATTAGTATTAGATATAGATTTTGAAAAATTATATTTCAATATGCTAGATGCAAAGGCAGATTACTTATTTAACTTACCACAATGGGATGGAATTTTCTCAGAAGAGAAGAGAAAAGAAATTAAAAAATCATATAATGATTCAAAGACAGTAAGAAATGAAGAAAAGATCGGAAGAAACGATCCATGTCCATGTGGAAGCGGAAAAAAATATAAGAAATGTTGTGGAAAATAATTTAGACTTTTAAAAGCTCATAAGATTTTTATGAGCTTTTATTAATATTTAGGGAAGTATATAAAGTTATACTTTCTTTATCTTTATATAGAATATTTAGGAGGTTTTGTATTATGGATAAAAATGTTTTATGGTCAAATGAACAAAAAATAGCTAGAACTGTTGAAGCTATAAATAAAAATAATATGAATGGATATTATGTAAAAGGTAGAGATGAACTTATAAAGCTTATAGAAGAAATAGTAAGTGAAGATTCATTAGTTTCATGTGGTGGCTCAATGACGCTTTTTGAGGCTGGAGTAATGGAACATTTAAGAAGTGGAAGATACAAGTTTTTAGATAGATATAAAGAAGGTATTACAAGAGAAGAAGTTGTAAATATGTTTAAAGAATCATTCTTTGCTGATGCATATTTTACTAGTAGTAATGCTGTTACTGAAAATGGAGAACTTTATAATGTGGATGGAAATGGTAATAGAGTTGCAGCAATGCTTTATGGACCAGAAAAAGTTATAGTCATTTGTGGAGTAAATAAGATAGTAAAAGATGTTGAAGAAGCAATAAAAAGAAATAGGGAATGTGCAGCACCAATAAATGCAAAAAGATTGAATAAAGAAACACCATGTTCAAAAGTAGGATATTGTATGGATTGTAAAAGTAAAGATAGAATATGTAATGAATATACTTTAATAAAAAGACAAAATAGAAAAGATAGAATGCATATAATATTTTTAAATGAAAATTTAGGATATTAAAAAACATATGCACTAGTTAGAAAAAGTATAACTATACTTAAGGTTTTGAACGCAAGGAGATACTTTCAAAATAAAATTAAATAACTAGTGCATCTAACTATTATAATTATATGATTTTAGTTAGAACATTATTACATAATTTTAAAAATGTTTAGCTTAGGAGGAAAAATGAACATAACATTAGTTACCGTAGGTAAATTAAAAGAAAAATATTTAAAACAAGCTATTGATGAATATTCAAAGAGACTGGGAAGATACTGTAAGCTTGATATAATAGAGCTTCCGGATGAAAAAACTCCTGATAATGCATCAGAAAAGGAAGAACTTCAAATAAAGGAAAAGGAAGGTAGATTAATACTTTCAAAAATAAAGGATACTTCCTACGTTGTAGCTATGGATTTGCAAGGTAAAGAAATTACATCAGAACAGTTTTCAAGTTTTATAGAAAGGTGTGGAGTTACTGGAAACTCAAATATAGTTTTTGTAATTGGTGGAAGCCTTGGCCTTTCTGATGAAGTGAGAAGAAGGGCAGATTATAAGTTGTGTTTTTCTAAGATGACTTTTCCACATCAGCTTTTTAGAGTTATGCTTTTAGAACAAGTATATAGAGCATTTAGGATAATGAAGAATGAACCTTACCATAAATAAATGAGATTTTTACTTTAATTGGTATTAGATTTGGGTGAGAAGTTAATGATGATTCGCCTCAACCATGAAATCCTCGACAATTCAGAAATGTGTTGTCGAGGGTTTTTAATTTTATATAGAAATTAATAAAAAATATTTAGCTTAATATTTATAATTTTTTTTAAATATTAATATATAAAATTTGATCATATAGCAAATAAATCCTATTATTTTACATTTCTTGATGACTTAATTTCAGAACATATTGATAGTATTCTTCACATGTTAAGAGTTAAAAGCAAAAGATGTTACTTCATATGCTAATATCAGAGATAACAATAGGTAAAGGTAAAGATAAAGAAATAGAGTCAATAAAACTAAAAATAAATGGAGATATAATTGAATATCTGAATAATGAAGAAGGAGAGTCAAAGAAGGCTGCTCCTTAGTCTTTTATATTAAAAGATATTATTATAGATACAATTAATTTGGAAATTGCTATATAGAAAAAATGTATAAATTTCCAATTATTTTAAAAAATAAATAAAAAAGGTTGTAATTGATTAAATACTATGTTATACTAAACTAGTAGCAAAATGCTAACAAAAAAGTTTCATTTAGGTAAATAGTTTCTCAAAGATTAGAGATTATTATATCAATTTAGAATCTTTAATTTTAGGAGGAATGTTTATGACAGATAAAACATTAAAGTGTAGAGATTGTGGAAGTGAATTCGTATTTTCAGTAGGAGAACAAGAATTCTACAAAGAAAAAGGATTTGACAATGAGCCAACAAGATGTATATCTTGTAGAAGAGCTAAGAAAGAACAAAATAGAAGATAATTTTAGATTGTTAAAGGTTGTAGTTTAAACTACAGCCTTTTTTTATTATAATAAAATAAATATTAAAATATAGTCATTAGATGGGGGAAGAGAAGTATGCAGAAGTATAATGAAAATAATCCAATGCTTGTTAACTCTATGGTGTGTACTATAGACATGTTGGGTTTTTCACAGATGATAATAGAGTCATGCAACAATAAATACGGAAATGATTTACTTAAAGAAATCAATTTTCTTATAAATAAGAATAAACAATGTATAATTAAAAATAAATATAGTCAAGGGAAAATAAAAATATATACTGATAATATGATTGTAGGATATCCTATAAAAGATGATGGAGAAGAAGCGTTAAATGAAATATTAGATAATGTGTCAGAATATCAGTTTAATTTAGCTTTAGAAGGTTTTTTTGTTAGAGGTGGAGTTAGTGTAGGTGATTTTTATATTAACGAAGATATAGTTTTTGGGCCTGCTCTTTTAGATGCACATTATGTTGAAAGTAATTTAGCATGTTATCCAAGAATTGTATTAGATAGCAAAACAGTAAGTAAATTGAGAAGATATATAAATAATTATGATATAGCACCACAACGAAATAAGATATTAATAGATAATGATGGACAATGGTTTTTAAATTATCTAAATACAATATTTAAATATTATACTGAATGTAACAATAAATATGAATTTGAAAAAATGCAGATAAAGTTACTTTTTAAACATAAGGTTAAAATAGAAGAGATGTTAGAATTAAATAAAGAGAATATCAGAGTTTGGGATAAATTTGTATGGATAGCTAATTACCATAATTATTTTTGTAATATAAATTTTGCAAATGAAAAAAATTTAAGAATAGATAAGAATAAATTGCTTTCATGGCCAAGAGGACTTTCAAGTAAAGACACTTAATATTTATTAGATAGTATTATATATGTTTAAATTGTTATAGGTTGAAGTTTTATATAAAAAAATTATAAAAATCTCACTTGATAATTATACGGAGAACCGTATCATAAGTAATAAAACCATAAAGTACTTTTGTACTTTATGGTTTTATTTTATACTTATTAATTCATCTTAATATACGTTTAGTGTAATTTTATAGACAGAAATAAAAACTTTATTACAAAGATTTATAAAAATAAGATAAACTTATATATAAGAATATTTTAAGGTGGGGGGATTAAAGTTGTTTAGAGAAAAGGTAAAGAGAATAGTTATATCGTTAATGACAAATCCAATACTATTAATTATTTATTGGATTTTTCTTTATGAATTATCTTCTGTATGTAGGTATGGAAGAGAAAAGAATAATATTTTTATTTTATTTTTAGCTACTATATTTCTTTTTCCTATGATTATAGTTGTTATAACAATGGCTATAAGAAATAAAGATTATAAATTTAAAAAACTAAATAATATAAAACTTTGGAAATATATTTCGATAATAATTGTGGTTTTTATAACTTTATTTTATGGATTTAATATTTATAAGAGTGCAACAAATTATGGTGGAAAGCTTGCTTGGGTTATAGAGGAGTTTAGAAATCATAAAACAGTAAAGTTTACTCACAATAACATATATAAAGATGGTGTACAGGGTATCTTTGAAGATATAAATAAAAAATTCAATTTATCAAAGAAATTATACATGACAGATGGATTTACACTTAATTTTAAAAAAGATGGAACAATAACATCATTTGATACATTTATTTATGGAGAAAATGATTCTAAAAAAGAAGAAACTTATTTAATAAGTTATGATGAAAATAAATCAAATAAAATTAATGTAATACTTAGAGGTAACTCAAATGGTGATTATAATGATGATAAACTTATAGAGCCATTAATTGAAACAATTAAAGCTATTCCACTTCAAAAAACAGTTCAAAATTGGAACTCTGAAAATTATGGATTAGTTTATTATGGTAAAAGAAATTGGGGATATAATACTGATGGAATTGTAGATGTTTATAAAGATCATGCTGAAAGAAAAGTAGATGAGGCAAATTCTGAGATAATAGGATATACAGTATCAATATTTGTTCCAGGAAAAGAAAAAGAAATTACTCCAATTAGATATAATTTAATCTGTGATGCAGAGTGGAGCAAATCAAAAACTCCTCCAAAAGATGAAAATGATAATACAGTAAAATATAGTCCTTCAGAGGATAATCCAAAGCCAGAAAATAATAATGAGCAATTTTATGCATCAAAAGAGGTGGGATATAGATTGGATGTTACAGGAGCAGCATTAGGAAGTAGGTCATATTCATTAAGTAAAACTACAGATGGAGGTAAGTCCTGGAAGTTAATAAATACAGACCCTTTTAATGGAATGCTTGGTGGTGCAGCTGGAGTGACTTTTATAAATGATAAGCTTGGGTTTGTTGCATTATCAATTAGTGCTGGAGCTAGTGGTGATTTATACAGAACAGACGATGGTGGAAAAACTTTTAAAAAAGTAAGTTATGCAAATCATAAAGTTAAGTTAGATAATGGCGAATATATAAGTCCCTTTGATCTTCCAGGTATGCCGTATGAGAAAGATGGAGTATTAAATATGCTTGTCGGTCAAGGCTCTGATGGAGATTACAATGGAAATTGTAAAGCTCTTTATGAATCTAAAGATAAGGGAAAAACATGGAAGTATGTAAAAGAAGTTAAAAGTGATGAGATTAATAATTAAATAGTATTTTTATAAAGAAGATGTCTCAAAATAAATTTTGAGACATCTTCTTTTTTTAGAATCCATTCTTTTTGGCTTCTATACCACTTTCATTTGTTCCAGGCTCTTTAGTTGTAGTAGTATATCTGTTTCTTGACCATTGATTTTGAGTTTTGTGACCATTAGATAAATAATTTTCTTTAGTGTATTCTCTCTTATGCTTACTATTCATAAAATATCACCTCTTTCATTGTTATGTTATGAAGAAATGAAAGAAATTATATGAAGAAATATAAGGTTATTTAATGTTAGATATACAAAATGAATAAATTATTTTTTAATTATTCATTATTCAGAGAAATTATAATTATATATTACATAAATAAAGGATTTTATAAGAAAAAATAAAAAATAAAAATAAAAAATGAATTTTAGGAAACAAATACATTCATTTGTGATATAATATATTATATAAGTGGTTATTTTTGTAAAAGCTATTTTTATATAATTCTTTTAATGGGGCAAATTTACTTAAAACTAAATTTTTAAAAGAATTATATTTTTATAAAACAATTAAATAAACAAGGGGGCGCGTTTATGAAGAAAAAAGTAGGACTTACTACAAAGATTTTTATCGCTTTAGCAATTGGGGCTGTATTTGGATTTTTAATAAAACTATTACCAAATGGATTTATTAAAGATACAATATTTTTAAATGGGATAATAAAAATACTAGGTAAAGGGTTCATAAGTGCAATAAAAATGCTTGTTGTACCTTTAGTATTTGCTTCAATAACATGTGGAGTAGCATCTTTAAGCAATATAAAAAGTTTAGGAAGAATTGGTGGCAGAACTTTAATTTTTTACTTATCTACAACAGCAATAGCAATATCTATAGCTATTGGGTTAGCTCTTATAATAAAGCCTGGATCAGGGCTTGATATGTCTAACGTAATTGTTCAACAACCAGAAATAGGGCAAACTAAGCCTTTATCTGATGTAATTCTAAATATAATTCCAACAAATCCTATAAAATCTATGGTTGAAGGAGAAATGTTACAAGTTATATTTTTCTCAGTTCTATTTGGAGCAACTATAAGTATATTAGGGGAAAAAGCAAAGCCTGTAAAAGATGTAATGTTAGGCTTAAATGAAATATGTTTAAAAATGGTTAATATAATAATGAATTTTGCACCATTTGGTATATTTGCATTAATAGCAGAGACTTTTGCAACAACAGGGTTTGATGCATTTGGTTCTTTAATAAAGTATATGTTTGTAATAATGTTGGCATTGGCTATACATGCTTGTGTAGTTTATAGTCTATCTCTAAAAGTATTTACAGGACTTAGTGTAAAACCATTTTTTAAGAAAATAGCAGATTTTGCAGCAATAACTTTTTCAACTGCATCAAGTAGTGCTGCACTTCCAGCAACAATGAAAACTATGAAGAGCTTAGGCGTTCATAATAAAGTATCTTCATTCACATTACCTTTAGGTGCAACTATAAATATGGATGGAACAGCTATAATGCAAGGAGTTGCAACAGTATTTATTGCACAAATTTATGGAATAGAGTTAAGTATAAATTCAATAATAACAGTAATAATAACAGCAACATTAGCATCAGTTGGAACGGCAGCTGTACCTGGAGTTGGATTAGTTATGCTTTCTATGGTATTAAATTCTGTAGGATTACCTATAGAAGGAATAGGTTTAATAATGGGTGTAGATAGAATACTTGATATGTGCAGAACTACTGTAAATGTTATTGGTGATTGTATATGCACTTTAATAGTAAGCAAAAAAGAAAATGCACTTGATGAAGACATGTATTATGGTGATGAAGAAGAGGAAATGCCATTTTTACAAGAATCTTAATTTATAAAAAAATAATATGTTTAACTAATAAAAATGAGCTACTATTATATGATATAATATCAAAAGAAGTTTTTAATAAGTTTGGAGGAAGCATTTATGTTTACAAGAGAAGAGCTTTTAACAATTAAAGATGCATTTAAAATTGCAGATGAGAAATATATCGATTTAATAGAAGAAAATAAAAACAATAGAAAGAAAGTAGTAGCTTACAATAGACAACAAAAAAAGTTGTGGTTAGTTCAAAATAAATTAAATAAATTGATAGAAGAAACTAAATAATTTAAATATAGAAAATAATTTAAGTTAAGGATAGTTTTTAATAAATTATAATAATAAAAGTAATTTATTAGTTTATAATTTAAAGACTGTATCGTATATAATTTAAAATTATAAAAAACACCTAATGGAATTTAATATTCTTAATTAGGTGTTTTTTTATAAGATTAATTTTAAACTAAATAACTTTTAATAATAAATTTATTTTGAAATAATTTTTTTAATCTCAGATATATATAATTCATGGTAATCCTTTTGAGGGTACCATCTTTCATCAATTCCATTTTCTAAGAAGAATTCAGGTTTTAAAGGTTGAGAGTATAATTTCTTACATACCATGACAAGCTTTCCTTCTTCAAAATATGGTGTATTATCTATATGAGAAACAGTTAAATTAGATTTAGAAATCTTATCCTCATCTCTACCAGATACACTTCCTAAATAACCTAATTGTTTTTTAAAGTTAGTATCAAAAAAAGTTAGTGAGAAAGTATCTGAGTTATCTATAAATTCTTTTGTATAACGATTTGGTCTTACGACTATATAAGTAACATTTTTACCCCACATAACTCCAAGGCCACCCCATGAAGCTGTCATTGTATTAATTTTATTATTTTTTTCTGCTGTAATTAGCATCCAATCCTCACCTATAAGTTTAAAAGGACTTTCGTTTAGTTCACTTGGTTGAATTTCTTTAAAGTTATCCATATTAATATTCTCCTTAAATTATTTTAATAATCAATATTATAACCAAAACTTATCAATTAGTTCAAAGTTTAATTGTTTTAAAGGAAAAGATGTATTGGGTTATTATACTTTTGATATATTCTTTAGTCTTCTTATATATAAGTACTTAGATGAAATACTAAATTAAAAGTAATACTCTTAAACTTTTAAGGAATACAGTATATAGATTTTTAAATTTTATGTACATATGATTCCAGATACTTTTATTAAAAATGTTAGAAATCCTTATAAATAAACACTTATTAAATATTTTTTTAAGAAACTGCATTAATACAATTATATGTTAAGCTTTTTAAAATGATATATTTGATAGTTTCAATACTAATAAAAATACAAGTGTATTAATTAGAAATATAAGTGTATTATAAGAAAATTTAAATGTTAATGTAATAATATTTAAAATATTAAATTAATTGGTTATATAAGCTGTACTGTTGAAAAAGCAATTACTAAGCATGTTTTAATATGTAAAATTACATAAATAGATTAAATAAAACTATATTAAAAATTATCTATAATGGAAATAATATATTGAAATATACATTGAATATTATGTTGAAAGAGAGAGAAATTTGTTATGAGTATAAAATATTTAAATAAGTATATCAAAATAACTTAAAACTAAAATAAAATAGTATCAAAAAATAATTAAAGTGTATTAAAGAAAAAGATTTCAATAGCTAAAATTAAAGCTTAAATCATTGAATCACATAGCTTTAGGTGATTTAATGATTCTTAATACATTTTATTGGCACAACACTTGCTAATATATAAGTGTACATAATAAAGTATTAAAAAGTTCATTCAGAGAAAAAATTATAATAATTAAATTTGGTTACAGTTTTTTAGAACTTATTTATAAAATTTATAGTAACAAATAAAAAATAGGAGGTATATATAATGGTAGGAATTATTCTTGCTAGTCACGGAGATTTTGCTAAAGGCATCTTGCAATCTGGTTCAATGATTTTTGGAGAACAAGAAAACGTGCAAGCTGTTACACTAATGCCTAGTGAAGGACCTGATGATATTAAAGCAAAAATGAAAGATGCAATTGCATCCTTTGACAACCAAGATGAGGTTTTATTCTTAGTTGACCTTTGGGGTGGTACACCATTCAACCAAGCAAATAGTTTATTTGAAGAACATAAAGACAAATGGGCAATTGTTGCTGGTATGAATCTACCAATGGTAATTGAAGCTTATGGTGCACGTCTTTCAATGGAATCCGCACAAGAAATCGCGGCTAGTATTATAGGATCAGCTAAAGAAGGAGTTAAAGTTAAGCCAGAAGCTTTAGAACCAGCTAATGATGATGATAAATCAACTGCAGGTTCTGCTAATCAGTCTAACGCAGGTGCACCAGGATCATTCGAATATGTTTTAGCTCGTATTGATTCTCGTTTACTTCATGGTCAAGTAGCAACTGCTTGGACAAAAACTACGCAACCAACAAGAATTATTGTTGTATCAGATGCGGTAGCTAGAGATGAACTTCGTAAGAAGTTAATTCAACAAGCTGCTCCTCCAGGAGTTAAAGCTCATGTTGTTCCAATAGACCAAATGATTAAGCTTGCAAAGGATGATCAACATTTTGGAGGACAACGTGCAATGCTTCTTTTTGAAAACCCAGAAGATTTACTTAGAGCAGTAGAAGGAGGAGTACCTCTAAAAACTGTTAATGTTGGATCTATGGCTCACTCTGCAGGTAAAGTTCAACCAAATAAGGTTCTTGCTTTCAGTCAAGAAGATATTGATACTTTTGAAAAACTTAAAAAAGCTGGATTAAAATTTGACGTTCGTAAAGTTCCAAATGATTCAAAAGGAAATATGGACGAAATTCTTAAAAAAGCACAAGAGGAATTAAATAAATTAAAATAATAAATATTATTTTAATAGAAAAAGGAGGATTAACATAGTGGATCTAAATATAGTTCAAATAATATTAGTTATTATTATTGCATTTTTAGCTGGGATGGGGGGCATCCTGGATGAATTCCAATTTCATCAACCTCTAGTTGCATGTACTTTAATCGGATTAGTTACAGGTAACTTAATACCATGTCTAATCTTAGGTGGTAGTCTTCAAATGATTGCCTTAGGATGGGCAAATATCGGTGCAGCAGTAGCACCTGATGCAGCATTAGCATCTGTTGCAGCTGCGATTATTCTAGTTCTTGGTGGTCAAGGTAGAGCAGGTGTTGATTCAGCTATTGCTATAGCAATTCCTTTAGCAGTTGCAGGATTATTATTAACAATCATTTGTCGTACAATTGCTACTGCATTCGTACACTTTATGGATGCGGCTGCAAAAGAAGGAAATATTAGAAAAGTTGAAATGTGGCAAATTATTGCTATTTGTATGCAAGGTGTACGTATAGCTCTTCCAGCAGCATTAATCTTATTAATTGGTTCTGGTCCTATTAGCGCATTACTTAATGCTATGCCAGCTTGGTTAACAGACGGTTTAGCAGTAGGTGGTGGTATGGTTGTAGCTGTTGGTTACGCAATGGTAATCAATATGATGGCAACAAAAGAAGTATGGCCATTCTTCGCAATTGGTTTTGTATTAGCAACTATTCCTCAAATTACACTTATGGGATTAGGTGCAATCGGTGTATCTATAGCTCTTATTTACTTAGCACTTAGCAAAAAAGGCGGTTCAGGTAATGGTGGATCAAATACTGGAGATCCAATAGGCGATATTATCGATAACTATTAAGAAGGGAGAGAAGACGAAAATGGAAAAAAAATTAAAGTTAACAAAAAAAGATCGTCTTTCTATTTGGTGGCGTTCAACTTTCATTCAAGGATCTTGGAACTATGAAAGAATGCAAAACGGTGGTTGGGCATTTTCATTAATTCCCGCAATTAAAAAATTATATAAAACTAAAGAAGATAGAGCAGCGGCATTAACACGTCATTTAGAATTCTTTAATACTCACCCATATGTAGCTTCACCTATTATTGGGGTAACATTAGCATTAGAAGAGGATCGTGCAAATGGATCACCTGTAGATGATGTAACTATTCAAGGTGTTAAAGTTGGTATGATGGGACCTTTAGCAGGTATCGGAGATCCAGTTTTCTGGTTTACTGTTAGACCAATATTAGGAGCATTAGGTGCTTCACTTGCTATGGCTGGTAACATTCTTGGACCTATAATATTCTTCTTTGCTTGGAATATTATACGTATGGCATTTACTTGGTATACACAAGAACTTGGTTACAAAGCAGGTTCTCGTATTACAGAAGATTTATCTGGTAACTTATTACAAGAAATCACTAAGGGAGCATCAATACTTGGTATGTTCATCTTAGGATCATTGGTTAATAGATGGGTATCTATTAAGTTTACACCAGTAATATCATCTGTTCAATTAAGCAAAGGTGCTTTCATTGATTGGGTTAACCTTCCTGCTGGAGCAGAGGGTGTTAAACAAGCATTAATCCAACAATCAGCTGGGTTATCACTAACTCCTGAGAAGGTTACAACATTACAAGGTAACTTGGATTCATTAATTCCTGGACTTGCAGGATTATTATTAACACTTCTTTGTATGTGGTTACTTAAGAAGAAAGTATCACCAATTGTAATTATTCTTGCTTTATTTATAATTGGTATTGTATTACACTTAATAGGTTTAATGTAATATTTTTAAATCAGCCTGGGTTAGTATAATATTTTACTTAACCTGGGCTTTTTTTAACATAAAATAAGTTAAAGTAGAGTTAGAAAAATAAATTTTATGATATTATGGAATAGAAGAATAAATATTTAAATTTTTAAGGTTTAATAAGGAATTATAAAAATTTGAAATTAAATTTAATGAGCATAATAATTTTAGTTATTTGGTTTTGGGCCAATGGCTTTTGAATTCTTTTAAGAAATATTTAAATGAAAATAAATATATATACTAAGTAGAAAAGAGGTAGAACGTATGGTTGAATCACTTAATACAAAGGTAGATCTAGTAGTTGATGCGACAGCTTTCACAGGACTTACTGATTATGGAAAAATAATGATTGGTGACAAAGGTTTTGAATTTTACAATTCTAGAGATGTTGGGAAATTCATTCAAATTCCTTGGAACGAAATTGATTATGTTATTGTATCTGTAATATTAAATGGAAAGTGGATTCCAAGGTATGCAATTCAAACTAAGAAAAATGGTACATATTCTTTTTCATCTAAAGAAACAAAGAAGGTACTTCGTACTATTAGAAACTATGTTGATCCAAATCATATAGTTAAGTCATTAAGTTTTTTTGATGTTGTTAAACGAGGAGTAAAATCCATATTTAAGAAGAATTAATATTAAAGGATTTTGTACTTGGTATAATAGAACTGGACACAAAGATAATAGAAAGCTAGAAGCTAGGTTATGTTAAGATGTTCATTTGATAAACAAACTAAACTTTTAGTAGTTAAACTAATTTTAAAGGGACATTTTTCTTTAAAAGAGTTTAGTAATGATATAAATATATTGTAGGTTTGGGTTCAAGGATATATAGAATGTTAAAGTAGAACGTTTCTTTGTAAAGGAAGCGTTCTTTTTAGTTAATGAAAACTAATTGTTATTTAAGTTATTTCAGAGAATAATTAATATAGTAAAAACTATAGATTAAGGGTAAAGCGTTGATAATATTCTTAGAGATGAGTTTTATTGGTATAGCAAAAATCTCCTTTTATTAAAATGAAAATATACTTATAGCCAATTTCAATAATAAAAGGAGATTTTAAAATATATACAAATAATTTAGCATATACAAAATTGATTTATAAATCTAATATATCTTTTTATTAATATGTAGATATATATTGGTTAATATAAAAAATATTAAATTTAAGTATATTTATTATAAGTTATGAAACAATAATATCAATTAACAACTATGAGATAATAATATTAATTAATAGAAGCAATTAATAAATTTCTAAAAATCAAAATATAATATATTTTTTGCAATTGATTTGTCTTTTAACCTATATAAAGTTTTACCCAATATTAAAGAGATGAGTAATTTTTTATATAAGTAAGAGTTAAGTTATATAAAACTTTAATTATTTAAGTTGTATACATAAGATTGATATAAAGAGTAGCATAAAGTTTTATTTTAATAAAATAAATTTTTATAATGAACTTTTATAATGAACTTTAAAGGGGGTTTAGTATTTAAATAAGAGATTCTTTTGAAGAGGAATATTTTTGTACTTAACTAATTTATGAGATTTGGTTAGTTAGTTCAGTTTAAAATTTATATATAGGATAGTAATTCTATATATAAAAGGAAAGATAGTAATTTTAAAAGCTATAATATAAATAATAAAAGTAGTGAGCTTACATATATAAAAAAAGAGATATGAGATAACTATTACTACAAATAGATATGTAAGAGGGGGAGTAATATTATATATGTAATGGGAGAAGTAAATTAAAGTTTATAATTATAGTTAAGATCTAATTTAGAGTATATCCAAAGAGGTAAGTTAAGTAATAAGTATTTAAACAGTTTAAAAATACATAATTATTGGGATAAAACTATGCAAAACTTAAAAATGAATTGTATAAATGCGTATATTTATAGCAAACTTATCCTAGTATATCAATATAAGAAAAACAAAGAAAAAAGGAGAAAATTTTAAAATAGTAATGATAACTTGTATTTTTGAAATTAATATTAATAAAATCTGTCAAAAAAGTATATATAATTACATACATCGGATGTGCCGAACGAAATATCGCAAGATAAAACAGTTTAATTAAAAAAATAAAAAAACTGTTGACAAAGTTCGATACAGATGTTAAACTGATTAAGTCGCTTGAGGGCGACGAG
>NZ_AVSV01000040.1 GCF_000498355.1 Clostridium sp. Ade.TY | reverse complement strand
CAAGATGAGATTTCCCATAGCGTAAGCTAGTAAGACCCCTTGAAGAACACAAGGTTGATAGGTCAGGGGTGTAAGCATGGTAACATGTTCAGCTGACTGATACTAATAGGTCGAGGGCTTGACCAATAAAAAAACGATCAACAAAAAATCGTGTGCAATTTTCAGAGAACAAATCTCTTTAAAATATGTGATATCTGGTGATGATGGCATAGAGGAAACACTCCTTCCCATTCCGAACAGGAAAGTTAAGCTCTATAGCGCCGATGGTACTGCACGGGTGACTGTGTGGGAGAGTAGGACGTCGCCAGGTTTTTTTACGTGCCATTAGCTCAGCTGGTAGAGCACCTGACTCTTAATCAGGGTGTCTAGGGTTCGACTCCCTAATGGCGCACCAAAAGATCTAGGATTTCCTAGATCTTTTTTTATTTAATTAAAACTACGTTTATATATGATTTAGTTGTATAATAAAAACTTTATTTTGTTAAAATGAAAATACTTTTACGATAATTTTTATAAGAAAATGATTGTTTTAAATTAGGTAAAAACAGTTTAAAAAACATAAAATAGACTGTAAATATAATATAGGTTTTAATTAAAATATGGAGTTATGAAATAGATAAGATATTTAAGATAGCTTTATGAATGTAAGGTTGTTAGAATAGTCAAAATACATATGTTTGTTGAAATAACACTTAAAATAAGCATTTAAAGGTTCCTTAAGAATAAGTATCGTGATTTTTAAATTTTAAATTTTAATATATAAATAAGGAGATAGATATTTGTGGCTAGAGAATTTTGTATTAATACTATTAGAAGAATAAAAAGATGATTGAAGAATATATAATAAATCAAGATAAGAAAATATTATGTTAGATTAAAAAATTAAATGGAAATTTTAATGGTAGTAAGTAAAAAGGTATATAATTGGGGAGGGTTAACACAAATAAGAGAGCTTAGGAATTTTATCAATATAAAATGTAGTAATAATGCAAAGTATTTGAATTAAAAAAATATATTATGATAGTTGAAACAAATTGGTATAAAAAATACATTATATTAATGTAGATTTTATTTAGAAATAAAAAAATTATAAAAAAATTGTATATATAAATATCTTTAAATGAGAAATTATTTTATAAATTAAAAGATAAAATTTTTAAAGTTATGAAGTTAAAGAAAATACTAATTTAAAGTATTTGGATTTTATTGAATTTATAGTAATTTAAATTATGATTGAGAAAGAAAAGTTTGAAAAAATTTTTTAAAGAAAATAAAAAATATCATTTAAAAAATATATAAAATAGTAGATTTAAATGATATTTTAGTAAGCGTAAAGTACCGTTTTATGGGGCCTAAAGGCATATTAATTGATGTTTTTAAAAAAAATGAAGAAAGTTGTTGACAAAAGGTATTTATGTCTATATAATAAGTAATTGTTGAGGCGCCAAACGAGGCACAACAACACATTACAAATTAATCTGGTGATGATGGCATAGAGGAAACACTCCTTCCCATTCCGAACAGGAAAGTTAAGCTCTATAGCGCCAATGGTACTGCACGGGTGACTGTGTGGGAGAGTAGGACGTTGCCAGGTAGTGTGTGGTTCACTAGCTCAGTCGGTAGAGCACATGACTTTTAATCATGGTGTCCCGGGTTCGATTCCCGGGTGAGCCACCAAAATTACTTTTAGTAATTTAATATTTGCTAGTATAGTTTTTATAATTTAGTTTTAGTAATATGGGATTTCATTTTTCTAAAATATATGGTTCACTAGCTCAGTCGGTAGAGCACATGACTTTTAATCATGGTGTCCCGGGTTCGATTCCCGGGTGAGCCACCAAGAATTACTTAAGGTAATTCTCTAATAGGAACTTGCTTAGCATTATATATTCAAAAAGATTATGCTTTCATAATCTTTTTTTATTTTACAATCAATTATTATTGAAATAAAAAAAGGAACTATTTTAAATAGTTCCTTTTACTTTTTAGAAAAGATTTTTAAAAAATCTGATTTTATAAAGTTTAAAAACCTTTTTAGACTTTTAATATCATCCTTAAACGTTGAATCATCATCGTTATTTGAAAAAAAGCCATTATTATAAAAACATATAATCAGAAATAAAATTCCTAAATTTATATATATGTCTTTAAAGTCTGCAACAAATAGAGTACTTATTCCTATAAAGTCTAAACTACCACCATAAAATAATTTATCTATTAATGAGCATAAAGCTCCTGATATTATAAATAATATTGATAAATCAGCAAAGATATCATGATTTCCTTTTGATTTGTAATATCTATATATTTCTATAAATAATATTAAAGCAATTATGTTTATAAATATTAAAGCTGAGAAGCTTACTGATGTTCCAAATCTTGCATTTAACCAAGAGCCTTCTGTATTTATAAGTGGATTAAAAGATAAGAATCCATTAAAAATTTCAAAATATGAGTTAAAGAAAAATAGTTTTATTATTAGTTTTGTCCCTTGGTCTAATAACATAAGGAAGAAAAAGATAATAAGCATAGATTTACTATTTAATCCTAACGGATATTTTTGTGTAAATTTATAAAAAAAGTATCCTACAATACCAAATAATATCATAAGAAATAAATTACCAATTATAGTGTTTAAATCATTTATTCTTCCTGTAAATAATTCAAATAAAAGATATGCTAACCACATTAAAGGAAGTGTTACTACTGATAATATTTTTTTTGTATTCATTTAAACCTCCGTAAAAAAGCATTTTTTGTAAATTTCATTTATAAAATTAAGTTTAACATATAATTACAAAATTCACTATTGAGAAATTTAAAAAAAATGTGTAATAATATACTCAAAGGGGAGAATTTAAAAAATAAATTTTAATAAAGAGAGGTACTTGTTATGTTAACGATATTTGCAGTGTCAGATTCAATTGGAGAAACTTCAAATCAAGTAGCTATTGCAGCAGCAAGTCAATTTGGGAAAGATGTTGCAGTAGAAAGAATACCTTATATAAAAAGTTTAGATGATATAGAAGATGTTATAGAAGCAGTTAAAGAATGTGGTAATGAGGCAGTAATAGTATCAACAATTATAACTGTAGACGTTAGAGAGTATTTAACTCAAAAATGTATAAGTAATAATATACCTGTAGTAAATGTTCTTGGACCTATATTAAACATAATATCATCTAAGTTAAATAAACTTCCAGATAATAATCCAGGGGCTATGTGGGAAACAGATGAAAATTACTTTAAAAGGATAGAAGCTATGGAGTTTGCTATGCAATATGATGATAGTAAGGACTATAGAGGAATAAAAAATGCAGATGTAGTTTTAGTTGGGTTATCAAGAACATCAAAGACACCTTTGTGTATGTACTTAGCTAATAAAGGAATAAAAGCTATAAATATACCTTTAGTTCCTGAGGTTGGTGTTCCTAAAGAACTGTATGAGATTGATAGAAAGAAAATATTTGGATTAACAATTAATCCACTTCAATTAATAGAAATAAGAAAGAAAAGATTAGATAAATTTCATAGAATTCCATCAGATGTTGAATATGCAGGAGATGCTAGAATTTTAGAGGAGTTTGATTTTGCTGATAGTATAATTAGAAAATTAGGTTGTAATACTATAGATGTAACGCAAAGGGCAATAGAAGATACTGCACTTATAATATTGGACAAATTAAAATTAAAAAAATAAATTAAAGAGAAGTATGCGAGAAAGATGCATACTTCTTTTTTATTAAATTGATAAAACTCTAAATTTAGGATACATATCAGGATATACATAAGAAAGAGGATAATTTAGTTTATCGTATGAATGGCAACAATATAAACAATCATTATTAAGTGTATAAGTTATAATACCAGAATGTGTCCATGTTTTTCTATTAGGATGAAAAAATTGAATTATAGACCCAGGAGATAAAATATTGGTTTCATGAGCTAAGTTGTTATATATTAAATAATTGTATAATTCATTAACCCTAACCCATGAATTTCTATAAGGTTTCCAAGTTGATGATGATGGAATACCACCATGGTAAATAGCTTGAGATACAAAGTTTGTACAATCTCCACCATTATCATCAAAACTTTGATATTTTTTATTATAAGTTAATGCATACTTTTGAGCATAGTTTACAGTTTTATTTGGATCATAAGAAGATTTTTTTAAATTAGCTGAAGTTTGAATAATATTAGGTTGTAATTTAGGTAAAGTATATAGGTTTAATATAAGGTTCTCGTATTTTTTTATAGATGAATTAATATAAGAGTCAAGAGAAATTTTTAGGTCTAATGTTTTGCTAATTGATTTATCTATATTATCGATAAGCGGCTCATCATATATGCAAAATATTAACCATTTATTAGAATAGTTACATAACAATGCTGATTTAAAAGTTTTTGAGTTAATTTTTACATCTTTTTTTATATTGAATTGAATATAAAAATTAACTAAACAAGTTACTTCGTCTATATATTCTATATTAAATATTTTAATTCCGGTATAGTTAATAATATTAGTGATAGAAAGAGTAGGTTTATAAGTTGAAATATATTTTTGCTTTATTTTTATAAGTTTTAAGTAACTAGCATTACATATTATAGTATCTAATATTTTATTAGAGTATAGATTATAGAAAAAATTATATAAATTTGAGCTTATTAATATTTTGTCTAATACAGCATTTTTCATCTAAAAAACCTCAATATAATAGATTTATACATTTATTATATGTATTCTAAAAAATAATTGATAAAAAATGAAAAAATATGTTGACAATGATTGTTTATGATGATAATATAATTCTTGTCGCTGAGGCAAATATGTTTTCAAAAAACTTTTGAAAAACAACTTTAAAAAAAGGTTGACATATTAAAAGCTAAGTGATAAAATAAACGAGTCGCTTGAGGGC
>NZ_AVSV01000039.1 GCF_000498355.1 Clostridium sp. Ade.TY | reverse complement strand
CATCTTTTGCTCTTATGAGTAGTCCATAATCACTTGTATTATCTTGTTTTCTATATTCTCCTAAAATAACCCTATTAAGATTATTTCTATTAACTAATATTTGATTACCTACAATTTCTATAGTTCCATCTGCACTGACAATTTTATGTTTACTGGTAATAAATTCTCCAGCTTCTAATTTATTTACACTTAAAGAGCTAATTTGTGCTGATCCTATAGCACCCTCTGCGATTATTCCACTTCCTGCAGTTATAGAATTAGCTTTGAAATTCTTTGCTGTAAGATTTCCAGCAAGTTGATTTTCTACACTAAGTGTTTTACCTTCTAAAATTCCAACTCTTTCTACCGCTACATTAAGTTCATTTACATTAGCTTTTCCAATAAGTGCTGTTTGAATTTCAGCTTTAACTGAATTTAATTGTGTTATATCAGCTTTTGTAAGTATAGCTTGGCCAGCTTTTAATATTGCTGCATTTAAATTTTGTATATTGCCTTTTATAACATGTATTTCAGCTGCTTCTATTACATTAGCTTTAAAGTTATCTATTTTATTACTACTTATTCCACCATCTTCAAATGCTTCACCATCTAAAGTTCCATCATCTAAAGTAATATTATCTACAGTATCAGCTGCATCTTGGAATTGAGTTTGTATATCTTCAAATTTTAAAGTAGCATTAGCAAGTTCTATTGTATCTTTATTATGATCTTGTGGATATTCTATTGTTTTAATTATTCTTTGTTTCTCTTTAAGTTTATTTCTCTTTGAAATTAAAGTTATATCATCACCTAATTTATAATCTAAAATATTATATTTAGGATTCAATTTTGATAAATTAATAATACTTGCAGTATAAGCTCTATAAGGTTTGCTTAATTCATTAAGTTTGGCTTTTGCATCTTCAAGTAAACTTTCCTTAATAGTATATCTATCATCATTCCAATAAATTGTTTTAACTTTATTAGAATATTGATAATTTTCTACGTAATTTTTATTGTTGTTTATAGATTCTATAGTAAGTCCATCTTTTCCAACTGGTATTACCCTAGTAACATAAGAATATGAATTACTTTGAACTTGTAATGACTTTAAATTTAAATCTTCAATGAAATAAGTTCCTTTATCTTGGCCAAGGTGTTCATATATTTCGATTTTCTTTTCTAAAGTATTAAATGTTATATCAACTCTATATATTGATTTTATTTCTTTTATAATATCCCAACTAGAGCAATTAGTTTTTCTTACTGTTCTTTTCTTTTTTATATTATTTTCTGCTACAGTCCAGCCAGTACCAACTATAGCAAGATTTAAAGCTGCAGTTATAGTTTGTTCTATACTTTCATATCTATCAAAGGTTTTTCCTTCTAATTCTTCTATATTTAATTTACATATAAAAGTAGTGTAATTATCTTGAATATCCTTTTCTTTAATTACAAATTCATTTTGTTTATTTCTTATATAGCCTTCTTCTTCTATATCAAAGTAGTATTTAGAATTTTTAGAATATAAAAAAGAAAGTGTTTTATCTCCATTTTCTAATACACTTTCTATACATAAATCTTTATATTCTATTAATCCAGCAATTTTATTTTTATTTTTATCGAATAATTGTAACAAACATTAACCTCCCTTCTTTTATAGAATGTTAAGTTTATATTGCTTTTTATCCATAAACATTTTAAAAAATACCAGGATAAATTTTAAATTTTCAATACAAAGTACGAATATTATTCCTCTAACATGAAATCAATACACATAATTTCATTTGCTGTCATATCATAACCATTTAATAAATCTAATTTAAACTTATGAACATCAATTTCAACTACAATCTCTTGTAGATCCTTCATATCTTTATTCCATTTATCTATTTTTTCAGGATTTATAGAATAATTACCATCTTCTATTTTAAGATTGCCATCTTCATCTTTTAGACAACATTCATCTAATATTTTTTCTCTTCCTTTATTGTAGTGCTTTAATTCACTTTCTATTTTTGAAATATTTTTACCTATTGCATAACTAACCTTAACTGGTAACTTTCTATTACTTATTTCTCCTAACATTCCTACTTTTTCTATTATTTCTTTATTTGTTAACTTTGCCATTTTAAAATCCTTCTTTCTTTTATTTTTAATATAAAAAGAGCTTACATTAAGTAAGCTCTTAAACTAGAATACAAAACAATTTAATTTTTTCCCTTCTTCAGTAGCTGTTGTTCTAAATTTTATTACTTCTGCTGATACTGATTGACTGTTTGCTAAAAATAACTCTTGATTAGTTACATAAGTTTGAATATTTGCAACTCCACTTTCTTTTAAAGAACAATTCATATTTAAAACTGGTTGTCCTTTTACTGATACATTTCCAGTTAAAGTTAAAGATTTTTCTATTACACTTGTTACATCTTGATTTTCTGACATTTTAAATTCCTTCTTTCTTATATATATCTTGGTTTATATTTTATTGCTATATCGCAATTATTTTTACTAAATGTTATTGTATTAGGTCCTGGTAATAAAAAAGGAAACTCCCAAAAGTCAGTATCTAAAAACTTGTTAATACCTTCTTCTAAAACAGTTCCCTCTTCTCCATTTAATATTATCTTTTTTCCTTTTTTTAAATTCTTTATTATTATAGGATCATTGGCCAATCCTTGTATATTTAAATCAATTAAATCTACACTTGGAATAATCTCAACAATTGCTGGCACTTTATAGTTTCCTGAAACATTTATAGTTTTATTAGAAACTCTATTTAAATTTTCTGTTTGAATATTCCCTATATTATATCCATAAATGTTTAATTTAAATTTACCTCTTATTTGTTTTAAGCTTGCTTTATCTGAATTATTAGTTAATATACATAGAAATCTTAAATCTCTATCTTTAAAATATAATTCAAAAGGTTTTATCATTAACTTTAATAGATTACTTTTATCAATAAAGTATTGTTTTTTATCTAATGAATTTACTAATAATGTTACACCAATAGGATTAAGACCTACTTCGTCATCTAAAAATATAGGAAATGATTTTATTAAATTAATATCTTGACATTTAACTGTAGAATTTTGTATATCTACTTCTAAAACTTGTGCATTAAATTTTTTAATATCTATATTATTAATTAACAAAATTATCTCCTCCTTTTAGTACTTAAAGCTAATTTATTTGAAACTCTAGGAACTACTATTCTATCAATTTCTTCACCTGCTATAGAAATAGGTATTATTATATCACCGTCATTTCCACCACTGTTTTTAAGCATTGATTCAAGTACTCCCCTTGCAGTTTCTCTTGCAGTTTCTAAAACCATTTGTTCACTCATTTCATGATTATATATTCTAGTTCCTGAAGGTAAATCGTATAACTCTTCCCCTCTTTCATGTAAATAAGTTAATCCACCTTTGAAATATGAGTTTCCAGTCCAGTTGCCATCAGGTTTATGTCCTTCTGTAACATATCTAGTAGTTACAGTTGTTGTTTTAGGTTGTGGCCACCAACTATTCCACCAATCCTTTAACTTATCCCAATTGCTTTTTACATCACCAGTTGTAGTATTTACATCTGAACTTATATTAGAATTCATAGATGTTATTTTATCTACTGCTTCTCTTCTTGTTGCTTCAGCTGCTTTTACAGTTTCATCTTTTTGTTTCTTTGCATCTGCTATAAGTTTTTCAGCTTGTTCACTGCTTATAACTTTACTTTCATCTCTCATTCTAATTATTTCAGCTAATCTTTTATCACACTCATCATTTGCGGCCTGAACAGAATCATCTCTTAATTTGTTAAGTTGTTTTATTTTCTCTGAAGCCATTTCAGCAGTTATATTTTCATCATGATCTTTCATTCTTTCAAGTATAACTTTAGATTCAACTTCATTTTTACTTAATGTTTTAACTGCATTTTCTTTCATTTCATTTTGAAGTTTGTCAATTTTTTTAGCTTCATCATCAGTAATTTGTCTATGTTTATTAGCTGCATTTTGAATAATACTATTAATTTGAGTTTGAATATCATCTATATTACCTTTTTTCTTATTCCAGCTATCAGTAGTTTTTTTCAATATTTCTGCTTCTTCTTTTGTTGTAAGAACATTAGATTTTGCAAAGAAATCCTTTTGACTTTTTAATTCATCATTCTTTTTCTGATCTAATCCTTTTTTTATTTTATCGCCCATGTCTTTATAAAGCTTTTGTAGATCTGTTGATTGTTTTTTAGTTATAGCAGTACTTTTATTTAAAGTATCTGTAAAATCTTTTATAGTTTGGTCTTTCTGTTTTTTAGTAAGTCCTTTAGTTCCATTTACCATAGCAGTATATTGTTTTATTATTTCATCTTTATTTTTCTTAGTTAATACACCAGTATCACTAACAAGTTTTTTAAAGTTAACTGTCATAGCTTGTCTTTGTTCAGTAGATAATTTACTTGATTTCTTACTCATTTCAGTGAAGTTTTTCAATACAGCATCTTTAGCACTTTTAGTAAAAGTATCACTATGAATTCTTAAATCCATTAATGAACTACTCGCTTTTTTATCCATATCTAAATAAGATTGAACAGCAGTTTTAGTGCTATCACTTATTTTTATAGTATCTGTTTGAACTTTAGCTGTCATACTTCCGTATGCTCCACTAACTTGTGTAGAACTATAAATTGCTTTATCTGCAAATAAATCTACTGCAGGTGTAGCACTTTCATTTAAATATTGTGCTGTTTTATATCCAGCATATCCAACAGCAGCTACAGCTCCTACCCCTATTGCAATTGGTGCTGCAACACTAGCTAATGTTGCACCAAGTCCACTTGCAGCAACAGTTGCTCCAGTAGTTGCCATTGCAGTTCCTTCAGCTGCCGCTCCAACTGCTGCGGTTGCAGTTGTTGCTACTTCAGCACCCTTTGCAAATAATCCAAAGAAACCTCCTATACTACTTCCAATATTAATTAGTCCGCCAATACCTTTAGATATTTTACCGATACCACTTACAACTGGTCCAGTAGCAATAGCAACCATTCCAGCTTTAACTATAAATTCTTGTGTTTCAGGACTTAAATTACTAAACTTATCAGCTAAATTACCTACCCATTCAGCAACATCTTTTATAGCTGGAGCTGCCGCCTTTAAAGTTTTTATACCAGCGGTTTCTAATGCTCCAAAAGCTTGCTCTATACTTGCCTTTGTATTATCTTGCATTGTTCTTGCCATTTCATCAGCAGCACCATCACTCTTTTTAAGTGAATCAGTTAATTCATTAAGTTTTGATGGTCCAGCTGCTACTAAAGTAAGCATACCTGACATAGCTTCTTGACCAAAGATTGTACTTATAGCTTGTTGTTTTTGTTGGTCTGTTAATCCTTTTGTACTTTGTTGTAAATTCCCTATAATCTGATTTAAAGGCAACATTTTTCCATGAGCATCAAAGGCAGTAAATCCGATTTCTTTCATCTTTTCAGCTGCTTCTTTGCTTGGATCAGCTAATTTACTTAAAGCAGCTCTAAGGGTTGTACCAGCTTGACTCCCCTTAATATTTGCATCAGCCATAATACCAACTGCTGCAGTTACTTCTTCAAGGCTTTGACCAGCTGAATGTGCAACTGGAGCAATATATTTCATAGCTTCACCAGTATCAGATATAGCTGCATTTGTATCAGCAGCATTCTTAGCTAATACATCTGCTACATGACCTGCTTGGCTTGCTTCAAGTCCAAACCCTCTAAGAGTACCAGTCATTATTTCAGTAGTTGATGCTAAATCTTCTCCACTACTAGCACTAGCATCTAAAGTTCCAGGCATAGCTTCCATTATTTCATTAGTAGAAAAACCAGCACTTGCTAAGTTTTCCATACCTTCAGCACATTCATTTGCACTAAATGCAGTTTTAGCTCCTAAATCTAAAGCTTGATTTTGAAGTTTTTCAAAACCATCTCCAGTAGCTCCACTTATAGCCTTAACTCTAGACATTTGAGATTCAAAGTCCATTCCAACTTTTCCAGCTGCTACAGCAACTCCAGCAAGTGGTAAACTTACATGTGTAGTTAAAGTACTTCCAACCTTTTCGGCTTTTTCTCCAACTTTTTTAAAACCTTCTGAAGCATCTTCTAATTGTTTTTTTGCACTTTTAAAACCTTTTGTATTCTCTAACTTTTTATTAAAGTCATTTAAAGATTTAGTTGTTTTATTAACTTGTTCTTCAGCATTGTTTAAGCTATTTTCATAATTTTGTATTCTTTTAGCATTATTTTCTATACTTCTATCTACTTTGTCATATTGTTCTTGTAAATCTTTAAGTTTTTCTTCACTGTTTCTAACAGCTACATTATTATTTCCATAAGTATTTTTTAAAGCTTCTAATTTAGCTTTTTCTTGTTCTAAAGATTTACTTAATTTATCTCTTTCAGAAATATTTTTTTCAAGAGTATTACTAGCTTTATCTATACTTTCTTTGTATAATTCAATCTTTTTAGATTGTAATTCTATTTGCTTTTTTAAACTTTCTTGAACCTTAGTTACACTTTGAGTAGTATGGCCAAATGCTTCAAGTCCGCTTTGAGCTGCTCTTAATTCACTTCTATTATTTTTAATTTCTGAATTTATTCCTTTTAAGGTACTAGAATAACCACTATCATCTAGTACCATTTTGGCTGTAATTCTTTTTTCTAAATCACTCATTGTTCCTCCCTTCTTATAAGAAAGGTATTTCGTCTATGTTAACTACTTTTTCGACATATCCATCTGTTACATTCTCATTTTCGTTTTCAGATGTAGAAGTAAGTTCTTCGATAAGATCAGCAATTTCTTTATATGTACTATCAAAGAATTCACTTCTACTATAATTTAAATGTTTTTTTGCAATAAAAAAGAGCCTATTAATATTAAACGGCCTTTCATTTATATCTTGTTTTTCTATTTTTTTTTATTATTTTCAGTATCTTCTTTACTTTGCTTAACACCCATATAATCAAGATAAATATTAGTTGCAAGGGGAACAATTTCTTTTGTCATTTGATTAGGAGTTATTTTTTCAATTAGTTCCCCTTCTGATAGTTCTCTTGTTATGCATGAACATGATATAACTCTTATAGAGTTGCTATATAAATTTTGAGCATTCATAACTCCATTTATAACCTTACCGAAATTATCATATTTTTCATCTATATCTATGATAGTTCCGTTAGTCATTTTAAATTCTAATTCTTCACCTGCTAAATTTAATTTTCTTTTCATGAAATAGCCTCCTTATTAATGAACTGCATCTGTTTTCTCTTCTGGTATAGTAACTTGATTAAAGAAACTTTTTAAAAATTCTTCTGTTACATTTGGACTATCATTATCAACCTTATAATTCCAAAGTCCATTAGATAATGGTCTAAAGCTTGCATCTATTTTTTTTGCTTGGAAATTTGACTTCCCTTCCTTCGCCTTTATATCTTCATCAGATAAGCCAAAAGTACCAGCGTATAATATTCCATACCTAGTTCCTCCTTGAGCTTTTTCTGCTTCATACATAATAGCTAAAGTTGGAGCTATATCATTATCATTTCTAATAACACCACCAGTCTTAGCAAGTTTATGTCCCATAACATAACATTCGTCTTCATCTGTTAAATCAGTAATATTTACAGTTACAGCTATATCCTGTAATGTTTGTTCTTCTAGGATTTTTCTTCCTTCATGATAGTAAGGATCACTATTTTGTTTTGGTTTTATTGTTATTTGCTTTACACCTTCCAGATAACGTGGTTTATCATAAGTTATAGAATCTCCTTCAGTAAGTAAATGAGCTACAAATAACTTACTTACATTTACTATTGGTACTATTTTTTGTTTTACTGTCATTTAAAACACCTCTCTTTATAATTAATAAGGCAACGAGATATTAAATCTCATTGCCTTATGGTTTAATTTCTTTTTATCTTCATATAAATCTACAGCTTGATCTCTGTTAAAACCTGCTGATATCATTTTTTCTTTTATAGTTTTAGCTAATTTAATGTAGTTTCCAGTATCAAAAACATCTATTTGTACTAAATACTTTGTATAATCCTCTTTGCCTTCACTAAATTCGTCACCAGTTTCACTGATAACCTCATATTCAACATAAGGAGTTTTAGGATCATTAGCATGTAAGAAATATACTTTCTTATCAGCAGTTAAATTTAAAATTTCGTCAGAATTTAATGTTTGGGCCAACAACTTATTAATATCTATTAAAATCACCTCATTTTTTCAAAGATAATTTCAGCTACTGCAGCAACTGCTTTAGTAGAATTTTTTTCTACACTTCTATCGAAATATCCGACATGAGCTTTTTGTTCACTTGTACCGAAATTTTGAAATATATCATAAAATGCTTTACTTCTTGCAATTCCTTCTGTAGCTAACTCCTTCTGTCTTACAGTAGTTTTTATTTCTGCTAGTTCTCCAGTTGGCCCAACTGGAGTATCATCTTCTAAACCTTTTGCAATAACTTCTATTCCTGCTTTAACACCTTTTCTTTTATCACTAAAATCTAAAACCATATTTTCTAATAACTTTTCATATTCTTCTAATCCTTCTACTTCTATTCCACTAGCCATAAATTTCTCCAAATAAAAATAGAGCCTTATAGCTCTTTTATAGTACTATTGAACATCTTATATCTATAAACTCATGTCTATTGTCAAAATCGCTAACTGGTGGCAATATATCGTAATAGAATCCTTTGTATTTTATTCTAAACTTTTTATTTGCTCCAGGAACTAATAAAGCTTTTGTTTTATTGCAATATCTAACAGTAAAAGTTACTATATTCTCACTATTATCTGATTTTGCTGCAATAAAATCTTTTCCTTTTATAGTTCTATATCCAGCCCAGCATTTATAATAAAAATCCCATTCTGGAGTTTCAAAGTTATCATCATCTAGTTTTAAATTAATAGTTTCAAATTCAATTCTTTCAGTTAAATTACACCTAGCCATTTGTATCACCTTCAAATTTTAATTGGGTTAATATACTTTGTAGAGTAAATCTAATTTTTTGAGTTACATTTAAATTCTTAGTAGAATTTTCAGTTAATGCTCTATCTTTAAACCATTCATTAACTAAAACCCTACAATATAATTTAGCTCTTTTATTTGTACTATCAAACTTTTTACCAGTTGCTGCATATAAATATTCTTCAGCTACTTCTATTAATTCATTTAATAGATCATCTTCATCATCATAATCAACTTTTAAATATTCTTTAACTTCTTCTAAAGATAGTATCATTTAAATCACCTTATTTATTTTTTTGGTGTAGCTAATGTTATTTGGCCTTTGATAATAGCTTCTGTATCAACTTCTTGTATATCAAGTCTTTCTCTTACTTTTAATCCTGCTAAATCTTTATTCCAATAGCTATCACCTTGTGTATTCATTTCAACTGAAAGGGTTTCTCTATCAAATAGAGTAATAGCTTCTTTAAAGCAACCACAATAAATAGGTGCTTTTCCTTCGACACTTTTTAAAGTTTTATTAGAAATTCTTTTAACTGGATAAATTCCAAATAATAATGTTTTAGTAGATTGTACTGGATCAGGTTGTAAAATATATTTACCATTTGTATCTTTTAATTTATCTAAATAATTAAATCCATCTTGATTAGTTACAACAACAGACATTGCTGCAATACTTGGATCTAAAGCAACATTAAATATATCCTTTAAATCATCTAATGTTGAAACTTCTTTTTCCTTACCTTTTGTAATTTCATCAGCTTTTTTAAGAATTAAGAAATTTCTTGTAACCTTAGCTTTTTTAGCTATCCATTTTCTTAAATATGCTTGAATATTTTCTGCTGAATCTTGTATTAACTCTCTTGTTACTTTTAATGTTCCACCTTTCTTTTTTACAGAATATTTAACTTGCTTAAATTGTGGTGTATCTACTTCAGGGAAATCTCCTTCTTCTTCTATATTGTCAAATGGAGTTGATTCAGCATCAATTTCAACTACCCTAGAACCACTTAATGTAGTTACTGGTTCAACATTAACAAGCTCTTCTAAAGAATCCTCACTTCTTCTTAATTCTTTTACTTCAGTTCTTATTTCTTGTGGAACTGTTAAACCACCATCTGCAGCAGAACCCTCACTCATCTTATTTATTATTTCTTTATCCTCTGCACTTATAGAGCTTTCTGTTAATCTTGCTTTTATTGCATTAACAAATGCATTTATTTCTTTTTTTGAATCTGTAATTCCAAGTGATTTTCCTTTGTTTTGAATAGAATTCTTTTTATCTTCTTCATTTTCTTCATAAAGATCATATAAAACATTAAATTTTTCACTTAAATTTTTAAGTTCTTCTTTAGCTGCTTTAGCTTCTTCAATTTTATTTTCATCAACTAATTTTTTAACCTCTGATTTTTTATCGTTAATTTTATTTAATAAATCTAATAATTCTTTTGGCATTTTATATCCTCACTTTCTTTTTTAAAAAAATAAAGATTTAGTATAAATCTAAATCTTCTAATATTTTTGCTTTTTCTTGTTCTATTTTATTTTGTGTATCTGTTCCATCAGTTTGATTTTTCAAAGCTTTTATAACTTTGTTAGCTATTTCTTCTCCATCAACTTTAATTATAATATTAGAGTTTTCTTCAGTTTTATTTTCAATCAAATCTTTAGGAATATTCTTATATTTATCAAAGAAATCAGATGTACATGCTACAGCTTCAACATCTTCCTCAACTTTCACATTGAAAATTTCAGCTGCTTTTTCACCAGTAAACCAAGATTCTTCATCCATAAGTTTTGATATTTCATCTTTTTCAATATTACTTTTAACATTTTCCATATATATATTTAAAATACTTTCTTTACAGCTATCTAATGTATTCGCTATTTTTCTTAAATCATTAGCATTATATGAATTCCATAGCATACATAAAGGATTATGAATCATAAAGTTAGCGTATTTTGGTATTATAACTTCATCACCAGCTAAAGCAATTACACTTGCAATACTTGCTGCTAATCCGTCTATATGGACTGTTTTTTTACCGTTATGCCTTTTTAACATACTATAAATAGCAATACCAGCAAAAACAGAACCTCCCCCAGAGTTTATATATATATCAATATCTTTTGAATTATCTAAATCCTTTAAAAAATCTGATACATCTTGTGGGCATTTATCTTCATCAAACCAATACGAACTCCAACTATCTGAAACAATATCTCCATAAAAATAGAGTTCTGCTTTTTCTTCAGTTTGATTTTTAATTTCTATTTTACCTTTATTTTGTACTTTTCCACTTTTATCTTTTACACTTAATTGTAGAATTTTAGGCACTCTTTTTTTCTCCTTTCTCGTATTGTTTTCCTACTTCAGTTAATGGTATGTAATTTCCATTAACTATTAATTGTTCCCCACCTTCTTTATGTGGTAAATCTAATTCTTCTCTTGCTTCATCAGGAGCATAAATTCCATTATTAACACCTTTAGATAATATCTCCATTTGTGTTTTACTATCTGTTCTTAAAATAACTTTTTCATTAAATTTATAATAAAAACCTTGTTCTATTGCACAATTAGATAACAATTTAAAATTTAATTCTTCTTCATATTGCTTTAATATAAATAATTCTGTATCAACATAAAAACTAATTTGTTGCATTTCGGAATTTCTATAACTAGATTTTTCATAATTATTTATCTGATTAGGTTTTATTCCAAATGCTCCAGCAATCTGTAAAGCACTATATTTTTTCAATTCATAAAATTGGCTATCAGTAAGTTTTATATTTAATGGAGTTATTTTCATACCTAAAGGAATAGGAATTATTTTTCCTGCATTATTAGATCCATTAGCAAACCTTTCTATTCCTGCTATAAGTTTATCTTCTTTTGCTTTATCTAAATCACCAGTATATTCAAGAGTCGCTTTAGCTGTAAGTCCATTCTTATATAAATTATTTATAAAGTTTTGACTTTCTACACTACCTTCTAATGTATATTTAAGAATTTCTCTTACTGGTTTACCTAAAATTCCGTCAAATGAAAAAGAAGTTTTAAAATGCAAAACTTCTAAACTGTTAAATATATATTGTTCTCCTGAATATTTATCTGTGTAGATATACCATAAAGAATCCTTATTACCGAAAATTCCTTTGTCGTCAATAATCGGTTGAACACAATCACTTGGCATTATCCATAAATCTTTTACTTTTAAATCTCCACCATATTTTTGCCTACTAAATTCTTTTCTAATGTAAACATAAGCATTGCCATAATGATTTCTATTATTTTCAACTGTAGCCCAAAAAATAGATGGTGTCATATATGGATTAGGCCTAACTTTCAATAGTTTATATACATCATCATTTATTTTAGCTTTAAGAACTCCTTTTTCGGTTCTTTGATATAATTTTATAGGCATTTTCCCTAAAGTTTCTGATAACATTTTTAAACAAGTAAAATATGTTATTTCACTTAAAATACTTTTATCTCTAGTTGTTATTCCAAGCCATTGCAATAATTCTTCACTTTGCATATCAACTGGTCTTTGTGGAACTATAAAATTTTTTATTCTTTTAAAAATCCCAATACTACTCACCCCCTTTCTAGTCCCAACCCATGATACTTAAATACTGGTCAACTGTTTCATTAATATCTCTTAATTTTTCATCTTTAAATGCTAATTTATAAGCATCTATAACTGCATCAACTGGATCTATTCTTTTTTGTCTTAAATCTTTATCTATTTTTATTTCACCATTTGAATTAGAAACTATCTTAGCATTTACAACTGACCAACTTAGCAATTCATTTTTCTTATTATATTTAATATTTCCAGCTTTACATTCAAGCCTAAAATCTTCTGTAGGATCATTAAGCCATTTACAAGATTGATATATTTCTATACAATCAAATCCTAATTCCTCTAAATCTTGTAAAAATGCATCTGCATTGTGAGGATCATATCCTAATTGAATAACCTTTATTTCATATTTTTCTATTAACTCTTTAAGATATTTAATTATATATCTGTAATCAGTTTTGATTCCTCCTAAAGTTTCTGTAACAGTTAATAAACCTGCTTCAATCCATGTATCATATGGAACATCATCAGTTTTTATATGTTCCTGAACTCTATTTTTAGGAATAAAACTATGTGAATGAATATAATATTTTTTAGTTCCTTTATTATCATAATAAACAAAAACAAGAGCTAAAGATGTTAAATCTCCACCACTAGATAAATCAAGTCCAGCGTAACACTCTTTACCTCTAAATAATTCTAAAGTATCCATAGTTTCTCCCTTCTTCCACTCACTTGGCCCTATATATTGGTCATCTGAAAACTCATACCATATATTTAATGATTTAGTTAAGAAATTTCTTAAATCTTCTCCACCTTTTTGTTTTGCTTCTTTGGCAAATCTTTTTAAATTCTCAAAACTTTTTGGTATTTTAGCCACTAAAGGATTAGCTTTAATCCAATTTTTCGAATCCCATATGTCATCTTCATTATCCATTTGTGCTATATAAATAAAGTACTCTTCGTTTGTTATTACACCTTCGACAACATTTTTACAATACTCCCATTCTTTATAGCAAGGACCATTCAAATTAAATCCAGCTGTAGTTATAATTGATATTAAACTTTCTGCTTGGTTAACAGAACCATCTTCAAGTAACTTAACCATTTGATTAGTTCTATGACTATGGTATTCATCTATTATTCCTCCATGAGGATCAAATCCATCAATAGTTCCTGTATCTCTACCTAATGCCATTATTTTGCCACCATTAATTAAACATTCAATTATTGCATCATGGTCTTTTATTTTAAATAATTCTTTTAAATCAGGTTCTATTTTTATGAATTTACTAGCCTGCTCCCAAACTATTCTAGCTTGTTTCATCTTTGTTGCAGTACAATATACTTGTGCATTTGTATAATTATCAAAACCCGATAATTTAATTCCTATTCCACTATTTAATAGTGATTTTGCATTTTTCCTAGCTAATTGTACATAAGATTTTCTAAATCTTCTATATCCAGTTTCTTTAGATACCCAACCAAACAAAGAACCAATTATAAAATCTTGAAATCCAAATAGTTCTACCTCTTGTCCTGCAATTTCACCATCTGTAAATCTTAAATCTTCAAAAAATTCTATCGCATCAATAGCTAACTCTAAATCAAACTCGTACTTATACAAAGCCAATTTTGAACTTTCTAAATTATCTAAATGACGTTTACAAGCTAATTTAACAAGTCTTCCTGCAATTTCTTTACCTTCAATAACATCTAGTGCATATTTCGTAACTCTGTCTAACATTTAATCACCTATATATACTTAGTAAACTTATTTGCAGGATTTTCTTTATCTTGTTTAGGAACTACTAATCTACATCTACTTGCTATGCTTAATCCAAGATCACTTGCTGTTTTTCTACAACTATTTAGAAGTTTAAGCTGCATCTTTAATAATCTTTCATAATCATCATCTACAATAGTGATTTGTTTAGTTTCAATAACATTTCCTTTATCGTCTTTTTTTTCAATTTCTATTTCTTTTGTAGGGCCTCTTATCTCAACATCTTTAGTAACTCTTAAATATTCGCTTCTAGTTTTAATAAAAAAAGATAGACAATCTATATCTAAATTAGATATAATTCCTATCTCAATTAATTCTTTTGCTATCTTTTTAAACTCTTTTTTTTCATCTTTTGATAAGTAATTTGGTGGTTTTACCTTATCATTTTTAGCCTTAATTTCATTGTTTTTTCTTTCTTCAATCTCTGATTTTGTAAGGTGTTTACGCCCTTTAAGCAAAACTAAATCAGTCGGTTGTCTAGGTCTTGCCATTTTTGATACCTCCTTTCAAAAAAATTCATTTAGGGAAAATCCGCGGAGAAAAAGTGCTAACCATGGACTTAGGAGATTCAGTAAAAATTTTTACTGTACCCCTACCCCTTTAGTAATTCCTTTAAAATTTCTTGCATTTCTTTTTTAGCTGCTTTATTTGTTTTATATTTCTTATGTACATAGTAGTGACACCTATTGCATAGGCATATAAGGTTGTCCATGCTTGTCCTCTTGCTCCAGTTCTCCTTTAATTCTTCAATATGGTGTACATTATCTACATATGAAATCTTGTTTTTACTTTCACATAATTTACAAAGACCATGATCTCTTTTCTTCACAGTATCTCTTGTAAATATCCAGTCTTTACTTACATAAAATCTTTGTTCTTTTACATCAGTTCTATTTGCTTTATATTTTTTGTATGTTTCTTTATTTAGAATCTTATCTCTTTTATTCAACTTAGACTGACATTCATCACACATCTTTAAAGTTTGTGGAATTAATTTTCCACATCTACAAAATTTTTTTAGCATTATTGTTCTCCTTAATAAAAAAAGGTGGAACTTGATTTAAATCAAATTCTACCTTTTTTATATTTAGTCACTATATTTATGTATTACATCATCAAGATATTGGTTTAATGTATTTAATTCATTAGAATAAAAATTAGTTATACTATTTAAATTCATTAAATTATTTTGAATATTTACTTCATCAAAGTTATTTAATACAAGATTATTTCCAACTCTAGGATAATTTAATTCATTTATTACATAAGTATTAAAAATACTATATCTACAATTTAAATAATTATTATTTAATACAAGAAATCCACTTCTAAATAATATATCGCCAGAAAGGCTTAGAGTTTCATTGTAGTAACTTTCTTTAAACTTTTCATATCTATTATAAAATTCAACAAATATAGATAATACATTTTCATTCATTTCATATGATAGTAGTTTATAAAATCTATCTTTTGTTTCATTTGACATAAAAATTATGTTATCTTGTACAAAATTTCTTCTACACATATTATCAAATTCTTGTTTAATAAGAGTACTGTTGGTTCTTTCAAAAATAATACGTTGATTAAAGTTTAATATTCCAGTAGTATAAGCAGCAATATCAGCTTTTAAAATTTTAGCTTCTCTAACTATATATAATTTTTCATCTTTTTCTTTTTTATTATCATTGAATGTTATAGTCCAGCATACACCAACCATCGTTAGTATACCACTAATAAATGATCCTAATAAAGTAAATATTATAACTAAATTATTATTATTTGAATTATTATATATATAAAGATAACATAGATAAAAAATTATAATACATATTATTATAGTTGTGATAAATATTTTTATATTATCATTTATTTTTTTCATTAATAATTCCCCCTTAATTTAATTATATAGTATAAGAAAATCATAGACAATATAATACCCCATAATATATATTGTGTGGCTTTTACTATATTTCCTTTATGCTTTATATAATCAAGGTTTAAAGGTATATTAAAAAATAAATGACACCTTATTATTTTATGTTACATTTAATAGATTTTAAAACCTTTAATCATTCTATTAATATGACTTTGTTCAACACCAATATAATGTAATGTTATTGATGGATCTGAATGATTAAATATTTTTTGAAGAGTGACTATATCTTTATATTGCATATAAAAATGATATCCAAATGTTTTTCTTAATGTATGAGTTCCTAAATTAAATAATCCAAATGTTTCACCAGTTTCTCTAAGAATTATATAAGCTTGTTTTCTACCAATTGGATTATTATATCCTTTTTGAGATTTTATTAAGAATTCATCTAAATCTTTATCTTCACAATACTTCCTTAATTCTCTTTTTAAAATTGGAGTCATTGGAAATATCTTTTGTTTTTTAGTTTTCTTTTCTCTTATACATATAGTTTCCTTACCCTTTATATCTCTTACCCTAAGCTTTAAAATATCACTTATTCTAAGACCTGAATTTATTCCTATTAGAAACATTATATAGTTTCTTTCACTATATTTTCTTAGATAGTTTGCAATTTCTTGAACTTTTGAACTATCTCTTATTGGTTCAACGTAATTCATTTTTGTCTTAAAGCTCCATTAACTCTTTTAAAGCTGCTATGCTTCATGCATTCATTTATACCTTGGCAAGGATCATATATAACAATTTCTTCTTCACAATTTCCACATTTATACCCATTGCATAAAGGTGAGAAAAATGAACAAGCACATTTTAATCTATTCCCTTCCCACTTCATATACATTGGTAAATTTCTTTTTTTCATCTTCTCACCTCAATCTAAAATAAATTCATAATATTTTTAAAATAAAAAGCATTTAGACTAATCAATTTATTAATCTAAATGCTTCTAAGGGGTTAGTGAAAAAATCATAACTTTTACAATATAATAATAACATCTATATGCGGTTTTTTAGTGAACTCATTACGAAGGAAAACAGTAATAAATCCGTATCTCTAAAAATTTTCAAATTTAAACTGTTTATATGGATTTATAAATAACATATAATACATATGATCAATAACTTTATTTCTTAATTTTGTTCTGCAGTAATCTCCACTAAAGCCTAAATTATATCCTATTTGATCCCAACTAAGTTGATTAAAGTTAAAGTATCTTAATTTTACTAATTTCTTTTCACTATCACTTAATATATCTAATGCATTATCTATCATATTAATAATATTTTGATTAGACATTAATTCCTTTTGTAATTTTTGTATTTTTCTTTCCTTCTCTAATAGTTCATTTTCTACTGAGGAGGTAATTTTATATGTAGGTCCAGTCTTTTCTTCATATGATATTGAAGAAGCTCCTTGATATGTTTTTGATATAATCTCTATTTCTAATAACTGATTTTTTATAGTTGCTTTTATTGTATTGTAATTACTTAATATATTTTCTACTTTTTTAAAATCTTTTTTATCCATAGCTACCTCCATTATAGAAAATTTTTATATTATTATATTCTGGCTAGGAGATACTATATAAAGTGATATGGGAGATATCACTTCCTTTCATATTAGCGTTTCATTTCCTAGCCAGGTTAATTCAGATTTTATGCCTATTACGAACTAATAAAACATATAATTTTGAAATAGTGGTATCTGTTCGTTCTTTGATTTATTACAATATTTATTTCTTAATGCATTAAATTCTTTTAAACCAACTTCTCTTACTTTATTAGTTTTGAAGTGTTTTTTAGCATCTTCTATATTTCCATGTCCTTCGTTCCAATCTAACATTGCACATATTTTTTCTTCATATAAATCATAATATCTTTTCATAATCTACCTTCTCACCTTCTTGCATAAATGTTCTACTTTTCTTATATCCTCTGTTCCTGTTGGTGAATAATTATTTTCTAAACAATCAATAAAATAAGGACAATAAACTTCTGAATTTATACAATATCCTTCTCTATTAAGGCATGTTCCTATTATTCTTTTAGCTTGTCTTTTCCATCTTTTGTTTTTAGCCATTTACTTTATCCTTTCTTAGTATTGCAAACTTATTTCATAAAATAAAATTCTTTAATTATTTTAAGTTCTTCATCATCTAAATTTAATTTATTTAATAGCTCTTTTTCTTCACAGCTTCTTTATATTAAGAATAAAAAATACCGCATATTCATTTTTGAATAATACGGTATTTTACTAGAATAATATTTGGTTTTATTTAATTGATTAAAAATAAATACTAAAAAATAAACTTTATATATATTTAAAAATTATTATCTTAATATTAATTCAATATCATCATGTTCATTTATTATTTCAATAATTATATCAAACAATGTTTCTTCTTTTTTCTTTTGTGCATTTTCAAGTAATTCTTTTACATAATTTATATTTGTCGGATGACATTCTTTTAACATATTTTTATAATGTCTAACAGTTTCATTATATCCTAAATCTGATTTACTTTTATTAGCGTTCTTCCATATAATAGTAATCGGCTCACAATATTCATGTACTCCGAAACCTCCATATAATAAATCATTAAAAGCATTTAAATTATGTCCTGTTTTCCACGTTAAATCTTTTGTAAAAACTCTATCAACTTCTATATAAAATTCATTAAGATTACTAAAATTGCATCCATCAATAATAAGTTCTTTCTTATTCATATATCCCCCTTATAATTATTGTTGTCATCAATTTATAAGAATCACGAATTAATTATAGCATATTTTGTAAATACCGTACTATTCAATTTTCAAAGATCAATTTTTCTTAACAAGTTTTCAATTTCTTTAAATTACGAATTAATTTTATTTTCCGATTTTATAATGGTGTCTTATTAATATTTTTATGATATACTTTGATTTTGTTTAAATTCAATTATCATTTACGAGTATATTATATTAGAGTATAAACTTTTAAAAAGGCATATCTCCATCATCTACTGGTGTCATATCGTCATCAAACTCCTTAAAATTATCAGTCTGATTTGAATTATCTGATTTATTATTTCCTATAAAATTAAATCTTTCTATAATCACATCTGTTGTATATCTTTTTATTCCATCTTTATCATAACTTCCAGTTCTTATATTTCCTTCTACCGCTATTTGATTGCCCTTTAATAAATATTGTGCTATTGTTTCTGCTGTTTTACCAAATGCAACACAATGTATAAAATCTGCTTCTTGATCTTTATCTTTTTGTTTTCTTCTATTAACTGCTAAAGTAAATCTAACTACTGCATTACCTGTATTTGGTGCAAATCTTAGTTCAGGATCTCTTGTTAATCTTCCTATTAATATAACTTTATTCACTACTAACTCTCCTCCTCAATCCTTTTAATTTGTCTTTGAAGTTTATACACTACCATATCTGAAAACTTATCATAATCAAAGAAATCAAATTCCTTTAATTGCTCCATCATTATATAAACATCTGCTATTTCTTCTAACATAGCTTCTTTATCTTGATGAGCTATTGCTACTGCAAGCTCATTTAATTCTTCTATTGCTTTATGAGCTTGTGCTTCTTCCCCATAATGATTCACTATCTTTTTTATATTATTCATTAAACTTCAACTCCTTATTTAATCAGCGATAAATACATGTCTTGTATCTTCACAATAAAAATTTTTAACATCTACATCTGATGCTTCAAGAACTTCTCTCATTTTCTTTTCTGCATTACTCCATGATGATGCAATAACATAGCTTGTACATTCTGACTTTAATCTATTTTTCCCGCTCCACTTTATTTTGTATAATGATTTACTCATATTATTTAACTCCTAACATCCACTTGATTTTCTTCTCATCTTGCATCTATTTTTTATATTGTCGCTAATTATAAACTGATATGAATTAAGCTCTTTTTCCCTTTTAAGCTACTTACGCTTTATATCTCTTATTGTCATTTCCATCATCTCATGTGGTGTATATTTTTTTAATAGATTCATATTTATCTTCTCCAATCTAAATTTGCAATCTTTTGAAGTTTATCTATATAAACAAATTTTAATGTTCCTGTTTTCCCATTTCTTTGTTTTGCTATAATCCACTCCATTAAATTTTTATCTTCAGTTTCTTGGTTGTAATATTCATCTCTATATGCAAACATAACCAAATCTGCATCTTGTTCTATATTCCCACTTTCTCTTAAATCTGAAAGCATTGGTCTTTTATCTGCTCTCATTTCAACTGCTCTACTAAGTTGGCATAACAATATAACATTTATGTCTAGCTCTTTTGCTAATAATTTTAATTGTCTTGTTATTTCTCCTATTGCATATGTTCTATTCTCTACTATTTTTATATCCATAAGTCCTAAATGATCTATTATTAAAACATCTAATCCATTGGATTTTTTCATTGCCTTTGCTTTAGCTTTTATAGTTAATGTATTTTGATAATCTGAGCAATCAGTTACCATATTCCCTCTCTTGGATAATTCATTATAAGTTTTACTTATCTTTAAAAATTCGTCATCATTTAGTTTTCCTAGCTGTAACTTATTAGCTTCTATATTGCTGTTATAAGCTAATCTTCTTATTCCAAGACTTTCTTCTGTCATTTCCATCTCTATAAGTCCAACCTTATAATTATTCTTAGCAAGTCCATCTGCCATATTTAAAGCTATAAGAGTCTTTCCCATGGAAGGCCTACCACCAATTACAAATAGTTCTCCTTTTTTTAAACCATTTGTTGCTTTATCAAAATCTATAAAACCAGTTCCCATTCCAGGTATTTCTCCACCATTTTGAAATCTTTTTTCTATTTCATTTAATGTCTTAGCAAAAAGCTCTTCATCATTTATAACTGTTTTTTTAGAATTAGTGTTATCTATAAGTTTTTCTTGCATATGGCCAATTATATGATCTGTTTTTTTACTCTCATCATATAAATCTGACATTGAATTATTAAGCTCTTTAATTGCTTCTCTCCTATATGACTTATCCTTTAAGATATTTATATAAGCATTAATATTAATATTTAATCCACCTGCTATTAGATCACTTATGTATGTTATGCCTCCAACATCATTTAAATTATCTTTTCCTATGCTATCTATCAAAGTTACAAGATCTATATCGCTTCCATTTGAAAATAACTTACACATATTTAAAAATATTATTTTATGTCTTTTTAAATAAAAGTCCTTTTCATTTAATCTTTCAATACATTCAATTATGTTTGAATTGTTGTGAAGTATAGCTCCTAATACTTCCATTTCTGCTTCAATTGCCTTTGGTAATTCTCTCATCTTTCTATATGCTCCTTAATCATCAAAACTAAAAGGTTTATACACACCTGATTTATTTTCGTTAACTTCTTTAGGTTTGCTAATTCTTTGATTTAAATATTCTTCAAATTTGCTTTGTCTAAAGAGTGTTGAAGGTCTTAAATATTTTTCATAGTCTGTACCCTTCCATTCAGTGTATTTATTATTAATTACTACTTTCATATCATCTACTGTAAATCCATCATTAAGTCTTGCTGATATTAAACTAATCGTTGATTTACTATTTGATTTATATTTTGTATTTGCTTTTGTATTTAAAAAGTCAATAATTTCTTTGCAAGCACTATATATATCTTTAATAGATGAATCTTTTAATAGATTAATATTTTGGTTAAACTTTTCAGTTAAAGGGGGTTGAACTTTTGAGTTTATAGGGTTAAACTTTTCAGTTGCTTGCTTTTGTGTATCAGAAGCTATAAGCTCCTTATATTTATTTCCAATACCGTAAAAAGAAAAAGTACCTCCTTTTTTAATTAATTTAAATTCTAATACTCCAGTATCAACTAAAGTCTTTAAACGCCTTCTAAGTGCTATTTTAGATTTAATACCAAGTATTGGTAATTCACTTAATAAAGTCTCATATTTAAGCCAATAATATGGCTTATCATCTATTATTTTTATAGTCATAGATCCACTATCTTTAAAATCTATAAAATACCTTAAGATAGATAAATCTTTATCATCTAAACCCATTTCTAACGCTTTAGCTTGGGAAAAACCCATAAAAGTAAATTTCATATTAGCTCTACCTCCTTTGAGGATTTTATGGTATAATTAAGGTGCTTTAATAAATTAGGTGGCTAACGCCATCTTTTTTTATATCCTTAATTACTGATCCATAAGCTTCTTTAAAGCTAAGTCCTCTAAAATATCTTTTTTCAATTTCATCAATTAAAATATTTATAGTTTCATCCATAAATTTCTCCTAAAATGTTGATATAACATGTCCATTCTTAACTGTTAAAAACAATCCTTTACAAGCTAATAAAATAGCTTCTTCTAATGTTACTTGTTTCATACTATATACCTCCATAATTTAAATTATGTAATCTCAAAGATCATAAGGCTATTAAGCCTGTTCTTCTTTTGATTTATAATATTCTTTTACTAATCGTCTACACTCTTCTACACCTAGACGTCTTAAAAGTGATTTAGCTGCAATTTTACCAAAAGCATCTTTACACTTTGCTGATGGTTGATTTTCTTCAATAACTGTTATTTTCCTCATCTAATCCCCTCCATAAAAATAATTTATGCTTGTCCCAAAGGACCTGTTACTAAAAATTTAAGTGTTTTTCTGCAATTATTTTTAATTCTGCTGCTCTTTTTTCTAATTTACTGAAGAAATCAATAATAACTTTTAATTCTTCTTGTTCTGAATCATCAATAATTCCATCTTCAACTATCTTTAATAAAGTTTTTTGAATCTCTTTACTGTTCTCTAAATCATTAGTTGCTGATATAGCGAATCTATAAAGATTTTCTATGTTTTGAACATCTATTGGTTGAGTAATTTTTTTACCTATAGGACATTCATTACAACAATAATTATTTAATAATTGTGGTGCATTATATGCATCGGCCATTATTACTACTTTATCTACTGGAACAACTTTGCATAAATCTAATTCATAATCAGTTAAAGAATCTTTAGATATTCCAAGATATTCTGAAGCTCCCTCCCTACTTGTAAACTTAGGATTATACTTTGCTGCTTCTTTTCTTGCTATGCAGTACACATTTTGTGCTGCTTTTGTTGGTTGTTTTGCCATGTATATTTTTCTCCTTTCATGAAATAATATAAATAAAGTTTGCTATAAGCAACATTAGTTTGCAAAAAAAATTTCTTCTATTGTTTTATTGAATAAATTAGAAATCCTTTTAGCTAATATTAAAGATACTCTTCTATTGTTATTTTCAATCATATTATATGTACTTACTGCAATACCTAATTTCTTTGCACATTCCTTTTGAGTCATATTTTGAGAGTTTCTATAATATTTCATTTTATTATTCATATAAAATCACCTCGTCTCATTTTGCAACCTTTAAGTTTATTATAGTGTCACAATTAGTGAATGTCAAGATAAAATGTTTCATTTTGTGACTTAACTTATCTTATAAATCGCTTTATTGTATAATTAAAATATATTCACAATATGTGAAAGGAGTTTGAACTATGAATTTAGGTGATAGAATCAAATCGCTAAGAACTTCTAATGATATTACACAAAAAGACTTAGCAGAATATCTTAATGTTGGTAGAAGTACCTTGTCACAATATGAAAGTGGTCAACGTATTCCTAATGATGAAATTAAAAATAAGATTGCAGATTACTTTAATGTTTCTTTAGATTATCTTATGGGAAAATCTAATATAAAAGAATCAGCTGAAGAATTACTAAAGGATCCTAGAGCTACTATTGCTCTTCATAATGATAATGGTATTGATGATGAATTACCTGAAGAAGCTAAAAAGGAAATTGAAAACTTTATTGAATATGTAAAAAATAAATATAAAAAATAATTGTGCATTAGCACTATTATTTTTTATATTTATATATGGTAAATTTTATTATTTTAGTATATTTTTATTTTAATTAGGGGGATTAAAAAATGGATTTAAAATACATTTCGTTAAATCATATTAATTTAGATACAAATCAAATTATAAAAAAAGAAGTCAATCTTAATGATGCTAGTAGTTATATTGATGATATAATTACTACTATATTTAATACTAAAAGTAAGAGACAATTTTATCCTTCTGGTGATTCGGAAGTATATCTTAATGTATTAAATAGTATAAATTTAAATATAGAAAATAAAAACCTATCTAAATGTGAAATTGCAGCAACTTTGTCTTCAGAAGTTAAACATAAAACTAATTCTTTAGATGAAAACTCTAATAAAAATTCAAAAAAGTTGCTAAAATCTCAAAAAACTGCTCAGGAAAGATATGGACATCTCAATAATATAAAAAAAGGTAGCTTAATTCAAGCATTAGTTGAAGATGGTGAGCAAAACTACTATGTACTTTGTCTAATTGAACATAATGACTTTTTAGATGAAGACGATTTAAAATTAAAAGGTGGTTTGCCTACATCAGATACAGCTGCATTGAAATCATGTATATTTTCTTTTGAAAATACTGATTTAATATCTGTATTCTTAACAGATTCATCACCTAAAATAGCAGATTATTGGTTCAATTCATTTTTAGAACTACAAGAAACAAGATCTGATTTATTAAATACTAAAAATGCATATAATAATATTTTAAGAATTATTAGAAATAAGTTTTCTAAAAACTATAAAGCTGATTTTAGTAAACTTCAAAATGCTCTTAGAGTTTATTTTCTTCAAAAAAAAGCTTTTGATTATAAAGATTGTGTTGATTTTCTTTTTGAAGATTATGAGCCAGAAGAACCTACAAATCCTGACCTTGAAACAATTGATACAGAAAAAATGAAAAAAGTTTTCTTAAATTCTATAGAAACTGACAATGATTTTGATTCAAAATTCCAAATAGATATAAAAGATATAAAGAATCAATTAATTAAGACAAAATATAAACTTAATAATTCAGTTACATTACAATTAAATAATACCTCAAAACATTTAGAAGACTTTTTTTATTCCTATACTATTGATGGAGAAAATGTTTTAATTATAAAAAATATTGATACATCAACATACGATAAATTTAATTTTAATTATAAAAATAATTGATTTTAATTTTATATTTTTTATAATTAAATAGAAGGAGGTATTATTATGAAAGATAAATTAAAATTTATTTTTACTGATGAAGAATTATTAAATCTAAAAATAGTAGATAACTTCACTAGTACTACTTTAACATTATTTTT
>NZ_AVSV01000038.1 GCF_000498355.1 Clostridium sp. Ade.TY | reverse complement strand
TATGCTTTTTTGTTTAGATTATTCTGCTTGTTTTATTTAATGCTTCTTCTAAAAGTAATATTTCTCTTTCTGTAAGATTTGTAATATCTTTTATAACTATATGATCTATTCCAACTTTTATTGATTTATTTACTATTTGAACTAAATTTTCTATATTTTCTTTTGATAAATCATTTACCATAAAAATACCTCCTAATTAAAATAGCTATTAATATGTATAAATTATATTTAAAATTAAGTTTTTATTATAATACAATTTTATGTTTATTTAATATATAAAGTTCCCTTATATAACAAAAAATGCAGAATTTATAAAATTCTGCATTTAATAGTTCATAATTTTATCTACTTCTTCTTTTGTTATATTTCTATACTTACCATAATCTATTCCATCGATTTTTATATTCATTATTCTTATACGCTCTAGTTTTAAAACCTTATAACCAAAAGCTAAACACATTCTTCTAATTTGCCTATTAAGGCCTTGAGTCAATATAATGTTAAAAGAATTTTTATTTATTTTCTTAACCTTACAAGGTCTTGTTATAGTATTTAAAATTTCTACTCCACTTGACATTTTTAAAATAAATTCATCATTTATTTCTTTATCTACAGTAACTATATATTCCTTTTCATGATTGTTTTCAGACTCTAAAATTTTATTTGAAAATTCTCCATCATTAGTTAATATTATTAATCCTTGAGAATCTTTATCTAATCTTCCAACTGGAAATATATAATCTTTATAATCTATAAAATCTATTATGTTATTTGAAACATCTATTGATGCAGTACATGTTATTCCAATAGGTTTATTTAATGCTATATATATTTTTTCTTTTTTCTCTATCTTTTTACCATCTAAACATATAAAATCACTCTCTTCAACCCATTGACCAGTCTCTGCAATCTTACCATTTACTAATACTCTTTTTTCCTCAATAAGTTTATTAGTTTCTTTTCTCGAACAAATACCATAATTGCTAAAAAGTTTATTTATTCTCATTATTATATCCTTCCAAATTAATAATCTAATCCAGCTAAATATCCTGTTGAATATGCAATTTGTAAGTTATATCCTCCAGTTTCAGCATCTATATCTATAACCTCTCCAGCAAAGAATAAATTTTTTATTATTTTTGATTCTAATGTTGATGAATTTATTTCTTTTACACTAACCCCTCCACTAGTTACCATAGCAGCCTTTATAGTTAATGTTTCTATTGCTGTAAGTTTCATTTCCTTTAAACTATTTATCAGTTTATTTTCATCTTCTTTTTTTAATTCACAAGCTTTAATGTCTGTTAAATTTAAACTTTCTAAAATTTCTTTAATAAATTTTTGTGGTAATATACCCTTTAAATTGTTAAATACAGTTTTATTATTATTTTCTCTAATTTTTAAAGATAACTCTTCTTTTGATTTATCTTTAATAAAATCTAATAATATTGAAACCTCTTCATTTTCTAATATTTTATTTATGTAAGATGATAATTTTAAAACTCCAGGACCTGATATACCAAAGTGGGTAAATATCATGTCTCCTTCTATTTCTACTTTTTTCTTTTTTACTTTTGCGCTTAATACTACATCTTTTAAAGATATTCCTTGTAGATTTTTAACAAAGCCTTCTTTTATTACTAAGGGAATTAAAGCTGGATAAAAAGTTTTTATATCATGTCCATATTTCTTTAAAATATCAAACATAATTCCATCTGATCCTGTAGTTGGATAACTTTTTCCACCTGTTGTAATTATAACTTTATCGCAATAAATCTCTCTATCCCCTTCAAGTATAACACCTTTAATCTCTCCATTTTTAACAATTAAATCTATAACCTTAGAATTATATAGTACTTTAACTCCACTATTTTTTAAATCTTCTTTAAATACATTTATTACATCTTCTGCCTTATCATTTTTCGTATAAACTTTATTATCATTATTATATTCAATTTTGTATTCTAAATTATTTTTTTTAAAATAATCTAAAATATCTAAATTAGAAAAAGTATAAAATGCACTATATAAAAACTTTTTATTTGTAACAACTTTATCAAAAAATTCTTCTATATCTCTATTATTTGTTATATTACACCTTCCACCACCTGTAAGTTTTAACTTTTTACCTATTTCATTATTTCTTTCAAGTAATGTTACTTTATTTCCTAATTTTGCTGAACTTAAAGATGCCATTATTCCAGCCGGTCCAGCACCAATAACTATTACATTTTTCATAAAGTTAATCTCCAATCTATAAATCAAATTTCATCTATTTTAAATTAATTATATAATATTATACTATATAATTATTATTTAAATATATAAAAAAGTTGTCTTAATATTTCTCATACTATTTTCATGTTTTTATTTTTTTAAATTACTTTTATTAAATATATTTCGAAGGTTTATATAAAAAAGGTACAGTGAGTTTTCACTGTACCTTTTTAATTAACATCTTATTATTTCTACCATATATCCATCTGGATCTTTTACAAAGAAATATTTAGGAGCTTCCCCTGGTAATCCTTTTAAATCAGTAACTTCATAACCTAATTTTATATGTTTTTCTCTCATACCTTCTAAGTCTTCTACACCAATTGCTATATGACTAAATCCATTTCCAAGCTCATAAGGTTTTTCTGGATTATAGTTATAAGTTAATTCTATTTCATATCCACCTTTTTCATTTGATAAATATACAAGAGTAAATTTATGCTCTTTAAAATCTTTTCTTCTAGTCTCTACAAGCCCTAAAGCCTCCTTATAAAATTTTAAAGATTTTTCTAAATCCATTACTCTTATGCAAGTATGCAACATTTTAACTTTCATAAACTCTCTCCTCTTTAAAAATTATTATTTACATTACATAGTCTGTATAATAATATTATTACATATTACATTGGGGGTATGCAATATGTGGTTTTTTTTATGCTTTTTTATCAGCTATATTTGCGACTTTAACATCAATTTTAGCCAAAATAGGTATATTTGATATAAATTCTAATTTATCAACTACTATAAGAGCAGTTGTTATTTTAATTTTGACTTTGGGAATTATATTTTCAACTGGCTCTTTTAAAGGTATTAAGAATATATCAAATAAATCTATGATATTTTTAATATTATCTAGATTAGTTACAGGTTTATCTTGGCTATTCTATTATAAAGCAATACAAGTTGGCCAAGTAACTAAAGTTATAGCAATAGATAAATTAAGTATAATAATTACAATAATTTTAACCTTTTTTATACTCAATGAAACACTTAATATAAAATCAAATTTTGGTGGGTTACTTATATTTCTAAGAACAATATTTATTACATTAAAATTTTAAATCCTATAATAACTAATATTGCTCCACCTAATAATTCCGCATATTTGCTAAATATAAATCCAAGTTTTTTTCCTAATATAACACCAAATAAACATATTATAAATGTAACTATAGCTATTATTGATATTGATACTAATATATTAACATTTAAAAATGCAAAACTAACACCAACTGCTAATGCATCAATACTTGTAGCTATTGCAAGTATTACTATACTTTTAGTAGACAATTCATCACTACATATATCTTTATTATCATCAATATTTATTTCATCTGAAACTTCTTCTGATGCAGTTTTTAGGTTTTCATCTTTTAATCCTTTAAAAAACTCAAAAATCATCTTACCACCTATAACTACTAAAAGTATAAATGCTATTATATCACCAAACGCACCTATATATTCAGTAAAATATCTCCCACAAAACCATCCAATAAAAGGCATAACCCCTTGAAATATTCCAAAATATAAAGCTATTTTTATGGCTTTTTTCTTTAAGTCATTTTTTATTGTCATTCCTTTAGCTAAAGATACTGCAAAGGCATCCATAGCTAATCCTACTCCCATCAAAATAATAGAAAAAATACTCATAACACAAAACTCTCCTCTTCTTTATAATTATTTGCAAAAAAATGAGACTTATGCGTAGCAAAAAAAAGCTACGCGTAAGTCTCGTTATTTAATATTAAGCCAGAACTTTATTTCTCGTTCAATATGTTGACTTAATAACTTATCCAAAATTCTTTAAGCTAACTACTCCCTTATGCAAATACACACTTTAAACACTTAAATATAATAACAAATTCATTTAATAAAATCAATCTTTTTTCTCTAATATAAATTTTTTTATAGCTTTAGAAACTCCATTATTTTCATTAGTATCAGTTACATAATCTGCATACCTTTTAATATCATCTGATGCATTTCCCATTACAACTGCAAGTCCAGATTCTTTAAACATTGAGAGATCATTTCCACTATCACCTATACACATAATTTCTTCCTTTTTTATATTAAGTCTTTTGGCAATACACTTAACAGCATTTCCTTTTGATGTTCCCTTTGCCATTATTTCAACACAACCACTCCATGAATATACAATATCTGCACCTTTATTGATTTTATTTATTTCTTCTTTTACATCATATATTTTACTACTATTTTCTGTTTCTATAATTATTACTTTTAATATATCATCTTTATAAATATTAAAAGCTTCTTTAAAATCAGAAAACTCATAAAATTTAATTTTATCTTCATCATCTACCCACTCATTCATAATTCTATGGCTATCATCATCTGGTATTTTAGAATCACTTATTATTCCATAAGGCGTATCAAAGTAAGCTAAAAATTTATGTTTTTTTACTATATCATAAATACTATTTAAAGCCGTTTCATCTAATACTGATTTAAATATAACTAAATCATTATCTTTTTCTCTAACATAGGAACCATTAGAACATATAAGTGGTGCTTTAATACCTGTTATATTTGCATATATTCTAGCTGATGCAAATACTCTTCCTGTAGATATTGCAATATTTACTCCAAGTTCTGTAGCCTTTTTAAGTGTTTCCTTATTCTCTTCACTTACTAAATGATTTTTATTTAATAGCGTACCATCCATATCAATACAAACTAATTTATACATATCTCAAAATACTCCTTTTTAAAATTCCATTACCTTAAAATTATATCATTTATATGAAAATTAAAATAGACTACACCATCAAACATATTATATTAAATGGTGTAGTCTATTTTAAACTAAAACTTATAAGTTATCATAATTTTCATCTATATCTATCTCTTCACAATTTTCTAACATAGTATCTAAATCATCATAATCACTTATATTCAATGATTCGTAAGTATTTTCAAGTATATCTAAAAGATAGTCTTTCTCTTCATCTAACATGTCTGACTTCTTTATTTCCTCTATTAAATCATTTGTTTTATACAATTTTAAAGTTCCACTTTCATAACCTGCAGCTTCACTTACTTCTTCTTTTGATAAAGTATCATAATCTAAATCATAATCACTACAATATTTTTCAACTGCCTCTTGATTATATTTTTCAGCAATTCCAAATGCTTCTTTTATATTACTTATTTGTTTTACTTCTTCAGCTTCATCAAAAAATATTACTATTTTATCTTTCATAAAAATTCCTCCAAGCTAAACATTATTTTCATAAATAAGTTTACAATAAAATTAAGTTATAACTAGAAACTTTTTATGTATAATTTGTGATTTTTATTTTATTAATATATTTTTAAATTTTAAAACAAATATTACATATAATTTAAAATCTAAAAAGGACTTTTTATTAAATAAAAAGCCCTTTTCTTAAAATTATTATTCACAAACTTTTCCAGGATTTAAAATATTTTTAGGATCAAAAGTTAATTTAATTCCTCTCATAATTCCAACTAACTCATCACTTAATGATTCATTTAAATATTCTTTTTTAGCAAATCCTATTCCATGTTCTCCTGATACTTGTCCTTTTAAATCTTTTGATTTATCATACATACACTTCATAATTTCTTGAAGTTTTTCATGCCAAGTCTTTTCGCCTAATTCATCTCTTAATATATAAATATGAAGATTTCCATCACCGGCATGTCCAAAACTCTTAATTCTAATGTTATATTTTTTTTCTAATTTATGAGTATATTTAACGAATTCTGCAACTTTATTTCTTGGTACAACTACATCAACTTCATCCATCTCAGTAGTTGATGCCTTTATAGCTTCTAAGAATGCTCCTCTTGCAGACCATATAGATTCTTGTCTTTCTTCTGTATCTGATATAAATGCATCTATAGCTCCTTCATTAAGGCATATATCTGCAACCTTTTCATAATCCTTTTCTATTTCTTCTTTTGAATTTCCATCAAAAGTTAAAAGTAAATATGCATCTGAAGTATGATCTGGGAATTTCTTTCCTAAATATTCTTCAGCAGCAACAATTGCTTCTTTTTGCATAAACTCAATTGCTGTTGGAATTGATTTTGACTTAATTATTTTAGGAACTGTTTCTATTGCAGTTTCTAAGTTTTCAAAAGGTACAAGTAAACTAATTGCCTTTTTAGGTAATGGTAATAATTTAAGTGTAGCCTTTGTAATTATTGCTAAAGTACCTTCAGCTCCAACAATTAAATCTTTAATACTATATCCTGAACTATTTTTAACAACTTTACCACCTAAATTCATTACATGACCATTAGGTAATACTACTTCTAAGCCTCTTACATAATCTCTAGTTACTCCATACTTAACAGCTCTCATTCCACCAGCATTAGTACTAATATTTCCACCAATAGTAGCTGTTTTTTCTCCTGGATCTGGTGGATAGAATAAATCATTTTCTTCTACGAACTTGGCAATTTCCATTAATAATACTCCAGGTTCTACAGTTAATGTTAAGTTTTCTTCATCAAGTTCAAGTATTTTATTCATACCACTTAAATCTAGAACTATTCCTTTATGAAGTGCAACGGCTGCACCAACAAGTCCTGTTCCTGAACCTCTTGCAGTTACTGGAATGCTATGCTCATAAGCATATTTCATTATTTCTGATACTTCTTGTGTAGTTAATGCTTTAACTACTATATCTGGAAATTCTTTTATGGATCCTAATTCATCATGACTATAATCTTCGTTTATATTATCTCCATAAAATACTCTATCACAATCATTAATTATTTTTTCTATGTCCTTTATAGTATTTTCAGTAACCTTTCCGTAACTCATGTCTATTCCCCCTTACTTTCTTTTATTTCTTCTATTAATTTTGGAACTATTTCATATATATCTCCTACTATTCCATAGTGAGCTACTTTAAATATTGGTGCCTTTTCATCTTTATTTATTGCAAATATATAATCTGAATTATTCATTCCTGCAGTAAACTGTACAGCTCCTGATACTCCACAAGTTATTATAAGTTTTGGTCTTACAGTTCTACCACTTAACCCAACTTGTTTCTTAGCCTCTTCCCATCCTGCTTCTATAAGTGGTCTAGTTACAGCAACTTCACCACCTAATAAATCTGCAAGTTCCTTTATCATTTCCATATCTTTTTCTGATTTTACAGCTCTACCTGCAACTACTAATACATCTGCTTCTGATATGCTGTGTTCTTTTTCTTTCTCTACAACTTCTTTTACTTCTATATTTGAATCTAATTTTGAAGAATCTATATTACATATTGTTAATTTGCCACTAACATTTTCATTTCTTTCAGGTGCTGACATTACTTTATATCTAACTGTTGCAAGTTGAGGTCTTGAGTTTGGTGTTACTATTTGAGCCATTATATTACCACCAAAAGCTGGTCTTATTTGAACTAAATCTGTATTATCTTTTATATCTAATATTGTACAATCTGCTGTTAAACCAGTTCTACATCTTGCTGCAACTCTTGGAGCTAATGATCTACCAACTGTTGTTGCTCCTACAAGAAGCACAGCTGGTTTAACTTTCTTTATGAAATCATCAACTACTGCTGCATATGGTTCTATTCTAAAATTTTTAAGTTCTTTTTTATCATATACCATTACTTCATCTACACCATAGTGTAATAATTCCTCTGCTTTTTCTTCTATATTACTTCCTATAAATAAACAATAAACTTTTTGATTTACTTTATCTGCAAGTTCTCTTGCCTTACCTATTAACTCAAATGTAACTGGATGTATATCTCCATCTACGTGATCTACATATACAGCTATTCCATTCCATTTACTTTTATCAATTTTAACTACTTCTTCCTCTATATATTCTACTGCTCCTTTAGGACCTTTTCTAACACACATTTTACACATTTTACAGTTTGCATTTATTTCAAGTTTTCCATCTTTTTCTTCTAAAGCACCAAAAGGACAAATCTTTATAAGTTCTTCTATATTACCTACTTTATCTTGATTTATTACTAACTTTGCCATAACTTACTCCCCCTTAAATAAATTTTAATTCCTTTAATTTTTTTATCATTTTTTCACTTATTTCATCTGAACTACCTGTCCACATTTCATGATCATCATTTGATTCTGGTGGGAATATTCTTTCAACTTGAGTAGGAGATCCATTTAATCCATATTTTTTTTCGTTTTTATCTTCAAAATCTTGTAAAGATATAACTCTTATTTCTTTATCCTTAGATTTTAATTTTCTTTTATATGAAGGTAATCTTGGCTCAAATATATCTTTTTCAACTGTTATAAGACATGGATATTTAATATCAACTATTTCTATAGTATTTGGCATATCCATTTCTACTGTTATAAAATCATCATTTACTTCTAATATTCTTCTTACATTTGCAACATGAGGAATCCCAAGATATTCTGCCATTTCTGGTCCAACTTGTGCTGTATCTCCATCTGTTGTTTGTTTACCACAAATTATTAAATCAAAGTCACCACATTGTCTTATTCCTTGTGATAATGTATAAGATGTTGCAAGTACATCAGCACCTGCAAATTTTCTATCTGAAACTAAAGTTCCTTCATCAGCCCCCATTGCAAAAGCTTCTTTTATTACTTCCATAGCTTGAGGTGGTCCCATGCTTATTACTTTTATAACTCCACCTTTTTCTTCTTTTATATTTAATGCTGTTTCTAAAGCATATAAATCATATGGATTCATTTTTGTATCTATTCCATCCCTTTTTAAAACTCCTGTTTTTTCATCAACTTCAACCTTTGATGTTCCTGGTACTTGTTTAATACAAACTATAGTATTCATAAATTCCACACCTTTCTCTTTTTATTAATAACGTTTGCAAAAACGTCAAATTTTTATACTGCTCCTATATTGCATTTTACTCCTTCTTTTTCTATAACATTTTTAAGTTTTTCCATAGTTTCTTTATTTGGAGTAGTTATATCTCCTTGCATCTTATAATCTCTTCCTAAACACTCATATTTATTTACCCCTAATTTATGATAAGGTAATATGTGGATTTCAACTAAGTTACTTAAAGATTTTGAAAATCTTGCAATCTCTCTAATACTTTCTTCATCACAATTAAAATTTGGTATTATAGGAACTCTTATTATTATATTTTTGCATAAACTATCTATTAATTTTATATTTTTAAGTATTTTTTTATTACTTTGTCCAACATATTTTTTATGCTTTTCATCATTTATATTTTTTATATCTATTAATGCTAAATCAACCCAAGGAAAAACTTCATTTATTGCAGAGCTTTCTGCAAAAGCAGTTGTTTCTATTGCTGTATTTATTAAAGATTCTTTACAAGCCTTAAGTAATTCTTTTGAAAACTTAGGTTGCATTAAAGGCTCACCACCTGATAAGGTAACTCCACCACCTGAACGCCTAAATTGTACAGAATCTTTTTTTATTATTTCTAATACTTCTCCTACTGTCTTGTTTTCACCAACATTTACTAAAGCATTGGCATAACAGACATCTATGCACTTATTGCAATTAATACATCTTAATTTATCTATTCTATAAATATCATCAAATTTTATAGCATCATACTCACATACATTTTCACAGTTATGACAGCCTATACAATTTTTATTATTAAACATTAATTCCTCATATTGATGTTGAGATTCTGGATTACTACACCATAAACATCTCAATGGACATCCTTTTAAAAAAATAATTGTTCTAAGTCCAGGACCATCATTTACTGAAAATCTCTGTATATTAAATATTAATCCTCTTTCTTCGTAATTAACTATATTGCTCATATATTTATCCTTCTTAAGTAAATTTTTAATACTTATACTAATAAAATCAAAATTTATAGTTTATAACTCTAATTCAGTTCTCTTTATAATGTCATCTTGAACACCTTTATCCAGACATATAAATTGAGCACTATATCCTGCTACTCTAACTATTAAATCTCTATACTTTTCAGGATGCTTTTGTGCTTTAAGTAAAGTTTCTTTACTTATAATATTAAATTGCATATGCATTCCTTTTTTATCAAAGTAACTTCTAATTAAATTCATTAAATTTTTAAGACCATTATCTCCTTCAAGTGCTGAAGGGTTAAATTTTTGATTTAATAAAGTTCCACTTGGAGCACTAAAATGATCTAATTTTGCTACTGAATTTGCAGCTGCTGTTGGTCCATTTACATCAGTTCCTCTAGTTGGAGAAACTCCATCTGCAATTGGCTCTCCTGAATTTCTTCCATCAGGTGTTGCACCAACTAATGAACCTAAATGAACATTATTTGATACTGGATATAGTCCAGGTAAAAATTTTCCGCCACGTTGGTTATAATGTTTAAGAACTTCGTCACAATATATAAGAGAGCCTTCTCTTGTAAATTCATCAACTTCATCTATGTCATTACCAAACTTAGGTGCTCTATTTAAAAGCATTTGTCTAATATTTTCATACTTCATTTTTTCATTTGCATCTTCTAAATCTTTACCAAAATTATTATTAAGTGCTTCTTTTAAATCTTCTAAAGAAATTTTCTTTTCATCAAATACTAATTTCTTGATTGCCATAAATGAGTTACCAATATTGGCTACTCCAACACCTAAAGGTCCAGAAAAGCGATAATGACCTCCACCTTCTTGTATTGATTTTCCTAAAGGAATACAATCATCTAACATACATGACAAAAATGGAAGTGGTGCTCTTTCTCTATGAGCAATATCTACACAGTTATCAGCAGCAACCATATGGTTTACAAAAAAATGTATTTGTTTTTTATAAGCCTCTATTAAATCATCTATATTTTTAAAATCTGTAAATTCTCCAGTTTTTGAACCAACTCTCTTTCCATTTTCAAAACCATTATTAATTGAAATTTCTAAAACCTTAGCTAAGTTAAAGAATGCCGCATCATACCATCCATCTGTTTTTCCAGGCTTTTGAGGTTCAACGCATCCAACAATTCCATAATCTCTTGCATCTTCTAAAGTTAATCCTTGATTTACAAGCATAGGTATTATTACTTCATCATTATAAAATGCTGGTAATCCAGTTCCTAATCTAGCTACCTCACATGCTCTTATTAAAAATTCATCAGGTGAATTATTCCAAACTCTAACTGATAAAGAAGGTTGTGGTAACTTCAAACTTCCTGTAGCAGCCATACATAAATAAGATAATTCATTTGTTGCATCTTTGCCATCAGGAGTTTGTCCTCCAACTATCAAATTTTGGAACATTGAATATCCACTAAAAGCTTTTGTTGTAGTTTCATCACGAACCTTTGTTAAATCATTAAACTTAACCCATAAACAATGAAGTACTTCTCTATTAAAATCTTTTATATTATTTGATTTTTCCAAATCTCTTTTATAAAAAGGATTCATGTACTGGTCAAAACGAGCTGGAGAAATAGCATGACCATTTGATTCCATACTTATTATTAATTGAATAAACCAAAAAGATTGGCAAGCTTCATAAAAAGTTTCAGCTGGATATTCAGGAACCTTTTTACAAACTCTTGATATTTCTAATAATTCTTTTTTTCTATTTTCATCCTTTTCTTTACTTGCTAATTCTTTTGCAAGATTTGAATATCTATGTGCATAATCTATAGCAGCATTACAACAGATTAAAATTGAATCCCAAAACATTTTCTTATGAATATAATTAGGATCACTTTCTACAGATTTTTTAATTTGCTCTTTTACTTCTTTCATTATTCCAGCGAATCCATTTTTTAATACTTTTTCATAATCAACTGATATATGACCAAGCCCATTAAAATGATAATTTGCTACAGTAAATACATTAGCTTTCATTGCTTTTTTTGTTGATTCTGGCATATAAGAAGTAGCAAGTTCACTTACTGTTTTACCATCCCAATACTTAAATATTTCTTTTAATTCGCTTTTATTCTCTTCTGAAATTCTAAATGCATCAGAAGTTCTTTTTTCTAACTTATCAAATTCATCTACAAGCCATTTGTTAGAAAACTCAGGATAAACTTGAGCTGATCTTGGATTTTTAGTTAAACTACCAACAATAAGTTCACCATTTCTAATTGTTATAGGCATTTGTTCTAAGAGAGCTTTTAACGCCTTTGCTTTCCTTATTATTATAGGTTCATTTTCTGTTTTCTTGAAAGAATCAGTTAAAATTCTAGCTCTATCAACTTCAATTTCAGGAAAAGCAGCTAAAATTTCCTCTTTTAAAATTTCTACTCTTTTTGTAGGTTTTTCAAAACCCTTTTGTAAAATTTCCACTTGAATCTCCCCTATCTTTTAAAATAATTAATATTAATTATTTTTATATTTTATAAATTAAAATCCAAATACAGGACCAAGTAAATAAGTTATAAATCCAAATAATATTACAAATACTAAACAAAACTTAAGTGTTGAATTTAATATTTTTCCTTCTTCTCCAACAAGACCTGTAGCCGCTGTTGCAACTGCTATACTTTGAGGAGATATCATTTTTCCAGCAGTAGCTCCACAAGTATTTGCTGCTGCAAGCCAATATGGATTTAAATCCAAAGTCTTTGCAACTTCAACTTGAAGACCTCCAAATAAAACGTTTGCAGAAGTATCGCTACCTGTTACAAATGTTCCAAGTGCGCCTATTAATGGTGCAATTATTGGATAAAATCCTCCTGTTACTGCTACTAAAACTATTGACATTGATTTAATCATTCCACTGTATCCCATAACTTTTGCTAAAGCTACTATGGACATTATTGTTATGGCCGTTTTACCCATTTGTTTGCATGTTTTAAGAAGAACTAATGATATTTCTTTAAATTTTGCACCTTGAATAAATCCTCCTATATATGTAGCTATTATTATTAATGTCCCTGGAGTTGCAAGCCATAAAAATGTATAAGGTTTTGCACCGCTTCCTAGGTAAATTTTTATTGATGTTTTCACTAAAGCTAATTTTTCATTAATAAATGGAAAAAGTGATGAAGTGAAAAATATAAATAAAAACACTAAAATAAATGGAGTCCAAGCCCAAATTTTCTTTTTCATAGTTAAACTATTATTTTTATTTGCTGATTCCTTATAAAATACTTTGGCAAATAAAACTGTTAAACTCATAGAAAGAATTGAGCCTAATATAGCTGGTAATTCCGCTCCAATATACTTAGCAATTAAAACTTGTGGTAAAGCAAAAGATATTCCTGAAACTAATGAAATTCCCAAAACTCCTTTAATTGCTTTAACTGACTTTCCAGTTATCATAACTAATATAATTGGAACTACAATAATAAATAGAAATAATTGAATACTTACAGCATAGGATAATTGATTTACATTTAAATTAGCTACTTGAGCAAGAGTTGTTACTGGAAGTCCTATAGCTCCAAAAGCTGTAGGTGTTGTATTTGCTATTAAACAAATTATTGCTGCAAAAAGTGGATTAAACCCAAGCCCTGCCATTATACTAGCAGGTATAGCAACAGCAGTTCCAAAACCTGCAATAGCCTCTAAAAAACCTCCAAATCCCCATGCAAGAATTAATACCAGAATTCTTTTGTCAGTAGTTATTTCCATCATCATTTTTTTGATGATTTCCATGCTACCAGTATATAACGACAAATTATAAGTAAATACTGCAGCTATAATTACTATCATTATAGGCCAAATAGCAAGTGCTACACCTTCTAATGCTGCTGATATTGTAATATCAACTGGCATTTTCCATATAGTAATTGCAAGTATCATAGTAACAATTAAAGTTATAGGACAAATTTTATATCCTGAAACTTTAAATACTCCAAGTGCTACCATAAGCAGAATTATTGGTAATAATGCAATTAAAAATTTTAAATAAATATCCATCATTTCCTCCTTCATTATATATACTAACTAGGTGGTATGACCAATTTTTAATTTTATTGTACTCCTTTATTCTAGGTATTTCCAGTATTGTTATTTTTTTAACACTTATTATTTGTAAACGTATTAATAATGATTAAGGGAGCTACTAAATGTAACTCCCTTTAAGAATAAATTATGAACTTTAAATTTCCATTAGTTTCCTAATTATATTGTTATTTTTTTAACACTTTATATATTCTTTTATTAATTTAAAGTGATCCTTAAGTGCTGTATATGCTTTATAGTCATCTTTTTCTTCAAGTGCAAAATAAATTTTTTCATGTAATTCCAATAACTTTTCTTTATTTTCATTACTTTCTAGTATGTTTTTTCTTAAATCAGTTATAAACTTATCCATTAATTGTGATACTACATTCAAAAGATTAGTTATAAGCTGATTATTTGCAGCTCTTACTATAGTGTAGTGAAATTCTTTATCTATAATTACATTATTTGATTCTATATCACTTTCTTTAAACATTTTTATTAAATTCTTTAATTTTTCAAGATCTTCTTTGCTTATTCTTTTAGCTGATAACATTATAGTTGAAAGTTCTAAAACTTCTCTAAGCTCATATATATCCATAGCTGATCCTTGTTTTAACATAAACATCATTGATAATGGTTCTAAAAGTATTTTACTAAAATCTTTTCTTATATAATTTCCTGCCCCTTGCTTACATTCTACTAAACCTATTACTTCAAGAGATCTTATGGCTTCTCTTATAGATGCTCTACTTACATTTAATTCTTCTGCCATAGCTCTTTCAGTTGGTAATTTTTCACCCATTTTAAGTTCACCATTTTCAACCATATTTTTTATACGTTCTACTACTTCTTCATAAACTTTTGTACTCTTTGATGAAACATCCACACCTACTCATCTCCTTGTATTTTATATACTTTAATCCCCATATATATTATAAAATAATATATTATAATTAGCATTACTTTCCTTATTAATATAATTTATTTTTACTTTAAAATAAAAAGGATTTAATAATATTAAATCAATTACAATACTATTTTTTATTTTGTTATATATCATCTTCCTTTAGAAATTATATTTCCTAAATAAATATTATTTGATCTTTTACTTAAATACTTATATACTCTTTTCATTTCTTCTAATGAAATAATATTTTTGTTTATTTTTATATTCTGGAAAATATATTTATATATGAATTTTTATATTATTTTCCCTATTAGAAAGATAATATATAATTTATTCTACTTATTTACTTATATCTATTATAAATAAAAAAAAGCTTGCAAACTCTGCAAGCTAAAATTTAATTTCTAATAATTATATATGATAAATATCCTACATATAAAAGAACTAAAAATGTTCCTTCTATTCTATTTAGCCTTTTTATACTTTCTTTATTATTTATAAATATAATAACTCCAATCACTAAAGTTACTATTATTAAAAATAATAAGTCTATAGATAAATTTCCTAATGCAACTATTGGATTTATAGTGGAAGATAATCCTAATATTAATAGTATATTAAATATATTAGATCCTAACACATTTCCTATTGCTATTTCCGTTTCTCCTTTAAGAGCTGCAACTATTGATGTTACAAGTTCAGGAAGAGATGTTCCAACAGCAACAATAGTAAGTCCAACTAGCTTTTCACTCATACCTATTGAATATGCAATTTGAGTTGCTGAGTCAACAACTACTTTTCCTCCTATAACTATAGCCAATATACCGACAACAACTTTTATAACATTAGGTAAAGTTTTAATACTTTTTGAAACTTCCAAATCATCAGAAGATATTTTTCCTTTTCTTGCACTAAATATTAAAACAATTGTATATATTACTGCACATATCAATAAAATTATCCCATCTAACCTTGTTATAACTCCATCTTTTCCATTAAATGATATTCCAAAACAAACAAAATATAGTACTAATATTACTATAATATTTATAAAAAAATCTCTTTTTATAATATTTTTCTTTATTACCAGCGTACTAGCAATAGCAGTCCCACCCAAAACTACTAATGTATTAAATATATTAGATCCTAGTATATTACCAATTGCTATACCATTATTTCCTTGAAATGCTGATATAGAACTAACAGCAAGTTCAGGTGCACTTGTTCCAAGTGATACTATTGTAAGACCAACTATAACAGATGGTATCCCAATCTTTTTGGCTATGCTAGATGCTCCATCAACAAATACATCTGCTCCTTTAATTAAAAGTATAAAGCCTATTATTAATAACACCACATATATAAAATTTGTCATATCAAAATTCCCTTTCTATAAAAACCTTATTTAACAAAACTATTTATTTTTTTTACTAGAACTTTTATTTTCTTCTGTTCTTCTTCATCATCTAACCCTAAACAATTTATTGCATAATTTTCTATAATAAGTCCACCTACATTATTTATTGCAGATCTTATAGCTGCTATTTGAACAAGAACATCTCCACAACAAGCATTCTTTTCCATCATACCTTGTATCCCCTTAACTTGCCCTTCGATTCTTCTTAACCTATTCATTATATCTTTTCTAAGCTTCTCATTATGCTCATCAAATGTTAACATATCATTATCCATACGTGTCCTCCTTATACCTCCCTATGGTATTTATTCCTATTATAATATAATACATTATTTTTCTATTTTTTGAAAGTCATTAATATTGTACACTTTTCCTTTACAAAATATTATGCTACTATTAAACTTATTTGTAGCAGTATATTTTTAGGAGGAAAAAATGAGTATAGTTATTGTTAAAAATATGAATCATGGCTTTGGAGACAGAGCTATATTTGAAGATGTTTCTTTTAGATTATTAAAAGGTGAACATGTTGGACTTATTGGCGCAAATGGTGAAGGTAAGTCTACTTTTATGAATATAATTACTGGTAAATTAATGCCAGATGAAGGTCAAGTTATTTGGTCTAATAATGTTAGAGTTGGTTATATGGACCAACATGCAGCATTAAAAAAAGGTACATCTATAAGAGATGCACTAAGAGATGCATTTAGATATTTATTTGATTTAGAAACTGAAATGAATTCTTTATATGAAAAAATGGGTGAAGTTTCAGAAGATGAACTTAATAAAATGCTTGAAAGAACTGCAACAATTCAAGATATGCTTGATAACAATGGTTTTTATATGATAGATGCTAAAGTTGATGAAGTTGCTAAAGGTCTTGGTCTTTTAGATTTAGGTCTTGATAAAGATGTTGATGATTTATCAGGTGGACAAAGAACTAAAATACTTTTAGGTAAATTACTTCTTCAAAATCCTGATATATTACTTTTAGATGAGCCTACTAACTATTTAGATGAAGAACATATATTATGGCTTAAAAGATACTTACAAAATTATGAAAATGCATTTATACTTATATCTCATGATATTCCTTTCTTAAATGATGTTGTAAACTTAATATATCATGTTGAAGAAAGAAAACTTACAAGATATGTTGGAGATTACTACGAATTTAAGAGAATATATGATGAAAATAAAAAACGTCTTGAAATAGCTTATGAAAAACAACAAAAAGAAATTGCAAGACTTGAAGATTTTGTTGCTAGAAATAAAGCTAATGTTGCAACAACTGGAATGGCTAAATCTAGACAAAAGAAATTAGATAAAATGGAAAGAATAGAACTTACTAAAGAAAAACCAAAACCTGAATTTAATTTTAAATATGGAAAAACTTCTGGGAAAATTATATTTGAAACTGAGGATTTAGTTATTGGTTATGACAAACCTCTTACAAAACCACTTAACTTACATATGGAAAGAGGCCAAAAGATAGCTTTAGTTGGGGCAAATGGTCTTGGTAAATCTACTCTTTTAAAAAGTTTACTTGGTAAAGTTAAGCCTTTAAGTGGTAAAGTTCATTTGGGAGATTATCAACAAATAGGATACTTTGAACAAGAAGATAGAGAAGATAATAATAATACTTGTATTGAGGAGGTTTGGGAAGAATTCCCAAGTAAAACTCAATATGAAATAAGATCGGCTCTTGCAAAATGTGGTCTTACAACAAAACAACTTGAATCTAAAATTAGAGTTTTATCTGGTGGTGAAGCTGCAAAAGTTAGACTTTGTAAAATATTAAATACTGATACAAATATTTTAATATTTGACGAACCTACAAACCACTTAGATGTTGATGCAAAAGATGAACTTAAAAGAGCATTAAAAGAATATAAAGGAACAATTCTTTTAGTATCTCACGAACCTGAGTTTTATAGAGATATAGTTACAGAAGTTTGGAACTGTGAAGATTGGACTACTAAAATAATATAGAGATTAAGAGTTAGCTAAAATTTAGCTAACTCTTTTTTATAAATTTAAATTATTAAACTTTTTGGATACAACTTTATATGAAATAATAGATAATATAATTAAAATTATTATTAAACTTAAAGCAATAATATTTAAATTATTTACAATAAATAGTATATTTCCTTCTATGTCACTTGATACAATATTCCCCATTAAAAATATGGATATTAAAACTGAAAATAACCTAATATAAAAATTTATATTACTATTTGGAAATAGTAAAGCTGAAAATAAATTAGTCAATGCAACTATATAAAATATTATGAATGAAAATATCATGATATACATGTTACTTAAAAAACTTATATTTAATATATTATTTACTATTACTTGGATTAACAAAACAGGTATATAGTATATAAAAAAAATATATATAGTTGTTTTAATTTTACCAAGTACAATTTCTTCCGCTTTTATTGGTAATGATTTTAAAAGCTTGTTTATATTGTTCCCAGAAGTTTTCGCTATTATAAAACTTATACTTAATAAAGAAAAAGAAAAAGAAAAAACTATAGTCATAATAGCATGCAAATTAACATATAAATCATTTTCTCTATTTTTTATAATTAAAGCTATTAAAAATATTAAAAATAAAATATAAACTATATATATTTTAGTCTGTATTTTTATATCTTTTAAAACTAAATTATTCATTATTAAACATCCCTTCTTTTAAAAATAAATATTGAAATTATTGAAGATATTAAAAATACTATTATACTAAAAATTAAAAATTTAAAATTATTTATAAATAAGATTGTTTTAACTTGCATTTCCATTAAGAATATTACTGTAATCACCGAAAATGCCACATTAAAAAATTTTGTATATTTATAATTTATATTTATAAAAACTGGAAGTATAATTGAAGCATACAAAAATTGTATTGAAAGGGTTGTAATTATATTTGAAAAACATGTAAACATAGTTCTATTAAAAATAAAATTTAAAAATAATGATATTATAAGAAAAAGTATATTAGTTAATATAATATAAATAATAGAACTTAAATATTTTGATAAAATATATTCCTCTTTTTTAATTGGTAAAGAATTCAAATAAATATTGAATTTATTTCTTTTTTCTATTTCAATTGAAACTATTATGAAATAAAAAGTAAAAAATATAGCCATAAACTGAATATTATTTATAGAATTACTTAAAGTAAAACTGCATAAAATTACAATAATACTTATAACTAAGCTTTTTATATAGTTCTTTTGAATTAAAAACTCTATCCTTAATAATTCACTCATAAATTACACCTCTTTATGTTTAGAATAATAAACTATTATATCGTCTAAATTAGCCTTTTCTAAAATAACTTTATCCCCTAATTCTTTTACCCATATCTTAGTATCTGTTAAAGCTTCAAAATTATATTTATTTCTCTTAACTCCTATAAACTTACTTTCTATACTTTTATCTAATATATCTAAAGGCCCTTTAACTAAGAAATGATTATCCAAAAGAGTATCTTTTTCTATAGAAAATTGTAATTTTCCATCATTTATAAATGTTATATAATCAGCTAATTTTTCTAAATCATTAGTTATATGAGTAGAATATAATATTGAAATTTCTTCTTCTCCAATAAGATTAAATAAAATATCTAAAAGTTCACTTCTAAATACAGGATCAAGTCCTGATGTTGGTTCATCTAATATTAAAAGTTCTGCACTATGTGAAAGTGCAATAGCTAAAGAAAATCTCATCTTTTGCCCCTTTGATAATTCTTTCAGCTTCTTTTTACTATTTAAATTAAATATTTTTATATAATTTTTATATTTTTCCTCATTCCATTTTGAATAAAATGATGATATTATTTTTTTATTTTCTTCTAAAGAAAATTCTTCAAAAGCATAACAATCATCATAAACAAAACCTATCTTATCCTTTATAAAAATCTCATTATCTTTAATATTTTTATTAAATACTTTTATATCTCCAGAATTCACCTTTAAAAGTCCCATTATAGATTTAATTAATGTTGTTTTACCTGCTCCATTTGGTCCAATTAATCCCATTACCATTCCTTTTGGTAGATTAAAGGTTATATCTTTTAACGAAAAATATTTGTAATTTTTAATGACATTTTTTAATTCTAATATATTATCATAATTTTCCATAACAACTCTCCTTAAATTTCTTTTAATGTTTTAAGCATTTCTATTAATTCATCAAATTCTAACCCTATGCTATTTGAAATATTAATTGCTTCAATAAATTTACCTTCAATTTCTTTAAGCTTTTCCTCTTTTAAAAGTTCTCTATTTTGCTCTGCAACATAAGACCCTTTTCCTTTAATCGTGTAGATATATCCATCTCTTTCAAGTTCCTCATAAGCTCTTTTTGTGGTAATAACACTAACTCTGAGTTCTGCTGCTAAACTTCTTATTGATGGAAGTAATTCATTTTCTTTTAAATTTCCTGATATTATTTCATTTTTAATCTCTTTTGCTATTTGTTCATATATTGGTATTCCTAAAGTATTCGAAATTATTATGTTCAAAATTTCACCCCTCTTTGTATATACTGTATATACTCTTTATGTACAGTATATACACACTGAATAATTTTGTCAATTATTTTTACAAACTTTCAGTCTTATATTACAGCATTATATTAAATGAATAAATTCTACACACTTCTTGCATTCATCTTGAAATATATTGCTATGTTAACAGGTAAATCAAATAGCAACCTTTTCAAAAATGAATTTAGATTATATATAACTTGCATTTATACCGATTTTATTATAAACTACATTTAGGTTTTAAATATTAACATTTAAAATTTATTAGCAATAAGCAATTTAATTTTTACACAAAGGAGGAAATTATATGGAAGTTAAATTCGATATATTTCAAACTATGGCATTAGCTACACTTGTATTTTATATGGGGCAATATTTAAAAAATAAAATATCAGTGTTATCAAAGTATTGTATTCCTGCACCAGTTATAGGTGGACTTATTTTTTCCATCGTGGTTCTTATTTTTAAAATTGCAAATATAGCAACTATCTCTTTAGACACTACACTTCAAGGTGTTTTTATGACAGCGTTTTTTACTAGTGTAGGTTTTACAGCAAGCCTTAAAATATTAAAAAAAGGTGGTATTAGTGTTATTATATTTTTATTAGTTGCTACCATTTTAATATTTTGCCAAGATATATTAGGTATATCTTTAGCAAAATTCTTTCATTTAAATCCATTAATAGGACTTTGTACAGCTTCAATTCCAATGGTTGGTGGGCATGGAACTGCTGGATCATTTGGTCCACTTTTAGAACAAATGGGTATTTCAGGAGCAACTACAATATCTTTTGCTGCTGCTACTTTTGGATTAGTTATGGGAAGTTTAATAGGAGGAATAGTTGCAAAAAACTTAATAGAACGTAAAAGTTTAAAAACTCCTAAGCTATCTAATAATAAATTTATACCAGTTAGTGATTTTCATGAAGATAACAAAGCTATTCTTTGCAATATTAAAATTATGAAAGGTGTTTCTTTAATTTTTATTGCAATGGGACTAGGTTCCATAATTTCTATCTTAATTCAAAATATAGGACTTACATTCCCATCATATATTGGTGCTATGCTTGCGGCTGCAATAATTAGAAATATTTATGATTTTAAAAATATAAATATTGAAGAAAAAGAAATTGAAGTAATAGGTGGAATTAGTCTTTCATTCTTTTTATCAATGGCTCTTATGAGCTTAAAATTATGGGAGCTTTTTGACTTAGCTATACCTATGATTGTAATGCTTATTGGACAAACTATACTAATGGGATTATTCGCTTATTTTATAACATTTAATATAATGGGAAAAGATTATGATGCAGCTGTATTTGCATCAGCAAATTGCGGATTTGGAATGGGTGCGACTCCAAATGCTGTCGCAAATATGGATGCATTAACAAATAAATTTGGCTTTGCAAAAACTCCATATATTACTGTTCCTATAGTAGGATGTCTATTTATAGACTTTGTTAATTCTGCTATTATTACATTATTTATAAATATAATAAATTAGTTAATATTTAATTTATAAAAAAAGTCTATGTGAACTATTCACATAGACTTTTTCAAAATTAATATTATTTATTTATTTTTCCGTTAGTAAATGAATTTACTATTATATATCTACTATCTCCTACATTCATATACTCTATTTTAACCTTATCTCCAACACTACTTAAAGCTACTTCTCTTGCTGTTTCTGTTGATACTGAATATATATTATCTGATCCTTTAAGCTTAATATCATATATACTAGCTCCTTCTTTTATAACAAGACCTATTCTCTCTATTTCTCCCTCAATAACTTTGGCACTATTGCTTCCTTCTAAAGAAATATTTGTATTAGTTAAAACCTCCAAATATTTATTTAATGTTGCTTGAAGAGAATCCCCAACAGCTACAGTATTGTAATTTTTAACATTAACCATAGCATAATTTTTAACTAATCCATTTGCATCTTTTAATGTCATAAAATAAGTTGGTTCATTTTGAATATTTATTAAATAAGGGAATGTTGCTGTATATTTATATTGTTGAACTTTTCCTTCTGCTGATTTCATTGCAGCAGTTTCAGTTGCACCAGATGTTTTGTACATAGTTGTTTTTCCTGTTCTTGTATTAGTTAAAGTAAATCCAACTAATCCTTCATCATTTCCAACAGAAGTTATTCCAGTATAATAATAGCATTCATTTTTATTGTAAATAAGATTCATTCCATCTGTTGATACTAATTTATCTTTATCACTAAAGTTAAATACTCCATGAACTAAAGTACCCCATTTATCAATATAATTTTTAATAAATCTATCAGGCTGTATTCTATCAACCCATTTAGGCATATTATCTATATCATAAACTTTTGATTCTCCAGTTTGTGCATCTATTATTAACGCACCTGTTGCTTTAGATTCTGTTATTCCAATTGCATTATCATATCTAGTTATTACCCAATATGGCCTTCCATTATCATCTAATTCAAAAGTATAGTCTGTATGTGCCTTTTTCATATCTCTTAAAAAAGCTGCTCTATCTAAATCTGAGAAAAGATATGCTGATTCTAAATATTTTATTTTAAGTGGTTTCCCATCAAGTTCTGTTACAAGTTGTACATCATTTTGATTAGTAGCACTTACTTTTACATATCCTGCTGTTCCTTCCATATTTGATATCCATTTAAAAAGTGATGAATGCTCAAGAGGAGCTACATAATAAAGATCTCCATTAATACTTTGAAGAGTTAAATCACCTACATAAACTTGACTACCAAGACTTGGTATTTCACCAAGTTTTTTATCTGCAAGCTTATCTGCAAGTTCTTTATCTATCGTAGGAAGTTGTTTTAAATCTATATGTTCTATTTGACTTGAAAACTCAACAGAATCTACTTTACCTAATAAATCTCTATGAGCTTTATAACTTATAAGAGGACTATAAAATATCATAAGTCCTATATATATTAAAAGTACAATAACTCCTGACATAATATATTTTTTATTAAAATGAGTAACTCCATATATTATGCTACAAGCTATAAATGGTAATATTAAAACAAAAAAGCTTAATGATAAATCCAGAATTAATTTACTTTGAAATAATAATATTGCTCCTAATACCAAATAGGCAACTAAAAGCCATTTTAGAAATTGAGTGAATTTAGCATTTTTATTTTTAATATTTTCCGTGAAATTATTTTTTGCATTTTTCATTTTAGATATATTTGAAAATATATCTTCAAAATCTCCTCTACCATTCATGGTATCTTCCCCCTTTTATTATATTGTTAGTATTATATCATAATGTAATATCAAATACCATATATAATTTTATTTTATTCATATTATTTTTAAAAATTATTAAAAATAGGAGTTATGTTATCTAAACGATAACATAACTCCTATTTAAAATTTTCTATCCTTATTATATTTTTTATTTTTATAGTAGGTTTTAGTTCATATATACAATCTATTGCATCAATTATTTGAATTTCTTTACATTTACTGGTAACTATTACAATACTCATATTACTATTATCTATTAAAGTATTTTCTATATATTCTATATTTACATCATAATCTCCTAAAATAGATGTTATATCTCCTATAATTCCTGGTTTATTATTAATATTTATCCTTATATAATATTTAGTATATGCCCCCTCTATATCCTTAAATTTAATTTTTTTATATTGTTTATCTATACACCCTATGTTAAAGTTTTTAATACTGTCTTTAATTAAATTTGCTTTCACCTTATAATTTCCAATATCATTAGAAATCATAAAATTTCCATAATCTCCACTTTTAATTATTATTCCTATTTCATCTTTTAATATGTTAACTAATTTATTCTTTATAGGCATCATTACAGGGTGAACTCTAGCTTCTAATTGATCATCTTTAATTTTTAATATACTTAAAAGTTTTATTGCCATATTAAATTTATTTGCATATTCTATATCCACTTTATTTATATTTTCTATACCTTCAACATATATTTTTTCATCTGGTATATCAAAATTTACTATATTCGATGCAATAACTCTTAATTTATTTTTTGATTTTTCTCCTTCAATACAATTTATTAAATCAATTTTATTATAATTACTTTTATAAACATTTATTGCATCTTTTAAATCTATTTTTTTATTTTCCATTATATTTATTATATTGTTTGATACATTATCTAAAATCCCCCAAATACTAGTTATATTATCTTTATTAATATTTAATATATCAATTAACGAATCCGTACTATATTTTATAGTAACATTTAATTTTTCTGCTGATTTTTTCAATAATTTATAATCTTTAAACTTTATGCTATCTTCTAAAAAAATTAAATGTTTTCCCTTTCCCATACACTTTATAAAGTTATCTAATTTCAAATTATTATTGTTTAAATTAACTATTAATTTTATTTCCTCATCATTTATTATTTCATTAATATTTTCAACTAAAGTATTTCTTAATAAATTACTATCATAATCACTTAAATTATTTATATTTTCAACTAAAACCTTTGATATATTTAAATTTTCATCATTTAAAATTTCTTTTGTAATGTTATTAAAACCTATTATTGCAATTTTACTCCACATAAATATCTCCCCTTAATTTAAATTCAACTCCCTTACAAACTATTATATATTCTTATGTAATTTTTTTCCATATTTATATATAAAAAAAGCTTAGTTTTTTATTTTAAAAACTAAGCTTAATATTTTAATTTAAAACTCTTCTTGCTCTTCCTATATGACTCCATGGAACATTTGCTATTTTAACATAATCATGTGATTTAGGTGCTTCAATCCACTTACCATTTCCTATATACATACCAACGTGTTGAAGACTTCCATAAAATAATAAATCACCAGGTCTAACATCATTTAATGATACTTCTCTACCAGCATTTATTTGTGAATATGTTGATCCACCAATATTTATACCAATTTGTCTGAATCCCCAATATAATAATCCTGAACAGTCAAATGCTCTGTATCCATTATTTATATATTTAGAAGGTATATCATACTTTCCAGCTGCTGCCGCATCTGGATACATATTTTTAAACATTCTTAAACTATCATGTGTTATTATTTCACCTTTTCCTCCCCATATATAAGGAGAACCTATTTGTTGCTTTAATATATTAAATACAGTTTCAAAAGATGCTGATGTAGAACTTCCATTATTCGCCTCATCTTTATCAATTATTTTTATATAGTCTGAACTTGCATATCCAATTTTTCCATTTGCATTTACTTTATACCAATTTCCACTTCTTGATGTAATTTTCAAAGTTTCTCCTGGGTATAAGTAACCAACAACTGAACTACTTGTACTTGCCGCACTTCTAAGTCTTAAGTTTGTTGATACATTTACTACTTTTCCATATTCACCTGAGACTTCACTACTACCACTATTACTTGAATTATTATCTCCATTTGAACTTCCAACTATTTTTACATAATCTTCATGAACATATCCAGTTGTTCCATTATGCTTTATCTTATACCATGAACCACTCTTTCCTAATATATCAAAAGTTTGTCCTTCTAAAAGATAAGCAACGACTGAACTACTTGTACTTGGTGCATTTCTAACTCTTAAATTAGAAGAAACATTTACAACTTTTCCTCTTTTGCCAGATACTCCATTATCATTGCTATTATTATTTGATGAATTATCTTCACCTTGTCCTAATACTTTTACATAATCACTATGAATATATCCACTAGTTCCTCTTGTATTTATTTTATACCATGCACCACTTTTTCCTGTAATATTAAACTTATCTCCATTAGATAAATATCCAATAACAGAAGTGTTAGTTCCTGCACCACTTCTTATTCTAAGACTTGATGATACATTAACTACTTGTCCTACTTTTCCGCCTAAAGATTCATCACTTCCACTGTTACTAGAACCTCCATTATTTCCTGATACTTTTGTTACATAATCTTGATGAACATATCCAGTTGTTCCGTTATGTTTTATTTTGTACCATGAACCACTTTTTCCTAATATATCAAATGTGTTTCCTTCATATAAATATCCAACTATTGAATGATTAGTTCCTGCACCACTTCTTATTCTAAGACTTGATGATACATTAACTACCTTTCCTTTTCCTGACTCTGATGATTCAGAACTTGATCCATTTGATCCTTCTTTTATATAATCTCCATGTGCATAAGCTTTTTCTCCTCTAAAATCTATTTCATACCATGCACCAACTTTTTTAATTATATTTACTTTTTCTCCATTACGTAAATATCCTAATATATTTGAGCTTGTATTTGGCTTAGATCTTACTCTAAGATTAGTTTCAACATTTACAACATGTCCAACTTTATGTTCATCTGCATGAGCTGTAACACCATCATGAAGCAAAATAGTTCCAGTAGTTGCTGAAGTCGCAAGCATTAATGCTACAATTTTTTTCTTATCCATTATATCACTCCCATATAACCAAAGTATAACACCATATAATTCAATTCTACTTTATTTTAACATATTTTTAAAGAAAATTTTATGATTTTTTCCATTTTAAAACATTTTGTTAACTTATTAATTAAATACACTTATACTTTTTTATTTAAAACATCATTGGCAATGTACTACAACAAACGCTCCCACCTAATTTGGCTATTTCATCATATTCACAAAATATTACTTTATATCCTATTTTTCTTAACACTCTTGTAACTTCTGTATCCGTAGCTATTATTCTTTTTTTATCTAAAACTACAAAGTTAGGACCTAAATTATCTGCGCTTTCATTTGAAATATTATATACATTTTTTACTCTGCTTTTCACTTCATCCATATCGTATACATAATCACTTACTATTACTGATTTTCTATCTATTGCATTAAATACACAATCTAAATGAAGATTATTTTCACAATCAAATCTTATTGGAACAATTTCGTATTTTAATTTTTTTTCATCTACATAATCTCTAAGTTCATATACTGCATCTTCTGTAGTTCTTTGACTTATTCCAACAAAAACTACATTGCCACATATAACTACATCCCCTCCTTCAATATTATTTTCAAAAATATAATAGTTTATTTTTTTTCTTTCTACATAACTTATTAATTTTTTAGTTTCATTTTTTCTAGATGCATTTCTTAAATTACATATAAACATAATATTATCTAAAGAAAATCCTAAATCTCTAGTAAAAAGCTCACTAGTACATTTTTCTGTATTTAAAAATTTAAATTTAATATTTTCTTCAGTTAATATATTAATCAAATTATTATAATTATCTAACGCTCTTTCCTTACTAAAGTTATTTTTATGTCTATTATTTTTATCTATATCTATAAAACTTGGATATCTCATTAAAATATAATCTATTTCTCTCATTTTTACCTTCCTTTTCCGTCTATTGTTACTAATTATTTTTTCAAAAACAAAATAATTTGTCAATATCTTTTATTTCTAAATAAGTATTCCCTATCATCCCATGTTTACTATGACTATCAAATAATTTATGAAAATCTGATCCTGCAGTATAAATATATCTATTTTCTTTTGCTAACTTTATAAAATATTCTGTATCATAACTACTATTTCTAGAATGTATTGCTTCTATTCCATCAAAGTCAAAATTTAAAATTTCATTTAATATTTTTTTATCTAAACATACTGGATGAGCTAATATAACTTTACCATTAAATTTTTTCAAAAATTTTATACCACAACCCAAAGAAATTTTTTTCTTTTCCTTAGAACAAGTTTCTTCTCTTAAAATGTTATTTTTAAACTCCTTTATCTTTCCAAGACTTAAGAGTCTAAGTCCATTTAAAAAATCTTTATTTTTATATATTTTAGAATTAAAGTATCCTAATATATGAACTTTCTTCCCTTTATATCTAGTAGATAATTCTATAGCCGGAATAACTTTTATATTTATTTTTTTACCTTCTTTAATTGCTTCTTCCACTCCACCTACTGTATTATGGTCTGCTATTGATATAACATCTAATCCAACTCTTTTTGCTAATATAACTATTTCTCTTGGAGATAATTCTCCATCTGAGTAATTAGAATGTATATGAAAATCTCCTTTCAAAATAAATCCCCTCGATTAAATTACATATACAACTAATTTATTCATCTATATATAAAATTGTACATAGAAAAAAGCCATAAAGAAACATATTCCTTATAGCTTTTTTGTTAATTTTTTATTCTTCTACTTTCTTTTCATCTTTCTTTTCTTCTTTTTCATTTAGATTATCTGCAACACTTGTTTCTTTTTCTGCTCTATCTTTAACTTTTGATATATGAATTCTTTTTGCATTTACTTGTGGTGGATTTGATTTAGTCATCTTTTCATCTAATGATGCAGATATATAATCTCCAACTTCACACTTTATAGATTCACATTTTTTACCATTATTACATTCTGTATATACTTTAGTATCTTTATTTATTATAAGTATTATTTCGCCTTTATATATGTTACATCCTTTTAAATAACCATCAACAAGAACTTTAACACTTTTAGTATCCTTACATTCTTCTACTTTCTTTACTTCTCCCATAAGGATTAATTTTTTTAGTGGGTTAGCTGACGCAGAAATACTAAATAAACTTAAAAATAAAACTGCAAATGCTATAGATTTTTTAAATTGTTTTTTCATATGTCTTTCCTCCTAAAATTAATAATACATAAGCTATTTTAACCTTAAAATTCTTATGATATTCTTTATTCTTATAGGAAATGTTTGCTTATTAACTGAATATAATATATTAACAATATTTTTTATGGAGAATATTTTAATATGCAAAAATATGAAGTATTTCAAAGATGTAAATGTTTAATTATCTACTTTCTAATTTTAATTTCTTTAAGTTTCTTTATATCAGTCATTGCTAATTATATATATTCTGATGTACTTCTTATATTAGGAATTATTTTCTCTATAATTGGTGGTTTTTCTATTTATGACGGAACTCATATAGGAAATGGAATTAATACATTAGGCCAAAGTAATTCTCAATATGTGTCTCAAGCCAATTTAGAAATGACCCATCATGAAAAAGAATCATTAGATAGAGCAAATAATGCTCTAAGAACTACTATTTTTGATGTTAAATTTCATAGTGTTGAATTAATGCTTAGCGGAATTTTATGTATTATAATAAGCTTAATTTAAAATAATAAACACCCAGAAATTAAAATTTCTGGGTGTATTTTTAATTATTGTTCATTTTCTTCTTTTAAATTAATTGATATTCCAAGCTCACCTAGTTGCTTTTCATCTACAATATTTGGAGCTTCACTTAAATAACAATATGCATTTTGGTTTTTAGGGAATGCTATAACATCCTTTATGTTATCAGTTCCTGCTAAGAACATTATCATTCTATCTAAACCAAATGCTAATCCGCCATGTGGTGGTGGTCCAAACTTGAATGCTTCTAATAAGAATCCAAATCTCTTCCAAGCTTCTTCCATTGTAAATCCTAAAGCTTTAAACATTCTTTCTTGAAGTTCTGTATCATGGATTCTTATTGATCCTCCACCTAATTCTTCTCCATTTAAAACTAAGTCATATGCAATTGATCTTACTTTTCCTGGTTCAGTTTCTAAGTATTTTAAATCTTCTTCCATTGGTGCTGTGAATGGATGGTGACATGCAGTATATCTTTCTTCTTCCTCACTATATTCAAATAATGGGAATTCTGTAATCCAAGTAAAGTTAAACTCATTTTTATCTTTTATTAAATCAAGCTTTTTAGCAAGTTCTAATCTTAATGCCCCTAAACTTTGGAATACTACAGAATCTTTATCTGCAACTATTAATACTAAATCATTAGTATTAGCTGAAGCTTTTTCTAAAAGATTAGCCATTTGCTCTTCTGTTAAGAATTTAGCTATTGGAGATTGTATTCCATCTTCTTTAACTTTAATCCATGCAAGACCCTTAGCTTTATAAGTTTTTACAAACTCACCAAGTCTATCAATATCTTTTCTTCCCATAGAAGCTCCACCTTCTACACAAAGACATCTAACTGATCCACCATTTTCTAAAGGTTCTTTAAATACTTTAAAGTCAACATCTTTAACTGCTTCTGAGATATTTTTAATCTTCATTCCAAATCTTAAATCTGGTTTATCTGATCCGTAACTTTCCATGGCTTCTTTAAAAGTCATTCTCTTAATTGGAAGTTTAACTTCATGACCTAACACTTCTTTAAATACGTGAGCTATTAATCCTTCATTTAAAGCCATTACATCTTCTTGTTCAACAAAGCTCATTTCTAAATCAACTTGAGTAAACTCAGGTTGTCTATTAGCTCTTAAATCTTCATCTCTAAAACATTTAGTTATTTGATAGTATTTGTCAAACCCTGACACCATTAATAATTGCTTAAATATTTGTGGTGATTGTGGAAGTGCATAAAACATTCCTGGATAATTTCTTGAAGGAACTAAGTAATCTCTTGCGCCTTCTGGAGTACTTTTTGTAAGTACAGGAGTTTCAACTTCTAAGAATCCACTTTTATCTAAATAATCTCTTATCGCCTTAGTAGTTCTGTTTCTTATCATAAATATTTTTTGCATATCTGGTCTTCTAAGGTCTAAATATCTATACTTTAATCTTATATTCTCAGCTGCATCTAGTCCTTCTTTTATATATATTGGAGGTGTTTCTGATTCTGAAAGAATTCTAATATCCTCACATTTTAATTCTACAAGTCCTGTAGGTAACTCTTTATTTGGAGCTTCTCTAAGTACTACTTCACCAGTAACTGCTATACAATATTCTGGTCTAACTCCTTTTGCTTTTTCGAAAACTTCTTCAGTAACATCGTCTCCAAATACTACTTGCATTATTCCAGTTCTATCTCTTAAATCAATAAACTGTAATCCTCCAAGTTTTCTATTTCTTTGAACCCATCCCATTAAGGTAACTTTATTACCTACATGCTCTTCTCTAGGTTCACCACACATCATTGTTCTCTTTAATCCACTAAGTGATTCTGCCATATGTGATTCCTCCATATCTATATTATTTTTTCTCTGCAAGCTAAAACAAATTTTAAGCTTTAATAAGCTCTTTTATTTTTTCTAAATCATCTAAGCTTAATTCAAATTGTTCTCCATCACTCATTCTCTTAAATCTAGCTTTTCTATTTTGAAGCTCATCATCACCTAAAACCACATTAAATTTTGCTCCAATTTTATTTGCATATTTCATTTCTGCTTTGAAGCTTCTTCCTGCATGATTTATTTCTGAACTTACTCCAACTTCTCTTAAAGCATGAGCTAACTTAAATGCTTCTTTAGCCCCTTCTTCTCCCCTAGCAGCTAAATACAATTCTACTGTAGGATCCTCATTTATAACTATGCCTTCTTTTTCAATAGCAAGTATAAGTCTTTCTATTCCCATACCAAATCCAACTGCTGGTGTTTCTGGACCACCAATTTCTTCTATTAGTTTATCATATCTTCCGCCTCCACATACAGTGAAGTCTGAATTTAATATTTCAAATATTGTTTTTGTATAATAATCAAGTCCTCTAACTATTCCTGGATCAACTGTATAAGGTATTTCTAAAATATCTAAATATTCTTTTACCTTATCAAAATGATCACTACATTCTTCGCAAATATAGTCTAATATTATTGGAGCATTTTTAGTAATTTCTTTACATTTATGTTCCTTACAATCTAGTATTCTCATTGGATTTTTAGAAAATCTAGTTTTGCAAGTTGGACATAAATCTTCATAATTTTCTTCTAAAAATTTCTTTAATGCTTCATTATATTTAGGTCTACAATTAGGACATCCTAAATTATTTATATTAAGACTTAATCCTTTAAGTCCTATCTTCTTTAATATAGTCATAGCAAGTGCCATAACTTCTGCATCTATTGAAGGTTTTTCACTTCCAAACATCTCAATTCCATATTGATGGAACTGTCTATATCTTCCTTTTTGTGCCTTTTCATATCTAAAGCATGGTGTTATATAGAAAAGCTTTGTTGGTTGTGCTTCATTAAATAATCTATTTTCAATAAAAGCTCTAACAGCAGGTGCTGTTCCTTCAGGTTTTAAAGTTATACTTCTACCACCTTTATCTTCAAAAGTATACATTTCCTTTTGAACTATATCAGTTGTTTCTCCAACACCTCTTAAAAATAACTCAGTATGTTCAAACATCGGAGTTCTAATTTCTCTTATACCAAAGTTTTTTGATATTTCTCTAAATATATTTTCAACATAATGCCACTTATATGCATCAGCTGGCAACATATCCTTAGTACCTTTAGGTGCTTGTATTTCCATTATCTTTCCTCCTATTTATACAAGGTATTTAGTAAATTTATTTTACCTTCAACCATTTCATCTATTCTATTTATATATTCTCTAACATCTTTAACATTTGGAAATCTTTCTATTCTATTTTCTTCTCTAAATACGACCTTAGATACAGCATCAGCTCCAAGTGCTATAATACTTTGAGTATCTTCAATCATTTGCATATTATATATACACTCTTTTCCAATCTTAGAATAACCTATATTCTCCATATTTCCAACCATATTTTTCTGCCTATACATGTAATACGGTATAAGTTCTAACTCTTTAGCTAATTTTCTACTTTCCTCATACATTTTTGAAATTTCATCTTGTGATTTAATTCCAAGACCTTTTTTTAATATAAAGTTTTCATAAAGCCTAGATCCTCTTTTTAATGAAAGTCCATGAACAGTTAAACTATCAGGATTAAGTTTTTTTATTTCATTAGCTGTATTTACAGCTTCTTTAATCCCTTCTCCTGGAAGACCTATTATCATATCCATATTGATATCTTTAAAACCTAATTCTCTTGCCATTTTAAATTTTTCTTTTACATCTTCTGAATTATGATTTCTTCCTATTAACTTTAATGTTTCATCATTCATAGTTTGAGGATTTATACTTATTCTAGAAACATTATACCTTTTCATAGTATTAAGTTTTTCTAAAGTTATAGAATCTGGTCTCCCACATTCAACAGTAAACTCTAAAATACCTCTATTTTCCACAAATGAATTATAAACCTTATTCATTATTTCTTCAAACTCTTCATTAGATACTGACGTAGGAGTTCCTCCACCAAAATATACTGTTTCTATCTCTAACCCTTTTTTATCCACATATTCTTTAATTTTCTCTATTTCATAAGAAAGTGCATCTAAATATGGTCTTACAAGTTTTTTATTTCCTGATATAGGATTTGATGCAAATGAACAATATAAACATCTAGTAGGACAAAACGCCATTCCTATATATATTGCTATTTTTTTATTATTTAAATCCACAAATTTTTCTTCAACTTTTGCAATGTCAATACAAAGTTTTGCTTTTTCCTCTAAAGCCCTATGTTTATCATAAAAATATTTTACTATTTCTTCTTCGCTCTTTCCCTCTTTTAATAGTTTCAATGCTATTTTAGAAGGTCTTATTCCAACTAAAGTCCCCCATGGATAAACGTCACCAGTTAACTCTTTAAGCCCTTTGAAAATAGTTTTCTTTATTATATCTTTTATATTTCCTTCAACTTTTTCTCTTATTTTAAAATTACTATGTTTAAAAATAATTTCATCTTCATTAACATCGACAGTATAATCAAATTCCTCTTCACTTTCAAATTTTATTTCATCTAAAGGAAAGTATAAGTTAAACATTTGATATACATCATATCTGTATTTTAAATCATTCAATCCTATATTAATCTTCATATTTTCTCCTTAAGTTAAAAATGGATTGTGCTTTTTCTCAAACCCTATAGTTGTTTTTGGTCCATGTCCTGGATATACAGTTATATAATCTCCAAGTGGTAATAATTTAACTCTTATACTATTAATTATCTTTCCAAAATCGCCTCCTGAAAAGTCAGTTCTTCCTATTGAACCTTGAAATAAAGTATCTCCTGAGAATAAATCATCTCCAATTAAAAAACATACTCCACCTTCTGTATGTCCTGGTGTACATATAACCTTAACTTTATTTTTACCAATATAAAGTTCTGAATCCTCATCTAAAAATCCATCTGGCTTTCTTATATTACCAAATACATAATTATCATTTTCTACATATTTCATTTCTGATTCATTAACATAAAAAGGTATGTTAAACTCTTTACTTAAATATTCAACAGCCCCAACATGGTCTAAATGAGCATGTGTTAATAATATAAACTTTGGTTTTACATCAAGTTCTTCTATTATTTGTTTTAATTTTAGTTCATCTCCACCTGGATCTATAATCCCAGTTTCCTTCGTATCCTTATCTATAACTAAATAACAATTTGCATCATATATTCCTGCTGGTATTGTTTTAACTATCATGAAAAATCATCTCCTTATTATTAAAATTGTTTAAAACTATCTAAAAGTATTGTTACAGGTCCATAATTTTGTATATCAACTTTCATATCCGCCCCAAATTCTCCAGTTTCAATTTTTAATCCTGTTTCTTTTAGCATACTTACAAATTCATTATATAAAACTTTAGCTTCTTCTCCGCCTTTGGCATTCATAAAGTTTGGTCTTCTACCTTTTCTACAATCACCATAAAGTGTAAATTGAGATATGACTAAAATTTCTCCTTTTACATCTAATAAAGATTGATTCATCTTATAGTCTTCATCTTCAAAAATTCTAAGATTTATAACCTTATCCTTTATATACTTTAAATCTTCTAAAGTATCTTCTTTTGATATCCCAATAAGAATATTTAATCCTTCATTTATCTTTCCTACTACTTCACCATTAACTGCTACACTTGATGAAGAAACTCTCTGTACTACAGCTCTCAAAATGAACACGTCCTTTTTTAATTATTAACTCTGTATATATCAATTACTCCTCTAATTTTTCTAATTGCTTTCATAAACTCCTTTAATTGTTCTATTGAGTTTATTTTTATTTTTATATTTATAGTTGCAATATTTCCTTTAGATGAGTTTGCATTTAACGAATTTAAAGGTAATCCCTTTTCACTAATAGCATTCATTATTTCAGCTAATATTCCTGTCCTATCTTCTGTTCTTATTTGAACTTCTGCTATATAAGCTGAACCCTTGGCCTTTCCAAAACTAGCTTCAACTATTTTTTCTGGCTCACTTTTAATTAATGCCTTTACATTATTACAATCTTTTCTATGAACAGAAACACCTCTACCTTTAGTAATATATCCAACTATATCATCTCCAGGTACTGGATTACAACACTTTGCAAACCTAACCATTATATTACTAAGTCCTTTTACAGTAACACCGTAAGTTTTCTCATGTTCTTCTTTTTCATGTTTCTTTTCTTGTTTTTGTATTTGTTCTTCAATATTTTTCTCTAAAGCCTCTTTAGATACTTTATCATCTATATTATCTTCTTTAAGTCTTGATACAAATGATGATGCTGTTATTATTCCAACACCTATATTGGCATACAAATCTTCTAAACTATGTATATTATATCTTTTAAGCAATTTATTATAAACATCACCTTTTGCAATATCATTAAATATAACACTTTGCTTTTTAAGTTCTTTTTCTAAGAGCTCTTTACCTTTTTCTATATTTTCTTCTTTTTTTATCTTCTTGAACCATTGTCTTATTTTGCTCTTAGCCTGATTGCTCTTTACAATATTAAGCCAATCCATTTTAGGACCTTTTGTACTTTTAGATGTAATTATTTCAACTATTTCTCCAGTTTTTAACTTATAGTCTAAAGGTACTATCTTACCATTAACTTTTGCTCCAACACACTTATTTCCTATATCAGTATGTATTCTATAAGCAAAATCTATAGGGGTAGAACCACTAGCTAAATTTATTACAACTCCCTTTGGTGTAAAAACAAATACTTCATCAGAAAATAAATCTATTTTAAATCCTTCTATAAATTCTTCTGCATCTGATGTTTCTTTTTGCCATTCTAGCATATCTCTAAGCCATGCAAGCTTCATTTCAAAGTCAGCGCCTTTATCCTCTTCGCTGCCTTCTTTATACTTCCAGTGAGCCGCTATACCATATTCTGCTGTCTTATGCATTTCAAATGTTCTTATTTGAATTTCAAATGTTTTACCTTGAGGTCCTATAACAGTAGTATGAAGTGACTGATACATATTAGGTTTTGGCATAGCTATGTAATCCTTAAATCTTCCTGGTATTGGCTTATAAATAGTATGAACTATACCAAGTACACCATAACAATCCTTTACTGAGTCAACTAAAATTCTTATTGCAGTTAAATCAAATATTTGCTCTATATCTTTATGCTTTTTAACCATTTTTCTATATATACTATAAAAATGTTTTGGTCTACCTTCTATATCAGCATCAATTCCTGCATCATCTAACTTTTCTTTAAGATCTTCTATAACGGAATCAATATATGCTTCTCTCTCTATTCTTTTTTCTGCAATTTTATGTACTAAATCATAATATTCTTCTTCATGTAAATATCTAAAACTTAAATCCTCAAGCTCCCATTTAATCTTTGACATACCCAGTCTATGAGCAAGAGGTGCATAAATATCTAAAGTTTCTTTTGCCTTTTGTTTTTGCTTTTCTTTTTTCATATACTTAAGAGTTCTCATATTATGAAGTCTATCAGCTAATTTTATTATAATTACTCTTATATCTTTAGCCATAGCTAAAAGCATTTTTCTTACATTGTCAGCTTGTTGTTCTTCCTTAGTTTTATACTCTATTTTTCCAAGCTTTGTTACACCTTCTACAAGATTAGCTATTTCTTCATTAAATTCATTAGCCATATCTTCATAAGTATAATCTGTATCTTCTATAACATCATGTAAAAGACCTGCCGCAATCGTACTAGTATCCATACCAAGCTCAGCCAATATACAAGCTACATCTATAGGATGTATTATATAAGGCTCACCTGATTCTCTACTTTGATCTTTATGTGCTTCATTAGCTAAGTTATAGGCTTTTTTTATTGTTTCAATATCTACATTATTACAATTCTTTTCTATATAATTAACTAAATTCTCTATCATTAGGAATACGCCCCTTAAAATAGTATTAAACTATAATTATTTAAAATCAAAGGCTGGTTTTCTAACCAGCCATTATCTATTATTATATAATATTGTCAAAACATTTTCAATAATTTTAAACATCATACTGTGTTAATGACATTACATCGTAACCTTGAAGTTTATCTCTTCCTTTTAAATCAGTAAGTTCTATTACAAAATCTAATGAAGCAACTTCTCCACCAGCAAGTTCTACAAGTCTAGCTACAGCTTCTATAGTTCCACCAGTTGCTAACAAATCATCAACTATTGCAACTCTTTGTCCTTTTTTTATAGCACCTTTGTGTAATTCTAAATTATCTGTACCATACTCTAAATCATATGCTATTGATATTGTTTCTCCTGGTAATTTTCCTGGTTTTCTAACTGGAATAAATCCAACTCCTAAAGCATAAGCAACAGGTACTCCAAATATAAATCCTCTAGCTTCAGGTCCTACAACTACATCTATATTTTTATCTTTTAAATGTTCAACTATTTCATCTACAGATGCTTTTAAACCTTCTCCATCTGCTATTAATGTAGTTATGTCTTTAAAGCTTATTCCTTCTTTAGGGAAATTTTCAATTACTCTTATTTTTTCTTTTAAATCCATTTTAATTCCTCCAATATTTTAAGAATTACATATACCAATACATTATAATACATTTAAATTTGTCTTATTCTTGTATTATATAAATATTTTGCTATTTGTTCTGCTCTATCTTCATCATCTGTTGTGATAAGTTCAAGAACAATTCTAGCATTATTTAACTTACCAACAGCACTTGTCGTTGGTGTTATTAAATTTATAATTTTCTCTATATTCTCATCATCAAGTTCCTCTATATTATTAAAGTTAATTATAGCTCTAAGTCCAATATTATTTGTATTGTCTAAAAACTTTTTACCTTCCTTTAAGAAAATAGCATTTTCTCCGCTACCTTTAGAACCTGCCCATTTCGTACCAATCAAAATTAAATCCAAGTATTTATTAATACTTTTCATATTATAATAAATAGCTATAGCTTGCATTAATTTAAATGTTAAAGCACTTATAGATAAATTTTTATATCTATATTGACAACATTTTTGACTAGGATTTATATAAACATAATCTTTTTTTGTATCAGTACTTTTATTCTCTATTACAATTAAATCTATTCCAAGCCTATCACAGAGTTCTACTTCTTCTTGCGATGCTAAATCTACACCTAATGTAATTAGTAGTTCTCCCCCCAAAAAATCTATTTTCGTTTTTATATCAAAAGAATCTACCTTCTTACATTCGTCTCCACCATCATGTATTAAATACTCTACATCTGCATTTAAGTATCTTAGCACTAAGCTTAAGGAAGCAATTGCACAAATACCATCAACAGTGTTTATTCCATATACAATGATCTTCTCCCTGTTATTGATAGCCGTAACAAGACGTTCTATAGACTTGTTCATATCTTTTATAATAAAGGGATTATATCCTTTTATGTAATTAGGGCAATATATGCTCTCCCAAAACTTACGCATCACTTACTATCTCCTCCACAAAATTAGAAAACAATAATATTATAATTTAAAACCGAGCATTTGACAAATATTTATGTAAAAAAGTTAAAAAACCTTCAAAATTAATTTGAAGGCTTTTTATTTAGACATAATATTCTAAATTATGCTCTTACTTTTTTATTATTATTCTTTTTCTTTTGAAGCCAAACCCATAAAGGTGATGCTATAAATATTGATGAATATGCTCCTGTAGCTATACCAATTATAAGTGGAAGAGAAAATTCTCTAACTGTTGGTACAAAAATGTTAACAGCTACAATTGTTATAAGAGTTGTAAGAGTAGTATTTATTGACCTTGACATTGTTTGAGTTAAGCTCTTATCTGCTATTTCAGTTGGAGAGCTTCTTCTCATACTCTTTGCATTTTCTCTTATTCTATCAAAAATAACTATCGTATCATTTATTGAATAACCTACAACAGTTAATATAGCAGCTATAAATGGTGAATTAACTGTTATGTTAAATATAGCATAAAAACTAAGTGTTATTAAAATATCATGAAATAAAGCAACTAATGCTGCTATACCAAATCTTATTTCAAATCTTATTGCTATATATATAAGCATACATACAAATGCTATAGCTATAGCTATGATTGCCTTATCTGTTAATTCCTTACCAACTGATGCCCCAATTTCATTTTGAGAAATCAATGCCTTATTACCAATTTTAAAATCCTTCTTAAATTGATCATAAATTTCATTAACTTCTTTTGATGGTAAATTAGGTGCTTTTATTTCATACTGAGTTGTATTTACAGTATTAGTTATTGCATCAGGATCATATTTTTTAACAATATCATCTGCTTGCTGTTTATTAAATTCTTTACCAAAGTCAAATACAACTTGAGTACCACCTTTAAAATCTATACCAAAGTTAAGACCTCTAGTAAACATAAAACCTAATCCCACAATTATAAATATAAGGGATAAAGTAATCCATATTTTTGCATGTTCTATTATTTTTAGCATAGCCTTACCCCCTTTTCACTTTCACTCTAAATAGAGATGGTTTGTTTAAGAAGCCTGCAGCTATCGCTTGATTCATTAAGAATTTTGTAACTATAAGTGCTGTAAATAAACTTACAACTATACCTATCATTAATGTTATAGCGAATCCTTTAACTGAACCAGAACCCACGAAATAAAGAACTAATGCAGCTATTATTGTTGTTACATTTGAGTCAACTATTGATGAAAGTGCATTATCAAAGCCCTTCTTCACTGCTGTCTTTGGTGAAATACCATTTCTAAGTTCTTCTCTTATTCTTTCAAATATAAGTACATTAGCATCTACTGCCATACCTATAGTAAGTAAGAATCCAGCTATACCTGGAAGAGTAAGAGTTGCCCCTATCTCAACAAAAACTAAAAGAACTAATGTAACATACAATGTTAATGCAATTGATGCAATAATTCCTGGAACTCTATAGTATAAAATCATAAATATGAATATTAAAATTATACCAACTACTCCTGCTTTCATAGCATTAGGTAATGCTGTTTCACCAAGTTGTGCACCAACAGTTTGTTGTGATAAAGCTTTTATACTAACTGGTAATGCTCCGGAATTTATAAGACCAGCTAGATTTTTAGCCTCTTCAACACTACCCATACCTGTAATTACAGCTTCACCATTTGTTATCTGACTTTGAACAGTAGGATTTGTAAGTTGTTCATTATCCATATTAATTGATATTTGCTGTCCTAAATACTTTTGAGTAGCATCTGAAAATAATTTAGTTCCTTCACTATTTAATTCAAGTGAAACAACAGGTTTTCCACTTTGTTGATCAAGCATAGATGTAGCTTTTTTCACATCTTTACCAGTTAAAATTACTTTTCCATCTGGTGCTTTAAATGTAAGTTCTCCTGTTTTACTAAGAGCATCTACTATACCTTGTGAATTATATTCTCCTGGTATATCAACTCTTATCTTGTTATCACCTTCTGTAGTAACTACAGTTTCAGCTACTCCAAGTTTATCGACTCTTAATTTAATTAAGTCTTTTGTTTTTTGTAAATCTTCATGACTTACATTTTCATCTTGAATTCCTAAAAGCACAGAAACTCCGCCTTGTAAATCTAACCCTTTAGTTATAGCTTGATTGAAAGATTTTATTTCCCATCCTCCAATTTTAACTCCTCTAAAGCAAACTACGGCAAGAACTATTATAGCTAGGGTGCAAAGCGTAAAAATAAATGTACTTTTTCCTTTTCCTTTCATCTTTCTCCCCCTTCGGTTCAGTATCAACACTATTATATAGTGTCCAAACTAATACTTTGATATTCTTTTTTATTTATATTTTTACATTTATTGGTATAAATTTCTGTAAATCGCTTTTTATTATATCATAATATACTTTCATAATAAAGTATTATGTAAACATTTCACTTATTTGTTAATTTAAGTAGTTAAATAAAAAAACACCACATTAAGTGGTGATTTTTTTATTTATCAGTTTCTTCTTTATTAATCTTAGTTGCAATTGAATTTTTAACTAATTTTATTTTTGTTCTTTCTGAGCTTGTTTCTATTACTACATGCTCATCTGTCATTTGAACTATTTTACCAACGATTCCGCCTCTTGTCATTATTTCATCATTAACTTTTAGTGAATCCATCATTTGTCCATATTGTTTCTTTCTCTTCTTTTCTGGCATAATAATCATGAAGAAGAAAAGACCAAATATTAAAATCAATGGTAATATTTGATATAAAATTGGCATTTTATACACCCTTTCCTTGTTAATTATCATTTGGAATATATATCCCTAAAATGAGTTTACATTTATTTCATTTTGTTGTCAACAAACATTTAAAACTATTATTAAATGCTATTACTTTTTATTTCTGCTCCACTCACTTAGCTTTTGTTCTTTAAATTCTTTAAATCTATCTTCATCAATAGCTTTTCTTATGTCTGCCATTAATTTATTATAGAAATAAAGGTTATGAAGTACACAAAGTCTCATTGCAAGCATTTCTTTAGCCTTAAATAAATGTCTTATATATCCTCTCGTATAGTTTTTACATGTAGGACATTGACATCCTTCGTCTATTGGTCTTTTATCTAATTCAAACTTTTTGTTCATTAGATTAATTTTACCTTCTCCTGTAAACACATGACCATGTCTACCATTTCTAGCTGGAAGAACACAATCAAAGAAATCTACTCCTCTATCTACAGCTTCTAAAATATTTTCAGGTGTTCCAACACCCATTAAATATATAGGCTTATCCTCTGGAAGATATGGCACGACTGCATCTATTGTTTCATACATTTCTTCATGAGTTTCTCCAACTGCAAGGCCACCAATAGCATATCCATCTAAGTCCATTTTTGATATAGTTTTAGCATGTTCTATTCTTATATCCTTAAAAGTAGCTCCTTGGTTTATTCCAAATAACATTTGTTCTTTATTTATAGTATCTGGAAGTGAATTTAATCTATCCATTTCCTTTTTACATCTTTCAAGCCATCTTGTTGTTCTTTCTACTGATTGTTCTACATACTTTCTAGGTGATGGTATTTCTATACACTCATCAAATGCCATTGCTATAGTTGATGCTAAATTACTTTGAATTTGCATACTTTCTTCTGGTCCCATAAATATCTTCTTTCCATCTATATGAGAATTAAAGTATACTCCTTCTTCTTTAATTTTTCTAATTCCTGATAATGAAAATACTTGGAATCCACCTGAATCTGTAAGGATAGGTCTATCCCAATTCATAAATTCATGAAGTCCACCCATTTCTTTAACAACTTTATCTGATGGTCTTAAATGAAGATGATATGTATTTGAAAGTTCAACTTGACATCCTATTTCTTTTAAATCCATACTTGAAACCGCACCTTTTATTGCAGCTAGTGTTCCTACATTCATAAATACAGGTGTTTCTATAGTTCCATGAGGTGTTACAAATCTACCTCTTCTTGCTTTACCATCTTTTTTTAACAAAGTATATCTTTTGCTCAAAAATTTCACTCCTTTAGTTTTTAAATCAATTGCTTTTTATTTAATAAACATAGCATCTCCAAATGAGAAGAATCTATATTTTTCCTTAACTGCTTCATTATAAGCATTTAATACATGATCTCTTCCTGCTAATGCTGAAACAAGCATTATTAATGTTGATTCTGGTAAGTGGAAGTTAGTTATTAAATTATCTACAACTTTATATTTATATCCTGGATATATAAATATATCAGTCCATCCACTAGCTTCCTTAACTTTACCATCTTCTCCTGCTATAGTTTCTAATGTTCTTGTTGATGTAGTTCCTACAGCTATTACTCTTTTACCATTTTTCTTAGTATTGTTTATTATATCAGCTGACTCTTTTGATAATTGATAAAATTCTGAATGCATAATATGATCATTTATATCATCAACCTGAACTGGTCTAAATGTTCCAAGTCCAACATGTAGAGTTAAGTAAACTATATTTATTCCTTTTTCTTTTATTTCCTTAAGTAACTCTTCTGTAAAATGAAGGCCTGCAGTTGGAGCAGCAGCTGATCCTTTTTCTTTAGAATATACAGTTTGATATCTTTCTCTATCTTCTAATCTTTCATGTATATATGGAGGAAGTGGCATTTCTCCTAATGAATCTAAAACTTCTTCAAATATACCATCATATTCAAACTCTATAACTCTATTACCTGTTTCTAATACTTCTAAAACTTCACACTTAAGTTTTCCATTTCCAAACTCAAATCTTCTTCCTGGCTTTGCACTTTTTCCTGGCTTAGCTAAACACTCCCATTTATCTCCTTCAAGTCTTTTAAGAAGTAAAAATTCTATTTTACCACCAGTACCTTCTTTAGCACCTATAAGTCTTGCTGGCATTACTCTAGTATTATTTAAAACAAGAGTATCACCTTCATTTAAATATCCAACGATATCCTTAAAAACTTTATGTTCTATCTCACCAGTTTCTTTATCAAGAACCATAAGCCTTGAAGTATCTCTCTTTTCTAATGGATGTTGTGCTATTAATTCTTCTGGTAAATAAAAATCAAAATCGCTTACTTTCATTTATTTCGTCTCCTTACTATTTAAAAAAACTTTTTTGTTCTCCTTTATTATGAGCACTAAAGCTTCTACCTAAGTGCTTATATGCTTTTTCTGTTGCTACTCTTCCTCTTGGCGTTCTTACTATAAATCCTTTTTGCAATAAATAAGGTTCATATACATCTTCTAATGTACCAAGCTCCTCTCCTATAAAATAGGATAATGTTTCTATTCCAACAGGTCCACCTTTAAAATTATCTATTATAGATTCTAATATTTTATTATCAACTCTATCAAATCCTTGACTGTCAACTTCTAAAAGTTCTAATGCTTCTCTTGCTTCTTTATAACTTATTAAATTGTCTGATTTAACTTCTGAATAATCTCTAACTCTTTTTAATAATCTATTTGCTATTCTTGGTGTACCTCTTGATCTTCTAGCTATTTCAATTGCGCCTTCTTCCGTTATAGAACATCCAAGTACTAAAGCACTTCTAACTATTATATCTCTTAGCTGCTCTTCTGTATAATATTCCATAGAACATAATACTCCAAATCTATCCCTAAGAGGTGATGTTAACATACCAATTCTAGTTGTTGCTCCAATAAGAGTAAACGCTGGTAAATCAAGTCTTATAGATTTAGCAGCAGCTCCCTTTCCTATAACTATATCAAGAGCATAATCTTCCATAGCTGGATATAAAATTTCCTCTACATTTCTATTTAATCTATGAATTTCATCAATAAATAAAACATCATTATCTTGAAGAGTAGTTAATATAGCAGCTAAATCTCCTGCTCTTTCTATTGCAGGTCCTGATGTAACTTTAAGATTTCCACCCATTTCTTTAGCTATAATATTAGCCAATGTAGTTTTACCGAGTCCAGGAGGTCCATACAACAAAACATGATCCAATGCTTCATTTCTATTTCTAGCTGCCTTTATAAATATATCTAGTCTTTCTTTTACTTTATCTTGACCTATATATTCATTTATCTTTTGAGGTCTTAAACTTAATTCTCCAAAATCCTCATTAAGCTCATTAGGTGTAATAACTCTTTCCAAAAATATCACCTACCCCATTAAAACTTTTAAACAATCTTTTATCATTATTTCTACAGCATTTTCTTTACTTATATTTTTAATAGCCATATTTGCTTCTTTTTCACTATATCCTAATGCTAAAAGTGCTCCTAAAACTTCTGAAACTTTAAATGCATAATCATCATCTTTTGAAGATAAACTTTCATCAAACTCTTCACCTTCAAATAGTTCATCTGGCTTTAATTTGTCTTTAAGTTCTAATATTATTCTTGAAGCAGTTTTTTTACCTATTCCAGGTGCTCTACAAAGATGCTTATCATCTTCAGTCATAATTGCATATTTTAAATTGTTTATTCTGCTAATTGATAAAAGCGAAAGGGCAGCTTTTGCTCCAACACCATTTATTCCAAGTAACATTTTAAACATATTTAATTCCTCTTTTGATAAAAATCCATATAAGCCAATAAAATCTTCTCTTACAATTTGCTCTAAATAAAGCATAACTTCTTCTCCAATAGAAGGCATTTCTGACATAGTTATTCCTGAAGAAAATATTTTATATCCTATACCATTATTCTCAATAATTAAATAATCTTTTATTATTCCAATATATTTACCTTTTATATATTCATACATCTATACTCCCCCTTCCCAAATTGTTATGGATGAAAGTATGTTCCCATACAAGTCTACTTATTACTTTATCATTTTAATTAAAATCTTTCAAGAAATGATAACAATAAAAAAAGGACCTATATAATTAGTCCTTTTTTAAGTAATAAGTTCCATTATTTTATTTTCTACTTCTTCTATGTTCTTACTATTGAAGTAATTAAAATTTTTAATTTTTTCAGAATCAGCTTCTCTAAACATTTCTATAGACATTTCATCTTCATATACTTTTTCTTTTTTAAGGTTTCCTTCATTATCCGCTTTATATATTGCTAAATATCCATCACTTTCACCTATATAATAAGTTCCAGCTTCAAAATTTTTACTTTCTTTTTCTTCTTTATTTCTTCTATATATAAATCTTTCATCTGATTTTTCAACTAATTCATAGCCTTCCTTTAGTGCTTGTTTTGTTAATGCTTCTTCTGTTAAACCGATCTTTAAATCATTTGCCTTTATCAAATCACTAACTGTTGTTGTCCTATCTCTTTTCTCATTAGTATAAAAAGAAATAATCAAATCATCTCTAAGATTTCTTCCATCTACAACCCCTGAAGAGTTAACCTCTTCTACTTGTATACTATTTTGTTTTTGAAGTTCTCTATTTTTAATACTTTTTGATGTTAAGTAATATGTTGAACTAAAAAGAATTATAATTCCTAAAAGTAATATACTTAAATAAACTTTTCTTTTAACTTTCATTTTCATCACTCCTTATTGGGTATTTTTGCCACAATAAGGAGTTTTATTCATTTCAACTGTAAATTTATTTTATTTATACATATACTCTTCTTTTAAATTTTCTAAAGCTTCAGTAGTTAATCCATATTCTTTTTCAAAATAATTTTCATAAGTTTTATATTTATCTTTTATAGCATTTAAACTTAATTCTATAAATGATCTATTAACTCCTAAAATTCCTTCTATTAATTTTTTTGTTTTTTCACCTTTTATATATTCACTTGCAATACTCATTACTTTTTTATTAAATTGTTCTCTATTATTATTACTTTCTAAATAATCCTTTATTACTGTTTCCTCATCTATACCTAAAGCTAATAATATAAGTGCAGAACCTACTCCTGTTCTATCTTTTCCTGCGGTACAATGTTGTAATATTGCTGTATTTTCTGGATTTTTAAATAATTTAAACAACTCTTTATAGGCTGGATTGTTAATAGGCATACTTTTATATGCTTCCCTAAGCAACTCTTCTGGTGTTACTTTTGCTTCTTTACCTTTTAATATTTCAGCTATATAGCTTGTCATATCTAAATTTTCACTTTTACTAATTTCTTTACTAATATTCATTCCTGATATGTTTATATTTTTAACAGATTTAACTTTAACATCTGGATTTTGCTCTTCTTCTTCCTTTGATCTATAATCTAGAACATATTTTATCCCTAAAGTATTAAAATATTTTAAATCATTATCTTTTAAATTTGAAAGGTCCTCTGATCGATAAAACAATCCCCATTTAATCATTCTTCCAATTTCATCTTTATATCCACCTAAATCTCTAAAATTGCTAAAGTTTTTAAGAGGTAAAACTCTTTCTGCAAGTACAATTTCTCCACCATTATAAACAACTTTATAAAATGTTCTATTTAAAGGTTCTGGATCTTCAAATTTTATTGTATCTTCATCGTTAAAGTCCATCAAAAAATTTTCTTTACTATCTATTTTATTTTTATAAAATATTTTTCCACTTTCTACTCTATCTAATTTAATTTCTATTAAGTTCTCTTCTTTTCTAAATAACTCTCCATTTAAATTACTCATATAAAAACAACTCCTTAAAAATTCCTTTATATCACTTAATTTAATTATATATATACTAAAATTTTATATTTATATTTTCTTATTATTTTATTAAAAAATAATTATTTATTAATATTTTTCATATAATAACCTTATATTTATATAAATTTATTAATCTTGACAATTCCGATAGGAATTCTTATAATTTAAAAAAGAATTTTTTTTATAGGAAGAGGTTTGCAAATGAAAAAACGTTTTACATTACTAATATTATCATTGTTGCTTATAGTAATTACCCTATTTGCATGTGGAAACTTAAATAATAAACAAACTAATAATTCAAACCAAAGTAAAAAAACTATTACTGTTGGTACATCAGGTACATACTATCCATTTACATATGCAAACAACGAAAATCTTGATGGATTTGAAATTGATATATGGAATGAGATAGGAAAAAGGTTAAACTATAATATACAATTTAAAACTGCTTCTTTTAGTGGACTTTTTGGTATGCTCGAAGCAGGTAAAGTTGATACTTTAGCAAATCAAATAACTTTAACTAATGAAAGAAAAGAAAAATATTACTTTACTGATCCAACTGTATATAGCGGTGCTCAAATAATTGTAAAACAAGGTAACAATTCAATAAAATCTCTTAATGATTTAAAGGGTAAAAAAGTTGGTGTAGACCTTGGAAGCAACTATGAACAAATAGTAAAAGATAATGACAAAAATGGGGATATAAAAGTTATAACTTATCAAAATACAGATGCAGCTTTTAACGAATTATTACTTGGTAGAATTGATGCTGTTGTTATTGATAAAGTTTCAGCAATAGCTGCAATTAAAGAAAAAAACTTAAATTTACAACTTGCAGGAAAGCCTATTGATAAAATAGAAAATGCTTATCCATTTTTAAAAACAAAAGAAAATGAAACTTTAATAAAAGAAATAAATTCTACTTTATTAGATATGAAAAATGATGGTTCTTTAAAGGCTATATCTGAAAAGTGGCTTGGAACTAATGTTACAGCTCCAAATAATAATGAATCTAATTCAACTATTTTAGAAAATTCTAAAGGGACTTTATCATTTGACTTTATGTATTCATTAAAATTAATTCCTATGCTTATCAAGGCTATGAAAACAACTATTTCACTATCAGTATTCGGTATGATTTTAGGACTTATTATAGGTATAATACTTGCTATAATTAGAATTTATAAAATTCCAGTTATTAAACAATTAGCTGAAATTTATATTTCCTTTTTTAGAGGTACTCCTCTTTTAGTACAACTATTTTTACTATACTTTGGTATACCACAAGTTATACCACCGCTTCAAAATATGACAGCTTATACAGCTGCCCTTATAGGACTTGGATTAAATGCTTCTGCATATATTGCTGAAATATTAAGGTCTTCAATAAATGCAATAGATAAGGGTCAAATGGAAGCATGTTTTTCAGTAGGAATGACTAGAGGCGAAGGACTTAGAAGAATAATACTTCCTCAAGCATTTAGAATTGCCATACCCCCTCTTGGAAATATATTTGTTGATACAGTTAAAGGCTCTTCACTTGCTTTTACTTTAGGAGTTGTAGAACTTTTAGCAAAAGCTCAAATGGTAGCATCATCTAGCTATAAATTTTTTGAAAGTTATATTGTTGTAGCAATAATGTACTGGATAATTATAGAATTCTTTAACTACTTACAAAGAATTTTAGAAAAAAAGATTTCAGTATACTAGAGGTGAATATTATGATAAAAGTAAATGGACTTAAAAAGAAATTTAATAATATAGAAGTTTTAAAAAATATAAATTTAACTGTAAAAACTGGCGAAGTCGTCGTTATTCTTGGTCCATCAGGTTCTGGTAAATCAACATTTTTAAGATGTTTAAATTATTTAGAATCTCCTGATGAAGGTGAAATAACAATTAGTAATGTTTCTTTAAATGCTAATAAAATAAGTAAAAAAGAAATTCATTTATTAAGAAAACAATCTGCTATGGTTTTTCAGCATTATAATCTTTTTAACAATAAAACTGTTCTAGAAAATGTAACTGAAGCATTAATTGTAGTTAAAAATTTTGATAAAAATAAAGCCACAGAAATAGCATTAGATGCTCTAAAAAAAGTTGGAATGGATCATAAAAAAGATATGTATCCAAATACATTATCAGGTGGTCAAAAGCAAAGAGTTAGTATAGCTCGTGCTATGGCTATAAATCCAAATGTTATACTTTTTGATGAACCAACATCAGCATTAGACCCTGAACTTGTTGATGAAGTTTTATCAGTAATAAAAAATTTGGCAAAAGAACATAGAACTATGATAATTGTTACTCATGAAATGTCATTCGCTAAAGATGTTGGTGATAGAATTATATTTATGTCAGATGGCTTAGTTGTTGAAGAAGGTACTCCAGATGAAATATTTAATAACCCAAAAAATGATAGGACAAAACAATTCTTAAAAAGATATATAAATTCTTAAAATAAAAATCCGATATAAATATTTATATCGGATTTTTATTCTTTTTGTACCATTATAGATATCTTTGTAATATAGTCCTTTGGACTTTTACTTGTTAAACTGTCTAATACACAATATTCATAAGAATGACTTTTTATTTTATAACCTTTTTTCTTTATTTCATCTAATAATTTTCTATAACTTGTACCAATTTCTTCATATTTACCTTCATGATATATTATTGCATATAACCCTTTTGGTTTTAAAATAACGTTTTCATAAGAGCATTTATTATTAAGTTTAAAAAATGCATAATCTGCAGTAGTATAATTTCCTCTTTTTAAATTTTCAGCTGAAATCATAACTCCAATTTGATAATTATATATATAAGAATTTAATGTAGCTTTTTTTAATAATTTCTTTATAGCTATATTTGTTTTTACCAAATCATAAGGAGCATCTACTTCTTGTACAGCTAAAAATTCTTCTTCTATATTTTTAAAATATATTTTCTCCTCAAATTCATTTATATGCTCTATAGTTTCTATCTTTTTTTCTATTCTTTTTATTATTAAATTTAAATGTTCTTTCTGTTTTTCCAGTTCTTTTTTCTGTTCAAGCATTAAATTTAAGGTTGAATTCATACTACGATTTTCTAAAAAACTTTTTATTTTTTTTAAAGGCACACCTATTTCTTTAAGTATTAAAATACTATCTAAAACTTCTAATTGTTCTGCAGTATAATATCTATAACCGTTTGATTTATCAATTATTTTAGGTTTAAACAAACCTATTTTATCATAAAATATCAAAGTCTGTTTTGATAAATTATGAAATTTTGCAACTTCTCCAACAGTAAATTTTATTTCCATATTTCCTCCAAAAAATTCCTAATTTTTATTGACTATATAGTTACTATATCCCTTAAACTAATTATTGTAAATAATTATATTAATTAAAGGAGTAATAGCTATGAATAATAATTTTACTAAACATCAAACTTATTTTCAGTTTATAAAATATATTTTACCTTCTGTTATAGCAATGGTATTTTTATCATTTTATACTACTATAGACGGTTTTTTTGTCTCGAGATTTGTAGGCTCTGATGCACTTGCATCAATAAATATTATTATACCAATAACTTGTATAATATTTGGAATAGCTGTAATGCTTGCTACTGGATCTGGTGCCTTAGTTTCTATAAAGCTTGGTGAAGGTAAAAAAGATGAAGCCAATAAACTTTTTTCCTTTATAACCTTAACATTACTTATAACCTCTTTAATTTTAACTTTTATTGGAATAGTATTTTTAAAACCAATTTTATCACTACTTGGTGCAACTGAATCCCTTATGCCATATGCATTAAAATATGGATTTGTAACAATATTAATGACAGTACCTATGATGTTTAAATTGTATTTTGAATATTATGCACGTATAGATGGAAATCCTAAATTATCGCTTTTAATGTCTTCAGTTGGTTTAATTTTAAATATAATATTCGATTATATTTTTATAGTAACTTTAAAAACTGGCATTTTAGGGGCAGCACTTGGAACATTTTTATCAATAACTATATCAGCATTTATTGGCTTATTTCATTTTTTAGGCAAAAATTCTCTTTTATCCTTTACAAAGCCTAAACTTTATTTAAAAGATTTATTGAATTCTTGCTTTAATGGAAGTTCCGAAATGTTTACTGAATTTTCAACAGGAATAACCACCTTCTTATTTAATATAAGTATTCTTAACTTTCATGGTGAAAATGGTATAGCTGCTATGTCAATAATAACTTATATATACTACTTCTTCATAGCAATGTTTTTTGGTATTTCTGTTGGTGTTTCTCCTATTATAAGTTATAATTTTGGTGCTAAAAATAAAATAAAGATTAAAGAGAGCTTAAATTATAGCTTTATAACTATAGCTTGGTCATCAATATTTATATTTTTAATTTCCTTCTTCTTTGGTAAGTATATCATTTTATTTTTTACTAATGACTTAAATGTTTATAATATAGCATATACTGGACTTAAGTTATTTTCTTTCGGCTTTTTAATAATAGGTATTAATATATTTATGTCAAACCTATTCACTTCAATCGGAAATGGACAAATATCAGCTATAATATCTATAAGTAGATCTTTAATATTTGTTAGTATATGTGTAATTGTATTACCTTACTTTATAGGTGTAAGTGGAATCTGGCTCGCAATACCAATTGCAGAAACTATAACTATTATAATTTCTTTAATGTACTATTTAAAATATAAAAAAAATATATTATTAGAAAATAATACTTCTAATGAACTATATATAAATTCAAAATTTGAAAACAATATAGAAAACAATATAAATGTTAATGAAAATAATTAATATTTTAAAAGACTATATTTTAGAAACTTCTAAAATATAGTCTTTAATATAGTATTTTTAAGCAAATTGCTCTAACCAAGCCTTTGTTTCTTCATCACAGAAAGCACCTTTTATACTATTTCTATATATTTTTTTAACATCTTCTATAGTTAATGTATGATTTTCATCTATAGCATTACATTCTTCTGTAAGTGTTACATTAGATACAGTTCTATTATCCGTACTTAAATTTACATAAAGATTATCTTTTAAAAATCTTTTTATTGGATGTTCCATATAGCTTTCTACTGCTTTTGTTTGAACATTGCTCTTTGGACACATTTCAAGTGTTATTTCCTTTTCCTTAACTAAGTTATATATGTCATTATCCTTTTCTATTGCAACAGCATGCCCAATTCTTTCTGCACCTAATAGTTCTATTGCTTCTTTAACATTAATTGAATGTCCAGTTTCTCCAGCATGAATTGTAACTTTATATCCATATTCTCTAGCTAATTTAAATGCATCTTCAAACTTTTTGCAAAATCCTTTTTCTTCACATCCTGCTAAATCTAATGCAACAACACCATTTCCTATAAAATCTTTTCCACCTTCAATTACTTCATAAACAGTTTCAACATCCATATGTCTTAAAAGACTAAGAATTAAATTACTTTTAACACCAAAGTCAGCCTCACCCTCTTTTAATCCTTCTAAAACACTTTCTATTATCTCTTTAACTGTTAATCCTTTTTCTTTATGGAAAAGTGGTGCAAATCTTATTTCTATATACTTAACATTTTCTTTACTAACATCTTCTATAAGTTCATATGCTATTCTTTTTAAATTTTCTTTACTTTGCATAAGCATAACTGGAAGATCAAATCTTTTTAAATATATATTCAGTGATGGACAATTATCTGGAACTATTAATTCTTTTCTTATATCATCAATATCATTTAAATTTACATTCAAATTTTCTTTTTCTATTAATTCTTTTACTGTTTCTGGTCTTAAACATCCATCTAAATGACAATGTAATTCTATTTTTGGTAATTTTTTAAACATGATACATCCTCCTATAGCAAATATTTTTACCCTTAAAATTTTCTTACCAAGAAATTTATTTATTAAAAATAAAAAAAATTCTTGATTACGAAGAAAATAAATACATATCTTCTCCGTAATCAAGAATTATTGGTTCTTGGTAGAAACTCCTTAACCATATTTTAAGGATTATACGAATTGCTTTTTTAAATTAAATATATTTTATCATAAAAATCTAATAAAACAATAGTAATTTTTATTTTTTTATTTGTCTTCTAATCTTCTAAGCTTTCTGTTAACCTTTGCAATTAAAGCTGCATTATGATTTCCCTTATTAAGTAATGACTCTCTTCTTGCTTCTAATTCTATTCTCTTATCCATTTTAAAATCCCCTCTCACCCTTTTGTAATAAAAATTATTTACTCCTATATTTTAACATATTATTAATTTTTTTCAATATAATTTCTTTTATAAAACAACAAAAAACTACACTAAATTATAGTGTAGTTTTTAATAATTATTTTTTATGGGTTGCACTTCTTTCTTTATCTTTTCCAAGCTTTCTTGATTCTTTTGAGTATCCAACTTCATTTGCAGTTTCAACTTTCATTTTTTGAACTTCTTTTTTTGTTTTTTGTGAAACTTTTTTATTGTCTTTACTATTTTTGTTATTTTTATGAGTCATTAAAACCTCTCCTTTTCTTTAATATCAATAATAGTATTAGACTTTATTAACTTATGTATACTGTAAAAACTTTACTATAAAAAAGACTTAGAAAAGGTAATTCTAAGTCTTTTTCTTACATAATAACTCTTTTTAAAACTTTGCTTAATGTCTTATATAAAAATAAAGTAGCTATAAATGTACAAATGGCATTTCCTATAGAAACTTGGAAACCTAAAACTAACGTAATCCAAAGAGATTTTGATCCAAGTCCGGCTGTTAAAAGATATGGAAGATCTATAAGTGTTCCCATACAAAAAGATAAAACAGCCCCCACTAATCCATATACATATTCAGATTTAGTCCATCTTGATAAAGTATTATAAATAAGTGCATATTGTGGAAGTATTAATAAATACATTATGCTCCAAGGAGCAACTCCTTTAGTTAACATTACTAAAATACAAAATACTACAATGGAAAACCATGATATTTTTTTAGGAAGTGTAGTTCCATATAATAAAATTATAAAACTTACAAGTTCAAAATACGTTACAAAAGAACCCATAAAATATACTATATATAATATAGCTGAAAGTAACGCACATTGAGTTAATCTTCTAGTATTCATTAAAATGTATTAGTAAATACAAATTCTACACTATCTCCATCATGTACATTTATTTTATCCATAACAGGTGCAGTACCTACTTTATAGTCTAAATTTTGTGATGGTGATTTATATCCATAAGTCCACCATGGTCCTTTATCTTTATCTTTCGTTTCTACTCCTTTAAGCGCTAATAAAAATGATCCATATTGTCCATTTTCCATTTTAACACCTAAAGTATTTTCATTTTCCTTTAAAAATTCAGCTAATGTATTTGCATTTGTTTTAAACTTTTCATTTTCAATAATTGTTTTATTATCTGATGCATCTTTTATTGTTACTGTTAAAGTTTTATTTCCATTAGAAGAATTATTTGTTGTTTTACTTATGTAACTATATGCAAATAAACCTATTATAACAACTACTATAGCTATTATAATTTTCGTCCAAAATGATTTTTTCATTTGAAGTCACCTTTCCTTTTATATTTTATATTAAAATTTAATTTAACAAACTTAATTATAATAAGTTTATCACTATATGTAAAATATTTTTACTTTATTAATTTAAATTTAATTACTAAATACCTCTATTATTTATATTTTCTTTTTTATATTTAAGTTCGCTAATTGAATTTTATATAAATTATATTTTA
>NZ_AVSV01000037.1 GCF_000498355.1 Clostridium sp. Ade.TY | reverse complement strand
TAAAGAATAGCTTTTTCTTATATTAATATAATAAACTTTGTACATATTTTAGTTACTTATCATTAGATAAATTTAATAATTTGATAAAAGTAAATTTAATAATATATAAAACAAATAAATAAATTAATAAAATTTTATATAATATGTTACTTAAGAGTAGAATTTATGACTATAAATCAATAAAAGTAACAATTTTTAATAATTAGTAATTAATTACAAAAAAATCTTATTCGAAAATGTTCTTGTAAACGATTAAACTAGCGTGTTTATTATGTTTATAAATTTAATAAATGATGCAATGACTAGCAAAAATAAAGAAATGGCTAATTTCCAAGGTTTTCTAGTATTATCAAAATGATATTAGTATATATATTGTAAAAAAGTTATTAAATATAAGCAATATAGAAATAATTTAATATAATTAAATTTCAGTACTAAATTTGAAACTTTGTGGTTAAATATTGGTAAATTTGAGTTTTACACTAGGAATTCCAATTGTTATACTTTACCCATAGAGCGGAATAAAATTTTTAAGCTTGTCGACAAATTTAAGAATCGTAGTTCATTAAAAAAGAAATATTGAAGGGGCGTGAAATTATGGATAATGGATCAGCAGGAAGCAAGAAAGGCTTAACATTATTTGGATTCTTTGCAATAACAGCATCTATGGTAATGACAGTATATGAATATCCAACATTCGCAACTTCAGGTTTTCATCTAGTATTCTTTTTATTACTAGGCGGATTTTTATGGTTCTTACCAGTAGCGTTATGTGCAGCAGAAATGGCTACAGTAGATGGATGGCAAGAAGGTGGAATATTTGCTTGGGTAGGTAATACTTTAGGTGAAAAATTTGGATTTGCAGCAATATTTTTTCAATGGTTTCAAATAACTGTTGGATTTGTAACAATGATTTATTTTATATTAGGAGCGTTATCATATGTATTTGATTTCCCAGCACTTAATACTAATCCAGTTATAAAATTTATAGGTGTTTTAGTAATATTCTGGGTATTAACTTTCTCACAATTAGGAGGAACAAAAAATACAGCAAAGATAGCAAAAACAGGATTTATAGTAGGTATTGTTATACCAGCAATAATTTTATTTGGTTTAGTAATTGCATATGTTGCTGGAGGAAATCCTATAGATGTAAAAATAAGTGGAAGCGCATTTATACCAGACTTTACTAAGGTTAATACATTGGTTGTATTCGTATCATTTATATTAGCATATATGGGAGTTGAAGCATCAGCATCACATGTAAATGAAATGGCTAATCCAAAAAGAGATTATCCTTTAGCAATGATTATATTAATTGTACTTGCAATTATATTAAATACTGTAGGTGGATTAGGTGTTGCAGCAGTTATACCACAATCAGAATTAAATTTAAGTGCAGGTGTTGTTCAAACATTCCAAGCTTTAATAGGACATTTTAGTAGTGATCTTGGATGGCTTGTAAAAATTATAGCATTAATGATTGCATTAGGAGTTATGGGAGAAGTTAGTGCATGGGTTGTTGGACCATCAAGAGGTATGTATGTAGCGGCTCAAAAAGGAATTCTTCCAAAGAAATTTAGAAAAGTTAATAAACACAATGTTCCAGTTCCATTAATTATGGTTCAAGGACTAGTAGTTACAATATGGGCAGCAGTTTTAACATTTGGAGGCGGTGGTAACAACGTTTCATTCTTAACAGCTATATCATTAACAGTTGTAATTTACTTAGTTGGTTATATATTATTCTTTATTGGTTACTTTGTATTAATATACAAAAAGAATAGCTTGAAGAGAGCTTATCAAATTCCTGGAGGAAATGTAGTTAAATCTATAGTGGCAGCAGCTGGATTAATAATGTCAATTCTTTCATTAATAATTTCATTTGTACCACCAAACAGTTTAACAGGAAAAAGTGTTACTGAATATGAAGCTATATTAATAATAAGCTTTATAGTAGCAGTCATAATTCCATTTGTTATATATGCATTACATGATAAATCTGAACATAATGATGTTACTCCAAAGGTTAAGAGAATTAAACATCATGAAGTTAATGGATTTATACACCCAATTGCAAGAGGTGAACATCACATTAACCCTAGTCCAGAAGATGTAATGCAACAAGCAGATACAATGGAACATGTTCAAGATTATGTTAATGAAAAGTAATAAATAATTTATAGAAATTAGGAGTTAAGGTTCACCAAGGCGGCAAGCATTTACTACTAAACTACCCAATGATGAACATTAAAATAAAAATTAATTAATATTAGGGAGGCATTTACTATGTTATTTAGTAGAGATGATAAAAAATTAAAGGATACTTATAGAACACCTATATTTGGTACTGAAGAGGAAGATGTTGAATTACCAAGATATACTCTTCACAAAAATCCAATAGAACCAAGAATAGCTTATAGATTAGTTAAAGATGAGTTAATGGATGAAGGTAATGCAAGAATGAACTTAGCTACATTCTGTCAAACATATATGGAACCAGAAGCAACTCAAATTATGGCAGAAACATTAGAAAAAAATGCAATAGATAAATCAGAATATCCACAAACAACTGAACTTGAAAACAGATGTGTTAATATACTTGCTGATTTATGGCATGCGCCAGAAAATATGAAATACATGGGTACTTCAACAGTTGGATCATCAGAAGCTTGTATGCTAGGTGGTATGGCAATGAAGTTTAGATGGAGAAATAGAGCTAAGGCAGCTGGTATTGATGTTATGGCTAAGAAACCAAATTTAGTAGTATCATCAGGATACCAAGTTTGTTGGGAAAAATTCTGTGTATACTGGGATATCGAAATGAGATTAGTTCCATTAGATGAAGAACATATGAGTTTAAATATAGATAAAGTATTAGACTATGTTGATGAATATACAATTGGTGTAGTTGGTATACTTGGTATAACTTATACTGGTAAATATGATGATATTAAAGCATTAGATGCAAAAATAGAAGAATACAATAAAACAGCAAAATTATCAGTACCAATTCACGTTGATGGTGCTTCAGGTGGATTCTTCGCACCATTTGTTGAACCACATCTTGAATGGGACTTTAAATTAAAAAATGTTGTTTCAATTAGTGCATCAGGTCATAAATATGGACTTGTTTACCCAGGAATAGGTTGGGTACTTTGGAAAGATGAACAATACTTACCAAAAGAATTAGTATTTGAAGTAAGTTACTTAGGTGGTAAATTACCAACAATGGCTATTAACTTCTCAAGAAGTGCAAGTCAAATCATAGGTCAATATTATAATTTCTTAAGATATGGATTTGAAGGATATAAGAAAATACAAGAAAGAACTAGAGACGTTGCAATATATCTTTCAAAAGAAATAGAAAATATGGGATTATTTGAAATATATAATGATGGATCAAACTTACCAATTGTTTGTTATAAATTAAAAGAAGATGCTAATGTAGAATGGACATTGTATGATTTAGCAGATAGACTATTAATGAAGGGATGGCAAGTACCTGCTTATCCATTACCAGAAAACTTACAAGATGTAATAATTCAACGTATTGTATGTCGTGCTGACCTTGGTCATAATATGGCAGAACAATTAATTCAAGATATTAAAGATGGTATTGAAGCTCTTAATAAAGCTCGTGTACTTCAAGATAGAGAAACTAAAAAAGGTGCATACGGATTTACTCACTAATAAATATGACAAATTAAATAAAAAGCTATCATATAGAATTATTCTATATGATAGCTTTTTTTTATTATAATTTTATTCAAAGATTATAATATGAATCATATTATAAATAATTAAGGGAATTTGAGAGGAGAATAAATATGCATAAAAAATTATTTATACCAGGCCCAGTTGAGGTTAGGGAAGATGTTTTGAAATATATGTCAGAAAAAATGATAGGACATAGAAGTAATGATGCATCAAATCTTCAAAGAAGAATTAGCGACAATTTAAGAAAATTGTTTTTTACGAAAAGTGAAATATTAATATCAACATCATCAGGAAGTGGACTTATGGAAGGAGCTATAAGGTCCTGCACATTAAAAAGGGCTGCAGTATTTTCAATAGGAGCTTTCGGAAAAAGATGGTATGAAATGGCTTTAGCTAATAATGTTGATGCTGATTTATTTGAAATTCAAATGGGGGATGCATTAAATCCAGAATTTATAGATAGCATTTTGAAAAAAGGTAAATATGATTTGGTTGCAGTAACTCATAATGAGACATCAACAGGAGTTATGAACCCTATTGAAAAAATAGGAGAGGTTATGAAGAAATATTCTGATATTGTATTTATAGTTGATGCAGTAAGTTCAGCTTGTGGAAGTAAAATAGAAGTTGATAAGGCTGGGATAGATATTTGTATAACTTCAAGTCAAAAATCACTTGGACTTCCTCCAGGACTTGCAGTTTGTACTTTTTCTGAGAAAGCTAAAGATAGGGCAGAACTAGTTAAAAATAGAGGGTATTATTTAGATCTTTTATCTTTATATAAGTATATAAAAAACAAAAATTATCAATATCCATCAACACCATCATTATCTCATATGTATGCTTTAGATTATCAGCTTAATTATATTTTAAATATTGAAGGACTAGAAAATAGATTTAAAAGACATATAGATATGGCGAATATAGTTAGAGAGTGGGGAAGAAAAAACTTTGAACTATTTCCATTTAAAGATGAGTATTTATCAAATACTTTAACAACAATAAAAAATGTAAGAGGAATAAATGTTTCAAATCTAAATAAGGAACTTGGAAATTATGGATTTGTAATTTCAAATGGGTACGGTAATCTAAAAGAAAAAACATTTAGAATAGCTCATATGGCTGACTGTACAGTTCAAGATATAAAAGAACTATTAGAGGTTATAGATAATATACTAAAGTTATAATTTGTAAGTATATTAGGTGGTGAATTTATGTATAGAATATTATTAAATGATGGTTTAGATAAAGATTCAATAAGCAAGTTAAATAGTCTAGGGTTTGAAATAGTAAATATTCATTATGATAAGTTTGAATTAGAAAGTAAATTAAAAGAATTTGATTGTATTGTAATAAGAAGTGCAACTAAACTAAAAAAGGATATATTAGAAAAGTTAAATGGGAGTAAATTAAAACTTATTATAAGGGCTGGAGTTGGAATTGATAATATTGATGTTGATTTTGCAGGTAGTATAGGTATAAATGTAAGAAATACTCCAAATGCTAGTTCAAATTCTGTTGCAGAACTTGTAATTGGTCATATAATTTCTGTTTCTAGATTTTTAAATGCTTCAAATTATACTATGAGAAAAGGACAATGGAATAAAAAGAAATATAAAGGAACAGAGATATTTGGTAAGACTATTGGAATAGTTGGCATGGGGAGGATAGGACAAAGTTTAGCAAAAAAAGCTGAAGCTTTAGGAATGAAAGTAGTATACTTTACTATAGAGGGAATTCATAGTGAGTTAAGTTATGAGTTTTTAGAATTTGAAGATTTATTGAAAGTATCTGATTTTGTTTCATTACATGTTCCTTATGATAATAAATATTTAATTGGAGAAAAGGAATTAAGTATAATGAAAGAAGGTTCTTACCTTATAAATTGTGCTAGGGGAAAGGTAGTTGATGAAAAAGCGTTAATTGATGCATTAAATAGTGGTCATATAAAAGGTGCTGGAATTGATGTTTTTGAAGATGAACCTACACAAAACAATGAACTTATAAATAACGAGCATGTTAGTATATCTCCTCATATAGGAGCATCAACTTTTGAGGCTCAACAAAGGATAGGAGAGGAAGTATGTAATATAATAAAAGAATTTTTTAAAGTATAAGGGGGAGTTTAATTTGGTAGTAGCTAAGCCGTTTAAAGCAATAAGACCAAAGAGTGAATTAGCTTCAAAAATAGTTTCGCTTCCTTATGATGTCATAAATAGTGAAGAGGCTAGAGAGATTGCAAAGAATAATAAATATTCATTTCTTCATATAGATAAGTCTGAAATAGATTTACAATGTAATATTAATCCTTATGATAAAAAAGTTTATGAAAAAGCTAGAGATAATTTAAATGCTTTTATAAAGAAAGGTTATCTCATAAAAGATAAGAAAAATTACTTTTATATATATAAGGAAACAATGGGAAAAATAACACAGATAGGAGTAGCATTTAAAGCATCTGTTGATGATTATATAAATGGTAAAATTAAAAAACATGAGTTAACTAGAAGTGATAAAGAATTAGATAGAATAAATCATTTTGATGTTTGTAATGCAAATACAAGTCCAATATTTTTAACTTATAAACAAAATCATAATATAAAAGATATAATTGATAAGCACATTAATTTAAATCCAGATTATGATTTTGAAACAGAAGATGGTGTTAAGCAAACTATATGGATTATTAAAGATGATGAAAATATTAAAAAGTTAGAAGATGCTTTTTTATTAGTTCATGATATGTACATTGCGGATGGGCATCATAGGTGTGAATCTGCAAAAAAGGTTTGTGAAAAAAGAAGAGAAGAAAATAAAAATTATGATGGAGATGAGGATTTTAATTATTTTTTAGCTATAGCATTTCCGCATGATAAGGTTGAAATAATGGATTATAACAGAGTAGTTAAAGATTTAAATGGACTTACAAATGATGAGTTTATAAATAGATTAAAGGATAAGTTTGAAGTTAAAAAATTTAATAATTTAGATGGATATAAACCAAGGGTTAAGCATACCTTTGGTATGTATTTAAACAATAATTGGTATGAATTAAAGGCAAAGGAAAATGCATTTAATAAAGATGATATAATATCAAGTCTTGATGTATCAATACTTCAAAAAAATATATTAGAAGATATTTTAAATATAAAAGATATTAGAACTTCAGATAGAATTGATTTTATTGGAGGTATAAGAGGCTTAAAAGAACTTGAAAAAAGGGTTAATACTGATATGAAAGTAGCATTTTCAATGTATCCAACAGATATTGAAGATATTATGAAAGTAGCTGATAAAGGAAAGGTAATGCCTCCAAAGTCAACTTGGTTCGAACCTAAACTTAGGAGTGGATTATTTGTATATGAAATATAATTTATATAATAAAAAAAGTCCTTAAATTAAGGACTTTTTTTATTATAATTTTTCTATCATACTTTTAAGTATTGTAGTTGAATTTCTAACTCCAATTGGTGTGAATTTTTCGTAATCCATATGTGCACCATTATTTGCATTATCAGAAATTGATCTAATAACTACAAAAGGAATATTGTTTAAGTAACAAACGTGAGCGATACTTGCACCTTCCATTTCAACAGCTTTAGCTTCAAATTCTTTTTCAAGCCATTTTATTTTTTCAACACTTGCAACGAATTGATCACCTGAAACTATTCTACCTGCAAAAGTATTAAATCCTTCTATTTCATCACAAGCTTTTTTACAAACATCAACTAATTCATTATCACATATAAAATCAAATGTATCTAATCTTGGAATTTGACCATGTCTATCTCCAAATACTGTTGTATCCATATCATATTGAACTAAGTTTTCAGCAATTACAACATCTCCAGGATATATATCCATACCGATACCACCGGCAACACCAACATTTATAACTCTATCAACATTGTATTCTGATATAAGTATTTGAGTACATACGGCAGCGTTAACTTTACCGATTCCTGATACTACAGCAACAACATCTTTACCCCAAAGTCTTCCTTTATAGAATGTCATTTTTGCTTTAGTTTTTGATTCTGTAACTTCCATATCTTTTAAAAGAATTTCTAATTCTTCGCTCATTGCGCTTATAATACCTATTACCATAAATTAATCCTCCGTTTTATTAAATAGTATAGGTTATATTATAGACTTAATAATCTTTATAGTAAACATATAAGTTATTATAATTAAATACTTGTATAAGGATATAATATAAAATAAAATATAAATAAATATTTTATACAAAAGGAGATAAAAAGATGGCACAACACGCTTTATCAAGAACAGAGTTACTTATAGGAAAAGAAGGTTTAGATAAATTAAAAAATTCAAAAGTAATAGTATTTGGAGTAGGTGGAGTTGGAAGTTTCACTGTTGAAGCTTTAACTAGAGCTGGCGTTGGTAATATAGTTTTAGTTGATGATGATACAGTATGTCTTACTAATTTAAATAGACAAATACATGCAACATACAGCACAATAAGCAAAGTTAAAGTTGATGTTATGAAAGAAAGAATATTAAGTATAAATCATAAGTGTAATGTAACAACTTATCAAACATTTGTTACACCAGATAATATAGAAGAATTTATTACAGATGACATAGATTATGTAGTTGATGCAATTGATACTGTAAGCGCAAAAATTGCTTTAGCAAAATATTGTTATGAAAATGATATAAAAATTATAAGCTCAATGGGAACTGGAAATAAATTCGATCCAACTCAGTTTAAAGTATCAGATATATTTAAAACAAAAGTGTGTCCTTTGGCTAAAGTTATGAGAAGAGAACTTAAAAATAGAGGTGTAAAAAAACTTAAAGTTGTATATTCAGAAGAACTTCCAACAAAACCAAGAACAGAAGATGTAGTTACATGCAAAACAGGTTGTGTATGTACAGGTGGCACAAAAAAATGTGCTGAAAAGAGACAAATTCCAGGAAGTATATCATTTGTTCCACCAGTTGCAGGAATGATAATTGGAGGAGAAGTTATAAAAGATTTATTAGGAATGAATAACTAAATAAAACAAGCTGTGGATAAATTTAAAATATTATTTTACAAAAATTGGATAAAAACGACTATTGTCGATACAAAAGATCAAAATAATAGTATATGCAACAGTATGTTCGCCACAATATATAGTGTCTAAAATTAAAGTTATCAACAACATGTTGATAAAATTGGGGATAACTTTTTGAAAAGCCGTATTTTAAATATTTAAAGACGGCTTTTTTTATATAAATATATTATTATAAATAAGAAAACTAATAGCTTGTAAACATATAAGTATAATATATAATATTGTTATAAGACTATTATTTTAGGAGAATTAAATATGTCATTAAGTAATAATGTGAGTATAATTTTAAATAATGGAAGTCATAAAGAGTATATTATTAAAGATAAAAATAATATAAATATAGGTAGATTTGAAATATCAGAGTTGGATCAATCAAATAGAAGATGTAATCTTGAATTAAAATTTTATAGGGAATATGACTATAATTTATTAAGGGAAACTTTAGAAATGCTTTTAAGAGCGACATTTAAAGATAAAAATATTTTTAAAGTTAATATAAAAGTAATTGAAGACATGAATTTATCACCATTTTTAGATTTAGGATTTATATTAGAAGGTATACTATCTGACAATGTGTTTTCAAATGGAATATATAAAGGCGAACTTATTTTAGGAATTAATAGAGAAGATTATATATATAAAAATTGTGCTCCTATGGTTAAATTAAATGGTAAAAATATTTCATTAAGAAATTTTACACCAAATGATGCTGATGAATTATTAGACTATTATATTAGAAATGAAAAGCATCTTGAAAAATTTGAACCAACAAGAGATTCAGACTTTTATACAATAGAAGCTCAAAGAGCATCATTAAATGAAAGTTATAAACAATTTTTAAATGGGACAGCTGTTGATTTAGCTATTATAAAAGATGATAAATTAATTGGAAAATTAAGATTATCTAATATAGTGTATGGAGTATTTAAAAGTGCAGTTTTAGGATATTCAATAGATGAAGAATATCAAGGAAAAGGTTATATGAAGGAAGCTGTTAATTTAACTGTTAATTATGCATTTAGAGATTTGGATCTTCATAGGGTTGAAGCATCTGTACTTTTGGATAATGAAAAATCAAAAGGAGTTCTTTTATCAAATGGATTTAAGGAACTTGGAATAAATGAAAAGTATCTTTTTATAAATGGAGTATGGCAAGATCATATAACATATTACAAAATAAAAGGTTAGTTTGAGATAATATGATAGAAGTAAGTATTATAAAGACTTGGGGGTTAATATGAGTAATGAGGATAAAAAGGTTTTAAATAAAAAAAATAAGAAATTTAAAATATTTAAACTTATAGGAATAATATTAATATTAGGTGGATTAGTTACTATAGCATATCCTTTTTTAGAGATTGCTTTAGATAAACATGATATATCAAAAAATATAAGTGAATGGGATAAGCAAAGAAAAGATAATGAAACTCAAAAAAACAATGACAATAAAGCAAATAAAAATAAGTATCCAGTTGTAAAAGTTGATGGTAAAGATATAATAGGAAAAATAGTAGTAGTTAAAACTGGTGAACAAATTCCTATACTTATGGGAGCTACAGAAGAAAACTTAAGGGGTGGAGCAACTCTTTATGATAATGGAATATATCCAGGAGATAATGGTACAGCAATTATACTTGGACATAGGGAGACAACATTTGGTTTCTTAGAAAACATAAAAATTGGAGACGAAGTTGATATAGAAAGTTTAAATAATACATATAAGTTCAAGGTTAAAAGAACTTATATTACAACTCCTGATGATGAATCAATTTTATCACAGGAAAATAAACCAAGCCTTACTTTAGTGACATGTTATCCTTTTAATTATCTTGGACATGCACCTGAAAGATTTATTGTAAAGCTTGATTTAATTAAATAACAAATACTCAAGAAAAATAAGGTGATTTATAATTATGATAAGGAATAATAATAAAAAAATAAGGTGGTTAGGACTTACTTTAGTAATTTCTATAGTATTTCAGTTTTTTCAACTTACGGGAGTAAGTTATGTATATGCTGATGATAAAAATACAAGTGAATTAGAAAATAGCAAAGATAAAGGAAATAAAGATTTATATTATAGTTTTCCGTATTTGGAAGACGATACTTGTAAAACAGAAAATTTTGAAAAAGATTATGAAAAGGCCTTATCAGAGAATAGAGATTTATATATAAAAGATTATAAAAATATTTTAAATACTAATATAAAAGATTATTCACCAAAATTAGAAGAGGATATAAATTATGAAAAAGTATCTCTTGGAGGAAAAGTATGGCATGACAAAAATGGTGATGGTATACAAGACAATGATGAAGAGTTACTTAAAGGAGTAGAAGTAATACTTTTAAATGAAAGCGGACAGGAAATTGCAAAAACAAAAACAGATATTTTTGGAAGATATGTTTTCAAAGATTTAGATGAGGGTAATTATCGTATAAAGGTAGATAAAAATAATAAGTATGAAATGATTACTGATTATAAGACTAATAGTAATTCAAATATTGACAATGATTTTAATAAGGAAGGAATTACACATCTTATAACTGCTTCAAAGGGTATGAAAAATTATAGCATTGATGCTGGATTAACTAATTCTGTAACAATAAATAGTTATGTATGGAATGATATAAATTGGAACGGAAAGCTTGATGATGGAGAAAATGGTATTAAAAATATTATTGTAGAATTATATAAAAATGGGAAACTTATAAGTGAAAAAAGAACTGATAGTGATGGTCGCTATATATTTAAAGGAATAATGCCTGGGAAATATAACTTAAGGTTTATAGATGAATCAGAATCATATTTACCAACTTTAAATAAAAGAGAAAATAGAATAAATAATAATTGGGAGACAAGTAATTTTACTTTATTATCAGGAGACTCTGAAGACAATTTAGATATAGCACTTCATAGAGCAAAAATAATAAGTAAAGTATGGGAAGATAAAAATTCTAATGGAATAAAAGATTTAAATGAAAAGGGAATAAGTGGAGTTAAAGTAAATTTATTTACCGAAGATGGAAACTTAGTGAAAACTACTAGGACTAATTCTGAAGGAATATATGAATTTATGGATTTAATGCCAGGTGAGTATTATGTAAAAGTAATTAAGCCAGAAAAGTACAGTAATTTTTCTCCGCAGAATAATGAATTAACTGATGGTAATTCTGTTGATAAAAGTGGGAAAAGCAAATTAATTAATGTAGAAAAAGGTAAGTTTTATGATAATTTAAATGTTGGTATGTTGTTTAAAGGAGAAATAACTACTTGCGTTTGGGAGGACAAAGATTTCAATGGTGCTAAAGATTCTAATGAAAAGAGTATAGCTGGAGTTAAAGTTAAGCTGTTAGACTCAGAAGGAAATATTGCTAAAGATATTTTTGGGAGAGAAGTAATTGCAAAAACTACAGATGAAGATGGAAAAGTTAAATTTAATAACTTGGAAGATGGTAAATACAAAGTAAGTGTAAGTTTACCAAATAAGTATAATAACTTCACAAAACAAAATGCTAGATTAAATACAGAGTATAGCAATGTAAATACTGGTGGATTCAGTGAAAATATAGTAATAAATTCTGATAGAAGAAGTGAAAACGTAAATGTAGGATTAGTAAGGACAGGTACTATAGGAAGTATTGTGTGGAATGATAAAAATAAAGATGGAAAAAAGAATTCTGATGAAAAGGGTATACCTAATGTAAAAGTATTTTTATGTGATTCACATGGTAAGTTATTGTATTTTACAAAGACAGATAATAATGGACATTATAAGTTCGAAAATTTAGAGCCTGGTAATTATTATACAGTTTTTGAAGTACCAGATAATTATGATATTACAAATAGAGAAAATAAAAATATTAAAAACTATAAAAGTAGAGAGATAAGCTTAAGCTCAGGAGAGTATGATGATTCTATAAGTTTAGGATTACACGAAAATAATGTAAAAAAATGTGATGTAACAGATTTGCCAAAAACAAGTTTAGATGTAGAAAACTATATTGTTAAAGGTGTTGTTATGGTCATACTAGGTAGTATAATATACTTATTAACAAGAAGAAGATTAAAATTACAATAAAAAATAACTCATTGCTTTAAGCAATGAGTTATTTTTTTTATAGACCATATTCTATAATTACTGTTTCACCAGCTACTGCATCAACTCCAGTTTTAGCTTCTATTGACTTAACAGAATCAGGATTTGTTATAAGTACAGGAGTAACTAATGATAATCCTTTTCCTTTAATAAAATCTCTATCAATTTTAATTATTGGAGTTCCAGCTTTTACTTTAGTTCCTTGTTCAACTAATTGTTCAAATCCTTCTCCATTAAGAGATACAGTTTCTATACCTATATGAACTAATAATTCTATTCCATTATCTAATGTCATAGCAAATGCGTGTTTAGTTTTAAAAACTAATGATAGTTCTCCATCGCAAGGTGCAACTATTACATCTCCAGTTGTATCAATTCCAACTCCATCTCCAGCCATTTTTTGAGCGAAGACAGGATCAGGTACTTCTGATAAGTCTATTACCTTTCCACTAACTGGTGCAACAAAATTTAGAGCTTCGTCTTGTTTCTTTTTCTTAAAAAATCCAAACATATTTTCAAGTCCTTTCTATCATTAAAAGATTATATCAATTATTAACATGCTTAATTTTGATTAAAAATATTATTATATACAAAAAAGGCATAAGTTTAATATTAAACTTATGCCTGATCTATCTCAGTAACACGTTTACAAGAAAATTATATAGTACATAGAAAAAAGTGTCAATAAGTAAAGAAATAAATTTTGCAAAATTTTCAAAAGAAACTGTTTGCAATAATACAAATACATATAAAAATAACCATAAAAATGAAAATAAATTCATTTTAGATATGTTAAAAAATTAATTTATAATCTAATAAATAACTGATTAGTAGGGAATTATAATATAAAAGAAGTAATTTTTAATTGTGATTAATAGATATATATATTATTATTGATTGGTATTTTTAATTAATATATATATTATTAACAATGGAGGAATTGACATGGCAAAAGGAAATAATAAAGTAGTGGGTGGTCTTCAGAAGCTAGGAAAAGCTCTTATGACACCAGTTGCAGTATTACCAGCAGCAGCGCTACTTATGAGATTAGGAGCACCAGACATTTTTAATATTGTTTGGATCAATAAAGCAGGTAGTGCTATATTTGATAACTTACCAATGCTTTTTGCAATAGGAATAGCAATAGGCCTTGCCAAAGAAAATAATGGAGTTGCTGGATTAGCTGCAGCAGTTGGGTATTATACACTTACAAACACAGCTATATCATTTGATGCAAGTATTAATATGGGAGTACTTGCAGGGGTTATATCAGGTATAGTAGCAGGGGTATTATATAATCGATTTAGAGATATTCAGTTACCACAATTTTTAGGATTTTTTGGTGGAAAAAGATTTGTACCTATAGTAACAGCATTATCTTGTTTAATATTAGGTGTAATTGCTGGTTGGATTTGGCCATCGATACAAGATTCAATTAATTCATTTGGTAACACAATGGCAAATGCAGGTGCTATTGGAGCATTTATATTTGGAGTATTAAATAGACTTTTATTACCAATAGGATTACATCATATACTTAATGCAATATTTTGGGTTCAATTTGGTACATTCACAGGTCCTGGTGGAAAAGTAGTAACAGGAGATATAGCAAGATTTTATGCTGGAGATCCTACAGCCGGAACTTATATGACAGGATTTTATTTTATAATGATGTTTGCATTACCAGCTGCTTGTATAGCTATGATAATGGCAGCAAAGAAAGAAAATAGAAAAGCAGTAACAGGAATGCTTGTAAGTATAGCAGCTACAGCATTTTTAACGGGAATAACAGAACCAATAGAATTTACTTTTATGTTCTTAGCACCAATCTTGTATGTATTCCATGCAATTATGACAGGTGTAGCACTAGCACTTGCTAATGTATTAGGACTTAAAATGGGGTTTGGATTCTCAGCAGGGCTTTTAGATTTTGCTTTAAGTTATGGTATATCAACAGGTCCATTAAAAATAATACTTATAGGATTAATATTTGCAGTAATATACTTCTTTGTATTTTATTTTGTAATAAAGAAATTTAATTTACCAACACCTGGTAGAGAAGATGATGATAAAATAGATGAAATCGTAGAAGATGCTGCACAAAGAGGTAAAACTTCAAGTAAAACATCATCTATAGAAGAGAAGGCAGTTAATGTATTAGAAGCATTAGGTGGTACATCGAATATAGAAAATATTGATGCATGTGTAACAAGAATAAGACTAACACTTAAAGACACAAGTAAAGTAAATGAAAAGGAACTAAAAAGAATAGGTGCAACTGGAATAATGAAGTTAGATAATAAGAACATACAAGTTGTTATAGGAACTTTAGCAGATCCAATAGTTTCACATATAAAAAAAATAATGTAATTTAAATTCCAACATATACTGTTAAGTATAGGTTGGAATTTTTTTCTTTAGAAAATTATATTTTTCTAAAGAATTGATGATAATTTTTAATAGGTATTAGTAAAAATATATACCTAGAAATAGATTTTTTAAATTATTGATTACTAAACAAGAAATAATTTATAAGAAAAATAAACAGTATATAGCTTTAAAAATAAAAAACTTTATTTTACTAAATTCAAAAGATAAATAATATTTTATTATAAATTAATATAATATGCATCATAATGAAATTTTCATTTGATATAATTTTAAATAATATTTGATTGTGAGAAGGAAATAAAATAATGAGTTTAATAGCTATATGCAAAGTGTTTATATTAAAATATGGGCTTATAAGTGTATTTTTCACAAGTTTATTGGAGTATTTGTGTATACCAATACCAAGTGAAGTTATATTACCCTTTGTAGGGGCAATGGCAGCTAGTAATAAGCAGAGTATATTATTAATAATGGTTATTGCAGTTGTTGGGGGATCTATTGGTTCATTAGTAATGTTTATGATAGGTAAATATATAGGATGGGATATTATAAAGTGGATAGGAAAAAAACATCCAAAGTTTAAAGAATCAGTAGAAGATACAAAAACAAAAATATATAAATATAGATATATTGGAGTGTTTATGTCAAGAATATTACCAATGGCAAGAACTTTTACATCTTTAATAGCTGGAATGATTGAAATGAATCCAGGAAGATTTACATTTTTTTCTGCTCTTGGAATGATTATTTGGGATTATACATTATTAAGATTAGGATATGAATTTTCTAATAATCAAGAAGTTATAAGTGAAATGTTTAGAAAGTATTCAATAATAATAGTATTAATAGTTATAGCAATAGTTATAGGTATGATTATTCTTTTAATAGTTAAAAGAAATAAAAATTTAAATAATAAAAAATAAAATATTAGGTTAAGGGAGAATCTTTATGAAAGTATTAAGCAAAGAAAAATTTAATAAACTAATTAGTATTTCACCAAATAACATAATTGAAGGGTTTGATAAATATAATAATGCAATTCTTACATATAATGAAAAAATAAAAGAGGCTGAAATAATAGAAGATAATTTTATAAATTTTATATTAGATATTTTTAAGTCTGGAAAGACAATAATAGTCGATTACTATGGTAATAGATTAAATGATAAAGAATTTGATAAAATGATAGAATCATTGGAAATGGAAGAAAAAGAATTATTATGTGAATTAAGAAAAGAAAATAATAGTGGTATATATTTTAATATAGAAAGTTTAGAAACTTTAAAGCTAATTATAAAAATATCAGTTCAATCAATATTATTTAGTACATTTTATATTTTAGGAGATGATTTAACTATTTGGAGTAATTATGATTATAAATTTGTTATGTTTTTTAATGATTTAGACAAATTAAATATATATAATAAACTTGCTGAATCAAATAATTTAGTAATTAAGGATATAAAAATAGTGAATAAATAATACAATTATGCACAAACTATACCTAGTGTATCAGTATGAGAGATATAGAGTAATATATAGTAAATAGTAGCAATATAAAAATAATATGAATAAATATATATAATTCGATCGATTAATGTCATAAATTAATATATAATAATCCTTGTCGCTTGAGTGCGACGGAGAAAAATGATCTTTGAAAATTGAACAGA
>NZ_AVSV01000036.1 GCF_000498355.1 Clostridium sp. Ade.TY | reverse complement strand
ATTTAGGAGATTTTGTTGTTTATTTTTTGTCTTATTATAATATTGTGATTTAAATACAGAAAACGTAATCAATTAATTATGTTTTTAGGGAGGACTTATAAATGTTTAATTTTTTTAAACCTGCGCCTGCAATTCCAAGGCTAGCAAAAGATAAAATTCCTTCAGCCTACAAAATGTATCGTTTAAGAGTTTTTCTTATGATGTTCGTAGGTTATGCTGGATACTACTTAGTTAGAAAGAACTTTGCAGTAGCGTCACCATTTTTAATTAGTAATTACCATTTTTCAAAAACTGATATAGGTTTAATCAGTACTGGACTTGCCGTAGCTTATGGTTTAGGTAAGTTTGTTTTAGGAAGTTTAGCAGATAGATCAAACGTTAAATACTTCTTAGGTTTTGGTCTTTTAGCATCTTCTATCGTAAGTATCTTTATGGGATTTACAAGTACTGTTTGGATATTTTTAATACTTATGATAATAAACGGTTTATTCCAAGCTATGGGAGCACCTCCATGTTCAATCGTTATAGGTAAATGGTTCTCACAAAATGAAAGAGGACTTAAGATGGGAATATGGAACACTTCACATAACATTGGTGGTGGACTTATAGCTCCTTTAGCTACTTTATCTTTAGTAATGTTTGGAGCTAATAATTTTCAAAGCATATTCTTCTTACCAGCTGCAATATGTATAATAATTGCAATATTCGTATTTTTCATTGGAGCTGATACTCCTGAATCAGTAGGATTACCTCCAATTGATGAATATAGAAATGATTATTCAGAAGTTAAAGCTGAAGAAGACCCAGTAAAATTATCAACTAAAGAAATAATTTTCAAATATGTTTTAACTAACAAATATGTATGGTATTTATGTTTAGCAAATATCTTTGTTTACTTAATAAGACAAGGTGTTGTTAACTGGATTCCAATATATTTACATGAAGCTAAACACTTCTCAAATGCAGATGCAAACTGGGCTATGTTCTTATTTGAATATGCCGCTATACCAGCATCAATATTACTTGGTTGGTTATCAGACGTATTATTTAAAGGAAAACGTGCTCCTTTAAGTATAATATGTATGATTGGAGTTATATTCGCTATTGCAGCTTATTGGACAACTTCAAACTACATGGTAACTATGATATCAGTAGCTGTAATAGGATGCTTTATATATGGTCCACAATTATTAATTGGTATGAACTTAATTGATATTGTTCCAAACTTTGCAGTTGGTGCTGCTGTTGGATTATCAGGACTTTGTGCATATATACTAGGTGAGCTTATGGCTGATTTAGTTATAGGATTTATAGCTGATAACTTTGGATGGAATGGAGCATTCATCTTCATAATATGTGGAGCTGTAGCTGCTTTAATACTTCTATCATTAACTTTAAACACTAAAAAAGCTAACAACCATAATAATTAATATAAATAAACAAACCTTTCTTATCAAAAAGACCTGATGAATATTCATCAGGTCTTTTTACTTAATGAGTTCCATGAATTACTTCAAAGCCTTCTTTCTTTAAAAGTTCTTCATGTTTTTTATAAGTTTCACATTCTCTCTTTATACAATCAGATATATGTACTACTTTAACATTATTTTTCTTTAACTGACTTATTTTATGTTTCCAATTCTCTCCTTCTATTAAAGTTTCCTTGCATCCTATACAATAAAAAAAGCTTGCAAGTTCTTCTTTATTATCTCCATATATAGAAAAAGCTTTATCTGAATTATTATATGCCTTAAAACATCCTGAACCTGCACATTTTCCTATAAGTTTTCTACACGCCATTATAGCTATACTCATGTTTATCAATCCTTTAATAATTATATTTGTAAGTTATAAATAAAGGTTCTTTATCTTTATGAACTACTGAACAAACTTCATATACTTCTTTTATTATCTCTTCTGTTAGAACCTCTTTTGGCTTTCCTACAGCCTTTATATTACCATCTTTCATTATATAAAGTCTATCACAATAAGCAGCAGCTATATTTAAGTCATGAAGTGCAACTAAAACTGTAATTCCTAATTTTTTTACTATATTAAGAATTTGAATTTGATATTTTATATCTAAGTGATTAGTCGGTTCATCTAATATAAGAATCTTTACATCTTGAGCTAATGCACGAGCTAATAATACTCTTTGCTTCTCTCCTCCTGAAAGACTTAAAAAATTTCTTTCTGAGTGTTCAAGCATTTCAACTTTTTTTAATGATTCATTTACTATATTAAAATCATTTTTATTGTCACTTTCCAAAAACCCTTTATGGGGACTTCTCCCCATAAGAACCATATCTTTAACTTTTATATCAAAAGAAAAATCATTAAATTGGCCAAGTACTCCAACTCTTTTAGCTATATCTTTAACTTTCATCTTTGATAGTTCTTTTCCATCTATATAAATAACTCCAGATTTTTCTTTATTTATTCCATATATAGTTTTTAAAATAGTTGATTTTCCACTTCCATTTGGTCCAATTATCCCTACAAATTCGCCTTTATTTGCATATATTGAACAATTTTTAACTATAGGTTCCTTTCCTAAATCTACACTCAAATTTTCAACTTTTAAATCCATATTAATTACTTCCTCCAAAAGTATACGTACGCTTTATCATAATATACATAAAAAATGGTGCTCCTATTAATGATGTTATTATTCCAATTGGCATCTCCATATTTTTAATTAATATTCTAGCTAAAACATCTGCCCATACTAAAAATATCGCTCCAATTAATATAGCTACAGGAATATTATATTTATGATTTGTTCCAACTAAACTTCTTGTAATATGAGGTATAACTAAGCCAACAAACCCTATTATTCCGCAACTTGAAACTAAAACTCCTGTTAATATAGAAACTATTACAAGATATATCTTTCTATACATTGATAAGTCAATTCCTAATGTTATAGCAGTTTCATCCCCTAATAACATACCATTCATTATTCTATATTGAGTCATAAAAAATACAAAACACACAAAGACTACTACAAATGGTATCAATATATTATTAAAATTAGCCGATACTAAACTTCCCATAGTCCACTCAGTTGCAGATCTAATTGCTGAATTATCATTAGTAAAATATATTAATAAGTTTGTTAAAGATGAAAAAATTAAATTTATTACAACTCCTGATAGAACTAATTTTGTAGATGTAATTCTTCCACCTATACTAGAAAATTTAAAAACTAAAATAGAAGCAAATAATGCACCTAAAAAAGACATTAAGTTTATTGATAAACTGCTACTTCCAACTAAGTTAAAACTTGAAACTGCTAACATCGCAAAAGCAGCTCCAAGTGTTCCCCCTGAAGATATACCAAGTATATACGGATCGGCTAATGGATTCTGAACAGTAGCTTGCATAACTACTCCACCAAGTGCTAATCCAGCTCCAGATATTACTCCAAGTAAAACCCTAGGTAGTCTAATTTCCCACACAATATCAATAAAAGATGTATCTATGTTTCTAATTAATGATTCATTTCCAAATAACTTATAAATTATTATTTTATAAACATCAACTATGTCTATACTAACTGAACCTATAGACACTGCTATTCCAACACTTAAAATCAAAAGAATAATTAAAGTTATTATCGCTACTTTTATATTAAAATTTTTAACTTTATTTTTAAGCATAACTTAAATTCCTACTTATATAAGTTTGGATATAATTCTTTTGAATAACGTTCTATAGCATCAACAACACGAACTCCTCCTGCCCATGTTTCAGCAAGCCCAGTCACAACTATATCTTTATTTTTTACTGCAGTAACATTTTGAAGTGCTTTATTATTAGTAAATACTTTAATTAAATCTTTATTATCTATTTTTTTATCATCTCCATAGTGAATATATATAATAGCATCTGGATTTTTAGCAACTATTCCTTCAGCACTTATAGCTCCTGATTTTTCTTCTAAATTAACTACTCCAGCTCTTTTAACCATATCACCTACTAAATCATTATTTCCATAAACTCTAAACTCACCATCTTTACTTTCCTCTAATATTAAAACTGTCTTTTTATGTTTTAAAGTTTTAGTTTTTTCCTGAATTAAATTAAGTTTATTTTTAAGATTTTCAACGTATTTATTTGTTTTATCTTTTATATCAAAAATAGTTCCTATATCATCTATATCTTTAAATAAATTATCTACATTAAAGTTTCCAACAGAACTTACTGTGTTTCTTTGCACAAGTGTATGTATTCCTTTATCTTGCCAATAAGTTACATCACCTAATGCCTTTGGACCAAATACACTTTTCCATCCAAATATTAAATCAGGTTTAAGAGCTAATACTTGTTCTTTGCTTGGATATTTATCTGATAATACTTTAACTTTTTCATACTCACCTTTTAATCTATCTAATATTGGATTATCCAAATAACAAGTACCAACTAACTTATCTCCAAGTCCTAAGTCTAACATAAGCTCTGTTGCTGTTTGATTAGTTGTAATAACCCTTTCTGGAGATTTATCAAATGTTTCTTTTATTTCTTTGCCTTCAAAGTTATAAGTATTTATAGTAACTGGATAATATGAATTACTACTCTTTGAAGAACTTTCATTTTTACTAACCTCACTTTTATCAATAGCATGTCCGCACGCTACTAAAGATATTCCAATTGCCATTATAAATATATTAGCCAAAATCTTTTTTAATATTGTTTTCTTCATTTTATTTCTCCTAACTTGTTTATTTTTAAATTTATTTTATAAAACCTATTTTAAAGGTTTACTTTTTTTTAAATAAAAAACTTCTTAACTACTACAAGTAGTTAAGAAGTCACAAATACATCTAATTATTAAAATTTATAATAATCTATGACCTATCCCTATACTCCGTAGAGAAATTAGTTCGCAAATCTAGGCAGGTCTTCTGACTTAAGTATCATAATTTCTATCAGTCTTCCCATAAAAACAGTGACATTTTGATAAAAACTCCTCAATTACAGCGGCGGGACCGTGTGGGAATTACACCCAAACTTCCCTTTTAATCAATATTTATATTGAACCTAAATTTTAAATTATTTAATTACAATAAAACTATACATATATACATTTTATATGTCAATCACTAATCTTCTTTTCCAAATTTACCATGCATAAGTAATCCTACTATATCTGATAAACGTCCTATTAAATTACCAAGAATTATTGCTATTAATACTGCTTTCCAATTTCCATTACTTCCAAATGTTGAACAAGCTCCTAAGAATGCTCCTGGAATAAATGTTAAAGGCTTAGCCTTAGATTGAAAACACATTACAAAAGAAAAAAATCCTGTAAGTATATAAGATATATATGGGGAACCAAAGTAATTAGTGCCACCAATTATGCACATTGCCCAAATTATTCCTGTTATATTTGCAACAATTGATTTTTTAAGTCCAACTGATTTTCCTCCTGATGCAAAATAACTAGTGAATCCTATAAATCCAACCCATGTTAATAATCCAAATGCATCGCTTATAAATGCCCATAATGCAGAAAATATTCCAACACTTATAGCCGATACTGTTATTAAATCCATACTGTTTCCTCCTGAGTAAAAACAAAATATATATTAATGATTTCAATAAAATTATAACACACTTCTACTATTTTATTTAAACTTATAATTATATTTTAAGTTTATCTTAAAACAAATTTAAACAGTTTATACATAACAAAAAGGATGCTAAAAAGCATCCTTTACTACATGGTATTATTTAATAGCAATTACCTCTATTTCTATAGGTGCATCCATTGGTAATTTTGCTACTTGAACACAACTTCTTGCTGGTGGATTTTCATTAAAATATGTTCCATATACTTCATTAACTGCTGCAAAATCATTTAAATCTTTTACAAAAACAGTTGTTTTAATTACTTTATCAAATCCTGTTCCAGCATTTTCTAATATAGCTTTACAATTTTCTAAGCTTTGCTTAGTTGCAGCTTTTATTTCAGTTTCTAAAACTTTTGTTTCAGGGTTTAATGGTAATTGTCCTGATGTATAAACTAAATTTTGAATTTCAATTCCTTGTGAATATGGTCCTATTGCAGCTGGTGCCTTTTCTGTGTTAATTACTTTTTTCATAACATTTACCTCTTTTCATATTAATTTATCTTTTAAGTAATATTTTTATATTTTTAAAATATTATCTTCATTGTATTTATAAAAAATCTAGAAATAGAGTTTTTAATAAAACTCTATCTCTAAAATATATTTACATTATTTTTTCTTTTTATAGAAAGTATTTTTAAGTGGAAGTTCTGTTCTAAATTCTCCATCTAATTTATAATAAGCTCCTTGTGCAGCTGGTGCAGTTGGTATACATGTAATTTCTCCTACACCTTTTGCTCCAAATGATAATTGTGCTGTATTTTTTTCAATTATTATTGGCTCTATTTCTGGAATTTGATTTGCTCTTAGAAGTCCTAATGTTCCAAATTTTGATTTTGGTACACTATTTTCTATAATATAATCTTCAGTTAATCCATAACCAAGACCCATTACAACTCCACCTTCAATTTGACCTTCTACACTTCTTGGGTTAATTGCACGTCCAACATCATGAGCCGCAATAACCTTTTTTAATTTTCCTTGATCATCTATAATAACAACTTGAGTTGCATATCCATAAGCTACGTGACTTACTGGATTTTCTTTAGGACTACCCATTGGATCTGTTACTCCTAAATATTCTCCATAAAATTCTTCACCTTCAAGCTCTTTTAATGATTTATCTCTTAATGCATCCCTAAGTTTCATTGCTGCAATTTTTGTTGCCTCTCCTGTAAATACAGTTTGTCTTGATGCAGTTGAAGTCCCTGAATCTGGTGTTATTTTAGTATCTGGTGTTTCATATACAATATCTTCATTTTCTAATTTTAGTACTTCACCAACTACTTGAACAACTACAGTTCCAAGTCCTTGTCCCATACATGCTGCTGATGTTCTAATATGAACTTTACCATCAACTATAGCTATCTTACATCTACCTGTATCAGGAAGACCAACACCTATTCCAGCATTTTTAAATGTACAAGCAATTCCAGCTCTTTCTTTATTTGCATAATATTCATCTTTAACTGCATCTAATGTTTCAACTAGAGCAGTTCCTTCATCTGCTATTTGTCCATTCGGTAAAACTTCTCCTGGTCTTATAGCATTTTTATATCTTATTTCAAATGGATCTATTCCTACTAACTCTGCAAGTTTATTTAAGTTACATTCAGTAGCAAAAGCTGATTGTGTAACACCAAAACCTCTAAATGCTCCTCCTGGAGTATTATTTGTGTAATAAGCTTTTCCATCTATATCTACATTTTGATAATTATATGGTCCTGCTGCGTGAGTACAAGCTCTTTGAAGAACTGGACCTCCAAGTGATGCATAAGCACCTGTATCAGCAACTATTATAGCTTTCATTCCTGTTAACATACCATTTTCATCACAAGCAGTTGTAAACTCCATATCCATTGCATGTCTCTTTGTATCAACTATAATACTTTCTTGTCTTGGTAGCACCATCTTAACTGGTTTCTTTGTTAAATATGCAAGAAGTGCTGTATGATGTTGACAACTCATATCTTCTTTACCACCAAAACCTCCTCCAACATACTTAGAAATTACTCTTAACTTATCTGGTCCTAAGTCTAGTAATGAACCTATTTCTCTTAAATCATCATATATACTTTGAGTACCAGTGTATACTACTAAACCATCTTCTCCTTCTGGTACTGCAACGGCACATTCAGGTTCTAAGAAAGCATGTTCAGTAAATGGAACTTTATATTTATAAGTAACTACATATTTAGAATTTTTTATAGCTTCATCAGCATTTCCTCTAATTAAATGCTCATGTGATAAAAGATTTCCTTTTTCATGTATTTTAGGTGCATCTTCTTTTGCAGCCTCTTCTGGTGATGTAACTGGTTTTAATTCTTCATATTCAACCTTTATATGTTTAATAGCTTCTCTTGCTATCTCTTCTGTTTCAGCTGCAACTAAAGCAACTGCATCACCTAAGTATCTTGTTTCTTCTCCAATTTCTACAAGTGCTGGAGTATCTTTAAATATATGACCTAAATATCTCTTACCTGGAATATCTTTTGCAGTTACAACTTTAACAACACCTTCTATTTTTTCAGCTTCAGTTGTATCAATTGATTTAACTAAAGCTCTTGGATATTTAGTTCTAAGTGCAACTCCATGAAGCATTCCATCTATTCTAATATCATCAGAATATTCCCCTATTCCAAGAGTTTTTTCTCTTGCATCAACTCTTTCTAATCTTTCTCCAACTCTTGGTATTCCTTTACAAGGTACTTCCGGTACTTCTTTATTTTCTCTAAATATTTCTGCAGCCATCATAATAGCTTTTTCTATTTTTACATAACCAGTACATCTACATATATTTCCTATAAGTGCTTTTTTTACTTCTTCTGAAGTAGGATTTAATGTTTTATTAAATAATCCTTTAGCACTCATAACCATTCCTGGAATACAGAATCCACATTGAACTGCTCCAGCTTCTGTGAATGCATAAGCAAATACATCTTTTTCTCTTTCTGTAAACCCTTCAATTGTAGTTATTTCTTTTCCATCAACTTTATCAGTAGTTACTACACAAGCCTTTTTGGCAACTCCATCAATTAAAATTGTACATGTTCCACATGCGCCTTCTGAACAACCATTTTTAACTGATGTTATATTACAATCTTCCCTTAAATATGTTAGTAATTTCTTATTATCATTTACAACTTTTTTCTCTCCATTAAGTATGAACTCTGCCATAATTTTCACCTCTCATAGTCCCACATTTTTTTGTGATATGCTCACAAAGCAGGTTTCCCCTATAGTCTCTTATATAAAATTATTATGTCCCCTTATATAAACATATTCGTTATATACTTATTTATATTTAAATGAATAACTATGTAAGTTATTCTCAATATTTTCAAATTCAATAATATTTGTATCAATTTATTTCAAATAAATTATCATCATATTTATCAACTTTATAAAAGATAGTAGGGTATTTCTTTTAGATTTATTATCTAAGTGAATTAAAGTTTTGAACTATAAATTTTGGGTAATTCATTTTTTATTTTAGCTATTTTGTAAGTGTACTATTAAATTCCACTTAACTTTTGAAGGTCGTAACGTGTAATCCTATTTTTTATTTTAGCAATTTTTACTTTGCACAATGTTTTTAATCAATTAATCTAAAAGAATATATACCCAAACTACCATCTTTTCAAAATATACTCTGTCTATTTTTAGACTTATTTATTTATATAAATCAAAAGAAGAATTTAAAACTTCTTTTGATTTAATTTCATATTATTTATATTGAATAGTTAGTGCATGCTTTGGACATCTTGTTACACATAATCCACATCCAAAACATTTATCTTTATCAATTATTAGCTTGTCTGAAACTTCTATAGCATCATATACACAGCTTGTTTTACATATTCCACATTTTATACATAAATCTTGATCTACTTCTGGAGCTATTGATGTAGTTCTGAAATGTCTATCAGATGATTTTTTATGAGCTAATCCAATTATTTCATTAACATCTTTATATCCATGACTATCTAAGAATTCATCTAATTCTTTAGCTATTTTTCCATAAATACCAGGTCCTTTTAATATAGCTTCTGTACAAACTTGAACTGCAGTAGCTCCAGCCATTAACATTTCTGCTGCATCTCTACCACAAGTTACTCCACCAACTCCGATTATCGGAATATTTATAACTTGTGATGCATCATATATATTTCTTATTGCAACTGGTCTTATTGGTGAACCTGAAAGCCATCCATATCCTTTTTCGCTTCCCATAATTGGATAACCAGTTTCAATATCTATTGACATACATGGTCCTAATGAATTAATCATAACTAATCCATCTGCTCCAGCTTCTTCTAAAGCTTTAGCAATTTTTTGAATATCAGTATGAGGGCTCATTTTCATAAATACTGGGCAATCTAATGCAGCTTTTGCTGCTTTCATAGCTTCAACAATTGGAGTTACATCTGTTCCAACATAATGAGTTGAAAGTTCAACTGCATCTGCATAAGGTTTTACAAGAGGTGCAACTTTTTCTATTTGTTCCTTTGTATATCCCATACTAACAATCATTGGAACTCCAGCTTCTTTAGCTCTCTTATATTCTTTTTCAATCCATTGTTCCTTTGGTAATTCTGACCACAATTCTGTATTTAAGAATCCTGAATTTGTTTTTCCCATACAAGGTCTTGGTACTGGAGCTGGATCTACTGATATTGTTTTTGTAACAATTCCACCTGCTCCACCTTCTACTGCCTTAACACAAAGATCTCCATCTTTAGCTCCTGGACCTGCTGCTGTAAATACTGGATTATTAAATTCCATTCCTAATATATTAACCTTTAAATTTGCCATTTTGACTCCCCCTAATTACCATTAAATTCTTTTATATTTTCATTGCTATAAAATAATTTTTATAACAATTTTGTTAACTATTAATCTTATGATTTGTTAATTAATTTTTCAACACACTTATTAGCTTCAAATACTATCTTTTCTTCATCAATCGTAGTTAATTTTCCATCTTTAACTACTATTTTCCCTGATACTATAGTGTAATCTACTGGATTCTTAAAACCTACAGTACCTAACACTGATTTTGGATCATATTGTGTTCCAACCAGTTCTAATCTATTTGAATTTATCATAAATAAATCTGCTGCTTTACCTACTGATAATTCTCCTATATCTTTTCTTCCAAGTACTCTTGCACTACCTTTTGTTGCAAGTTTTAATATATCATATCCTGTTGGCGCCTTTTGACTTGAATTTAATCTATGAAGCAAATAAGCTACTCTTAATTCTTCTAAAAGATTTGAGCCATCATTGCTTGCACTTCCATCTACAGCTAATCCAACTGGTATATCTAAATCTATCATGTCAGGTATTCTTGCTATACCTGATGAAAGCTTCATATTTGATATTGGACAATGTGCTATTCCTGTTTTTGTTTTAGCTAAAAATTTTAGCTCATCATCATTAAAGTGAATTCCATGTGCAAACCAAACATCCTCACCTATCCAACCTAGACTTTCCATATATTCTAATGGTCTCATTTTAAACTTTTCTAAAGTAAAGTTTTCTTCATCTTTAGTTTCAGCTAAATGAGTATGAAGCCTTACTCCTAAATGCCTAGCTAAGATTGCAGATTCTTTCATTAAGTCACCTGTTACACTAAATGGTGAACAAGGAGCTAAAGCAACCTGTCTCATAGAAAATTCTTTTGCATCATGATATTTTTTCACTAATCTTTCTGAATCTTTAAGTATTTCATCAACAGTTTGTACAACTGAATCCGGTGGAAGTCCTCCATCTTTTTTACTAAGTGACATACTTCCTCTTGAAGCATGCATTCTTATACCAAGTTCAGAAGCCGCTGAAAACTGTGTATCAATTAAAGTGCTTTCTGTATTTTGTGGAAATACATAATGATGATCGAAACATGTTGTACAACCATTCTTCATAAGTTCTCCCATTCCAACTAGCGAACTATATCTTATAACATCACTATCTAAACCTTTCCATATTTCATATAAAGTTTTAAGCCATGGAAAAAGTTCCATACTTTGAACTTGAGGTAAATTTCTAGTGAATGTTTGATATAAATGATGATGTGTATTAACAAGACCTGGATACATTATCATATTTGTTGCATCTATAAACTCTTCTGCCTCAAATTTTTTGTTACCTATATACTTAATAACCCCATTTTCAATAAACATGTTAACATTTTCAAAAACTGTATCATTGCTATCACATGTTATTAAAGATTTTATATTTTTTATAAATAATGTTTTCCCCATACACTATCTCCTTAATATATAGATTTTTATACTCTTTCCCATAATGAAGCACTTACTTTTCTTGATTTTTCTAATATTTTATTTTCATCTACATTAATGATTTCTCCTCTTCTTACAACAATTTTTCCATTTACTATTGTTGTGTCAACAGACTTACCCATCATTCCAAATAAAATATGTGAATTATAATTGCTTGCATTCATTGGAGTTAAAGGATTGTAATCTACTACTATTACATCAGCATTAGCATCCTTTTTAATTATTCCAAACTTGCCATCAAAATGTTTTTCTGCAATCTTTCTGTTATTATCAAATAGCATCATTGGAGTTTCTGCCCAAGCAACTGAAGGATTTCTAAGATGATGTTTATGAATTATATTACAAACTTTCATTGATTCAAACATATCTTGTGTATATCCATCAGTTCCAAGACCTACTGTAACTCCTTCTTTTATAAGTTTTATTACAGGAGATACTCCTACTGCATTACCCATATTTGATTCTGGATTATGAACTACTGAAGTTCCTGTTTTTAAAAGTAATTCTCTTTCATCTTCATCAGCATGTATGCAATGGATTGTTAAGCTCTTATCTCCAAGTATTCCAAACTTATTAAGTCTTTCCACGACTCTCATATCATACTTCTCTATACAGTCCTCTTCATCAGCAATTCCTTCAGCCACATGGATATGATATCCACAATCTAATCCTTCTGCTGCCTTAGTACATTTTTTAAGAGACTCATCTGAAAGAGTAAAACTTGCATGTAATCCAAACATTGCCTTATTCATATTATTATTTTCTTTTTTGCAATGCTTTATATAATCTACATTTTCTTTTATTCCTTTTTCTAATATTTCTTCTCCATCTCTGTCTGAAACTTCATAACAAAGAGATGTTCTTATTCCTAGCTCTTTAGCAACCTTTTCTATTTCAAAAAGACTTCCTTCCACAGCATGTGGACTAGCATGATGATCAAAAAATGTTGTTACTCCATACTTTAAACTATCCATAAGTGTACTATAAGCACTATACTTAATATCTTCTAATGTTAATGACTTATCTAATCTCCACCAAAGGTTATTAAGTATATCAATAAAGTTTTTAGATACTGGTCCATCTAAATTCATTCCTCTTGCAAAAGCACTATATATATGACCATGTGCATTTATAAGTCCCGGCATTATAACCTTTCCTTCTGCATTTAAGTATTCTATTTCTTTATATTTTGAAAGAATGTCTTTAGTGTCTCCGTAATCAACTATCTTTCCATCATCAATTACTACAGCACCATTGTCTATAAATGGGTTTTCCTTATTTTGAGTTATTAATCTTCCATTACCTACAACTAACATAAACTCTCCCCCTATTATTTTCTTAATACCCTACCAGCCTTAACTCTATTGTATTTATTTTTATCAACAACTATATTTCCATTGATAATTACATACTCTATTCCTTCTGGATATTGAGTTGGATTATCAAATGTTCCAACATCTCTTACAGTATCTTTATTGAATATAACTACGTCTGCAAAATAACCTTCTTTTATATATCCTCTAAGTTTTATACCAAATGCATCAGCAGCTTTACTGGACATTTTCATAACTCCTTCTTCAAGAGTTATTACTTTAAGTTCCCTTACATATCTTCCAAGTATTCTTGGAAATGATCCATATGCTCTTGGATGAGGTTTTCCAGATAAAAGTCCATCAGTACAAACATTTTGTTCTGGTAATTTCATAAATTCAATTATTTGTTCCTCTTTTCCATAAAAATCATACATACCTACTGCATTTTCTTCTTCTAATAGAAGATCAAATGTAGCATTATAAGGATCCTTTCCTCTTAAAAGACCAATTTCAACTAAATTTTTTCCTATAACATCTTCATTCTTTTTTGTTTTGACAGAAGTTATGTATATTGAATCAAGTGGTATGAATTCAAGAAAGTTTTCCCAACCTTCTATTCCATTTTTCATATCATATATCATTCTTTCACGCATTTCTTTTGATGCTAGCTTTTTCATCAGCTTATCTGTTCCACCATCATGAGCCCAAGGTGGTAAAATTACACCAAGCATTGTGCTTCCTGTTATATAAGGATATTGGTCAACTGTTATCCTTATTCCTTTTTCTTCCGCTTCCTTAAGAAGGGCTATAACTTGATTTATATATTTCCAATTTTTCTTTCCACAAATTTTAAAATGAGAAAAATGAACTCTTACGCCTGATTTTTCACCAATTTCTATTACTTCTTTCATTGATGATATTATTTCATTTGCTTCACTTCTTTGATGGACTACAAATACTCCATCATATTCAGCAACAACTTTACAAAGCTCTATAAGCTCTTTTGTTTTAGAATATGCACAAGGCATATATATAAGTCCAGTTGAAAGTCCAAATGCACCTGCATCCATCTCTCTTCTTAGAACTTCACACATTTTATCTATTTCTTTTTCTGTAACCTCTGTATCTCCAAGACCTACAACTTCCATTCTTATATTTCCATGGGGTACTAAATAAGCTTCATTTAAACCTACTCCATTTTCCTCCATAAGTTTTAAATATCCATCTGTAGTCTCATATTCCCAATTTATATCATCTGATTCACCATCTAATCCTGCTAAATTCTTTCTCCAAGGAGAAATATATTTCTTTGGTAATGGTGCCATAGATATACCATCTTGTCCTAATACTTCAGTAGTCACGCCTTGTCTTATTTTTATTTCATTATATGGATTTTCAATTATCTTAAGATCACTATGTGAATGAGTATCGATAAAGCCTGGGGCCACAACAAGCCCCTCAGCATCTATCAATCTATCATAAGATTCATCATTTATAGATTTACTTATTTTTTCTATCTTATTATCGTTAATTAAGATATCTCCAATCCATCCTTTTTGTCCACTTCCATCTGCTATAAACCCATTTTTTATTAATATTCTCATGTTAATCACCCTCTATTTGTTATAAACAGATTTTAATATTCCGTAGTATCCTTCGGCTCCTTTAAATAATTGTTCTTCTTCTATATATTCATCTATTGTATGCGCTAAATTTTCTTTTGATGGGCCAAATCCAATAGTTTTAATTCCTGCTTCTCCAGCATAATGTGAGCCATTAGTGCAGAATGAATATTGAGTGATTTCTGGTTCTATTCCAGCTTCTCTTAATCCTTTAAGAGCCGCTTTTACAAATTCATCATCTTCATCATATAGCCATGCTGGGAAAAATCTTTCTCCATGAATTGTTTCTCCTGTATAACATGTTTCTGTACCTATTGCATATGATACTTTTGCATTAAAGTCATTATCTTCTTTCTTTAACTCATCTATTATTTTTTGAATTGGTGCTAAAACTTCTTCTTTAGTTTCACCAACTAAAAGTCTTCTATCAAAAGTGGCCTTACAATAATCTGGAACAACTGATGCTCCTGGATAAGGTGATGATTTTATATCAGTTAAAACTAAAATACCTTTACCTAAAATATCATGTTCAACTGGCTCTATTTCTTGTATTTTTTCAATTATTTTTGACATTTTGTATACAGCATTTATTCCTTTTTCAGGATTTGCTGAATGAGCTGGTTTTCCAAAAGTTTCAACTACTATTTCAGCTCTACCCCTTTGACCAATTTTTAAATTAAGTTCTGAGGATTCCCCTATTACTACATAATCTGGCTTTATAGCTTCACTTATTTTTCTTGCTGAAACTCCTTCAAATATTTCTTCAAAGACTACTCCTGCTACAAATATATCTCCAGCAAAATCTTTATTTGTATCTTTTGCAAAGAAAGATGCTGCTGCCATCATAGCTGATAACTGACCCTTCATATCTGAAGTTCCTCTACCATATATCTTTCCATCAACTCTTTCTCCACTAAAAGGCGCATGAGTCCATTTTGTATCATCTGGAACTGGTACTGTGTCTATATGACCATCAAAAAGAATTTTTTTACCTTCTCTTTTTCCTTTTATATGTCCAATAATATTTCCATAAGAATCTATAAAACATTCATCATATCCAAGTTCTTCAAATGAATTTTTTATAGCTAAAGCAACGTTTTCTTCTTCACCTGAAAGCGATTGATTTCTTATAAGTTCTTGGCAGATTTTAATTAATTCTTCTTTTCTTTGTTCATTTAACATAAAGCTCACCTCCATACTAAAATATATTTTAAATTAATATTTACCTTCCCAAACTATTTCTCTATATTTATCTGGATCAGTATCTCCTTCTGTACTAAATAATAATACTTTTGAATTTTCATCAAGTTCTAAAGCTTCTTTTAAATCTTTATAATCTTCATTTGTCATAATTTCATATAAAAGACCTGCTGTTACTGCTCCTGATTCTCCTGATGTTACTTTTGTATCTCCTTTTAAAGGATTTCCAAGTATTCTCATACCTTTTGCTGATACCCAATCAGGACATGATACGAAAGCAGTTGAATGGTTCTTTAAAACTTCCCATCCTATTGTATTAGCTTCACCACAAGCAAGTCCTGCCATTATTGTTTGCATATCTCCACCAACAGCTCTTGCATCTCCATCATTTGCTATTGCTGATTTATAGAAACAATCTGCTAAATTTGCTTCAACTATAACAGTTTTTGGACAATCTTCACCAAATTCTGATGCAAAGAATCCTTGTACTCCTCCTGCTAATGAACCAACACCAGCTTGTACAAATATATGAGTTGGTTTTTTAATTCCCTTTTCATTTAATTGCTCTTCAGCTTCTAAAGCCATTGTTCCATAACCTTGCATTATCCAAGCAGGAATTTTTTCATAACCTTCCCAAGCTGTATCTTGAATAACAACTCCGTTATGTTCATCTGCATATTTAGCTGCAAGTCTTACAGCATCATCATAATTCATATCTGTTATACTAGCTTCTGCACCTTCTGCTCTAATATTTTCAAGTCTAGTTTTTGATGATCCCTTTGGCATATAAACTACTGATTTTTGTTTTAATCTATTTGCAGTCCACGCAACTCCTCTTCCATGATTACCATCTGTAGCAGTTACGAAAGTAATATCTCCTAATTTATCTCTTACTTCTCCTGAAGTGATTACTTCATATGGTAAGTTTGCAATATCTTCGCCTAATTTATCTGCAAGGAATTTACCCATTGCAAATGATCCCCCTAAAACTTTGAAAGCGTTTAACCCGAATCTATAAGATTCATCTTTTAAATAAATTCCTGAAAGTCCTATTTTTTTTGCTAAATGATCTAAACTAACTAATGGTGTTTCTTTATATTCTGAAAAACTTTTGTGAAAGTTTCTAGCTTTTGATACTTCCTCTTTACTTAAAAATTTTACACAACCTTCTTTATCTGTCTTTGGTAAAGTGTTTTCTTTCCATAATATTTTTTCCATAGCATTATCCTCCTAAAGTTAATTTTTATCCCCACTCTATAAAAGAGAGTTTATTCCTTATAACTATCTGATAGCAATTGCTATGCCAAAAAAATACTTTTTTAATTGATAGATTAAAGTGCTAATTAATTTAAAAATATTTCTATAAAGTCAATAAAACTAACAGTTTCATATTATTATTTAAATTTATATTTAATATAATAAAATTTTTAAATTTATCATAAAAAATAAGCCTAATTATCATTTTGAGAATTAATTGTCAAAGTGATAATTAGGCTACACCCCTTTATTTTACTTATCTTAAATAAATTTATATCAAAATAATATTATAATTTATCAAAATGATAAATTATAATCTGTATAAATCTATTCCTTATGACATTCTAGCTTTCTATATAAAGTCGCAATACCTATTCCAAGCATTTTTGCTGCCTTTTTCTTTCCTGCTGTATCTCTTCCACATAGATTTAATACTTTTTCTATATATTCCATTTCCATATCTTTTAAAGGTTTTATTTCATTACTATTAAATTTTATATTTTCTTCTATACTTTTAACTTCTAAATCCATATCTTTATTTTCAAACTCTAATATAGATTTTGGTATCATATCTTTTTTTATTATTCCATCTTCTCCAGTAACATTTACCATAAATTCAACTACATTTTGTAATTCTCTTACATTACCAGGCCAATTATATTCTTTTAGCATCTTATATACTTCATTTTCTATAGTATGAACATCTTTATTAAATAATTTATTATATTTTTTAATAAGCTTATTTATTATTAAAATTACATCATCTTCTCTTTTTCTAAGAGGAGGTACTTCTATTGGTATTACATTTAATCTATAATATAGATCTTCTCTAAATTCTCCTTTTTCAACAAGTTCTTTTAAGTTTTTATTAGTTGCTGCAACAACCCTTATATCTAAATCTATAAGTTTATTTGATCCAACTCTTACAAGAGTTCTTTCCTGAAGTACTCTTAATAATTTTACTTGTAAATAAAGTGGCATATCTCCTATTTCATCTAAAAATATTACTCCTTTATTAGCAAGTTCAAACTTACCAACCCTACCATTTGAATTTGCTCCTGAAAATGCACCTTTAGCATATCCAAAAAGTTCACTCTCTAAAAGACTTTCTGGAATAGCACCACAGTTTATAGCAATAAAAGGTTTGTTTCTTCTATCCCCTTCTGCATGTATTGCTCTTGCAACCAATTCTTTTCCTGTTCCACTATCTCCTGTAATAAGCACTGTTGATTTAGATGAAGCTATTTTTTTTATTTTACTTTTTAGCTGTACCATTGGATGAGATTCACCAATTATTTCATCACATGAAATTCTATTTTTACCAAATGTTAAATTAACAGCTTCTTTTTGTGCACTCTTAAACTCTTTAAATATTAAAATTTTTTCACAATCTTTAAAATTTATATAGTTATAAATTATTTTTCCGACTACTGAATACTTCTTGCCATCTATTTTCAGATTAAATAATTCTCCTCTTGGATAAAATTCTCCGGTATTTTCTATTTTTATTTCTTTATTTAATATATCTATAGTAAGATTTAACATAGTTAATGCTTTATTGCTTATTAAAGTCATCTTTCTATCTTTACTTATTGTTATAATTCCATCATCTACAGAATTTATTATTTGTTTTAAAAAGTCTAGATTATTTTTATTATCTAAAACTTCTCTTTCTTCTATTATTTTTATTGCAATAAAATCTGCTATTCTTTTTAAAAACTCTAAATTAGTATTTAAATTTAGCATCAATCTATTTTTTTGTTCTTCAGTTGAACATATAAGTCCTATAACGCCAATCTTATCATTACCATATATTATAGGAACACATACTTCCATAAATTCTTTGCATTTTCCTTTATCCTTACAATGCTGACAAAGTATATCACCTCCTGGATTCTCAATAACCTTTGCTTCTCCAGTTATTAAGGCTTCTTTATATACATATCCAGAAAATTCTATATTCTGACCATTTTGATTCTCATAAATTCCAGTTGCTGCTATTCTATTCATATTTTTGTCTACTATTTCAACATCTATTTTTAATATATTAGAAAGTAAAACAACATACTCATTTACAACATCTGAAATATCTTTTAATCCTACTTTATTCATATAACTTCTCACCCTTTTAGAAATATTTTAGTTAATTAAATTTGTTTTTTGCTTTATCTTTTATACTTATTAAACTTCCATTATTTTTTACATATAATATTTCTGCAATTATACTAAATGCTATTTCTTCTGGGGTTCCATCTGATATATCAAGCCCTATAGGCATATGAACATTATTTATTATTTTTTCTTCAATCCCTTTTTCTGTAAGATATTCTTTTAATTCCTTTACCTTTTTTTTGCTACCTACTACACCAATATATTTATATGGTTTATTTATAACAGTTTTTAACCATTTACGATCACTAGCATGTCCTCTTGTTGCTAATACTACAAAAGCATCTTCAAAATCAATATTATCAATGTACCCTTCACTATTTGTAACTATAAATTCATCAACACTTTTAAATGCTTCGTGATTTTTATATTCTTTTCTATCTTCTATTATAGTTCTTCTAAAATTCATACTATCTGTTATTTTTATAATATTTTGTGATATATGTCCTGCTCCAAATATTATAAGATTTGGCTTTGGTGTAAATACTTTTATGTAACCTGAAATATCACCACCACAAGTCATCTTAAGTTCGCCCTTTTCATTTAATCTATAATCAAAGTTTATACCTTTGCCTTCTTTTATTGCATTTTCACATTCTCTTATAACTTTTCCCTCAATAGCTCCGCCGCCTATTGTTCCTACAATACTTCCATCTTCATTAACACTCATCATTGTGCCAGCTTTTCTTGGAGTTGAACCTCCAGCTTCAGTTATAATTGCAAGTGCAACTTTTCTGCCTTTGCTTAACTCCATAGTTATGTTTCTCAAAATTCTCTCTTCCATAATTTAAACCTCCTTAATACCTTTTAAATAAAGTATTCCTTCCAAAACAGCTCCGCCTATACATCTTGCTTTATCTGAGATTAAATCACAATTTTTCTTTTCTTCTATTCTTGGATCTATATCAGCTATTTTAAATCCTTTTGTTACTTCAAATCCTTCCCTTATCATACCTCTTAATAAACCACTCATAGTTGCATATACATATTCATCTGAAATTTTGCATATTGGTTCACCTTTTTCTACTAAATCACCAATATCTTTAATTATGTGAAGTTTACCAGCACATGGTGAATATACAACTCTTTCTTTTCCATATCCTTTTATAACTCCTGGAATTCCAGTATTTTTTTCAGCTGGTCCTTCAAATATAAGCCTTCCCAAGTTATGACCTCTATTTGTTTCAATAACTATATCAACATCTTTTCCTGCTTCATATCCTGGCCCTAAAGCTATAGTTATTTCTGCCATACTCTTATTAGTTCCTATATTTTTTTTACAAAGGGTTCCGTCAATAACAGCAATTGGTTTTATTTTTTCTATTAAATCCCCCTTTGAATCAACCATAATACATACTTTATTTTCATTTAATACATTATACATTGCCTCTAATGAATCAGCTTTTTTAGCAACTATATCTTCAACAGTACATTCTCCATCATATATTGCTTCACTTAAACAAACATTTCTCCTTATTGAAGAAGGTTTTGAAACCTCAAGTGAAACTACAGAAAATCCTGCTCTTTTAAGTTTTTGAATAGTTCCAGTTGCTATATCTCCAGCTCCTCTTACTACTATTATCTCATCTCTCATAACTTCTCCCCCTCGTATATATCCTTCGCTTTTTTTAAATCTTCTTCTGTGTCAATATCAAAAAATTGTAGACTATCATTAAAATAAACAGGTGTAACTTTATCAATATTATTTTTTATTACAATCCTACCGCCTACATCTCCATCAATTTCCATCAATTCATTTTTAAAAATACTTGAAAAAATTACTGGACTTTTATTTTTATCATTTACCTTTGGAAGCACTATTCCACCATTTTCACTAAACGTTTCCATTAATTTTTCAATAGTTTCCTTTTTCATAAAAGGCTGATCACCTGTAAAAAATATATATCCATTACATTTATTTTTTAAAGAACTCAATGCCAATTTTATACTTTCACTTTGTCCATATTCAAATCTTTTATTATAAATAGTTTTTATATTTAATTTTTCTGCTATCTCTTTAACCTCTTTGTCTTTATAAACAATTATTATTTCCTCAAAATCACATTTTTTAGTTAATTCAATTGTCCATTCTATTAAAGACTTGCCAAATAAATTTATAAGAAGTTTATTTCTATTCATTCTTTTAGAACTTCCAGATGCCATAATTATTGCTATCACCTAAAACACCTCAATATAAATCTTAAAATAAAATATAATTTTCATTTAAGAGACTTCCACCAATTATTTTATTTATTTTTATATCTTTCCTCTCTAATATTTTTAGCAATTCACATGCCATTTCATATTGCTTTTGACTTTCAACCTTATTTAAATATAATATTTTTTCTCCAATACTATCTTTAAATAGTCCATCTTTATTTGAAATTACATTTGCTATTGCTTCAATAGTTATTTCATCGCCTTCTGATATAGAAGATATTTTTGAAAATTTTTCTATTCTATGAATTATATCTTTTGTAGCAATTTTTCCTATTATATCTATAGGTATTATTCCTATCGTTTTGCTTGTCCTTTTACTTATAACTGGTTCAGATTCATTCCATCCTTTTAATGGTTTTCTTTTTGAACCATCACTTTCAATTAGCAAATAATCAAAACCATATAAATCTTTATCTATAAAGTTTATATCTGTATGACACTTATTTTCAGAAACAATTTCTCCAATTAAAAAATTTATTCCTTTTTTAAAATTAATTTCTTTAGATTCATTTAAATATATAAAATTGAATCCATCTTCTTCTTTTGGGATAAACATTTTCGTAGAGGTAGTTATAATAACTTTTTCTTTAGACAATTCTTTAGATAGATTATAAATAAATGTTGTTTTTCCGCCAGATCCAACAACAGAAACTATATCACCATTTTTTAAATTAATTAAGTCACATAAATTTTTCATAAATTCCTCCAAAGCCTCTTGGTTTTATTATACAATTTATTTAAATTTTTTCAAATTTTTTGTATGTAATAAAAACAGCCTGTAAGTTATTATTTTATAACTTACAGGCAAATTATTAGCTTAGATTATTTTACATTTAATTTTTCTTTAACTTTATCTGGTAAATCATCACGTTGTACTTCTTCATAAGATAAAATGTCATTATTTTCATCTTTTTTTAGATCTTTAACTTTTACTTTTAGGAAAGCATTTTTTCTTAAATTTTTCTCTGCTGAAAACTTAACCTTTATTTCATCCCCATTTTTATTATATGCTTTTATATCTTTGTAATAATAATCATAAACGTCTTTACCATTATATTTACCTTCATATTGTCTATCTCCGTCTTTTGTTATTTGAACATAATATTTATCTGAACCAATTTCATTTAATCTATCACTACACCCAGCAAAAGCTCCAACTGTAATGACTCCAAATAGAGCTACTAATATAAATTTTGATATTCTTTTCAACGTATTCACTCCTTATATTTATTAATTTATTTCCTTGCAATAACATTATAAATATAGAAGTTATTTTCTCATATTTAAGTATCTTTCATTCAGCTTACAATTTCGTAAGATTATTTTTTTATTTTAATTATATTAGCATCTCTATTAAAATTTATAAAATTATACAATATTAATACTTCATTTATTTTATTATAATTTATATACTCTAAAACACTATTTGAATATGACCTTAAATCAATAACATGAACTTCTTCAAAATTTTGAGTTAAAAATGGAATCATGCTATTTGCATATGAATCTTTTATAATTAAAATCTTTTCTCTATTTTTTATTTCTTTATTTTTAATTACTGTTAAAGGATTGTTTCCATAAATAAATCCAGAATATTTATCACGTTCATTGAATTTATTATAATCATACAAAGTATTATACTTTTTATCATTAATAGTCATCTCTATATTTGGTATTTCATAGTAGCATATAGTATCTTCATCTATATTAATTTTCTTTGATTTTGAAAAATATGTACCCAAAAAATTATGCACATATTTCGCTTCTAATTGTGAATTATTAACAGCAATTTTGTTTATGCTGTGTATAAAATCTTTATATGTTAAATATGCTCCATAAGTCGTAAAATGGTGATCTGTTTTGTAATATATATAGTCTTTCTTATTTTTTATCATAGTATCAAAAATATTTATATTATTAGATCCATTTACTTTTGAATATATTTTTTTAAGTTCTTCTTCCATATTTATTACTGGTGATTCTAATGGTAATTTTTCATTATATATTCCATAAGAATTTGGAGCTATTATTACACTTACATTTGCCTTTGTATTTCTTATAAATTCATTTATGGCTTTTATATTATTATCTTGTCTATTCCTATCTATATAATTATACTTTTCAAAAAGATATCCATCACTTCCATATATTATTCCATTATTCTCAACCTTTAAAATTGCTGACTCACTATATGATTTTAAGCTTATAAAAAAATCTCTAAAGGCAACTTGATCATTTATATATTTTTCATAATTTTCTTTAAACCGAGCACTAAAAACTTTATTTATATTAAAATTTATAGAATTTTTTAATTTTCTATTTTCAAATTCTGAAAACTTATTTATAGGTTCTAAAATATCAATAAGTGAAAACAATACTATAAATACAATAAAAGAATAAAGCAATTTATTTTTTCTCATAAACTTCACCTAAAACCTAAAATATAAAAATGGATTATAACTTCCATCAACTAAATATGCTATACAAATTATAAAAATCATAATAACTAAACAAACCTTAATTACACTGTTATCTTTTATTTTTCTATATTTATTTTCAACTGTTGGAGTTGATAAAATCGCACCTAAAAATATTATTACTCCATAATTTCTAACATAATAAATAAAATCTAAATCATATTTAAATACAAACAATCTATTAAATAACTCAAAAAAACTATTTAAATCTGTTGAGGCAAATATAGCAAAGCCAATTAATAATAATATTATTGTATATAAATGTGATATAAACTTATGTCCTTCTAAAAAATTCTTTAAAAGGATTTTTTCTAAACTTATAATAACAAAGAAATATAGTCCCCAAATTATAAAATTATAATTTGCACCATGCCAGAATCCAGTTAAAACCCAAACTATAAATAAATTTATCACTGTACTTAAAATCCCTTTTTTATTTCCTCCAAGCGGAATATAAACATATTCCTTAAACCAATTTCCTAAAGTTATATGCCACCTTTTCCAAAACTCACTTATACTTCTAGATATATATGGGTAATTAAAGTTATTTGGAAAGTTGAAACCTAACATCTTTCCAATTCCAATTGCCATTAATGAATACCCATTAAAGTCAAAATATATTTGTATAGAAAATGCTATAATAGCCATCCACGCAAGAATAGTAGACATATTATTAAATCCAATATTTAAAGTTTCATCCCAAAGCAGACCTACATTATTGGCGATTAAAACTTTACTTCCTAATCCAAATATAAAAAGTTCTATCCCCTGTTCAATATTATCTAAATTATAATTTTTATTATTTAGTTCACATTGAATATCAGTATATTTAACTATTGGTCCTGCAATAAGCTGTGGAAACATACATACATATGCACCAAAATTTATTATATTTCTCTCAGCTTTAACTTTTCCTTTGAATACATCAATTGTATAGGACATAGTTTGAAATGTATAAAAACTTATTCCAAGTGGTAATGTAATATTTAAAATAGTTAGGTTTAAACTAAAAATATTATTTAGATTTTCTATAAAGAAGTTAATATATTTAAAGAAAAATAATATAAATAAATTAAAAGAAATAGAAAGTATAAGTAAACTAGTAGTTATCTTTCTATTTACTTTATACTTTTCTATTCCTAAACTTATAAAATAATCGACTATTATAGATAGAATAAGTATAAAAAAATACTTTCCCTCACCCCATGAATAAAAAAATAAACTTAGTATTAATAAACTTAGATTTTTAAACTTACTAGGCGTTATATAATATATACTTAAAGCTATAGGTAAAAATCTAAATATAAATAATATACTTGAAAATACCATAGTTAAACTTATTTGAAGTAACTTTCAAATATTTCTACTGCTTTTTCTGAATTACCCTCTCCACCTTCATAATCAGGTATTATGAAAAGTGCAACGTAGTTACCTTCTTTAACTATTTTAGCATTTTCCAAGCTTTCTGCTTCTCCTGGATATAGCTGTTGTAATTTTTTATCTTCTATTACTTTTTTAAAAGAATCGCTAACATTATTAGCCCTATCCTCATCTTTTGCATTAACTATAGCAATAGTTTCTAGTCCACTATTTATAAGACCATTTTCTATAATATATTCATTAATATCATCTAAATTTAAATGAAATTTTTCTTTTGCAAGTTCATCATCTATTTTTTCAGTAGCACGCATTTCTATGTCTGTTTTTATTTTTTGTACAACTTCTACTATATTTATTTTTTTATTATCATTTTTTGATAAATTTTCACCTCCAAAACATCCTACTAATAAAATAATCCCTGTAATAAGTAATAAAACAATTAACCCAACCTTTCTCTTCATAACTTTCTCTCACCCCAATTTCCTATATTTGTAATAAAATATTACCATCTATAATATCCAATGTCTACCTTTTTAAAATATTAAATTTATTCACTTTTATTTACTATTTTATAATTTAAATATTTTTATATAAGTTGTAATTCCTTAGCAATGCTAATTGCAACCATTTTATTTTGTTTCTAAATTATGTCCTTTCGTTTCCTCTTTGTAAACTATTACATTATTTTACTTATATAGGTTTTTATAATATTGTTTTATAAATTTCTTAGCAGTATAATAGCTTTGTATTTTGACACTTTAATATACTAAAGTTAATATAGGGGGAATTATTAATGAGTTGGTTTAAATCGTTTTCAAAATTTCATAAAATATATTTTATATTTTTCTTACTTGTAAACCTATTCTTTTTCTTTAGTCCTTTATATACTGGTGGTACTATTGGAGATACAATAAACCCACTATCTATTTTAGGACTTTTATCAGCAGTAAGTGGATTGCTTGCTGCAGTTTATACAGCTCGTGCAGAAGCAGCAGCTTATGCTTGGGGAGTTGTTAATACTTGCTTTTACGTATTTGTTTCTCTATCTCGTACAATGTATGCTGAGGTTATTTTATATACATTGTATATGCTACCAATGAATTGTTACGGATTCTATGCTTGGAGAAAAAGTGCATTAAAAGCTAAAGAAAATGGTTCTGAATCATCTACTATAGAAGTTAGATCATTAAATAAAAAACAATGGATAGGATTAATTGTATTTGTAGTAATAGTTTGGTTCCTTTACTCTAGATTTGCTTATTATTTACCAAATATAATAAAGAATGTTACTGGAAATATTATACCGCCAGACAGGAATTACTTAATAGATTCATTTACTGCCACATTAACCATTTGCGCTGTTATAGTTTCTACTCAAAGATTTAAAGAAACTTGGTACTTCTGGTTATTATCTGATGCAGTAGGAATAGTATTATACTTAAAATCATTAATCTCTGATCCAGTATTTTCACTTGCAGCTTTATCTGGTGCACTAATGTGGATTCAATTTACAGTTAACTCTGTATATGGAATAATACTCTGGAAAAAGATTGATAAGAAACAACATGTTGCACCATAGATTTTATCTATTTAAAATATTCACTTATATAAAAGAGGCTAAATTAAAATTTAGCCTCTTTTATTATTAATTATATTTATATGGTATTCTAATTTATAATAAATTAATTATTATACTCTTCACTTAAAGATTCTTTTCTTTCATTCTTAAGAAGCATAGTTAATGTTACACCAAGCCCTCCCCATAAAACTATTGCACCTATTAAAAAAAATACTATTGATGTTAATGTCATAAAAACTCCTCCTTTTAAATACCTATTCTTCAATATAATCTTCTATACTTTTATCTTTCCATGGCCTTCTTGATATTATTAATGCTACTATAATTCCAAATCCTATAACGCTCCAACCATATGATATTAATTCCGATAACTGATATCCACCATAAGGAACTTTAATTTCAGTAATTATACTTTGTATAACCATATATATTAAAAGTGCTGGTGTTATAAATTTAATAGTTATATCCCACCATTTACCAACTCTGAAATGAGATACTGAATTTGCATGTTCTCTTATTTTACTTGGAGCTATAATCCAACCTATTAATACTACTTCTAAAAGTCCAACAACAACTATTCCATAACTATTTATAAATGAATCTACTATATCTAATATATAAAGCCCTGCCCCTGTTGCAAATACTGAACTCATTAAAGCTCCTATTATACACATAATTGTAACAACTTTTTTTCTACTCCATCCAAACTTATCTTTAAAAGGTGCAGATACTGCCTCTGTTAATGATACTGAAGAAGTTATTCCTGCAAAAATTAAACATAAGAAAAATAATGGTCCAATAAAATTACCTACAGGCCCCATAGCTGTAAATATTTGTGGGAATGCTACAAATGCAAGTCCTATTCCACTTGATACTACCTCTGAAACCTGAACTCCTTGTGCTGTTGCCATATAACCTAAAATTGCAAAAACTGCTATAGCGGATAAAAATTCAAACCCACAGTTTGCAAATGCAGTTACAAAGGCACTATTATTTATATCAGTTTTCTTTGGTAAATAACTAGAATAAGTCATCATAATTCCAATCGCTATACTTAATGAATAAAATACTTGTCCATATGCTGCTATCCAAACTGATGGTTTAAAAACCATTGACCAATCTGGAGTAAATAAAGTATTAAGACCTGCTGAAGCACCTTCTAATGTTACTGACCTGACAGTTATAACTATCATAATAATAACTAATGTTGGTAATAAAATTTTATTTATCTTTTCAATTCCTTTTTTAACACCTTTATAACAGACAATCCAATTAATTATCCAAATAACTGCCACTCCTAATAACACATACCAAATAACTCCGTTAAGCTCAAAGGGTGACTTACTTAATTGAAGAAAATCATTATGGAAAAATGCATTTGAATCACTTCCCCAGCCTTTCTTGAAGCTAAGTACAAAATAATTAATTGCCCAACTAAGTATTATTGAATAATACGCCACAATAAATGCGGATGTAATTGTTGGCCACCATCCAATCCACTCCCACTTTTTTGATGCTCTAGCAACAGCAAGTGGAGTCGATCCTCTATATTTATGTCCCATTGAATATTCTAATATTAATAATGGAATACCTGCTGTAAATATTGCAAAGAAATATGGTATTAAAAATGCTCCACCACCATTTGCATATGCTACATAAGGGAATCTCCATATGTTTCCAAGACCTACTGCTGATCCTACTGCAGCTAATATAAATCCTATTTTCGATCCCCATTGTTCTCTATTCTCTTTCATAAAGCCCCCTCCTTATTTAATTAAGTTATTTGCCCCCAATAAACTTAATTAACAATATTTTAATTTAAATATATAATAATAATATTTCTATTAATATTATTATAATTTATTAACTTTTTCAAGTATTTATTATTAATTTATTCCATTTGAATATATTTTTTTATTAATATAATTACTATTTTATTATTTTGTTGCCATATTGTGATTTGTTTTTATTTTAAAAATACGAATATTAAATTTTGTTCATTAGAAAACGTTTAAAATAAAAAAGTTATCTATATAATTTTATAGATAACTTTTAATTTAAATATTACTTTTAAAAAATTCTCATTTAGGTTTGCAAATTTAGTTTACATCAGTTGTTAATTTATCTTTTCCATATATTTTTTCCCAATCATTTATAAATTGATCAACGCTCCAGTCAGTTAATGGATGCTCTATCATTTTATCCATTATTTCTGGATTTACAGTTACTGAATGAACTCCATACTTACTTAACTCATGAACTTGTTGAACATTTTTAAATGATGCAGCTAAAACTTTGCAATCTAAGTTATAAAGCTTTATTTCATCTATAATATCTTTTACTACTTGAACACCATTTCCACTTATATTATCAATTCTATTTACATATGGTGCAACAAATTTTGCTCCACTCACTGCTGCCATTAATGCCTGCTGTGCTGTAAATATTGCAGTAGCTGTTATATTTATTCCCTCTTTGCTTAAAATTTTTATAGCCTTTATTCCTTCTTTAGTTACTGGAATTTTTATATAAATATTTCCACCTATAGTTTTATTTAAATATTTAGCTTCCTTTATCATTTCTTCTGAAGTTTTACCTAAAACTTGTACGTGTAACATTGTATCTTTATCAATTATTTCTCTTATATCTTTAAGAAGTCTTAAAAACTTTTTATTTTCTTTTGATATTATTGTTGGATTTGTTGTCACTCCTGTTATTGGATATAAGTCACAAGCTCTCTTTATATCTGCTATATTTGCAGTATCTAACATGTATATCATATTATATCTCTCCTTTTAATATATAAATTTTACACTTTATCATAAAATATATTATTTATTTTATTTTAATTTTTTTATAACGCTTCTTCTGTTCTTGATATTATATCTTCTTGAGTTGTTGGATCTAATGTAACAAATTGTGCACAATATCCTGCAACTCTAACTATTACATCTCTATACTTCTCTGGATCTTTTTGAGCATTTCTAAGAGTCTCAGTTGAAATTATATTAAATTGTATATGCCATCCCTTCATGCTTACAAAAGATTTTATTAAAGATATAAATTTTTCAAATTGAACATCTCCCTTTAATAATTCTGGTGAGAATTTTTGATTTAACAACTGTCCTCCAGTCATTAATATAGTTTGTAATTTAGTTATTGATTTTAATACAGATGTAGGTCCATTTATATCTGTTCCTTGAACTGGTGATGCTCCTTCAGCCGCTGGTGTCCAAGCTTTTCTACCATCTGGAGTAGCTCCAGTTACTGTTCCCATAGGTACATTTGATGAAATGCCTGAAGTAGATAATCCATATTTGCATCCAATAGGACCTCTTCCTTTTCTTGTTGTATCATATTTAATTATTTCATTAATATAAGTATCATAGGCTTCTTTTGCTATATTATCTACATAATCTATATCATTTCCGTATTTAGGTGCTTCTAATAATATTTTTTGAATTATCATTCCTTTTTCACCTTCAAAATTATTATCTAAAGCACTCATAATTTCTTCTCTACTTAAATATTTATCTTCATATACTACACTTTTTAATGCTGCTAATGAATTTGCTACATTTGCAATACCAACTTGAAGACCTGAAACAAAATCATATACAGAGCCTCCTTCTTTTATACTTTTGGCTCTTCCTATACAGTCATCTACAAGTGATGAACATAACATATCCGGAAACTCTTCAAGATGAGTATCTGCTAATTTATCAAGTGCTACTGTTAATTTTGTGTAATACTTAATATTTTTCTCCCATGCATTTATAAGATCATCATAATTATTAAAATCTGTAAGTTTTCCATTTCCAGTTAAAAGAGTTTTTCCTGTTCTCTTATCAAAACCATCATTTAACGTAAGCTCTAACGCTTTTATCATATTTAAAAATGTCATTCCAGTACATCTATATCCCCATTTTCCTGGAACCGCTACTTCAACACATCCAACCATTGTATAATTATATGCATCTTTATAATTTACACCTTTATTTAAAAGTGCTGGTATTATTATTTCATCAGTATGAATGGCAGGCATACCAAAACCTGTTCTTATTACATTTGCACATTCTCTTATAAACTTTTCTGGACTATTTGAATGTAATCTTGCTGAAAGATTGGGTTGAGTAAGCTTTGCCTCTCCAACACTTTCTAAAATAAGATAACTTAAATCGTTTACACAATCACTTGCATCAAAGTTAGAACCTCCAATAGTTACATTTTGATATGTTGGATATCCTGCACCATAACCCGCATGTGATGTTGGTCTAACTTTTAATATTGAGTAAAGTTTTATCCATAAACACTGTAATATTTCCTTTGCTTCATCTCTAGTTATAATTTCTCTTTCAATATCTTTTTTATAATATTCATATAAATATTGATCTACTCTTCCAAGTGATGCTGAATGTCCATTACTTTCAATTTGAATTACTAAATGAATAAACCATACTAATTGAACTGCTTCATAAAAACTTCTTGGAGGATTTTCAGGAACAAAACTACATACTTCTGCTATTTTAATTAATTCAAGTCTTCTTTTTTCATCGTCTTCATTTTTAGCAAGTTCCATAGCAAGATTTGCATATCTATTTGCAAATTTAATTACAGCTTCATTAGTTATAATTACGCCCTCTAAAAATGATTTTTTTCTTAATCCATCATTTTCACTTATATCTACAGTTTTAAGCTTTTCCTTTGCTTCATTAATTACGCCTTTTAATCCTAATTTAAGTGCCTTTTCAAAATCTGGAACTATATGCCCATCTCCTGATGTCATATTTCCTTCCCCATGTATTACTTTAACTGAAATTGCATCTTCTATTTCCTTTGGCATTTCTCCATAACATTTATCTCTTAAAGTTTTTCCATTCCAATATTCTACTATTTCTAATAATTCATCTATATCTTCTTCTCTAAGATGAAAGTTATCTCCTTCTCTCTTATCAAAATTTCCTTTTTCTTCAATTTCTTCTTCCATCCACTTTGCTGCATATTCAGGAAAAATTGGAGCAGTTCTTTCATTTGAAGCTTGATTACCAACTATAAGCTCTCCATCTTTAATATATATAGTCATATTTTCTAATATTTTTTCAACTGCCTTAGCTCTCTTTATATATACTGGAGCACTTTCATACTCTTTATACGCTTCTGTTATATACCTAGCTCTCTCTATACAAACACTAGGTGTTTGAGATAAAACAGATTCCCTTAAAGCTTTTACTCTCTCACTTTTAATTTCATAATTTTTCATAAATTCAACCTCCTCTTTATCCACCAATTACACATTTTAAACCTTTATTTTTAACAATAACTTTTAAATTATCTATGTCAATTTCATTTAAGTTCTTTAATTCTTTTAATTTATAATCTCTTTGTAGTTGTCTATACTTATCTTTACCTAATGAATGATAAGGCAATAAATGAAGTTCCTTTACACCATTTTCAATTGCTATATCTACTGTTTTTAAAATATTTTCTTCATTGTCATTTAACCCTGTAATTACAGGAACTCTAATAATTATATTATTATGAATTTCACTTAATTTTTTTAAATTATCTAATATAATTTTATTACTTACTCCTGTAAATTCTTTATGCATCTTATCATCAGTGCTTTTTAAATCAAACATAACAAGATCACAAAGATTAGCTATATCTCTCAAATCATTAAAATCTCCAAAGCCACTTGTTTCTATTGCTGTATTAATATAATTTTCTTTGCACATTTTTAAAAGTTCCACTACAAATTTTCTATTCATTAGAACTTCTCCACCCGAAATAGTTATTCCACCAGATGATTGTTTATAAAATATATTATCTTTATAAACTTCCTCAAATACCTCTTTTACATCTCTTTCTTTTCCAACAAAATTTAATGCTGACATTGGACACGCCTTAATACATTCACCACATAAGTTACACTTATTCCTGTTTATTACTACTTTTCCATCTTCAAAAGTAATTGCATCATTACTACATCTCTTTATACACCTTTGGCATTTTATACACTTATTTTCGTTGTAATAAATATCATTTTCTTTTCTTTGAGTTTCTGGATTTGCACACCATATACACTTTAATGGACATCCTTTTAAAAAAACTACTGTTCTAATTCCTGGTCCATCATGTGTAGCATATCTTTCTATTTCGCATACAACAGCTTTGGTCATCCAACTCACCTCTCATTTATTTTTGTTTATTATCATTTATTATCATTTGTCTATATTTTATATTTATTTTATAATATTGTCAATATATTTCGTTCTTATTTGTTTTCATTTATTCTCATTTTGGTTATAATAATAATGAGGTGAATTAAAATGTTTATGGAAGAAAGACTTAATGAAATATTAGAATTAGTAAAAAAAAATAATAAAGTCTTAGTTAAAGATTTAAGTAATAAATTTAATGTTACAGAAAGTATGATAAGAAAAGATTTAAATAAACTTGAAAAAGAAGGATTAGTAGAAAGAACTTATGGAGGTGCTATCCTTCCTAGAAATTTGGCTGAAAGCACTAATATTTCTAATAGACTTATAAATAATATAGATACAAAAAAAATTATAGCAACTAAAGCATTTGAAAATATAAACGATAATGACACTATATTTTTAGATATATCAAGCACTAATTATTTACTTGCTGAATTGCTATCTAAAAGTAGCAAGAAGATAACTTTAGTTACTAATATGGTTGAAATAACCTCCCTATTTAATAATCCTGAATTAAATATAGAAATTATATGTATTGGTGGCATGTATAATAAAAAACTTGGAGGAGTTGTTGGTTCTGAAGCTATACAAAGTATTTGTAAATACAGATTTAATAAATCCTTTATAGGTAGTTGTGGAATAAATATATTTGATAAAAGTATAAGTAATTTTGATTTAGAAGAAGGTAATACTAAAAAAGCAATAATAGAATCTTCTAACAAAACTTATCTTCTAATAGAAAATAAAAAGTTTAAATTTGACGGTACTTATAAATTTAGCACACTTTCTGATATAAATTATATTATTACAGAAAGTGCTCCAGATAATAAAATAGTTAAACTTATAAATAAAATTGGAGTTAATATTATATAAATAAATTCAAAATAACCTTAAATAATTAATTATTTAAGGTTATTTTTTATAGTAATAATAAATAATCCAATTTTGTTTAATAATAACTTTGATTGAATTATTTATATAAGTTTTATTATGAATAATAATTATTATCATCTATTTTTTAACTCAATATGTATATACTGTAAATTTTGTTTTAATTAAACCTAAACTTAATTGTTTATACTTTTTTACAGTATATAATTTGAATAAAATATATACTTAACACTTAGTATATAAATTTAAAGGAGACAATATTTATGACAAATTCTAATAAAAAAGTCAAAGTAGCATTTTTATCAATATTATCTAATACATTACTCATATTATTAAAACTGGTAGCTGGATTTTTAAGTGGCTCTGTTAGTATTATATCTGAAGCCATACACTCATCAGTAGATTTAATAGCATCAATAGTTGCTTTTTTCTCTGTTAGGCTTTCATCCAAACCAGCTGATGACTTGCATCCATATGGTCATGGAAAAATTGAAAATATATCTGGAATAATTGAAGGTATTCTAATCTTATTAGCATCATTTATGATTATATTTGAATCTGTTAGAAAAATATTCAATCCATCTGAAATAAATAATAGTAGCTTAGCTATTTTAATAATGTTTATTTCAGGATTAGTAAACTTTTTTGTCTCAAAAACTTTATATAAAGTTGCAAAAGAAGAAGATTCTATGGCACTTGAGGCAGATGCCTTGCACTTAAAAACTGATGTATACACATCTCTTGGAGTTGGTATAGGTATATTACTTATAAAATTAACTGGTATACATATTTTAGACTCTATTGTAGCTATAATTGTTGCTTTAATGATAATAAAAGAATCAATAGATTTAATTAAAAATGGATTCGGTGAAATATTAGATAAAAGATTAAGTGATTATGATGAACTTGAAATAAAATCAATTATTGAAAAATATAATAATATGTTTATAGATTATCATAAATTAAAAACTAGAAAATCTGGGAACATGAAACATATTGATTTTCATATAACTCTTGATCCTGCAGTAACAGTAAAAGAATCCCATGATATAATATCAAAAATAAAAAAAGCTATGAATGAAAAATTTAAAAATGTAAGAGTTACAATACATGTAGATCCAAAATAAAAAGTCATGAATTTCATGGCTTTTTTATTTTAAATATAACCGTCATTTTTATTTAATTAATTAATATTTATATAAAGTGGAGGGGTTATTATGGATTTAAGTTTTTTACAAAATTATTGTATTCCTACTATAGTTGGAATTTGTCTATGTATTGGTTATGTAATTAAAAGTAGCTTAGATTTTATTCCAAACAAATATATACCACTAATTATGCTAATTCTTGGTTTATCATTAAATATTTTTATAAACAAAGCAGTTACATTAGATATAATTCTTGCTGGTATGTTCTCAGGACTTGCAAGTACAGGAGTCCATCAAATGTTTAAAAACCTTATAAATGAATCTAATTTTACAAATAGCACAAGTAATAAAGAATAAAAATAAAAAGGGCATATATTTAATGCCCTTTTTATTTTAAGCGTAAACTAAATCTATATTTATATTATAAAAGTAATTCCATAAGGTTATATTTACTTTCTTTTATATCTCTTTTATTATTTACATCATTTATATCAACACTTATCATGTTATTATCTTGTATTCCTACAGCCTTACCTGATTCATTATTTCTAAGAAGCTCTACTGCATGAATTCCCATTCTTGATGCAAGTACTCTATCAAAAGCAGATGGATTTCCACCTCTTTGTATAAATCCTAAAACTGTATTTCTAACTCCAATATTTAATGTTTCTTCTAAATATTTTTGAAGTTCTTCTATATCATACATTCTTTCTGTTATTATTATTATACTGTCTTGCTTTCCTTTTTCTATATTCTTTTTAAGCTTTGCTGCAATTTCTTCAAAACTTAACTTTTTCTCAGGTGTTGATATTATATCTCCACCTCCAGCCATAGCTGAATATAAAGCTAAATCTCCACAATATCTTCCCATAACTTCAACTATTGTTGGTTTTTCATGAGATGCATCTGTATCTTTTATTTTTCTTATACATTCTAAAACTGTATTTAAAGTTGTATCAAAACCAATACAATAATCTGTATACTCTAAATCATTATCAATAGTTCCAGGGATTCCAATAACTTTTACACCTAATTCATGTAATTTATTTGCACCTTGGAAAGAACCATCTCCACCAATTACAATAACAGCATCTATATCATATTTTTTTAAATTCTCTACTGCTTTTTGTCTTCCTTCAACTGTCGTAAATTCTGGACATCTAGATGTTTTTAGTATAGTTCCTCCAACTTCTGAAATATAATCTACATCAAACTCATCAATCTTTTTTATTTCTTCATTTAAAAGACCTGTATAACCTCTCTTTATTCCAAAAGTCTCAATACCATAGTTATTCGCAACCTTTACTATAGAACGAATAACTGCATTCATTCCCGGAGCATCTCCACCGCTTGTTAAAATTCCAATTTTCATAAACTTCTCCTCTGTATATCCATAATTTTCTCAATGTAATTGTATACATCTATATTATTATAATAATACTTTTTTGTGAATTTATAAATAGTTAACCGGTAAATTTATAAAATTTTTCACGAATTTTGTAATTAACACCAAAAAAATTTGACACTTTTTACTCTTATTGTCATATTATCTTAAAAGTTAAAATGCTCTATGTTAAGGTAACATAAAGCATTTTAATTTATTTATATTATTATTTTAACATTTTAATTCATTATAAAGCTTTATTAAGTATTTCTCTTGATACTTCTAAAGTTACATCTCCATTCTCACCTAAGTTTAAAAGTCCATGTTTTTCTAATGAATTTATTACTTCATCAATATTTTTCTTATCTAACCCATAATCTGAAAGTTTTGTTTTTACTCCTAAGCTTTCAAAAAATTCTCTTGTTTTATTTATAGCCATTTCAATTTTAGTATCTTTATCTCCATCTTTTATATCAAAAACACGCTCTGCATATTGTACTAACTTTTCTCTTTTTTGATTTTTTCTAACACTCCATGATGCTGGCTGAACTACAGCTAAAGTCTTTCCATGATCTATACCATATAAAGCTGTAAGTTCATGTCCTATCATATGCGTACTCCAATCCTCTGGAACTCCCATTTTAATTAACCCATTTAATCCCATTGTTGCACATAAAACAAGATTTGCTCTTAAATCATAATCTTTAGGATTATCAATTGTATCTTTACCTATTTCAATTAATGTTTTAAGTATTCCTTCTGCTGTTCTATCTTGAAATCTTGCATCAACTGGATATGTTACATATTGCTCAACAACATGAATAAATGTATCAACTACACCATTTGCAACTTGAGACTCTGGTAATGTAAATGTTATTTCTGGTTCTAATATTGAAAACTTAGGGAACACTAATGGATTTCCAATTACAAACTTACCTTTATCATATGTTATAACTCCACCACTATTCATTTCTGAACCTGTTGCTGGTAATGTTAATACTGTACCTATTGGTATAGCTTTTTTAATTTTTCCTGATACTCCTTTTAATAAAAGGTCAGTTAAATCTCCATCATAATTACAAGCTAATGATATAAACTTAGTTCCATCTATAACAGAACCTCCACCAACTGGTAGTAAAAAATCTATATTTTCTTTTTTAATTATATCCACTGCTTTTATTAATGTTTCATATTTTGGATTTGGTTCAATTCCTGAAAATTCAAATACTGCTCTATCATCTAATGCTTCTTTAACTCTTTCTAACGTTCCAAATCTTTTAACACTTCCACCACCATAAAGTACTAATACTCTTGCATCCTTTGGCACAAGATTATTAATATCTTTTACTCTATCCTTTCCAAATACTATATGAGTTGGGTTATAAAAATCAAAATTATTCATATTCTCCATTCCTTCCATACTATAATTTATATTTAACTTATTTTATTTATAAAATTATCTTATTGTATTTTTATGATTGTATATAATTTTTCTTTTGCTTTAATATAATTGTATTACTTAAAGTTTACTCTAAGTCAATGAATTATTTATATTATTTTTTAAAAATTATAGTTAATATAATTTAATAAAAAACAACTGATAAAAATATAATTATCAGTTGCTTTTCTTTGCTATAATGCTTCTATTAATATTTCTCTAACTATATCTGGAGTTAAATCGCAAGTTTCAGATAAATTAGTTAAGTTTTGTTTCTTTAATGATTCAACCACTTCTTCTATTTTCTCTCTATTTATATTATAGTTTGAAAGTTTAGTAGTTATGTCAAGGCTTTCAAAAAATTCTCTTGTTTTTTCTATAGCTATATTAGCTTTATAATCATCATCACCTTCTGTAATGTTAAATACTCTCTCTGCATATTGAGCTAATTTAGCTTTCTTTTTATCTTTTCTTACAGTCCATAATGCAGGTAAAACTACAGCTAAAGTTTTAGCATGATCTATTTCAAATAAAGCTGTAAGTGCATGACCTATTTTATGAGTACTCCAATCTCCTGGAACGCCCATTTTTAGTAATCCATTTAGAGCCATAGTTGCACTTAACATAAGATTTGCCCTTAAATCATAATTTTCAGGTTCATCAATTGTCTTTCTCCCTATCTCAATTAGACTTAATAATATTCCCTCTGCCATTCTATCTTGGAATTTTGCATCAACTGGATATGTTAAATATTGTTCAAGTACATGAACATATGTATCAACAACTCCATTTGCAACTTGAGTCTTTGGTAATGTGAATGTTATTTCAGGCTCTAATACTGAAAATTTAGGGAATACTAATGGACTATATACACTATACTTTCCCTTATCATATGTTATAACAGCACCACTATTCATTTCTGAACCTGTTGCTGGTAATGTTAATACAACTCCTATTGAAAGCGCAACCTTTATATTTTCTAAAGTAAAGTTTGGTATTAATAAATCAGTTAAATTGCCATCATAATGTGAAGCTAATGATATAAATTTAGTTCCATCTATAACAGATCCTCCACCAACTGCAAGTAAAAAATCTATTTTTTCTTTTCTTATTAAATCCACTGCTTTTATTAATGTTTCATATTTTGGATTTGGTTCAATTCCTGAAAATTCAAATACTACTCTCTCACCTAATGCTTCTTTTACCTTATCTAATGTTCCAAATCTCTTAACACTTCCACCACCATAAAGTATTAATACTCTTGCATCCTTTGGCACAAGATTATTAATGTCCTTTATTCTATCTTTTCCAAACACTATATGAGTTGGATTATAAAAATCAAAGTTATCCATAACTTTTTCCTCCTTTATGTTTCTTTAAAATATCTCTAAATATTATTATTTCTATTTTTTATTTTACCTTCATACATATCTAATTTATCATCAATTCTATTTAAATACTGTTTTAATTCTTGTATTTGAGATTCTATCTTTTGTCTATGATTTTCTATAAGAGTTTTTCTTTCCTCTAATGTATGTTCTCCTTCTTCATAAAGTAATACCACTTTTTTTATATCATCAATTAACATATTCGTATCCCTAAAACACTTTACTATATTAACCCAATTTAAGTCTTCTTCACTAAATATTCTAATTCTATTTTTATTTCTATTTATCTTTGGTATTAACTTTTCTTTTTCATAGAATCTTATAGTATGCTCACTTAATCCAGTTATTTTTGAAATTTGCCCTATAGTATATTCCATAAATAACACTCCTACTTTTTAATTATATTCTTTATTATATTGTATTACTTAGAGTTTACTCTAGGTCAATATACTTATATATTAATCTTTTCAAATCAATATAGATAATTTCATTTATATAACTTTATTTATATTGAATTTAAACTCAGTAATACTATTAACTTTACTATAAACCTCTATTTTTATATTATGCCTATCTGCAATTTGTTTTGCTATTGCAAGCCCAAGTCCTGTTCCATTTTTATTTTCTTCTGAACGTGCTTTATGAAATCTATCAAAAATATATGGTAATTCTTCCTCACTAATTCCAATCCCACTATTTATTATTGATAAACTAAAATATTCATCATTATCTTTAATATTTATATAAATATTTGAACCTTCATCTGAGAATTTTATTGCATTATCTAATATAATAATAAGCATTTGTCTTAGTCTATTATAATCTCCTATTATTTTTAAATTAGAGCTATTATAATTCTTACTTATTCTAATATTTTTAGAGCTAGATAACCTATTCATACTTCTTATTACATCATCAATAATATTTTCAATATTTAATATCATCATCTCTATTTTAAAATCTGAATTTTGTAATCTTGATAAGTCCAATAAATCATTAACAAGCCTTTGTAAATGTATTGTTTCTAAAAGCATTTGATTATTGTATTCTTTTATTTCATTATCTTCATAAACAATGCCATCACATATTGCCTCAAGAGACCCCCTTAATACAGTCACAGGTGTCCTTAATTCATGAGATATATTAGATACAAATTCATGTCTCATTTTTTCTAATTTTTCACTTTCTCGTGATGCTTCATATAGTCTATCTGATAATATATCTATCGTTTCTGCAAGTTCTCCAATTTCATCATTTTGGCTTATTCCAGTCTTAGCCTTATAATTGCCATCTGATAGAAGTTTTGCTGTATCTTTCATTTTCTTCAAAGGCCTAGTAAACTTAAAGGATAATAACATAGCAATTCCACCTGATATAATTAATGCAATTATAATACTTATAAATAATGTCTTAATACCATCTTGAACTGCTGAATCTATTCCTTCTATTGGAGAATGTAATAAAACCACACCCATTGTCTTAGTGTTATTTTTTATTGGAACTGCTACGGTTATTGATTCTAATCCTAATAATCCAGTAAAATCTTCACTAAAATATATTTTTCCTTTAAAAGCTTCCTCTATCCCGTCTTCAGCCCCAGTTGGTAAATCCTTATATAAAATTTCCTTATTTCTCATATCATATGTTAATATTTCTTTATTTTCATTAACAATCCAAATATCTGACATAGCTATATCATCTAAAAACTTCATATAAGCTCCATATCCTGATCCCTTTTTATGTCCATTTTCTCCAAATTCACTCCAATATTCAGATAAAGTATTTGATATTTTAATAGCTCTTTTTTCTAAATCATTTTTATAAATTTCTACAGAATGTTTCTTGAATAAATACGAAAAGATTCCACCTATTATTATTGAAAATATAGTTAAAGATATTAAAAAATATAATATTAACTTTTTAGCGATTTTATTTTTCATAAGTGTTTACCTCAAATTTATATCCCATTCCCCAAATAGTCTTTATATCCCAATTTTTATGATTATATACATCAAGCTTAGCTCTAAGCCTTTTTATATGTGAATCAACAGTACGTGTATCGCCTAAATATTCATATCCCCATAAACTATTAAGCAAATTATCTCTTGTAAAAACTTTATTTTTGTTACTTGAAAGCATCCACAAAATTTCAAATTCTTTTTTAGTAAGTGAAATTTCATTATTATCTATATTAACTATAAAATTATTTGTATTAACAGTAAGATTATCTATAACTATAATATTTGTAGAACTATTATCTCTATTTATTCTTCTAAGTATTGCTCTAACTCTCGCCATAACTTCACCTGGTGAGAAAGGCTTAACAATATAATCATCTGCTCCAATATCAAGTCCCATAATTTTTTCAAAATCTTCTCCTCTTGCCGTTATCATTATTATTGGTACATTTGATTCTTTTCTAATCTCTCTACATACTTCAAATCCGTCTTTTTTTGGCATCATAACATCTAATAAAATCACAGCAAACTTATTTCTTTTAAATTCAATTACAGCTTCTTCTCCGTCATATGCAAAAATTGGATTAAATCCTTCTTTTTTTGAATATTGCCCTAAAACTGAAGATATTTGTTTATTATCATCTGCAATAAGTATATTTTCCACACAACTTCATTCCTTTCAAAATTTAACTCTTTTAAATTAATTATATTTGTTAAGTTTGTCTTTTGTATGTTATATAAAATATTTTCCACAAAAAAAGAAAAATAAAAACATAATTTCGTCACAACCTGTTAGTATCCTATAAATGTAAATAATAAATATTAAATTCTTAGGAGGTATTTAAAATGAAAAACCTAACTAAAATTTTGGCAATTGGTGCACTAATTACAAGCGTTGGTGTTACTTCTGTAACTGCATTTGCAGCTTCAAAATATACTTCACCAGCAGATATAGTTGCAGGATTAACTGGACGTACAACTGATAGTGTAATTGAAGAACATATTAACGAGAATAAGACATATGGAACTATAGCAAATGAAGCTTCTAAAATTGAGGAGTTTAAAAAAGAAAATCTTGAATTAAAGAAAGAAACTATAAATGAAAAAGTAACTAATGGTACTATTACTCAAGATGAAGCTAATAAATTAATTAAGACTATTGAAGAAAATCAATCTAATTGTAATGGTAGTGGTTCTTCTACTAAAATGAAACTTGGTTTAAATAGAGGTAAAGGGAAAGGAAAAAACTTTCAAAATGGTAATTGTTTAAATCAATAATAACTATTTATTTTTAAAATAGAGATATCTCCATATGAGATATCTCTATTTTAATTAAATTTATTTCATTAACTTACATATATCATTTGTAAATTCTACTGGGTCTTGAATACTTAATCCTTCCACAAGCAGTGCTTGATTGTATAAAAGATTTGTATAAAGATTAAACTTATTCTTATCATTTGAGAAAGCATCTTTTAAGGAATTAAATACTTCATGATCTGTATTTACTTCTAATATCTTATCAGCTTTAACTTCACCATTGTTTGGCATTTGACTTAATATTTTTTCCATTTCTATTGAAAGCTCACCTTCACTTGATAAGCATACTGGATAATTTTTAAGTCTACTTGAAGCTTTAACTTCTTTTATCTTACCATTTAAAGTTTCTTTCATAGCTTCAAAAATATCTTTATTTTCCTCATTTACTTTTTCATTATCTTTTTCTGATTCTATTCCTAAATCTCCACTTGATACTGACTTAAACTCTTTTTCGTTATAATTTATAAGCATTTTAATTGCAAATTCATCTATATCTTCAGTAAAGTAAAGAATTTCATATCCTTTATCTAATACCATTTCTGTTTGTGGCATTTTTTCTATTCTTTCATTTGATTCACCAACTGCATAGTAAATATATTTTTGGTCTTCTGCCATTCTATCTACATATTCAGATAATGTTACCATTTTCTTTTCTTTTGATGAATAGAACATTAATAAATCTTTTAACGTATCTTTATTTACTCCAAAGTCATCATAAACTCCATATTTTAATTGTCTTCCAAATGATTTATAGAATTTTTCATAAGATTCTCTATCATTTTTAAGCATATTTTCTAATTCATTTTTAATTTTATTTTTAATATTTTTAGCAATACGTCTTAATTGTCTATCATGTTGAAGTAATTCTCTTGATATATTAAGAGATAAGTCTTGTGAATCAACTATACCTTTTACAAATCCAAAATAATCTGGTAATAAATCAGAACATTTTTCCATTATTAATACACCATTTGAATATAACTCTAATCCTTTTTCATATTCTTTTGTGTAATAATCATATGGTATATTTTCTGGAATATAAAGTATTGCATTGTAACTTATCATACCATCAACACTTATATGGATATGTTTTAATGGCTTATCAAATCCAAATCTTTTTTCAAAATAAAAATTGTTGTAATCTTCATCTGTAAGTTCATTTTTATTTCTTCTCCAAATAGGAACCATACTATTTATTGTTTCTTCTTCTTGGTATTCTTCATACTCATTTTCTGTTCCTTCTTTAAGCTTTGATTTTGTAACATCAAGCTTTATTGGATATCTTATAAAATCTGAATATTTTTTAATTAAAGCTCTTAATTTATATTCATCTAAAAACTCATCAAAGTTTTCATCTTCTGTATTTTCTTTTAAATGAAGAATTATATCTGTTCCATGATTTTCTTTTTCTGCATCTTCTATTGTATATCCATCTACTCCATCAGATTCCCATCTATAAGCTTTATCTTCTCCAAAAGCTTTTGTTATAACAGTAACTTTATCCGCAACTAAAAATGCTGAATAAAATCCAACACCAAATTGTCCTATTATATCAAATCCATCTTTCAAATCATTTTCTTCTTTAAATTTAAGTGAACCACTCTTTGCAATAACACCAAGATTCTCATCTAATTCTTCTTTTGTCATACCTATACCAGTATCAGATATAGTAAGAGTTCTATTCTCTTTGTTTGGAACTATTTTTATAAAATAATCATCTTTATTAAATGATAATGAATTATCACCTAAAGTTTTGTAATAAATCTTGTCTATTGCATCACTTGCATTTGAAATAAGTTCTCTTAAAAATATTTCTCTGTTAGTATAAATTGAATTAATTACTATATCTAATAATCTTTTTGACTCTGCTTTAAATTGTCTTTTTTCCAATTTAAATCTCTCCCTTCAAACATAAAAGATATTTTGTTAGCACTCTACCACATAGAGTGCTAATACATATTTTATATATATCACTATTTGAAATTTATGTCAATATCAATTTATTTTAATAATTTTTAGATCTTATTATACTTAATATTGTTGCTATAACACATACAACTCCTGTAGTTAAAAATACAACATCCATTGCATAAATAAATACATCATTTCTTCCTTATATATAACTTGAAACTTCATATACAATAATATGACTCATTCTCTTATATAGAAGTGTTGTTGAAAGAGTTATACCAAATACCATACCAACAGTTCTAAGTAATGAATTAACACTTCCAGCTATTCCAAGTTGATTTTTTTTGATTTTTTTCATAACAAGTCCATTATTATGAGATTTAAATAATCCATTCCCAAATCCCATTATTGCACTATAAATAGCAACCTGAAATAAAGGAGTGCTTTCCTTCACTGTTCCTAAAAGAATTAATCCTATTGATAATATAAATCAACCAATATTTGAAATAATTTTAGGATTTAATTTATCAGAAAGCTTACCACTATACGGTGAAACTATTCCTAATACTAATGGATATATCATAAGGAAAAATCCAGCATGTAATGTTGACATTTTAAGTACATCTTGTAAGTAAAATGGCAATATTATTGTTACTGAACTTAACCCAATAAAAGTTAAAAATTGCATATTATACTTGTTGCGAATAATCTATTTTTAAATAAATTCAAATCTAAAACCGGTGATTTAACAGTCTTTTGTAAATATATAAATATGATTAATCCTATTAATGAAATTAACAATCCACATAATATATATTTATTTGTATAACCTATAAATTCTCCCTTAGTTACTGATAATATAAGAGAAACTATAAAAATTCCAAAAGCAATTGTTCCTCTAAAATCAATCTTTTCATTAATTACACTATTATCTTTGTTAAATACTTTACTTGCTACTATTAAATTTATTATTCCAATAGGAACATTAATCCAAAATATAAGATCCCATCTTATTGATGCAAGTATTCCGCCTATAGATGGTCCTATCATTGTTCCAAGTGCTTTTCCCCTTCCCTCTCCTTCTTTATAAATGCTAGTTATTATTCCCATAATTACTGCCATTGTACAAGAAGCTCCAATCCCTTGTATTACTCTAGAAATAATAAGTAATGTAATATCTTTTGAAATACCACTACAGATTGATCCAATAGTAAATATAAAAATACCAATTTTAAACACTTTATATTTACCTTTTATATCACCAATTCTGCCATTTAATAAAACTAATACTGAAATTACTAAAAGATAACTTGTAACTACCCATTCAACTTTAGCCATTGTAACATTTAAATCATGTGCTATAAGTGGAAGGGCAACATTTACTATACTCCCATCAATACATTACATAAATATCATTGTTATAACACACATCAATATTTTAGATTTTCTACTTTTAGAAATTGCATTAACTATATCATTCATAAAACTTTACTCCTTATAAAAACTCTTCAATTTAATTCACATTACAAGGGTAACTTATTAATATTTTGATTGATTGCTGTGTACATGCTTTAAACTTTTTTCTTTTAATAATTAATTTATCTTTTCTCCACAATATGGACAATATTTAAAATCACCTTCTATTACTTTTCCACAGTTTGGGCATCTTCTTTCATATCCATAATAATTGCTATTATATTCACTTTTTACATCATTTAAATCCCAATATGTTATATCAATATTCTCTCCTTTTTCTATCGCTTTTCCTTTTTCCTTTGGAATTTCATATACTGAATTACATCTATTACAAACTACATAATATTTTTCATTCCATTTAAATAATGGTATAAAGAAAAAATGAAAAAAATCAAATGTTTTTATTAATTTTCCACTTCTCCTCATATTAAAAGTTTTACATTGTATATTATCTAAATTCTTTATTTCTTTTGACTTACTTTCTATACCGAATATTCCTATAAAAAACATAATTCCTCCTATAAATACTTATAATTTTAATCTATTTATATTATATATTTTTATACTATAATAATCACTAAACTATTCACTATGAATATTATGTAGTATAGATATTTATGGAGATGATTTTATGACTACTCATTGTTTAAATAAATGTATTAATTTTAAATGTAATAATTATGATTTTGAAAACTCCTTAGTTAATTCACAAAAAACAATATCTATTCCTTATATTTTGTATGAATCTATAAAAGGAAATTACTTTATAGGAGAAACTGGAGTGTTAAATGCTAGTTCAAATGGTACAAAAATGGTTGCAATAGCAAATCCAAATGATTCAAATATAATACTTCATGTTAATGTAATAACTATTTCAAATTTTGGAACATCAAAAAATATAATTGCTAATATATATCTTGGATCTGATTTTCCAAAAACTTCTGAAATAACAATCTCTCAATTAGTAAGTCCTTCAAATATTGCTATTTATCCTGAGCCATGTCCTAAAGGCCAAATTCAATTTACTTCTGTTTCTCTTAATGAAAAACCATTATACGGTTCTCAAATATTTACTAGAATAGCACCTCCATCTTCAACTTTAGTAGATGAAAATGACGGAAAACTAATACTCGCACCAGGTCAAAAACTTATAGTTTATTTTAATGCCCCTCTACTTGAAGATGTAGCTGTTGCTTTTGGTTGGTTTGAAGAACCTATACACTATTTCGATTGTTAATAAAAAAGTTCCATAATATATGATATTATGGAACTCTCTTTATTTTAATTATATTTTATTTTCATATCCATTTACTATAACATCAAGTTTTCCTGTGTATGGATCCATAATAAGACCATGAATATTAACATCACTTGGTATTAATGGATGATTTTCTATTGAATTTACTGATTCTCTAACAGATTCCTCAACAGACTCAAATCCACGTAACCACTTATTAACATCTACTCCGCAGTTTTTAATTGTTCCTATAGTTTCTTCTGAAATTCCTCTTTCCTTTACTTTTTCTAAAATATCTTTAGAATTTAAATTACTCATTCCACATCCACTATGTCCAACAACTACTATATCTTCTGCTCCAAATTCATAAATTGCAACTATTATACTTCTCATAATACTTCCAAAAGGATGCATTATAGCAGCTCCTGCATTTTTTATTATTTTAGCATCACCATTTTTAATATTCATTGCTTTTGGTAAAAGTTCCGTTAATCTTGTATCCATACATGATAATACTACTAACTTTTTATTCGGATTCTTATCAGCTTTATACTTTTCATAATATCCATTTTCAACAAATTCTTTATTATATACTAAAATTTCATCTAACCTTTTCAAATTTTCTTTTCTCATACAAACACCCCATAGTTTAAAATATTTAAGATGTATTATACAATATTTATTAAATTTAAACTATAATTTTTATCACATTATTCTAAAAATTCTAAAAATAATCTTCAACAAAAATTTATTTTTTTATATTTAATTCACACTAATATTTTCCAACATTATTGATCCACTATCTGTTTTATCAAAAATTAAACTTAAGCTTTCTATCTCATTAATATTTATTTCTTTAAAACTTTCAATTGGAACTTTTATTGTTGATAATGGAATATATTCAGACCAAAAATAATACTTCTTCCCTTCTATCTCAGTAAAGTCCAAAAATCCCTTTACGTATTCTAAAGAATTATTTTTATTGTTTATAACTACATCAGCTATATTTCCTTTTTTGTCAACTACTCTTATAGTAAACATCTGCTCTTTATTTTTTTCGTTTAATTTACTTGCTGCATTTACGGCTATATCTAAAGATAAACTGCTTTTATTTTTAAATTCTATATTATCTAAATCCTCTAAGAAAATATCTATTGATGCACCTCTATTTTTCCATTCTAATTTAATTAAGTTTTTATGATCAAACCCATCTTGTCCTGATAAAGGGATTCTAAAACCTTCACTTTCATCTTTTTTATAAAAAATATCAGCTCTTAAAGAATTTAATTCAACACCATTTGCTTGTATGTTTTTCACTTCATTATAATCAATAATATTCTTCTTCCCACTTTTAAATATTTTAGTTTTTACATCCACTCCATACATTTTTGATGGTTCTGCTTTATGTCCATCAAATAAAGAAATATTATTATCTTTATTTAATATATAATCTACAAAATCAGCAGAAAAATTTTTAATAAATACTTGCTGTTCCTCCTTTTTTAACTGTGTTTTTAATTTATCTTCATTAGAAAGTAATTTGGTGTCGTTAATTTTTAATTCTGAGTTGAACCAATTATGATTTGCCTTTTTTAATAGGACTAAACTAGCATTACTTAATCTACTTGAATCTGAAACAATAGCTTCATAAACTGGAAAACCATCTAAACTAATAACATCGCCATCAAATTCTGGAATTATAATCGCTGATGGAATATCTTTAAACTTACTATTTAAATCCGTTGGTTCTGTCGGTGCTATACTTATAATCCCCTTAATATTTTCATTCTCTTTTGCTATATCAAGTACTGTTTGTCCACCTCTCGAATGTCCAATTAAAACTATATTTTCAAAATCTATTTTATCTTTGAATTTAGATTTTTTTAAGTCATCTATATATACTTTATACATTGCTCTAATTTTTTCATTGTCATCATTATCACCATAGCTCCAAACATAAGCTGGTTGTACATTTAACGATGCTGCAGCGTAACCTCTTGAAGCTAAAAAATCTATTAAATATTGAAATCCCTTATACAATGGAGTATTTAAATTATCATTATCATGTGAACCATGAATTATTAATGCTAAAGGACTCTTTCCATCTTTTTTAGGTAAAGACATTGCTCCACTTACATTGTAAGGCAATACTTTTCCTGATTGTGATTTATAAAAATTTTTTCCTAAATCAAAATCATTTTTTTCTATTTCTATTAGACTTTTTTCTTTTGCTTTTACTTCTAAGCATTCCCTTTCAACAGATGTAACATTATTTGTATTGTTAATTTCTACACCAACACTACATCCAGTTATTAATAATACAGAACTAATTAAAGTACTAAAAATTAATTTTTTCATATAATAATTCCCCCACTATAATAAATCCCTTATTATATACTTTATAAATTTAATTATTTAGCTTGATTATATATTTCACCAAAAACTAAAACAATGTATGTTACAACATTGTTTTTTATTTATTGTATACTGTAATATTTTTGTTACCTTAAATATCTTCTTTAAATAATTACATAGAAGAAATTTCTAAGTAAAAATAAGAGATATATAAGAAAATTTTCTTATATATCTCTTATTTAAATCTCTCTTCTAAAATATACTTGCTTTTCTTACTTTTTATTTTACTGTTATATCTCCACATAAACTTTCAACATTATACATTAATAAACACTACTACTTTAGCCATTACTTTCATTATTTAATGAAATGAATATTTGTTATATGTTTTAACTTAATCTTTAAATTTTACTATATATACTATTTTATAAAATTATGTCACAATTATGGCTTATAAGAATTTATTTATTAAAGTTTTCTTTTTCTATACTTAAAAGTTTCTTCTTTATATAAAGTCCACCTGCATAACCTATCAATTTCCCATTTGACCCAACCACCCTATGACAAGGAATTATTATAAGTATTGGATTTTTATTATTTGCCATTCCAACTGCTCTTGAAGCTTTTTCATTTCCAATAGAAATTGCAATTTCCTTATAACTTACTGTTTTTCCATAGGGAATTTTTATAAGTGATTTCCAAACATCACTTTGAAATTTTGTACCTTTTGGATTAATAGGTAAATCAAATATTTTTCTATTTCCAATTAAATATTCTTCTAATTGCTTTTTAGTATCTTTTATCAATTCCGTTTCTATATAATTTGCATTTATCTCTTTACTATTTCCAAAATAAATTTTTGTTATAAAATCATTTTCTTCAACAATAGTGATTTCTCCCAATTTTGTATCATAACAATATGTATTAATCATTTACTATCTCTCCTTTTTAGTAATATTCAAACTTTTTCTATTAGAGACATATGTTTTCCACAATTGTTCGCCTATAATATACAAATGTCCTTGACTATTTGTATACGTTATATTAAAATTATTTTAATGCATTTAAATATATCATTCAAATATGATATACACAAAAAGAAATTATACAGTATTTATTCACAACAGAAAATTAAAAATCGGGGGAGTTTAAATGGAAGGAACTAAAGAAACTAAAAAAATTATGTGGTATAGCCTTGCTCTTATGGCATTCTCTGCTGTTTGGGGATTCGGAAACGTAGTTAATGGATTCTCAGAATTTGGTGGATTAAAGGCTATAGTATCATGGATTCTTATTTTTGCTATTTACTTTGTACCTTATGCTTTAATGGTAGGTGAACTTGGTTCTGCTTTTAAAGATTTAGGTGGTGGTGTAAGTTCATGGATTAATGAAACTATTGGACCTAGACTTGCATATTACGCTGGTTGGACTTATTGGGTTGTACATTTACCTTATATTTCTCAAAAACCACAAGGCGCTATTATTGCTGGTTTTTGGGCTATATTCCAAAATAACGGAGTTAGTGCTTTAAATCCAGTTGTTCTACAAACACTTTGTTTAATCATATTCTTAATTGGAATATGGGTTGCTTCAAAAGGTATAAAACCTTTAAAGAGAATTACAACTATTGCTGGTACATCAATGTTTATTATGTCAATTTTATTTATTCTTCTTATGATAGCAGCACCTGCTATTACTGATGCTAAATTAATAAATATTGATTGGTCATTTAAAACATTCATGCCTACATTTGATGTTAAGTATTTTACTAGTCTTTCAATATTAGTATTTGCTGTTGGAGGATGTGAAAAAATTTCACCTTATGTAAACAAAATGGACAATCCATCAAAAGGATTCCCAAAAGGTATGATTGCTTTAGCAATTATGGTTGCTGTATGTGCTATTTTAGGAACTATCTCACTTGGTATGATGTTTAATTCAAACAATGTACCTAAAGACCTATTAACTAATGGTGCTTACTATGCATTCCAAAAACTTGGTGAATATTACGGAATCGGAAATACATTCGTTGTAATTTATGCTATAACAAACGTTATTGGACAAGTTTCAACTTTAATATTATCAATTGATGCTCCATTACGTATTTTACTTGAAAATGCTGATGAACAATTTATACCATCAAAATTACTTAAACAAAATGAACATGGTGCATTTATAAATGGTAATATATTAATTGCTATAATTGTTTCAATACTAATTATAATTCCTGCATTTGGAATAGGAAATGTTGATGCTATAGTTAAATGGTTAGTTAAATTAAATGCTGTTTGTATGCCATTACGTTACTTATGGGTATTTGTAGCTTACATTGCATTAAAGAAAGCCGGAGATAAATTCCAATCAGAATACCGTTTTACAAAGAGTAAGGGACTTGGAATATTTATGGGAGCATGGTGCTTCTTCTTTACAGCTTTTGCTTGTATAGGTGGTATGTATTCAGAAAATACTTTCCAATTAATTTTAAATATTATAACTCCTTTCGTTTTAGTTGGACTTGGATTAATAATGCCAAAACTTGCTGAAAGAGAAAGAAGACAAAAAGGATTAGTATAATTTAAATATAAAAAAGGAGCTAAAAATTTAGCTCCTTTTTTTATATAATTAAACTCCTTAATGTTTCTTTATAAGTGATTTTAATTCATCTAAATCAATAGGTTTTGAAAAATAATATCCTTGAAATAAATCACATCCAATATTTTTTAATGCTATAAATTGTTTTTTAGTTTCAACACCTTCAATAACTGTTTTAAAATCTAATTCATTTCCTATCTCTTTTATGCTTCTTATAATTCTATATTCATCGTCCTTTGCATCATCTAATAATGTTTTATCTATTTTTAAAGATTCACCTTTAAATTTTTTTAAATATGCAAAAGAAGTATACCCTGTTCCAAAGTCATCTAAGGATAGCTTAAATCCAAATTTCTTTAATAAACTTAAATTTTCTAATGATACTTCATCTTCTTCAATCATAACAGATTCTGTAATTTCGATGCATAATTTATTACAGCTTATTCTATTCTTTTCTAATATTAGTTTTACTTTATAAGCAAAATTATTTTCTAAAAGTTGAATTGCAGAAACATTAACATTAACAATTAAATCATCAATACCATATTCCTTTAATGTATTTATATCTTGACATATTTTATTTATTGCCCAATAACCAATCTTAATTATATCCCTATTTTCTTCTGCTATTGTAATAAATTTATCAGGTGGAACATTTCCTAATTTTTTATTATTCCATCTCATTAATGCTTCTACTTTTATAATTTTTTTATTTCTATCTACTATTGGTTGATACTTCATTGTTAACTCTTTATTTTTTATAGCTTGTCCTAATTCTATTGATATAGTTTCCTCTTCTTCTATTTCTTTATATACTTCATCATCAAAAAATACTAATTCATTAAGTATTCCTTTCTTTTTATTTGTATACATCATATAATCACTTTTCTTTATTAAATCACTTAAATCAGTACCATCCTTAGGATATACTGCTACACCTGCTGAAAAGCTTACAGAAAATTTATTATTAATTAATTTTACTCTTTTAAATAAATCAACTACATTTTTGTTATAAAAATCTTTTAACTCCTTATCAGTTGAAAAATTCTTATATAAAACTATAAATTCATCACCTGAAATCCTTGATAAAAGTCCTTTGCCTAAAAATGCTTTTTTTAACAACTCTGAAAATTCTTTTAAAAATTGATCACCAATTAAATGTCCATATACATCATTTATATTCTTAAACTTATTTAAATCTATAAATATTATAGCAACACTTTCTTCACCTTTAATTTCTTTATTAAATACTTCTTCTAACCCTCTTCTATTTAAAACCTTAGTAAGAGAATCATATTGTATATATTCTTTAGCTTTTTCATTGATTGCATTATCAAAAGCATTAACTATAAAATCTAATTGCTCAAATCCTTTTTTGCTTTCAAAAACTTTTTCATCATATTTATTTAGTTGCTTTAATATATTTTTTAATTTTGATATATTAAAAATAATTGATTCTAAAATTTTCTTTTTTACAATAAAAAAGGTTATAATAGTTGCAATTACGAATATTAAAAACATAAATAAATTTACTCTGTTTACTTTGCTCATTGTTCTATGAAGCAATGTAGAATTTTTATTATATGCAAAAAGTACGTCTTTATTTTGTACAATAAAATTATTTTTATTAGACTTTATTTCATCAAGTGTCTTTATCCCATCTGAATATCCATAATAATTTCCATTAAGTAATTTTACATATATTTTTACATTTCCATTGTCACCATATAAATTTTCCATATACTTTGTAAGAGCATCCATATAAGTATTTAAAATTACACAACCAATTATTTTATTATTACCATTCTTTATAAAAGAAACTATTGCTACTGTATATCTCCCATTAAAAAAATCTTTATGCATAGGAGTCATAATTACTTTCTTTCCTGCTAAAGATTCTTTATAAGCTTCTTTAAACCATGGCCTAGTTTCCATATCAAAATTATAATGTTCTCCTGTAGAACTATATAATTCTTTATCTCCTTTATCTATAATATCTATTGATTTTACAAAACTTGTTGCTATTAATAACCCTTTTGCATACCTTATTGTATTCATAATATTTTTTTCTTTTTTCTCATAAGGTTCCTTTTTATCCATTAATTTTATTAGTGCTTCATTAGTTGCAAAGTCTTCTACAAGCTCGTTTAAACCATCAAATGTTCCTTTGGATAATTTTTCTATTTGTTGACTATAGCTCAAATAACATTTTTCATCTATCCTATTGATAATTGCTCTAGAGAATATATATTCACACATTAATAAAGTAAATACTAATATTAAATTAATAGCAAAAAAGGCTCTTAACTCTCTTATTATCTTCAATTTAATTCCCCCTAAGTCAGTTAACTAGCACTATAAAATAGACTTTCATAAATATAATACCAAAGTTATTTATTTTTTTCCTTATTAAAAATAAATACTAACAAAAGGTTAACTAAATTTACCATTTCAATAAATTTGTTATATATTCCACCATAAAATATAGTTTTAAAATATATAAATAAAAAAATCATCTTCTTTTAAGATGATTTTTTATAAAATGATATTGATATATTTCATCATATTTTTCAATTAGTCAAATTAAAGATTATATTTACATTCATTAATTTTTTTACTTATTGCCTTATACTCATCAATACTATATGTCTTTTTTATAAAATTTAAAATATCTTCTATTGAACTACTTACATATCTAAAAGTTCCATTTGTAACAATATTTTTGAGTTTTTCATGTATAATTATAATCTTTTCATAATCATTTAAAGTTTCATACTTATAAGAAAAAAATCCTTTATTAATGAAAGTATACATTACTTCATAAACTTCTTTACCATCCATATGACATTTTCTAAATCTAATTGAATTTACATTATTTCTATTATCATCAATTGTATAAATGTTCTTTTTAATAAAAAAGGTTTTTACTTTCATGTAATACCTTCTATTACACTTATTATCAGTTAAAATATATTCAAATTTTAATATTTTATTCCTTATTTTTATTCATTATTATACACCTTTTAAATTACCATAATTTACTTGTGTAAATTTTTCATATTTTATTTATAATGTAATCAAATACGTAATTATTAATTATATATTAATAATTATTTACTTAATTACATAAAAGTTATATCCAAGGAGGAGCTTTAATTGTATAAAAGCCAAAATACAAAAGCTAAAATAATTAACAAAAAAAAATTTCTTTACAGAAAAAAAATGCTTCGAAGAAGACGAATTACATTTTTTGTGATTTTAACTACCATATCAATTTTTACATTTAATGTTTTATCTAATAATAATTCAAGTAATGATGAAGAAACTCCAGTTATAAAAGCTCGTAGTAGAACTAGCTCTATTTCTATTAAAACAAAATAATTACTACATATTCTACTAAATTAAACTAAACTCTTTTAAAATAAGAGATTTTAGTTTAATTTTCAACAATTGTATCCAAAAATTAACCCTTATGTAACTATTAATCTTAATAGATAATATATAGTTTAAGTATGAAAGTAAGGGGGATATTGTAATGAGAAGTTCTAATAACAGAAAATCAAAAATAATAAAAAGAAAAAAAGAAATGAGACGAAGAAAAATAATTTCTCTTTCATTTATTACTATATTAATTGTTTCTATTCCATTATTTTTAATTTTAAATAAAAAAGGTTCTGATAACGAAATAGTTAAAGCTGAAAATAAAGAGGCAAAACCTAAAGCTTCTTCAAGTAAAAATACTGATAACAGTAAAGATAACGGTAAAGATATTAATAGTAAGGATCCTTCTTCTAATAAAAAAGAAGAAGTTAAGATACATAATAGTGGATATTTATCTTTAAAAGATGATCCAAATGCTGACGATGCAAAAATAGTTGCAAAAAATACAAACGATTTGCTAACTGGAACTAAACAATACCCAGTTAGAACTGATGGTAAAAAAGTTGTTTACTTAACTTTTGATGATGGTCCATCAACTACAAATACACCAACAGTCCTTAAGACTTTGGACAAGTATAATGTTAAAGGTACATTCTTTATAATGGGAAAATCTTTGGCTGCTAATAATACAGCAAAAGAACTTTTAAAAGAAATTGCTAAAAATGGACATGCCATTGCAAATCACAGTTATAGCCATGATTATGATTATTTATATCCAGGTAGAACTATGAATGTAAGTAATATGCTAAAAGATTTCAAAAAAAATGATGACCTTATGAAAAGCGTATTAGGAAAAGATTTTTCAACTAGAGTCATTAGATTACCTGGAGGATATTGGTCATGGAATGGTAGAGAACCATTTAAGAAAAAAATGATTGAACTTAATATAAGCAACATTGATTGGAATGCATTAAATGGTGATGCTGAAGGTAAAAAGAAAAATGCACCTGAATTAGTTAATTTCTTAAAGAAAAGCGTTAATGAACTTGGTCCAAATGCAGATAGTGTTGTAGTGTTAATGCATGATACTTATGGAAAAGCTGAAACAGCAAAAGCTTTACCTCAAATAATTGAATATTTTAAAGATAAAGGATTTGAATTTAGAACAATAAAATAAATTTACATATAAAAGAGTTGCTAAAATAGCAACTCTTTTTAATTATTTTTAAAGTTCTAATTCTTTTAAAACTGATTTTTCATCACTAATTTCTTTTTCTAAAACTACTTTATTACTATTAACTTTGTATTTAACTAATGTTAATACAACTCCTAGAAAGGCTCCAAAAAGTGCTGGAAAAACCCACCCTAATCCTTCTGCATAAAGAGGTAACCATTTAACCATATTTTGAAGGAATAAAATATTTAATTTCGTATTACTTAAAGAATAAATAATACTTACAAAAGCTGTAATAAATACTGTTACAGAATAAATTAACCTATTTCCTTTTAAAAATTTATCAAACATTGCAAGTAAAATTAAAACTATTGCAACTGGATAAATTGCATCAAGCACTGGAACAGATATACTTAAAATTTTTGTAAGTCCCATATTAGCAAGAATCATACTTGATAATGCCAATACTCTAACCCAGGTTTTATAAGTTACCTTTGAATTTAATGTTACAAAATATTGACTACATGATGTTATAAGTCCAACACAAGTTGTAAGACATGCTAATGTAAAAATTACTGCAAGCAGTACAGCTCCCATATCTCCAAAAAGATATAACATAATATTTGATAAAGTTTGAGCTCCATTTTCAGTTGCTCCAAATCTTCCACCACTTGCTGCTCCTAAATGAGCAAGCATTGAATAAATTAAAATTAAAAGTCCACCTGCAAAAATTCCAGCCTTTACTGAATTTCTTACAATTGCCTTCTCCTCTTTAATTCCTTTTTGTTTAATTACAAGATAAATAACAATACCAAAATTTAATGCTGCAATTGTATCCATAGTCATATATCCTTCTAAGAATCCACTTACTAAAGGTGATTTAATATATTCACCTGTTACTTCTCCATAAGCTCCTAAAGGTTTAAAAATACTAGCTACAAATATTGAAAAAATCAAAATTAATAATGTTGGAGTTAAAACTTTTCCCATACGATCTACTAATTTAGACGGTGTTAAACAAAGCCAATAAGCTACTGAAAAAAATATAAATGTATAAATAAATAATGCTAATCCATGAGATACAAAACCTTCTGGTAAATATGGTCTTACTGCCATCTCAAATGGTAAACTACCTGCTCTTGGTATACCAAGTCCTGGACCAATTGAAAGATAAATAAGAATAGTAAATACTGTTGCAAATAAAGGACTAACTCTACTTGCTAAATTATACAATCCTGATGATTTTGCAACTGCAACAACACCCAAGATAGGAAACCCCACTGATGTAACTAAGAAACCAATCATAGTTATCCAAGTATCAACTCCAGCTGATTGTCCTAAAAATGGTGGAAAAATTAAATTTCCTGCTCCAAAAAATAATGAGAAAAGCATTAAGCTTACTAATACTAAATCTTTTTTTGATAAATTTTTCATTAAAAACGCCCCCAATTAATTAAATTTTACAAATCATTCTAGTTGTATCTCGCCTTCTATATCCATAAAAAATGCCCCCTTTTAATTTTTAATAATTAATATAATACTTTCTCTAAGCTTTTACTTAAATTTACAAAATTTATTATTTTAAAATATAAACAAAACTTATAAGAAAATAAAAAATCCCCGTCCCTAATAAAAGGGACGAGGTTAAATCGCGTTACCACCCTAATTCTATAAACATATATTATAATTTTCTTATAAATTAAATATGCTTATAGCACCTTAAATACGTACATCTTAATACGTTTTTCCTGTAACGGTGAAAATCCGATAAAACTTACTAAATTAATGTTCAGCTTTACTTCTCAGAGATGATTTTCAGAAATACATCGAACATTGGCTTGCAGCAAGATGCCAACTCTCTGTAGAACAATTATATAACTTACTTTTTCTCATCATAGAATTTATAAATTTTTTTAAAATTTAAATATATATTATACTTTATTTTCCAACTTGTCAACTATTCATTTAATTTTTTAAATATACTTTGTTTTTTTCTAATATTATCTATTAAATTAAAAACAATTTAACTAATTTGTTTCAAATTCATCTCTATCCTTAACTAAAATTAATTTTAATAAAACGATTATTAAAATTAAATATCTTATTTTTTCAAAAATTCCTTTTCCTTAGCAAAAGCTTCCTCAGCCAAATCACATTTACCATTTTCTTCATAAATTATAGCAAGATATCTCCAAAGTTCTGCATTCGTTGGATATTTTTTTATTCCTTTTTTTATTGTCTTTACTGCATCTTCATAATTATTAAAACTATAATTATATATATTTGATAAAATTTTATATGCTTCAATATTATCATTACTCTCTAAGTATTTTTCATAACATTTTGCTCTTATTTCATCATTTATATCATTATCTTCGTATTTAATTAAATCATAATATTCAACAAATCCATTTTTAAAATCTTCTATAAACATTTTTTCAAACTCTTTAAATTCCATTCCTGTTGCATTATTAAAAGCCTCATCAAAATCCATATCTTTAATATTTAATAGTATATCTTTTATTATACTGTCTCCATTTTCATTTGCAATTTTACTTACAGCATAATTACTTTGAAGATATACATAAGCATCTTTTAAACTTTCATTCCAATCTTCCTCATTGCTTAATTTATCAAAACTTAAAATCTTTTCAGGTTCATATAAAGTATTACCTGATGTTCCAACATATTCAGATATTCCTTCTATAAACCAAATTGGAACTTTGCTTATATCTATATTATTTTTTTCCATGAATTCATAGACTATATGATGTGTATACTCATGTAAAAAAGTTTCTTTAAATTTAAAGTTATTTTTTAAATTATATCCAAGTAACACATCTTTATAAGGATCTTCAACACTTAAATACATGCTATTAGCATGTACAAGATAATATCCACCAACTTTATCGTTATCACTTCTTGTATAAAATACATCTTTATCATAATCCAATTTAATACTTAATGTACTCGTATCAAAATCACCAAAAATCTTTATATTTTTCTTATTTCCTTCATCAATATATTGTTTTATTAAATCTATAATTGATTCTTGTTTTTCTGTATAAAATATTTTATTACTTTTATAATCTAAAGATTTAAATTTATTATTATACTCTTCAGATTCACCTTCTGATTTTAAAATTGTTGCATATAAAGAAACACTTTTATCTTCCATTTTATAAGTATCATTAAACATAACTACTGATGTAAATAAAATAAATAAAACTATTATATTAAGAATTAATTTTAAAAAATTTACCTTTACACTATTTCCTTTATATCTCTTAAATACATTAATTCCTTGCTTTAATATTATTACTAAAAAAATAGCTATTAATATTCCAGATAATATTATATTATCTCTAAAATTTAATAGCACACTTAAAAACATATATGCTATTAAGCATATAATATACAATAAAATAATCCCAATACTTTTTAATATTTTCATTTTTATCCCCTTCCACTTTAAACCCATTTAAATATTAACATTACATCAATATTTTGTAAACATTTTACTTGTATTAATAGTGCATATTTAATATAACTTATGTAACAATAATAATGAAAACTAAATCTTAGATTATGGAGGTAAAATTATAGATATGAATCCATTTAATGAAAAACCTATGGATCTTTGGAATACATTTGAAAACTGGGATAATATTTATCCAAAACCTTATAATAAATATGAAGTAGATCCATATACTAAAACTCGAATAATTCTTATGAATGGAGCAGAATTTGAGGCAAATTGGTTCTCACATCAATTTGCTAGACATTGTAACAACAATGATCTTCGTAGAGAACTTGCGCTTACCCGTCGTATTGAAAAACAACAACAAATGAAGATATCAAATTTAAAACCTAAAAATGAATCAACACTTGAACATACAATTAGTTATGAGCAATTAGCTGTTGATTTAACTGCTGTTTTAGCTCAAAGAGAACCAGATCCATATGTAAAAAAAGCCTTAGATTTTGCTTTATTAGAAGATTTTGATCACTTATATCGTTATGCAGATCTTTTAGAAATGAAAGAAGGTATACGCGCTGAACATCTAGTTGGAGGATTTACTGAAATCATGCCAGGACGCCCAACAATATCAGAACATCGTTATCCGTTTGATAATGTTAAACGCTTTATAGATAACTCTAAAGCTAATCCTATTACAAAACTAAATGTATCTATTATAACTGCTGCAGAACAACAAACTATGAATTATTATATGAATGTTTCTAATACATCTAAAGAAGATATAGGAAGAAAATTATATCAAGAAATTGGATTAATAGAAGAGCAACATGTAAGTCATTATGAAAGCTTACTTGACCCTAATTGTACTTGGCTTGAAAATCTTCTAAACCATGAATATACTGAATGTTATTTATATTACTCATGTTACATTACTGAAAAAGATCCATACATAAAAGCCTTATGGGAAGAAAATTTATATATGGAAATTTCTCAATTACATAAAGCAGCAGAATTGCTTAAAAAATATGAAAACAAAGAGTGGCAACAAGTTATTCCAAATGGTGAATTTCCTGAGCTTCTTGAACTTAGACCAAATGTTGACTACGTAAGAAACATATTAAAAGAAACAGTAAATGAAACTTCAGATAAAGAACAATATATTAATGTTTCTAAAATTTCTTCTACTAGTGATTTCTGTAAGTTCCAAAATATAGTTAATAGTTCAGATAATATTGTGCCAAGTCATAATGTAATTAATGATTACATTTGTAAAAATAAAGAAGATTATCGTTTTGAAATTGACAAAAATCCAATTCCAGAATTTCAAGACAGAACTTGTGATAATACATCTGTTGGTAGAAAATCCTAATAACTAATTAAATATAAGAAAGACTATAACTTTTTTTAATTCATTAACACAGAATAAATTCTAATTTAAAGTTATAGTCTTTTTTATAAATATTCTTAAATATTATTCAATAAATTTGCCATTTCAATGGCTGATACTGCTGCATCATAACCTTTATTTCCTGCTTTAGTTCCAGCCCTTTCAATAGCTTGTTCTATTGTATCAGTAGTTAATACCCCAAATATAATTGGCTTTTCTGTTTGCATTGATACTTGTGCTATTCCTTTTGAAGCTTCTGAACATACATAATCAAAATGAGGTGTTGAACCCTTTATAACTGCACCTAAACATATAATAGCATCATACTTTTCCTTCTTCGCCATTTTCTTTGCTATAAGTGGTATTTCAAATGCTCCTGGAACCCAAGCAATATCTATATTTTCTTCATTCATTCCATGTCTTTTAAGTCCATCTAACGCTCCCCCTAATAATTTTGATACTATAAATTCATTAAATCTTGCAACTACTATACCAACCTTTAACTCACTTGCTACTAAATTACCTTCTAATACTTTCATTATAAATTCCTCCCTAGTTTTATTAATCTTATAAAATTTACTTTTTTAAATTCATAATAACTTTTAAATTTAATTTAATAATTTAAAAGGTGATTCATTTTTTCTTTTTTAGTTATTAAATAAAATTCATTATTTTCATTATGATTCATTTGTATTGGAACTCTTTTTATTACCTCTATATTTTCTTTTTCTAAACTATATATTTTATCTAAGTTATTTGTCATAAGTCTTATACTTTTAACTCCTAAGTCCTTAAATATATCAGCAGCTACATCATACTTCCTCATATCAGCTTTAAATCCAAGTTTTATATTTGCCTCAACAGTATCATATCCCTCATCTTGAAGTGCATAAGCCTTTAATTTATTTATAAGACCTATTCCCCTTCCTTCTTGTCTCATATAAAGAAGTATTCCTCTTCCTTCTTCTGATATTTTTTTCATTGCTGCATCATATTGCTCGCCACAATCACACCTTTTTGAACCCAATGCATCTCCTGTTAAACATTCTGAGTGAACTCTTGCTAAAATATCTTTTCCATCACTTATATCCCCTTTAACTAATGCAACGTGATGCTCTCCATTTAATTTATTTATAAAGCCATACATTACGAACTCACCATATCGTGTTGGCATTTTAGTTTCTACAACTCTTTCTACAATAAAATTACTTTTATTATTTTCAAAATCTTTACTATCACAAATAATTTCTTTTTCAATAACATTTTTAAAAGTTTTGTATTTTTCTTTATATACTTCTAAATTTTCTTTCCTGTATTTAACCAAATCAGCTATTGTAATAATTTTCAATCCAAAATTTTTAGAAAACTCTATAAGCTCTCTTGTTCTCATCATCTCTCCATTATCACCCATTATTTCACAAATAACTCCTGCTCCCTTAAACCCTGAAAGTTTTGCTAAGTCAACTGCTGCCTCTGTATGTCCTAACCTTTCTAATACACCATCTTCCTTTGCAACTAATGGAAATACATGTCCTGGTCTTCTAAAATCATCACAATTATTACTCTCTAAAACTTTTTTTATAGTAAAAGCTCTTTCAAATGCTGAAATTCCTGTTGTAGTATTTTTATGATCTATTGAGACAGTAAAAGCTGTTTCATGATTATCTGTATTATTTGAAACCATTGGATGAAATTTTAAATTCTCTGCAATTTTTTTCTCAATTGGCATACATATAAGTCCCTTACCTTGCTTTGCCATAAAATTTATAGATTCACCTGTAACCATTTCAGCAGCCATTAAAAGATCGCCCTCATTTTCTCTATCTTCATCATCAATAACTATAACTATTTTTCCTTCTTTTATATCTTTTATTGCTTCTTCAATACTATTAAACTCAAACATCTTTATCACTCCATTTTTATAATTTTTATATAAATCCATTATTTCTAAGTAATTCTTCACTTATAGAACCATATTTTTTTTCTTCAAATTTTTTATTTAACCCTAATAACTTTTCAACATATTTTCCAATTAAATCACACTCAATATTAACTGTTTCATTAACCTTTTTATTTAATAAATTAGTTTCACACCCAGTGTGAGGTATTATAGAAACTTTAAAAACTTCATCATCTACATAAGCTACAGTAAGGCTTACTCCATCTATCGTAATCGAACCTTTAAAAATAATATATTTAAGAATATTTTTATCTGCACTTAATGTTACCCAAGTCGCATTATCCTCTTTTAAAAATGATATTATTTTAGAAGTTCCATCAATATGACCACTAACTATATGTCCACCGAGTCTACTCTCTAGTGTTAATGCTCTTTCAAGATTTACCTTACTTCCACTTTTTAAACTTCCTAAATTACTTCTTCTTAAAGTTTCTGCCATAACATCAGCTTCAAAAATATCTTTATTTATATTTGTAACTGTAAGGCATACTCCATTTGTTGCAATACTATCTCCAATTTTAGTATTTTTTAAAACCTTACTTGCTTTTATTAAAAGCTTTGATGACTTAATACCACTTTTTATAGATTTAATTTCTCCTATTTCTTCAATAATCCCAGTAAACATATTTCACCTCAAAAAAATATTTATATAAATATTTTGAATAACTTCTTTTATTTAAGATTAGTGTAATAAAAATTAAATACTAAACTTATTCCTTTTTTATCCTTCTATGTATCCTTCAATTACTACATCTTCACCTATACTTTTTAAACTCATATTTTTAATATTTATTGCATCAATTAATTTTCCTATTCCTTGTCCACCTATAGGAGTCTTTGCCAAAGTTCCTCCAATTATTTTAGGAGCTATATAGCAAATAACTTTATCTACTATTTTTTCATTTATAGCAGAAAAATTTAATTCTGACCCGCCTTCAAGTAAAATGCTATCTATGTTAAGCCTTCCAAGTTTAATCATTAAATCATTTAAATCTACCTTATTATTTTTTTGTTTTGTAATTATAACTAAAATACCTTTACTTTCTAAAAGCTTTATTTTTTCTTTATCTGCTTTATTAGTTGTTGCAATTATAGTTATATTTTTTAAACTTTTTTTATTATTAAAGGATAAATTATTATCAACTCTAAAATAATCTCTACTATTTTCTAATTCACCATTAATTTTCTTTAATATATTTAAGTCATATAAGTTTTTATTATTTAAAATAACTTTAGAATTCATTGGAATTCTGAGTGTACTATCAACTATAATTCTTACAGGATTATTTCCACTTTCTAATCTACACGTAAGCTCCGGATTATCCTTAATTACAGTGTTAACGCCAACCATTATTCCCATATATTTATTTCTTAACTTATGCACAGATTTTCTTGAATTTTCTCCAGTTATCCACTTTGACTCACCTGTATATGTTGATATTTTTCCATCTAATGACATAGCTGTTTTTAAAACTACAAAAGGCTTTTTACTACTTATATATTTCATAAATACTTCGTTTAAACTTTTGCATTTATCTTCTAATTTACTAATCTCAACTTCAATACCAGCACTTTTCAGTTTTTTTAACCCATTACCTTTAACTATAGGGTTTGGGTCTAAGCACCCTATAATAACTTTTGAAATTTTATTTTCAATAATTTTATCCACACAAGGTGGTGTTTTTCCATAATGAGAACAAGGTTCTAATGTTACATACATAGTTGCTCCATAACTTTCATTATCCAAACTATTAAAAGCTTCAACTTCCGCATGATTGCCACCAAATATTTTATGATACCCTTTGCCAATCACCTCTTTATCTTTTACAATAACTGCTCCAACTAAAGGATTTGGATTAACTTTTCCCTCTCCTTTTTTTGCTAGCTCCATAGCTAATTTCATATACTTTTCATCCATTAGCATCATCTCTCTCTTTTAGATTTTTAATAAATCTTTAGGGTATAAAAAAAGCCCTGAGAAAATTTCTCAGGGCCTTAAATTAATTTGGTTATGACTTCTACATATAAACAATTAAGTTTTATATATTAAAAATTATTCTAAAATAAACTTATTATAAATACAACTAACTAATACTTAATAGTAAAATATAAATTTATAATGGAACTTCTCAAGTATAAAATTAAAAAACTCTGAAATATAAATATTTCAGAGCTAAAATACAAAATTAAAATTATACTATTGATTAATAATTTTTTTACATAAAACTATTATTAATTAAATTATAATATAAAAATACTTAATTATTATTTCTCTTCTTTCATCCAGACTATACTGTCGGCTTCGGAGTTTCACCGAATCTGCTAAATTAATAGCTCGCGGGCTTTACCGCCGGTAGGGAATTACACCCTGCCCTGAAGATATATTAAATTTGTTAATATTATAACATAGTAATTTTTTAATGTAAACCATTAATATTTATCACATTTTTAAAATTACATAATAATAACTTTTTATCTAACTAAATTAACTTATAATTTTCTCTCTTGCAATAATCTTAAAAGGCTGAGTAAAAGCAACCCCACCATCACCTTTTATTACAGCTCTTACATAAGGTTCAGCTTGAGTTACTTCATTTAATTTTAAAATATCTCCATTTCCTATATATCTACTATTTGAACCAATCCATTCAATGTTCTTTATATTTTTTCCTTCTATTTTTATAGTGTCATTTTTATTATCTACTTCTATATTTGTTATAAATGGTGAATCAACAGCATCATCGTACATTCTATTATTTTCTTCACATACTCTAGCAACAAAATAAAATTCACCATTCTTCATAGCATTTTTATATCTTCTATTGGTAAATTCATTATTAAGTAACATCATATTATAACTTGATTCTATGTGATCTAGTCTATGTAAATCTGCATTAGCAAAGCCATATATATCTCTCTTATAAATCATTTCAGTTAAAATATCATCCCAAAGTATTCTATCTTTTGAACAACCATCTCTATTATTTATTACTTCAAGCCCAATTAAACTATTAAATCTTTTATAAAAATTTATGTACCACATATAATCTTTTTTGTACCCTCCTGGATGATTAAAATGTGATAATCCTCCTTGCCTTGCTATATGTCTTAATACATCTACTTCTTTTTCATAACTTTTATTTTTCTTTACAAAATAACCATTTATATGATGTTGACCTTTATATGAATATTCATTTCCTGGTATTCCTTTTAAATTTTCTGTCATTTTTAAGCTTGAATCACCTTTACTAGAATCATTCCATGGATAAGTCACTTTATTATGATCTGTTATTGATAAGACATCATATCCAAACTTCTCATGAGCATCAACTACCTCTTGAATGGTATTTTTACCATCACTTTTATTAGTATGACAATGCAAATTTGATTTTAAAGTTTTCACTTTACTCCAGTTTATATTTTTATATGGATTATATATTTTATAATCTATATCATTTACAACTTTAACATCTACAAAATCACTATACTTACCATCCTTAGTTTGAACTGTTACTCTTGATTTCCCAATATTCTTTCCAAATATTTTACCTTCCATATTAACTTCAACAATATCCTCATTTGATGATTTCCATATTAAATTTCCTTTGTTAATCTGTTTAGATAAATTTGGATTAATTTTTACAATAATATCTTCCATTAATCCTACTTTTAACATAGTATGTTTTTTTGTTATTTTTACTTTATAATCAACATAATTTATTTCACTAGCATTTGCAGATATTGAAAAAATATAAATTGATAAATTTATTGATAAAATAAATACTAATATTAATTTTAAAAATAACTTTTTATTAATAATAAAATCACCTCCTAACAAACTTATTATTTGTTAAAAAATAATTTATTATTATATTCATTACATTCCATATTTACCAGTTGCACTATCCATAAATATAGGTATTTTAGGTGTAAAATATGTACATAATACAAAAATTAATATCAAAGCAATAAATACTACTATACAAAAATTTGCATTTATTCCTCTAAATCTTGTATATGCATAAAGCCCTAATAACTGCCCAAATAAAATAGATAAAAATAATAATATAATATCCATAATAATTGACTGAACTCCAAAAGCTCCTGTGTAAAAATAATATATTAAAGGAATTGTAATTAATGAAACTATTAATGAAACTAAAGCACCAGTAAACCACTTCTTTTTATTTATATTATACCTTTTGCTATTTACTAAATAATAAATACTCCACCATAAAATTATAGGTAATAAAATCATTTTTAAATGTTCCCAAATACTTTCATTCATAGGAAGAAAAGCTGCTGCTATTTTATTTCCTTCTAATAATTTATACGAAGAATGTATACATGCGCTTATTATAAATAAAATTGGAATCCCTTTTATAATCCATTTTTTTTGCGGTGACAATGACTTATACATACAAAAACCTCCTAATTTTATATCATTAAAATTATTCTTTAGTTAAAATTAAAAAAGAAGTAATCTAAGTATTATTAAAATCTTAAATTACTTCATAATTTATTATTTACTTTATTTATTTTTTATATGCCTAAATCTTATTTCCATTCTGAAACATTTTCTAAACCTGGAATAGATGAAGCTCTAAATAATGGCTCCTTTATTCCTAATTTCTTTTGCTCTGTATAGTCTTTCAGGACTAAAAATGCTTTTTTACTAAGCATTGCTATAGCTATTAAGTTTAGTATTGCCATAAGTCCCATGAAAAGATCAGCTAAATTCCAAACTATTTGAAGCTCAGCAATTGAACCAAATAAAACCATTCCAATAACTAATACTCTATATATAACTAAAAAATATTTTTTATCATTTAAAAATTCTATATTTGATTCACCATAATAATAATTACCTACTATGGAACTAAATGCAAATAATAAAATACAAATAGCTAAAAATATTCCTGCCCATGAACCAAGCTCTGTTGTTAATGCATTTTGTGCAAGAATTATACCAGTGGCTGACTTATCCATATAATTAGTATTTGATAAAAGTATCATAAATGCAGTACAGCTACAAATTATTATTGTATCTGTAAATACCCCTAAAGTTTGAATTAAACCTTGTTTAACTGGATGACTTACATCAGCTGTTGCTGCTGCATTTGGTGCACTACCCATACCAGCCTCATTTGAGAAAAGTCCTCTCTTAATTCCCATAAGCATAGCTCCACCAATAGTACCACCTGCTATTTCTCTAAATCCAAAAGCATTTGAGAATATTAATGATATAACTGAAGGTATTTCATTTATATTTATAATTACTATAAATATAGCAACTGCAATATAAGCTACTGCCATAACTGGAACTATTACTTCTGAAACTTTTGCAACTCTAGTAACTCCACCAAATATTACAAAACAAGTTATAACAGTTATTACTATTCCAACTAATAATCTATCTGTACCAAATGCATTATTAAATGCTATTGTTATAGTGTTCGCTTGTACTGAATTAAATATTAATCCAAAACAAATTGAAATAAGTATTGAAAAGGCTACGCCCATCCATCTTTTATTAAGTCCTCTTTCCATATAATAAGCAGGACCACCTCTATATGTACCATCTGGATTTTTTTGCTTATAAACTTGTGCTAATGTTGATTCAACAAAGCTTGAAGCTGCCCCAATAAGCGCTATTAACCACATCCAGAAAACTGCTCCAGGTCCTCCAACTGAAATTGCAATTGCAATACCTGCAATATTTCCAGTACCAACTCTTGATGCTGTACTTATACAGAATGCTTGGAATGATGAAATACTCCCCTTCTTTTTATCTTTTCTCGATGATGATGTTATTCCATCTCCTAATAATCTTATCATTTCTTTTAAATATCTGAATTGTACAAATTTTGTTCTAAAAGAAAAATAAATACCTAATGCTATAAGCATTGCAATTAAAATATATGTCCACAGGACATCATTTATACTCGATATTATTCCATTTAATGTTTCCATTTATTTAGCCCCCTTAAAAATAAAAACTTTTAATTCATTTTATAATAAGAACTTTGAAAATGCAAGAAACAATTATAATTTATTCATTTTTTAACTTTGTAGACACAATTTATATACTTTTATTGGTTATTTTTTCTTCATTGTGCAAGTCATATACATTGTTTATTCACTAATTATTGATATATTTAATTTTCACCCTTTTTAAATTTAATTTTAAAATAAAAACTTATTTAATATACAAAAAATTAAAAAACAAAAAAGTTCCTATAT
>NZ_AVSV01000035.1 GCF_000498355.1 Clostridium sp. Ade.TY | reverse complement strand
TATAACAAATAGAATAAATGTAATAAAGGAGGTAAATAATGTTTTTAGTTTTAGAATTTGAAAGCGAAACTCCAATATATCTTCAAATAAGAAATAAAATAATTGAAGGAATAGCAAAAGGGCAAATAAAAGAAGGAGATAAGCTTCCATCTGTAAGAGAATTGGCCTCTGGAGTAGAAGTAAATCTTCATACAGTAAATAAAGCATATAACTTATTAAAAGATGAAGGCTTTGTATCTGTAGATAGAAGAAAAGGTGTAATAGTTAATATTAAAAAAGCAAAAGATGACATAGAATTTAAAGAAAAGTACAATTTGAAACTTAATGAAATAACACAAGAAGGAATTGCAAAAGGGTTATCAAAAAAAGAAATATTAACTTTATTAGAGGGGATTTTAAAAGGGTATAAAGGAGGAGAATAGTTATGTTTGATACTAGTTATTTAATTATTATGACTTTAGTAGTTATTATTGAGTTTTATTCAATGACAATACTTCCTATAAAAGGGAAAAAACAATTACTTTTAGGTTGTGTAGTAACAGAAGAAATGAAAAATAACAAAGAAGTAAAAGGTTTAGTAAAAAAATATAAATGGATTAATATTATAATTTCAATAATAGCAGAACTTTTTATAATACTAAGTTATTTTAAATTAAGTATACCACTTAGTGTAGTTGCAATATTTTTTGCAATATTTGGATCAATGATATCATTTGGTATATACAATGAAAAAATGAAAAATATAAAGAAAAGATTAGGTGGATTAAAAGGGAAAAAACAAGTTATAATTTATGAACTTGAAGACTCTAAATATAATTTTAAAACTTTAATTTTTTATATAGTTACTATGGGAACTATTATTTTAGTTAACTTATATTTTAGTATAACAAGATATAGCAAGTTACCAGATATAATAGCAACAAATTTTGATTTTCAAGGTAATATAATTGGTTACTCACAAAAGAATTATTTTACTGTATTTTCACTAATTGGAACTATGGTATTTATGTTAGCGATATTTATATTTATAGATTTTTTAATCCAAAGACAAAAACTTAAAATAGATCCAAGAAATCCAGAGAAGTCAAGAGAAGGTAACTTAAAATATAGAAAACTTTTATCAAATATGATGATTTTTACAGGATTATTGACTATGATTATCGTAACAATTGGAAATTTTCAAATGCTTCAAGTTATACCTATGAATAGTATTTTAATTAATCTTGTATTAATTCTTATAGTATTTATGTTTGTTGTACTTTTTATATTTATGATTAAGGCTTATAAAGTAAGAAATAATTATAAAGTGGAAGATGATAATGTAGTACAAAAAGATGATGATAACAATTGGAAATTTGGAATTATATACTACAACAAAGATGATCCACGTGTTAATGTAGAAAAAAGATTTGGTATGGGATATACAGTAAATGCTGCAACAAAAACTGGAATGGCAATATATATAGGAATAGTAATTGTTTTAATTGTAACATTAGTTATAACTTTTACTCAAACTTAAATTAATATAAAGAGATAGTATAAATAATTTTATTTATACTATCCCTTTAATTTTTATTGTTTAAAATGTAAAAAAGTATTAACTTATACTTTTTATTTATTCTTTAAAACATTTTCTATAAACTCTTCATTAGTCATTGAAACTGGTTCATTTCTTCTAAGAAGTTCAATTTCATATTTATAAGGTGGAACAGATTTTTTGCTTTCTCCAGGAATGGTAATATAAGGAGTTTCAAGTATTTTTGGAACTTCTAAAAAGTCCTTATGCCATACAACATATCTTAAAGCATCAAAACCTATATTACCTATACCAATATTCTCGTGACGGTCCTTTTTAGCTCCAGGAACATTTTTACTATCATTTAAATGAAATACTGCAATTTGATCTTTCCCAATAAGTTTATCAAATTCATTAATAACTCCATCAAAATTATTAATAATATCATATCCACTATCGCTAGTATGACAAGTATCAAAGCAAACTCTAAGTTTATCATTATGAATTACTCCATCATAAATTCTTGCAATTTCTTCAAAGTTTCTACCTATTTCAGTACCTTTACCTGCCATTGTTTCAAGGGCTATTTTACATTTTGTATCTTTAGTTAATACTTCATTAAGTCCTTTGATAATTTGATTTATACCAGCATCAACACCAGCACCAACGTGTGCACCAGGATGAAGCACTAAAGTTTTACTTCCCATAGCTTCAGTTCTTTGAAGTTCTAAAGCTAAAAATTCAGTTGCAAGTTCAAAAGTTTCAGGCTTTACTGTATTTGCTAAATTTATAATATAAGGTGCATGGATTACTATATCGTTTATTCCATGTTCTTTCATATAAGCCCAGCCTTCATCTATTCTAAGTTCACTAATATCTTTACGTCTAGTATTTTGAGGAGCACCAGTATATACCATAAAAGTATTAGCTCCATAAGAAACAGCTTCTTTAGCTGATCCTAAAAACATTTCTTTTCCACTCATTCCTACGTGGCATCCTAATTTTATCATATGAATTTCTCCCTTTAATCTAAAATTAAATTTATAAATATATTTTACTATTTTTAATATAAATATAACAGTATAAATTTTTAAAAGATACAAATTATTATTTAAAAATAATTTAATTTTAGATTTAAATTTAAGGATATGTTTTAAATGATTGTTAATATAAAATATAAGTAAAATCTGACAATAAAAATTGTCCGATTTTACTTATAATAAATTAACTTATTATTCTTCTTTACAAATTAATATATATCTACCAGGAGCCATTTTAACATCCACCATAAATATTAAATCATCTTTTTTTAGGTTACTGGATTCTCTTTACTAATAAATTCTATACCAGTCTCTTTCTTATAAAGTGTTTCATATATAATACTGGCAGAAGGGGATGTTAGTAAGGTCTCTAATTCAACATCAAAAGACTTTCTAAAAAAGTTTTCAATAAAAACTACTCCTTTTATTTAAAAATTTCTTTATCTTGATATTATTTATATTTAATAACCGATTATAAAAAAGTATTACCAATGAAAATTTAATTAAAATAAAGCAAAATTTAAAAATATTATTTATAAATTTAAAAATAAATAAAGTATAAAAAAACGAATTTAAATTGGTTAAATATAGGTGAAAATTTGGATAAAAATAATAAAAAATTAAAAGTTTACAAAACGTTAACATTTATTTTTATAAAAATTCATTAAATATTTTGATTTTAGCACAAAATTAATAAAATGAAGTAAATTCAATATATCAAACTGTCTTATACAATAACGATATGTTTAGTAATACTAAATTTTAAAATTAGTATTTATTATACAACATGATAATAATTACAAAGATGTAATTAAAATAAAAATATTACAAAATATAGTGATAGAAAATAAAAAAATTGTACTATATAATTAATTCAAATTAATTCCGGAATTTAAATTTAAAATAATTAGAATAGGGGATGATATTCAAAATGAGTGAAAAGATTAAACTTTATGGTTTTAATAATTTAACTAAAACTTTAAGTTTTAATATTTATGATGTTTGCTATGCAAAGACAGAAAAAGAGAAGGAAGATTATATAAAATATATAGATGAACAATATAACTCAGAGAGGTTAACAAAAATACTTTTTGATGTTACAGAGATAATAGGAGCTCATGTACTTAATGTCTCAAAGCAAGACTACGAACCTCAAGGAGCTAGTGTAAATATATTAATTACAGAAGAAGCACTTCCAGTAGCAAATGTAGATCCATCTTGCAATAAAGGAGAGCTTTCATATGTAGATTTAAGAGATAGTATTATGGGACATTTAGATAAAAGCCATTTAACTGTTCACACATATCCAGAATTTCATCCCAATAATGATATAAGTTCATTTAGAGTTGATATAGATGTATCAACTTGTGGGAAAATATCTCCATTAAATGCATTAAATTATTTAATTAATAGTTTTGATTCCGATGTAATAACCATGGATTATAGAGTTAGAGGATTTACAAGAGATGTAAATGGACGAAAGTATTATTTAGATCATGATATAAGAACAATACAAGATTTTATAGATAAAGATATATTAAAAAGGTATGATGCTATAGATACTAATATATATCAATCTAATATATTCCATACAAAAATGATGGTTAGAGACATAAAACTTGATAATTATATGTTTAAAAAAGATCCTTATGAGTTATCACCTGATGAGAGACGTGATATAAGGGATAGACTTACAAGAGAAATGATTGAAATTTATGGTGGTATGAATATTTACTAAGAAAGGCGGGGTGATTTTGAAAAAGTTATCACAATTTTGTGCACCTATATACGAGGCATTAAAGTGGTATAAAAATCAAAGAATAGTTCCATTTGATGTTCCAGGACATAAACAAGGTAGAGGAAATGAGGAATTAAGAGAGTTTCTTGGTGAAGATTGTTTAGCAGTAGATGTAAACTCAATGAAACCTTTAGATAATCTTATTCATCCTGTTTCAGTAATTAAAGAAGCTGAGATGCTTGCAGCGGAAGTCTTTAAAGCTGATAATGCATTTTTTATGGTAAATGGAACAACCTCTGCAGTTCAAGCAATGATAATGAGTGTTTGTAAAGCTGGTGATAAGATTATAATGCCAAGAAATGTTCATAAATCAGCTATTAATGCATTAATTGTAGCAGGAATAAAACCAGTTTATATAAATCCAGGAATACATAATAATATAGGAATATCATTAGGAATGTCAGTTAAAGATGTAGAAAAGGCAATATTAGAAAATAAAGATGCAAAGGCGATTTTTGTAAATAATCCAACTTATTATGGAATTTGTTCCCCGCTTAAGGATATTGTTAAGCTTGCTCATGAAAATAATATGTATGTTCTTGCAGATGAAGCTCATGGAACACATCTTTATTTTGGAGAAAATCTTCCAGTATCAGCAATGGCAGCTGGAGCTGATATGGCTGCTGTAAGTATACACAAAACTGGAGGATCGCTTACACAAAGTTCAATGCTGATTATGAAGAGTGATAGAATAAATCCTGATTATGTAAGAACTATTATAAATTTAACTCAAACAACAAGTGCTTCATATCTTTTATTATCTTCATTAGATTTAGCAAGAAGAAATCTTGCTTTAAATGGTAAAAAAATATTCAAAGAGGTAGTAGAACTTTCTGAGTATGCAAGAGATGAAATAAATAAAATTGGTGGATATTATGCATTTTCAAGAGAAATTTCAAATGGAGATAGTATTTATGACTTTGATGTAACGAAACTTACTATAAACACTTTAGGAATTGGTCTTGCAGGAATAGAAGTTTATGACATATTAAGAGATGAATATGGTATTCAAATAGAACTTGGAGATATAGGAAATATTCTTGCAATAATATCAGTTGGAGATTCAAAATACAACATAGAAAGATTAGTATCCGCTTTAAGTGAAATAAAGAGAAGATATGAAACTGGAGAATTATTGGCTTTTGACCATGAATATATAAATCCAATAATTAAAGTTACTCCACAGGATGCCTTTTATGCAGAAAAGATAAGTAAAAAAATTATAGATAGTGAGGGAGAAGTATCAGGTGAATTTATTATGTGTTATCCACCTGGAATTCCAATATTAGCACCAGGAGAACTTGTAACAAAAGAAGCAATAGACTGTATAGTTTATTCAAAGGAAAAGGGATGTTTAGTAACAGGTACTGAAGATATGAAAATAGAAAATATAAAAGTATTAAAATTATAGGGAGGTATTTTAAAGATGGAATTATGGTACACAGAAGAACATACGGATAAAGTTAGGTTTTCAATAAAGGTTGAGGAACAATTATATAAGGGGCAAAGTGATTTTCAAAGGATAGATGTATTTAAATCAAAAGAATTTGGAACATTTTTTACATTGGATGGACTTATGATGGTTACTGAAAAAGATGAATTTATTTATCATGATATGATTGTTCATGTTCCAATGGCAACAAACCCTAATATAAAAAATATATTAGTAATTGGTGCTGGAGATGGCGGTACTGTAAGAGAACTTACAAGATATAAAACAATAGAAAAAATAGATATGGTTGAAATAGATAAGTTAGTTGTTGATGTATGTAAAGAATATTTACCTCAAACGGCTAGTAAATTAGATGATGAAAGAGTAAACATATATTATGAAGATGGATTAAAGTTTGTAAGAGGGGTTAAAGACAAGTATGATCTTATAATTGTTGATTCAACTGATCCATTTGGACCAGGAGAAGGATTATTTACAAGAGAGTTTTATGGAAACTGTTTTAATGCTCTTAAAGAGGATGGAATACTTGTAAATCAACATGAAAGTCCATATTATGAAGCTTATGCAAATAATATGAAAAGAGCTCATAAGAGAATAAAAGAATGTTTCCCAATTTGTAGAGTTTACCAAGCTCATATACCAACATACCCTTCAGGACATTGGTTATTTGGATTTGCATCAAAAAAATATGATCCTATAAATAATGAAGCTGTAGAGTTATGGAATAAACTTAATATAAAAACTAAATATTACAATACAGAACTTCATAGGGGGGCATTTGCTCTTCCAAACTATGTAAAGGAAGCTTTAGAAAATGCAGATGAATAAAAATGTTTCAACATTTATAGGGTGTGAAGCAGAATATGATGAAGCAAAGGTTGTAGTATTTGGAGCACCATTTGATTCAACAACATCATTTAGACCAGGAACAAGATTTGCAAGTCAAACTATGAGAATGGATTCATGGGGACTTGAAAGCTATAGCCCTTATCAAGAGATGGATCTTTATGATATGAAAGTATTTGATGGTGGTGATTTAGAATTACCATTTGGAAATAGTGAAATGGCACTTAAAGAAATAGAAAATTTTTCAACTAAAGTAGTTTTAGATAATAAAATACTTGCAATGATTGGTGGAGAACATTTAGTTACATTAGGGAATTTTAAATCTATTTTTAGAAAATATCCAGACGTTAGAGTTATACATTTTGATGCTCATGCAGATTTAAGAGATGAATATTTAGGACAAAAATTATCTCATGCAACAGTACTTCATAGAATTTGGGATTTAGTTGGTGATAATAAAATATTTCAATTTGGAATTAGATCAGGTTCAAAGGAAGAATTAAATTGGGGAAAACAACATGTTTATACTAATAAATTTAATTTAGATAATTTAGAAATGGCTATTGAAACTGTAAAGGATTATCCGGTATATGTAACTATAGATTTAGACGTATTGGATCCATCTGTATTTCCTGGCACTGGTACTCCAGAACCAGGAGGAGTTGAATTTAAAGAATTATTAAGTGGGTTATTAAAACTTAGAGGATTAAATATTGTAGGATTTGATGTTAATGAATTATCTCCACAATATGATAATACAGGTGTTTCTACAGCTGTAGCTTGCAAAATTTTAAGGGAAATGCTTCTTATAACTAATAATAAATAAAATTATAAAAATAATGAAAAAATAAGCTCCAATTATTAAAGTTATAAATTGGAGCTTATTTATTTACAAGATTTTAATAAAACATACTGTTTATTTGTAAGTTTATGTTAAAAATAGTATAATGTGAGTATGGTAAATAGTTATTGATTTTTAGAGTTTTTAATTGAAAATATAAAGGGGTTATTATATTAATAATAAATTTTAAAAATTAATAGAATAAGTATGAGAGTTCATAGGAGGAGAGGGTTTTATGGTTTTAAAAGAAAAAAGTAATAATATAAAAAGAAATAATGGTAACGTTTCCGAAGATGGAGTTAAAAATATAACTAAAGAAAAAAAATCATCAACTAATAAAAATAAAAGAATAAGTGGAGTTCCAGGTAAAAAAAGAAGTTTAAAAAAAGAAAAAGTGGACAAGATTAATAAAGAACTTACTAATAAAGTATTAGAAAAATCTAAATTAAATAGTAAGGAAATTATTAGTGAAGAAGAGGTTTCTAGAAATAATATGAATTTATTCTTTGAAGGTAAGCAAAAAGAAGCTTATAAATTTATGGGAGCACATTTTGTTACTGAAAATAGAAAAAAGGGTGTAAGATTTACAACTTGGGCTCCAAGAGCTAGCAAAATAACTATTATAGGTGATTTCAATAATTGGGAATTAAATGATGAATATAATATGGAAAAAATAGACAATAGAGGACTTTGGAGTTTATTTATTCCAAAACTTGAAGAAGGAATGAAATATAAGTTTGCAATAACAAATGAATTTGGAAATTGTATTTCATACAAAGCTGATCCATATGCATTTAAGTCAGAACTTAGACCTAATACTGCTTCAGTACTTATAAAGGAAAAGAAATTTAGATGGGCAGATAAGAGATGGTTAAATAGGAGAGAAAAAGAAAATATATATGCAAATCCTATGAATATATATGAATTACATTTAGGTTCTTGGAAAACAAAAAATGGAGAATTTATGACTTATGATGAAATAGCAAAGGAACTTTCAGCATATATAAAAGATATGGGATATACTCACGTTGAATTTATGCCAATTAATGAGCATCCACTAGATGCATCATGGGGATATCAAGCTACAGGATATTATTCTGTAACTAGTAGATATGGAGATTTAAATGGACTTAAAAATCTTATAAATACACTTCATAAAAATAATATTGGTGTTATATTTGATTGGGTTCCAGGCCATTTTTGTAAGGATAGTCATGGATTATTTATGTTTGATGGTAGTCCAACTTATGAATATCAGGCTTGGTGGAAAGCAGACAATAAAGGATGGGGTACAGCAAACTTTGATCTTGGAAGACCAGAAGTTAAATCATTTTTAATATCTAATGCAATGTATTTTATAAATGAATTTCATATAGATGGATTAAGAGTTGATGCAGTATCTAATATGCTTTATTTAGATTATGGTAGAGAATCAGGTGAATGGGAACCTAATATATATGGACAAAATGGAAATTTAGAGGCAATTGGATTTATAAAAGAATTAAATGAAACTGTTAAAAATTATGGTAATGGTGCTATAACTGTTGCAGAAGAGTCAACATCATGGGAAGGAATAACTAAACCAATTAATGAAGGTGGACTTGGTTTTAATTTTAAATGGAATATGGGTTGGATGAATGATACATTAAGATATGTAGAATTAGATCCAATTTATAGAAAATATAATCATAATAAAATGAATTTTTCAATGGTTTATAATTATTCAGAAAAATTTATTCTCCCAATATCTCACGATGAAGTGGTACATGGAAAAGGTTCATTAATAAATAAAATGTTTGGAGACAATTGGAAAAAGTATGCAGGACTTAGATTATATAGTGCTTTTATGATGGGACATCCAGGCAAAAAATTAATGTTTATGGGTTGTGAATTTGGTCAATTTGTTGAATGGAGAGAATGGGAAGAGCTTCAATGGAATGTAATAAATGAATTTGAAATTCATAAAAAGACACATGAATATTTTAAAACATTAAATAAATTTTATTTAGAAAATAAGGCTTTATGGGAATTAGATTATGATGAAAGCGGATTTGAATGGATAGATGCTGATGATAATGAAAGAAGTATTTTTTCATTTATAAGAAAAGGAAAAAATACAGATGATATATTAGTATTTATATATAATTTTACTCCAGAAGTATTTTATGATGTAAAGGTTGGGGTTCCTATTGAAGGCGAATATATTGAAGTATTAAATTCTGATTCAGTAGAGTTTGGTGGTGCTGGTAATATATTAGGAACTACTCTAGAAACTTTAGAAGAAGAAAGTCATGGATTTAATTATTCTATAAAAGTAAAAACACCACCACTTGGAGCATTGGTATTAAAATTAAAAAAATAGAGGTGTAAATTTTTTATGTTCAATTTATTAAAAAGGAAAGTAGTAAATTATAATGGTTCAAAATATGAACTAGATTTAAGCCCACTTACTAATACTATTCGATTTTCAGTTGATTACAAAGGAGCAATAGCGGCATTTGTACTTGGAGATTTTAATAATTGGGAAAAAAAAGATACTTTCAAACTTAAATGGAACTTAGATACTAATGATGGAAATGTAAAAATGATTAAAGATATTACTTTTCCTCAAGGGTTAAAAAATGGAGAATATAAATATGGATATTTAATAATAGATTCAGAGGGAAATGAAATTCATATAAATAATTGGGATCAAAATATAGAAGAGTTTTCATTTCATTGGGAAAGATTTGAGGAAGTTTTAGAAATTAAAGCTTCATCAAATTTTGTTTCTTCATATTATCCTGTAGAACTTGCTTTAGTTAAAAAATCATTATATGGAAATATAACTATTGAAGCTTCAATTTTCTATTTGGAAAGTAAATTTGAAGGGGGTTATATAGAAGATAACTTTTTAAAAGTATCAGAAAATATAAAAGAAGGAAAAGAGATTGTAATAATTGCTATAGATGAAGAAACAAAAAAGTGGGCTAAGAAAACTATAATAGTTACAAATGACAAAGAAAAGGGAACTTTTCTTCAATTTATAAAAGGTGATCAAACTTATTTTGGAGATAACTTTAGTTGGAATATATGGAGTTTTGGTGATTATACTCATGGTGATGAAATTTCACTTAATATTAAAACAGACCTTGGAAGAGGAGCGTTTTTAAATAATGATAAATTTATATTAAGGAAGAGAATATGGGGAGATGGTTGGGTTAATGATTGGAATGAGCAAAGTTATACATTTGGTTTAAATAAAGATGAAAAAAATCTTTATTTAATATATGAAAATAATAAAATTACTACATCATTAAGAGAAGCAATAAATCTTACTATACCTAAAATAGAAAAAGCAATAATGGATCATAAAAATAAAATAAGAGTATGTTTATCTCATGAACCGATTATAGGAATAAAATATGCCTTATACATAAATGGAATAAAGGCAGAAGGTATATCAACAATAGTAAAGGAAAAACAAAGAGAGGTTTTTATAACAAATCTTCCAGATAATATAGATCCATCAGATCTTTTAGAAATAAGGACATCAAGTATGTTTTCACCTTGCAAAGTAACTGTAAGAGATTATTTAGAAAATTTTTATTATGGTGGGAATGACTTAGGAATAACCTTTAAAGAAAAAACAATAAGGTTAAAGGTTTGGGCTCCAACAGCTAAAAGAGTTGAAGCTTTAATTTACAATAAAAATGAAGATATAAAAGAAAATTTTATAGAATCATATGAAATGATTAAAAATAAGGAAAATGGTACTTTTAAATGTGAGATTTTTAGAAGTACAAATGAAGAAAAGTATTATTTGTATAGATTATATTTTAATGAGCTCGATGATAATAATAAAGCATATACGAAAATAACATATGCAGTTGACCCTTATGTTGAAGCAGTTGGATTAAATGGAAAAAAAGGCGCTTTAATTAATTTAACAAATGAAAAAGCTGTTCCAGATAGATGGAATTCCTATATTAAACCTAAACTTAAAAATATAGAAGATTCAATAATTTATGAAATGCATATAAGAGATTTTACTATAAGTGAAACATCTGGAGTTCCTGAAAATTTAAGAGGAAAATTTTTAGGTGCAGTTCAAAAAGGAACTATATATAAAAATAAATATACAGGTAAAACTGTAAAAACAGGATTAGATCATTTAAAAGAACTTGGAATAACACATGTTCATTTATTGCCTGTATTTGATTTTATAACTGTAGATGAAAGTATAGAAAGTGAAAATAATAGAAATTGGGGATATGATCCTCAAAACTTTAATGCTATAGAAGGTAGTTATTCAACTAATCCTAAAGATCCATATGTAAGAATAAATGAATTTAGAGAAATGGTTAAAAGTTTTCATGAAAATGGATTAATGGTAGTAATAGATATGGTTTATAACCATATGTATGATACTAGAAATATGGACAATATAGTTCCAGGTTATTATTTTAGAAGTGATAATTATGGTAAATATACTAATGGTTCAGGTTGTGGTAATGAAATGGCTACAGAAAGGCCAATGGTTAGAAAGTTTATAATAGATTCTATTCTTCATTGGATAAAGGATTATCATATTGATGGATTAAGATTTGATCTTATGGAACTTATAGATTTAGAAACAATGAAAGAAATTGTAGAAAAATCTAAAGAAGTTAATGAAAATATATTAATTTATGGAGAACCATGGAAAGGTGGAAATTCAGAAGTTAAAAATGGAACATATAAAGGAAGTCAGAAAGGACTTGGATTTTCAATTTTTAATGATGAATTCAGAGACGCACTTAGAGGAGATAACTCTCCATCAAGAGGTTTTATAAATGGAGATCAGCATAATAAAGAAAAAGCTTGGAAAGTGATTGAAGGTTTAAAGGGATCAATAAATACAATAACTTATAATCCAAAAGAAAGTATAAATTATTTAGAAGCTCATGACAATTATACTATATGGGATCAAATAGTAAAAACAGATGATTATAGCGTTGAAAATGGACATTATAGAGATTCTATTAAATCACTTTTAAGTAATGAAATTCTTAAAAACCACTATATAAAGGAAGATCTTTTAGGAGCTAGTTTAATATTTACGGCGCAAGGGATACCATTTATACAAAGTGGAGCTGAATTTTTAAGAACTAAAGAAGGAGATCATAATAGTTATAGAAGTCCTGATAAAATAAATGAAATAAATTGGTCTGATAAAGAAAGATTTAATAAGGTATTTAAATATTATAAAGGACTTATAGACTTAAGAAAGAAGTTTGATATATTTAAAATGAAGACTCCAGAAGAGGTTAGAGATAATTTAAATATATATTTTCAAGATGGAAATGACACTACAGGTGTAATAATAGCTCATTATAAAAGCAGAAATAGTGATTATGGATATACGGATTTTGTTGTTATATATAATAGTTCATCTATAAATAATTATGATGTAAATAGATCTATTCCTAAAATTGATAATAGAGAGTGGAAAATAATAGCTAATCATAAATGTGTATCAACAGAACCTATAGAGTTAGTTAAAGATGGAGAAGTTCCAGGGCTTAAGTCACATTCTATGATGATAATTTGTAAATAAAAAATATTAAAGTAATAGTTATTTTTGAAAAGTTAAATGTAAATAATATTTAAACAATTTTATATATTAAGATACATAATATATAAAATGATAAAATAAACTTAAATAAATTAATATAAAATGTACAATATATAGAATTTTTACGAACATATTATTATGATTTTAATTTTGTAAAAATGTTATGGGGGAGTTACAAATGAAAAAAAGCAAGTATGTAGTGCTAGGTGTAGTTATGGTATTAGCAACTATAGCAGTAGTATCCGCATGTGCTTCTAGAAAAGAAATTGACGTTGATAATGATACTGGAATAATAAAAGAAGATTATAGTAAGCGGAATAAAGTTAGACAAGATGTAATAGATGAGATTAATAAAGATAAAGACGAAAATTTTTCATCTATAAGTGGAGTTTTTTATAAAGCGGCAATTTAATCTATTTTAAGATTATCTTAGATATAAAGAGCTATAAACCTAAATTAGGTTTGTAGCTTTTTATTTATAATTTATTTAAAAAATATAGTATTTATATATAAATGAATAAAAAATCTTATTTGTAAATAATCATATTAATTAATATTAATCTTAATTCAAAAATATTTAATTATAAAAATTACTTGATATAATTAAATTATAGAAAAAATCAATTAATAAATAGAAAATCATTTTTGGTTTTTTAAGGAGGGTTTTAAAATGAGCAAAAAAGTAGAAGAATTAAGAGAAAAAATAATAAAAAAAGCAGAAGAAGATCTTAAAGTAGCAGAGGAAAATACAAAAGCATATAAAGAAGATGAAAAAGAAGCAAATAAATTAGGCAAAGCTATAACAGAAGAACTTGATAGAGAAGAAAAAGAAGAAGAAGCTTTAGAAAAAGAATTTGCTAAAGAATTAAAAAGTGATATGGAAAGTAAATAAAAAATGTTTTGAATAATGCTTTTATTTCTAAAAAATAAAGGCACTAAAAGTATTATAGAAAGCATAGAGCTATCAAATTAAAAGATTTGATAGCTTTTTTATATAAATAAAATAGGACTATATTAAGTAGCCCTATTTTTAATAAGTTTTATTATGAATTTTTTATAATAGTAATCATTAACAAAATAAGTAAAATTAATAAAATAGAAGCTGAATGTATAGGAATATCGATTAGGTTAATTTTTTCAATTAATAAAGTAATAATTATAAAAATCATACTAAGAAGTGAAAAGAATTTGATTGCTGATTTTTGATTAAGTGTCATAAAGCATCAACTCCTTTTAATATAGAATATATTTTATAATTTAATTATACTATAATTAAATGAAAATAGTAATACAAACGTATACAAAAAGTAAAGGCTTAATAATATTTAACAAATCATCATTTGCGGAGGAAAATATATGTAAAAATTTATTGTTTTATGATAAAATTATCATATAATTTAAAAATTAATAAAAAATTAAATGTTACATTTATAAGTCACCATTAAATTGTATCATATTATTATAATGATAATTCCTAATTACAGATATTATATATAAGTTTTCTCAAATTATTTATAGAAGGTAAATTAATCTTTTAACTACAATTGAACGGCACTAAAAGGAATTATATTACTTATGAGATTTTACTAGGGGGTGAAATCTCATTTTTTTTAGTTTATGAGAAAAACAGGATTTTAGTAGTACAGTAGGTGAGGAATTATGGGGAAGATAAATAATGCTTTAAATATGTTAATGCTTCTTAAAAGTAGAAAGAAAATGTCTAGAAGAGAGTTAGCAGACGAATTAGAAGTTGATGTTAGGCAAATTAGTAGATACAAAGAGGATCTTTGTATGGCAGGAATAAACATAAAGGAAGAGAGAGGAAGGTATGGAGGTTATAGTATAGATGAGTATACCAATTCAATAAAAGTAGGGTTAAGTGAAGATGAGGCTATAGCACTTGAACTTGGTATTAATTGTCTTGAAAGAGGAGCTTTTCCTTTAAAAGAGGATTTTAATTCAGGAATATTAAAGGTGTTAGCAAGTTATGGAGGAAAAGGTAATAAGTTTTGGAATAATTGTGCCACAGCACAGTATAGAAGAATAAATAGATATACTGATGATTTAAAAGATAAGTGGAAAGTAGTAAATAATTCAATAGTACATAAGAAGAAGATTAAAATAAAATATTCCAATATAAGTGATGAGGAAATGATTAGAATAATTCATCCTTATGGAATTTATATATATGAAGGAGCTAATTATATAGTAGCATTTTGTGAGCATAGGAAAGAAGTTAGAAACTTTAAATTAGTAAGAATAAGTAACTTAGAAGAATTAAATGAAAGTTTTGAAAATGATGGATTTGATGTTAAAGCTTATTTGAGAAGAAGGATAGGTATATATAGTGATACTAATACATATAATTTAAAACTTAAAATATATTATCCTTATGCAAAATGCTTTAAAGAACATATATGGGTAGAAAAAGAGCATTTTCAAGATAATAAAAAAGATGGATATCTTATATATAATGGAATTATAGAAGGAAAGACGGATATAATTAAATGGATATTAGAAATGGGATCTTTTTGTGAAGTGTTAGAGCCACAAGAAATAAAAGATGCCATAAAAGAAGAATGTAAAAAGATAATGGAATTATATAATATATAGTTTAAATGTAATATTTAATTATTAAAAATATGAAAATAAACCTAAGATTAATCTTAGGTTTGTTTTCATTTTAATATATTTAAAAAAGTTTTATTGTAATTTTTTAATAATATATAATAGAATAATTTATAATGCATTTAAATTGTTTGAAAAGGAGTGATATAAAATGAGTTGTCTTGGAAATATTATATGGATAATATTTGGTGGACTATTTAATTCAATAGGATGGTTACTTATAGGAGTATTATGGTGTATAACAATAATAGGAATACCAGTTGGATTACAGTGTTTTAAAATGGCAAAACTTCAATTAGCACCATTTGGGAAAGATGTAGTTACAGTAAATGATAATGGAGTAAGTCTTATAATGAATATATTCTGGATAATATTTGGCGGACTTGCTATGTGTTTAGCAAACTTATTAAGTGCAGTACTTTTATGTATAACTATAATTGGTATACCATTTGCGGCACAAAGTTTAAAAATTGCAAAACTTTCACTTATGCCCTTTGGAAAAGAAGTTAGATAGAGATTTAAAATTATGAAAAATACATTAATATGTAGAATGTTAAGGAAAATTTAGATATAATGTATATAAAGGAAATATTTAGACTATTTCCTTTATATATGTAAAAAATATACTTTAAATTAAAATTAAGTTCACAAATGATTAAGAAAAAAATATTTACAACTAATAATTATTATTATATAATAACAAGCGTAGTAAGAAATAAGTTTTTCTTAATCCAAAAAATATATAGATTATAATTTATTGTTACTTAAATACTAGATTATAATGTATATAAAAATGGGTTGAATATGAGGAGGAGTTAATTATGAAAAGATTTGTATGTACAATCTGTGGATATGTTTATGAAGGAGAAGCTGCACCAGAAAAATGTCCAGTATGTGGAGCTAGTGCTGATAAATTCAAAGTTCAAGAAGGAGAAATGGCTTGGGCTGATGAACATAGAATCGGAGTTGCTAAAGGAGTAGATGAAAGAATAGTAGAAGGATTAAGAGCAAACTTCATGGGAGAATGTACAGAAGTTGGAATGTACCTTGCAATGTCAAGACAAGCAGATAGAGAAGGATTCCCAGAAGTAGCAGAAATCTATAAGAGAGCTGCATTTGAAGAAGCAGAACACGCTGCAAAATTCGCTGAACTTTTAGGAGAAGTATTAGAAGCAGATACAAAGAAAAACTTACAAGCAAGAGTAGATGCTGAATTTGGAGCATGTGAAGGAAAGAAAGAATTAGCAACACTTGCTAAACAATTAAACTTAGATGCAATCCATGACACAGTACATGAAATGTGTAAAGATGAAGCAAGACATGGAAGAGCATTTAAAGGTGTATTAGATAGATATTTTGGTTAATATAAATTAAGACTAGAAAATAGCAGATGCTAAATATTTTTAGTGTCTGCTATTTTCATATTTATTAAAATTTCTAAATTAATATTTTGAATTTTTTTAAAATTTAAAATATTAATTATTTTTTGTAAAAAACTTGATTATTATATTTAAGTATGATACACTAAATAGAGTAGAAATACAAAAAAATATTAAGTTATTAAAGATGTTTAATTAAGTTATAATTTTCTCCTTTTTAGAGAATTTATAATTAAGTAAGGTCTTTAACTAGGAGGAATTTAGAATGGATAAAACAATAGTATGTAAAGATTGCGGTAAAGAGTTCATCTTCACTGAAGGAGAACAAGCATTCTACAAAGAAAAAGGATTCGATAATGAGCCTGTAAGATGTAAAGAATGTAGAATGGCTAAGAAAAACCAAAGAAATAACAACAGATAGTTTTTAATCTGTTTAAGAGAGCTTAAAAGTTTAACTTTTAAGCTCTTATTTTTTTGTAAAAAAATATTACTTATTAGTAAAATAATTTTTGGACAATACTAATTATAAAAATAAATTAACATATTTCAATATCCTAATTTAAGATATTTTAAATATCTATAACCTACAATTATTTCTAATATACCAACACATAATCTAACTAAGATTTCCTGTTGAAAAACTACTCCAAATCTAACATTAAATACTATTGTTTTTTGAATATTAAGTATGAGTAATACTACTAAATATCCTATTAATTGGAAATAAACCATAAATTTAATTAAAACATATATAAACAATTTAATAAAGTGTTAAAAAAACTGGATAATTTAACATTTAATACATAAAAATCGTTGTTTGTTTACAAAATGCTTATAAATATAGTATAATTAATAAAAAATATTATAAAATAATTAAAATTATTGCAATAATTGGAAACACTGCTATGGAAAGAGGTGAGAAATTGAAGGTAAGCAGAAGAGAACTTAAATATATAATAAGTGAGTCTGAATATTTTAGATTACTAGATTTATTTAAAATGATATTAACTAGTGATTCAAACAATAAGGGATATGGATACAGTATTAGAAGTTTGTATTTTGATTCTATTGATAATTCGGATTATTATGGAAAAATAAACGGAGAAGAAATAAGAAAAAAAATAAGACTTAGAATTTATAATACGAATGATCAGACTGTTAAACTTGAAATAAAAAGAAAGTTAAATATAAATCAAATAAAAGAGACGACAACAATAAGTAGAGATGATGCAAAAGAATTAATAAATAAAAATTATGCTGTTTTACTTAAATATGATAATGATATTGCTAGAACAGCTTATAACATAATGACAATTGGACAATATCAACCTGTTGTTTTAGTTGAATATAATAGAAGAGCATATCTTCATAAAGAAAATAGAATAAGAGTAACATTAGATAGTGATATTAGGTCAAATGAAACAGATTTTGATTTATTTTCAGATAATGTAATTATGACACCTGTATTTAATAATTATGATGCGTTGCTGGAAGTTAAATATGATGGTGAATTATTTTGCTGGATATCTGATTTATTGAGTGGAAAAGATATGATATATCAATCTCTTAGCAAATATTGTTCCGGTAGAAAATTTTTTGAAAATTATTTAGCGTAAATAGTAAATAAGTTTTTATGAAAGTGAGTTTTTAAATGAAAGAAATAATTTATAATTATTTATCTTCTAATAAAGGAGATATAAATTTGTTTAAATCAGTAGAGATTTTAACAATTGCATTAATATTAGCATTTGTTATTTTTTTTACCTATAAAGTTACATTTAGTGGAGTTTTATATAATAGAAAATTTAATATATCTTTAGTAATGTTAACATTAGTAACTACTATAGTAATGCTTGTTATTGGAAGTGATATAGCTTTATCTTTAGGTATGGTTGGAGCACTTTCTATAGTGCGTTTCCGTACGGCAATAAAAGATCCAAGGGATACTTCATATATTTTTTGGTGCATAGCAGTTGGTCTTTGTACAGGTACTCAAAATTATATGATAGCTATAGTTGGGTCTATATTCATATGTATAGTTTTAACTATATTTAGTCTAGGTGGTATAGGTAGGGAAGATAGGTATATTATCATTATAAGAGGATCCAGAAATAGAGAAGAAGAAGTTATGAAGTGTATATTTAATGAATTTAAAGGATGTCAATTAAGAGCAAAAAATTCATCAGGAAATATTATAGAGTTAATTTATCAAATAAAAATAAAAAATAATAATGATAAAAATATAGTAGAAAAAATTTATAATATTGGAGATATAGATGTTGTGAATATAGTTGCTCAAAATGGTGAGACAATAGGGTAGGTGAATGTGAAATGAAAAAAACTATATTTAATGTAATATTAGCTTTTTCATTTATAATTTTATCTATAGTACTGGTGATTACTTTAAATTTCTATAAAATAAAAGATAATTCAGATAAGGTGGTTAAGATTCAAAGGTCTAAAGATGATTTTGGTTTTAATTTACCTATAGTAGTCATAAATACAGGTAATGAAAAATTAAATAGAGATAAAAAAGTAAGAGGAGATATAAAAATATTTAATAATGAAGAAAAAGTTTTAAATTATTTAAGTGATGAACCAGAATTAGTATCAGATATAAATATAAAAATAAGAGGAAATTCATCAGCTAACTATCCCAAACTTCAATATTCTATAGAACTTATAAAAGAAAATGGGGAAAAAAGAAATAAAAAGGTTATAGATATGCCAAAGGAGTCAGATTGGGTATTAAATGGTCCGTTTGCTGATAAATCATTAATTCGAAATTATTTAGCATACTCTGTATCAAGAGAAATAATGGAATATGCACCAAGGACTAAATTTTGTGAAGTGTTTGTAATTAATGATGGAGGAAATGATATAAAGAAAGAACATTATAAGGGACTTTATTTAATGATTGAAAAAATAAAAATTGGTGATGATAGAGTTGATATTAATGAAAGATATAAAGAATCAGATCAGACAAGCTTTATTGCATCTAAGGATAGAGTGAAAAATGATGTTGAGTTTAGAACATATGGAAAGCAGACTTATATATATGATAATGGAGTAATTTCTAGATATCCAAATGAAAAGATTATTACAGAAGGAAATGTAGATTATATAAATAGAGAAATTAGTAAGTTTGAGAGAGTATTATATGGAGAGAAGTTTAATGATCAAAAAGAGGGATTTAGAAAGTATATAGATGAAAATACCTTTATTGATTATTATATTATAAATGAATTTTTTCAAAATACAGATGCTGGAGTTTTTAGCACATATTTTTATAAAGACTATGGGGATAAAATAAAGGCTGGTCCTGTTTGGGATTTTAATATAGCGATGGGAAATAATACAGTTACAGGTGATTATTATATTTCAGATGGTTTTTATATGAATCAAACCTCGTGGTTTGATAGACTTCTTGAAGATAAATTATTTGTTACAAGCTTAATTGGAAGATATAAAATACTTAGGAACACATATTTAAGTGATGAATATTTATTGAAAAAAATTGATGATGCAGTTAAAGAAATAGATGAAGCAAAAAATAGAAACTTTAGCGTATGGCCTATTGAACTTTGTAATGAAGCAGAGGCATTTGTTAAATATGGAGGTATTAACTTTAAAGAATTAAATAATAATCCACAAAAGCTTAAGGAATATTTTAAAGAAAATCCTAAATACTCTAAAGCTAATAAATCACAAGCTATTACTTATGAGGAAGAGATAGAAAAGTTAAAGGGATTTTTAATACAACGTGGAAAATGGCTAGATGAAAATATAGAAAAATTATATAAATGGACAAAATAAATTAAAGAGAGAGGGAAAGTGTGAAAAAGTTTTTAATCTTTTGTACTATTATATTTATACTTATAACAGGATATAAATATAGCTTAAAGGAAAAACCAACAGAATATAGTGATGTTAATTATATTATAAAAACTAATGGTAAAGACATATTACTCTCTAATGGTAATAATTTTGAAAAGTTTAAAATTAAGGGTATAAATTTAGAGGCTGTTAAACCAGGAGAAGTTCCTAATGAAGATAATATAACTAAAGATGAATACTTAAAATGGATAAATCAGATATATGAAATGAATGTAAACACTATAAGAGTAAAGGACTTAATGCCAACAAGTTTTTATGATGCTTTATATGAATTTAATGATGGAAAAGATAAACCGTTATATATAATTCAGGGAATAAGATATGATGAGCTTGCTCTAAAAGAAGGGAAAGATATACAAAGTAAGGATTTAGAAGAAAAATTTATGGAATATTCAAGTTTTGTAATTGATTCTATACATGGGAATAAATTCAATAATACTAATAAATTATTATTTGGAGAATATAAAAAGGATTTATCAAAATATGTTATTGCTTATACAATTGGTATAGATTGGGCGGTACAAGATATTATATATAATGAAATAATGAATTCTAATAATTCTTTTAATGGAGAATATTTGTATACTGAAAAAAATGCTTCTAATTTTGAAAGTTATTTAGCTAAAATTGGTGACTATGTTATTGGTTATGAAAGTAAGAGATATGGAAGTCAAAAACTTATAACATTTTTATCATCCGTGCAATATTTAACAAGCAAAGAAAATAATAGTAAAAATGATAAGAGATATGTAGATTTGAACAATATAAATGGAACAGAAAAATTTGAAACAGGATTATTTGTTTCTTTTAATTTAGATGAAACATATTTAAATAATTTAGATAATGAAGATAATATAAAGTCTGTATTAAAAGATATTAACGATAATCAAAAGAAGCCTGTAGTAATAAGTGAATATGGAGCATCAACTAGTAGGAGTGGAACTTATTATGGAGATAAAATGTATCTTACAGAAAAAGAACAAGGAGAATTTATAATAAAACTTTACAATATAATAAATGAATTAGGCTTTTCAGGGAGTATTATAAATGAATGGCAAGATGGGTGGTATAAAACATCATGGAATAATAAAGATTTTACTATTTTAGATGGAAATACTTATTGGAAAGATAGTACAAGTTATAATCAATCCTATGGTATTTTAGATTTTGAAAGCGGAAAAGATAGATGCGTAGCATATTTGGATAATAGCATAGAAGAATGGACGGAAAATGATATAGTTAGCAAAACAGAAAATTTATCTATATCTGCTAAAAATGATTCAGAATATATTTACTTTATGGTAAAGGGAGAAAATAATTTCAATATAAATGGGAAGAAAATATTTATAGATTTAGATATTACTCCTAAGTCTGGAAGTTTAAAAAGTAGTGAATATAATTTAGACTTTGAAAGTGAAGTTGATTTTTTAATAAATATAAATGGTAAAAATAATTCTAGTTTATTAGTCCATGAATATTATAATCTACAAACTTTTATAAAAAGTAAATCAAAATTAAAAGTGAGACCAGATGTTATTCATAATAAAAAGGATATTGATAAATTTTCAAAAGTTTTTAGGTATTTAAGACCAAAAACTCATGCAGAAAAAGAAAATTTTATAAATGAGATAGAGGTAGAAGTTGGGAAGCTTATATATGGAAATAGTAATCCTAATGATAAACAATATAATTCAGCTTCTGATTTTTTATATGGAGAAAATTTTGTTGAAGTAAGAATACCATATGGAATGTTAAATTTTATGGATCCATCTCAAAGTAAGATACAAGATGATTATTATGAAAACTTTAAATTTGTACCTTTTAAAATTAATAATATAAAAATAGGTGCAACTATAAAAGATAAAAATAATCAAATAAATGTAAGAGCTAATAGTAAAACTTTTGATCTTAAATCATGGGTGAAACCTGAATATCATGAAAGACTTAAAAAATCATACTATATGATACAGGAAAAGTTTAAATAAATTAAAATAGGAGAAATACACTTGGGATTTATAATATATGTATTTGATAGTGTTAAATTTTTTGTATATATAATTTTATGTGCAACTTTATATATGTTAATTGATAATATTATATTTAAAAGTAGGAAAAAACAAAAAGATAAAATAAAAGAAAAATTTAAAAAAAGGGTTTTATTAAGTTTAAACAGTATAAGTGAATCAAAAAATATATATGATGAAATATTATATATAAAGTCAAAAATTAAAATAAAAAAATATGAAGATGTGTTTAATGACACTATTATAGAATTTAATAATAAATATGGATATAATTTGGAAGTTAAAAGATATATGGAATACTTTGAGGATTATATTAGAAAACTTATAAAAAATTATAAATATACAAATGAAATGAAAAAAGCATATATAATATTTTTGCTTGGAGAATATAGACAAGATAAAGACTATATAAATGATTTTATAAAAAAAGCAGTAAATACAAAATCAATTTATTTAAGATTTAATGTTTTAGATTCAATTTCTAAAATAGGAAATTGTAAAGTATTTATAGAGGCTTTAAAAGCAATATCAGATATTGAATCTAATATAAATAAAAAAATATTTGTAGATGTAATAGGTAATTTCAAAGGTAATATGGAGTTATTAAATGAGCAATTATTATTTAATTTTGATAGATTTAGCGTAGAAATAAAAATTATAATAACAAATCACTATTCTAATAATAATTTTAAGTTAGCTTCAAATAAGTTTTTAAAAATATTAAATGATAGATATGAAAATAGAGAATTAAAAATAAATATTTTAAATTATTTTGAAAAAGTAAAATTTGAAGATGCAAAAGAAACTTTAATTTTAAACTTAAATTCAAATGAATGGGAGTTTAGGGCATTAGCTGCAAAAGCTTTAAAAAATTATAAGGATAATACTGTTTTAAATGAATTATTAAATAGTATAACAGATGCTAATTGGTATGTAAGGTTTAATTCTGCTAATTCATTATTAAACTTTAATAATGAAGCTGATTTGGTACAAGCTGTTAATAGAAAATGTGATAAGTATGCAAGTGAAATTTTGTTATATGCTATTAATATAAAAAATGAAGATGCTTTATTAGAAGTAGCATCAACAAAATATGAAGGGGAATAAGAATGTTTAAAAATATACTTATTTTTATAAATATATTATTTATGTATTATATATTTATTTATTCAATAATATTTTTTATTTCAACTATATACTCTATGGTTAATTTAAATAATCATATTTATAAAAAAAGATATAAAAATATTATAAAAATAGAAAAGGAAAATAATTATCCTCCCATATCTATATTAGTTCCCGCTTATAATGAAGAAAAGTCTATATTAAATTGTATTAAATCATTATTAAAATTAGATTATCCAATATTTGAAATAATAATAATAAGTGATGGATCTACTGATAAAACAGTTGAAAAAATTATAACAGAATTTGGATTAAAAAAAGTTAAAAGACCTATAAGAAAATTAATTAGAAGCAAAGAAATAATTAATATTTATGAAAATAAAGATGAAGTTAAAATAACTTTAATTGATAAATTAAATGGTGGAAAAGCTGATGCACTTAATACAGGAATAAATGCATCTAAATATCCTTATTTTGTATCATTAGATGCAGATTCTATGTTAAATTATGATTCACTTAAAAATATTATTGAACCAATAATAGAAGATGATAGAACTATTGCTGTAGGTGGTAATATAAAAGTATCAAACAGTGCAGTGATTGATAATGGGGAAATTAAAAGAATTAAAACACCTAAAAAGGCTATAGTTATTTTTCAACTTATAGAATATTATAGAGTGTTTTTAACAAATAGAGTTTGGTTTAATAGGTTTAATGGTAATTTAATAGTTTCAGGTGCTTTTGGCCTCTTTAAAAAACAATCAGTAGTAAATGTTGGGGGATATAGCTTAGGGTGTATAGGCGAAGATATGGACCTTATAATTAAATTACACTCTTTTTATAGAAAAAATAAAAGAAAATATAAAATACAATATAATCCTAACGCTATATGCTGGTCAGAAGCTCCAGAGAGATATAAAGATTTAAAAAATCAAAGGAAAAGATGGCATACTGGTCTTATGCAAAGTTTATTAGGGCATAAGTATATATTCCTTAATATTAGGTATGGAATAGTTGGGATATTTTCTTTTATGTATTATTTTATATATGAAATGTTATCTTGTATAATTGAAATTTTGGGATTAATAGTTATAATACTTAGTTATAGTATAGGTATTATAAATTGGGATTTCTTTAAAACATTTATGTTTATGTATATAATTTATAGTACAATAATATCAATATCAGCTATAATTTTAGAAAGATATATGTTTAAAAGCTTAATGAGCATTAAAACTACATTAGTATTTATATTATTTAGTATTATAGAATGCTTTGGATATAGACAATTATGTTCATTATATAGAATATTAGGTGTAATATCATATAAAAGAAAAAAGTTTGAATGGAATAAAATACAAAGAATAGATTATAATAATGAACTAAAAAAGGTGTAGAAAATACTACACCTTTTTTATTTAGAAAGTTCAAAATAACTTTCTGAAATTTTCCCATCCAAAGTTGGAGATAGATTATTTATAAATTTTAGTATTGATTTTCCAGTTTCGCCTTTGGCTAAAGTAGGAACATAATCATTTCTATTTGAAACAGATGATATTGTTGCTGGTAAAACTTTAAAGTCTATATTTCCTAAATCATTATCATTAAAATTAAATTTTGCTTGTAAAATGAAAGTTCTTTTATCTTGAGGGTTTGAATTACCTCCAAAAGCAAAGTTTGCAAGTGAATATGCAATAAGTTTACCTTTATAATTCTCAAGGCTTTGTATTACGTGAGGATGTGAACCTAAAACCATAGTTGCTCCATTATCTATTGAAAAATGAGCTAAATCAATTTGATATTCTGTAGGTTTATTATCTCTTTCAACACCCCAATGAAAATAAGGAATTATTACTTGAGTTCCTTCTGCTTTTAAATCATCAATGTCTTTTTTTATTTTAGATTTAGTATTTTCACTATTATCCCATGCTTGATAACCTAAGAAGCCAAATTTAATTCCATTTATAGTTTTTCTTATTATATGCCCTTCACCAGTTATATCTATTTTCTTTTCTTCTAAAGCTTTAATAGTATCATTAAATCCTTTTTGTCCATAGTCATATATATGATTATTTGCAACAGTAACTCCTTCGATAGAACCTTCAGTTAACATATTAGCATATGTTTTTGGACCTTTAAAGTGGAATTGAACAGCAGATCCTTTATCAAATTTTTCGTTAGCATTAGTAAAAGTAGTTTCTAAGTTAACAAGAGTATAATCATCTTTGCCAAATATAGGTTTAACATTTTTAAATATGTAAGAATAGTCATTCCCATTTTCCTTTACTGCTGCTGGTAAACTTGTTGATTGATCAAAAGTTGTATCAGTTCCTAATGTACAATCACCAGCAAAAGATATTAAAATATCTTTTTTTACAGGTTCTTTCGTAATCTGTTCATTATTTTTATCATTAGAAGATGTTGATGCTATATCTTTATTAGGCGTATTTTTATTACTAATAAATTTATATGAAGCATAACCGATGCAACTTATTAGAAGTATTAAAATAGTAAAGAATATAATTCTATTTCTAATAATACGGTTTTTTCTAAGTTGTTTCTTTTTATTTCTTAAGTAAATTTTATTACGTTTATGATTATCCATAAATACCTCCTTTTAAATACTTGTTACATTAATATAATATTATAAAATATGTAAAAAAGTAAGGTTTATGTAAAAAAATAAGATTTTTGTGAATAAATAAGGGAAAATAATTTTTTAGAAAAAAATTAAAAAAAGTATTTACATTGGATAATTATTATTATATAATAATAAATGTAAATAGGGAAAACAAAAAAACAAAAAAAAAGTAATTAAGATTTAT
>NZ_AVSV01000034.1 GCF_000498355.1 Clostridium sp. Ade.TY | reverse complement strand
TTAAAGTAAAAAATGAATTAATAACAATATAAAAATATTTATATAATAAAGGATAAAGCTAAAAGCTTTATCCTTTTAAATATCTACTTATCTATCTTAATAATTGCATTATTCCTTCTGGTTGACTTTTAGCTTGAGCTGCCATAGCTTGTGATGCTTGTGTTAATAAGTTGTATTTTGATAATGTCATCATTTCTTTAGCCACATCAACGTCTCTTATTCTTGATTCAGCTGCAGTTAAGTTTTCACTTGAAGTGCTTAAGTTTGATTGAGCACTTTCTAATCTGTTTTGTACTGCTCCAAAGTTAGCTCTTGAAGTATTTATTTTTTCTAAAGCATTATCTAAAGTAGTTATCATTGTTTTTGCTGCAGTTGTTCCAGCTGCTCCCTCTGCTTTCATTGAATCTATAGCATCTTTATCTATTCCTAATGCTGTTGTTCCTAAATTATCAATTTTAACTTTTAATTCTTGTTGTTCTCCTGCATTAGCTCCAATTTGTAAATTAACTTCTTCTCCATTAACATTAGTTAATGTTGTAGCTCCAACTTTCTTATCAGTTTCAGCTTTTGTTTCAGCTGTATCTAATTTTAATGTCATTTTCTTACCAGTAGTACTATCAGTTAATTCATATGTTCCAGCTTGTAATTTACCTGTTCCGCCAGTGCCTGTTCCTGTATAAGTTGCTGTTCCTACTTTAACAGTGATACTTGTGTTACCAGAACTATCTGCAGTTGTCATTTTAATATCTCCAGCTGCAACTCCAGTTACATCTAATCCTGTTATAGAATATCCTGATTGTGCAGTATATGTTGTTTTTTCTCCAATTTTTGTTTCTCCATTTAATAAGTTCTTACCATTAAATTGAGTTGAATCTGCAATTCTATCAATTTCCTTATGTAATTGAGTTAACTCTTCTGCAATCTTTGCTCTATCTGAACCTGAATTTGTTTCATTAGATGATTGAACTGCAAGTTGTCTCATTCTTTGAGCTATGTTTCCGATTTCTTCTGTTGCACCTTCTGCTGTTTGAATCATTGATACACCATCTTGAGTATTTCTTGATGCTTGATCTAATCCTCTAATTTGGCTTCTCATTTTTTCTGATATTGCAAGTCCTGCTGCGTCATCTCCAGCTTTGTTAATTCTTAATCCTGAAGATATTTTTCCCATTGATGTTCCAGCTAAAGCTGTATTTTTGCTCATTGCGTTTAATGCTGTCATAGCATTCATATTTGTGTTAATTCTCATATTTTTTACTCTCCTTAGTATTTAAAATTTGTCGACATCCTTGTCTTTTGTTATAAGATTAATTAACCTTATATTATATATATCGGCAAATATATTTTTTGCTTTACACTTTTTTTGAAAAAATATTCAAATTATTTTTATTCATATTTACATAAACAGCATTCACACTTTTTTTAACTCTATATAAATTTAATTCTTTTCTAACTTCTATAATTTTTTCTTCTAATAAACTCTTTATTTTATTATCTAATTCTATTATTTCAGAATTTTTATAATGATTTTTAAAATATTTTAAACTATCACTATTTAAACTATCAATAATCTTTTGTCTTTTCTCTATGTTATACTCTAATTTTTCATTATCTATATCATCTTCATTTAAAATATCTATTATGTCCAAAGAAATATTTTTATATAAATTTATCATATTTAAAACCTCTATTATTTCATAAGATAACTTAACTGTGCATTAATCTTACTCATATTTGATTCTAAAAGTGCAAACTTTTTATAAAGCTTATCTTCCTTTTGTTGCATCTTATTCTTTAACTCTTTTATATAAATTTCCTGTTTTCTTATTTCATTAGAATAAAGATTATTTACTTCTGTAGAAGAATTATTCATTCCAGCTTTCTTTAAAAACAACCCTGAAGAACTTCCAGCATAATTATAAGTAATATCTTTAATTTTAGAAAAAGCTTCTGTTGCAGTTTTAAATACATTTTCTCCATTTTTCTCTAATGCCTCTTTAAATTTATCTTCATCAAGAATTAATTGTCCTTGCTTATTATAATCATCATTTGGTTTTATTCCAATATCACTTAATGTGAATCCAGTGCTTTCTATAACTCCAGATATTGAAGACCTAATTCCATCCATGAATTGTCTCATTTCTTTATCATTTCTTAGGATACCTTTTTTTGCTTTATCTTCCCATTTTTTAATTTGTTCTTCCTTCATATCATCTCTTTGTTCTTGTGTAAGAGGCTTATAATCTCTATTTTTCTTTTCTGTTACTAAATCATATATGTTATCAATAACTTTGTTATATTCTTCAACAAAGTCTTTCATTTTTTCTACTGCACTTGAGGTATCAGTTTTTGAAGTTATTGAAATATTCTCTTTACTTACCCCATTTACACTATATGTAATATTATCTATAGTAAAAGTATTGCTTTCATTTTCTATAGTTCTTATATCTTTGCCTTCTACATCAAAAACTTTTATAATGCTATTGCTTCCATTTACAGTTCCACTGTTTCCAACTAATTTGTCTTCATTTTTTAACTCTAATTTTTCAAATAAATCTCCTTCAAATTTAAGTTCTGAAGATACTCCTGTTTTGCTAGTTTTTATAGTAAATTTTCCAGTCATTTCACTAAAGGAAGCTTGTACATCATTTTTAGGAAATTTATTATTAATTGTATTTATTACATCACTAATATTTTTTGCATCTTTTAAATCAATATCCACATCATTTATTTTTATCTTAGTATCAGCAAGTCCTAAATCGGATATTTTAGTATCTTTAGTTAAGTTAACCTTAGAACTTTGTAACTCTGCGGACTTAGCTATTTTATCTACCCTCATATTATAATTAATATTAGTAGCTCCTAAACCAGCAGTTGCACTTATTATTGAACTATTAGAACTATTTATAGTATTTGAACTATATACTTTACTAGCCATTATTGAATCCTTAGATCCTATTGAAAAATATTTGTCATATAATCCTTTAACGCTTTTAATGACATCTCTATACTTTTCTTGTTTCCATTCATTTATTTTTTGTTTTTGTTCTACGCTATTAACTTTAGCCTGATCCCTTGAAACCATACCCTTAACCATTTGATCAATATCCATACCTGTTGCCATACCAGTTATTCTATTTGTATTATTGACTGAATTAGTATTTGAATTTATTGAGGACATATTTCTCCCTCCTTTTTATAAGCCTTTTGCTTTTTTACTTACTTCATACCAAGTATTTCTAACCTCTTCAATAAGAGGTAGCACTTCATCTATTATTTGAATATTTTTTTTAATATTAGCTTCTGCTAATTTACTTTTTATAAAATCATATAAATTAAAAAGATTTTCAAAATCTTCTCCTAAGCTTCTATCTAAAGTTGACATAAGTTCTGTAAATATATCTTGTACTCTAACTAACTCCTTATGAGCTTTTTCTATATCTTTCTTTTCAATAGCAAGTTTTGCTATTTTTGTATATTTAACTGCTCCATCAACTAACATCAAAAGAAGTTGATCTTTAGAAGCCATATTTATAGTATTATTTTTATATGCATTATATGGATTATTACTACCGCTATACATTTTAGTCCTCCTATTTTAGATCTTTTAATAAATTTAAATTACTACTAACAGCTTTTTTATTTTCTTCCTTTACTCTTTCGTATACTTCTTTTCTAAGAATTGTTACATCTTTTGGTGCTTCAATAGCTATTTTTACACTTCCATCTTCTATTTTGGTTATTTTAATTTCTATATCATCACCAATTAATATAGATTCATCTTTTTTTCTTGTAACTACTAACATATTAATTTCTCCTAACTAAAGGATGCTTAGTATTGTATTTATCCCCTTGTATTATAAATTGTTTACCAAGTTTACTTTTAACATTAATAACTAATGGTGCTTTTAAGTTAATAGTGCTACTTTCTAAAGTTTTTCCTAAAGTTATAATAGTTAAAAGCATAACATCCTTAGGATCTTCTATTTGTAATTCTTTAATGGTTTCATCATTTAAATCAATTTCATACTCATTATAAATTTCAAAAGGATTAACTGTTGCAAAACTTATTTCATTATCTAATGATTCTATTATTTTAAATTTATTATTTTCTAAATCTTTAATTTTAAATTCATTAATATTTTCAAATCCTGGTATTCCTTTTTTAAATACTACCTTCATAAAATATCTCCTATCTTAAATAATCTAGTAGAGTACCTTGAATTAATTTAGCTCCAACTTGTAAACTTGCTGTATATGCCATTTGTGCCTCTTTTAAATGCATAAATTCCTTTGTGAAATTTACATCCTGCATATTTGATAAACTTTCTTTCATAGATAAAATATTTTGATCATTAGTATCCTTTACTTTATCAATTGTATTAGTTCTAGCTCCAACAATTGATCTATTATTTAATATATCATTCATATAATTATCTATTTTTGTAGATAGTTTACCTATTTTATCAATATCTACTGAGTCTCCATTTAAAGCTGCACTTAAATCTTTAAATAATTTTAAACCTTCTTCTCCTCCAGTTATATCATTAACTGTAAGGTTATAATTTATATTAAGACCACTAGAAATTGCACTTGTTAGCTTCTTATTCAATTTATCATCATCTTTATTTTCTATTGATAATGAAACAATACCATTTTCATCTATATTTGTATTTATAGGTTTAGAATCTGTAAGTTGTCCCCCAAAAATATATTTTCCAGCATAAGTTGTATTTAAATTTTCTCCTATTTGTTTAATCTTTTCATTAACCTCTGCTCTAACAGCTGCTATTTCATTTTTTCCAAAAGCTCCACTTATAGATGTCAACTTAGTTTTAATATCGCTACTTAAATTAGCTATCCTATCTAAAGATTCATCTGTAATATCAAGCCATCCTGTAATTTCATCACAGTTATAATTATATTTTTCATTGTTTTGTATCTCATTTTGTATATTAAGTATTTTCACTGTTTTAAATGGATCATCAGATATTTTATTAACCTGTCTTTCCGTATTTAATTTTTCGTTTATTCTATCCATATTTTGAAGATTATTTTGAACATCCCTTAAATAACTGCTCATAATACTGTTATTTGTTATTCTCATATATTATCCCCCTACTTAATTAATCCATTTATCACTACATTTAGTAATGAGTCTATAGTTGAAATTACCTTAGCACTTGCATTGTAAGCATGTTGCAGCTGAACTAAATTTAATATTTCTTCATCCATAGAAACACCTGAAACACTCATCCTAGATTTATCTATACTAGCTAAAAGCTTACTATTATTAATTTCTTCTTTTATTGCCCTTTGTGAAGATTGTCCTAATTCTTGAATAGTACTATTATAGTAGCTACCTACCGTAATATTTTTTCCATCTATATCTACTTTATTATTTTGTAAACTATGTAATTCTAAAGCTTTATTAGATGTCATTTCTAATTTAGTTACATCTTCTGAAATATTAGAATTTACATCAATAAGTTTGCCATTACTTCCTGTTACAAATATATCTAATTTTGATTTATCTGAACCTTTATATACATTATTTATATTAGTAATTATAGTATTAGCCAATGTTTTTAATTTATTTTTATATTTTTCTATTTCATCATTCATAAATTTAGTTCCGCCTAATTCACCACCTAAGCTTTTTTCTCCTATTTTAGCTTTTAAGGCATTTAAATCGGCATCTTGAACGTTAGAATCCTTTCCTTCAACATCAAATACTGCTTTTACTAAGTCATCATTAACATTTATTTTAAAGCTTAAATCATCCATAAGATTATCTCTTTGATCTAATAAATCATTAGGTGATTTTCCTGCCCCTTGAATTAACTTTATATTCTTATCTAATTCTTTTATTGATGAAATTTTGTTATTTATATCTGATACAATATTATTTGTCTGAGAATTTAATTGTTCCTGTAATATTTCAAGTTTAGAATTAACACTATTAATATTGTTACTTAAAAACTTTGCCTTTTCTATTACTACATTTTTTGCTCCATCACTATTTGGATCTTTAGATAATTCATTTAAAGCATTAAAAAAATCATTAATAGATGCTGATATAGAATTTTTTGATGGCTCATCAAAAATATTCTCCATATTTCTGTAATACTCATTCTTTACCTTTACTTCTCCATATACATGACTTTCGCTTCTAAATTGAAAATCATAAAAAGTATTTCTTATTCTTGTTACATCATTAATAGTTACACCTGTTCCAATTTGACCTGGTCCATTATGACTGTTATAACCAATTGAAGTATAAGGTCTACTAGCTGCCTGTTCCACTCTTTGTCTTGAGTATCCTGGTGTATTTAAATTATCTATATTATGTGATGTTGTTTGTATTGCTATTTGACTTGCAGCCATTCCTGATTTTGCTGTTTGTAAAGTTCCTAATAAACCTGACATAATAATCTCCTATCTTACATTTCCATATGAATTATATGTACCTATATTTTTTGAAGGCTTTATAACATTTATCATTTTATTTGTAAAAAATAATCTTTGTTTTATAAGAATATGATTAGTATCTTTCTGTAACTCTATATTTCTAAGTAGACTCTTAATTTCCTCATAAACATCTTCAATATGCTTATCATTGCTATTTTCAATTAGTTCTTTGAAATTATTGTCTTTAACTATATCTCTTCTCTTGATTTCAATAGTTGCCAACTTTTTGCCTATTAATTCTATATCCTCATTTAATTTATCTAATTCTAATACTTCATTAGATAAGATTAAATTATACTGCTTGTCCAATAATTCCATTAATTCTTGTAAAATCTTTTTTTCTTCAAAAATTATTATTTTTAAACCAGAATCCATTTAAATTATTCTCCTTTTATAATTTCAATAATTTTTTTAGCTAACTTCTTGCTATCAACATTATAAGTTCCATTATTTATTCTATTTTTTATTTCATTAATCTTATCTAAATTAACATTTTCATTATCATTTTTTATTTTATTTAAATGTTTAGCAGCATCAGATATTTCTACTTTATCTTTTATTTCTTTTTTTGTTACATTTACATTTTCATAACGTTTTTGCTGTTTATATACATTTATCATATTATTAGTTCTAATAGAATCTATCTTCATATTATGCCCCCAACTTTTTATTTCATATATTAATAATTATCGGCTAGTTTAATAAATAATTTAGCCTTTTTCGTATTTATCACAAAATAATAGGTGTAGATTATATTTTTTCTACACCTATATCTTTAATTTATTCTTTTTCAAAGAGCTTAATTTTACACTAATTTTATTTCCTAATTTAATACTCTCTCCATTAGCTATCATTTCATCATTAACATTAATATCTAAATCTTCATCAATAGTTTTTTCAAGCTCTATTACATCTCCTTCTTTAAGAGATAATATTTCCTTTATACTTTTTTGACTACTACCTATTGTTACACTTACATCTAATTTAGAATTTAACAAAATTGTTTTATCTTCAAAATTTTCTACTTCCTTTTGTTTTAAAGTATCAAATTCTACCTCATATAAATCTTCCTTTTTTTCTTCAATCATAATTTTCTCCTTTATCTATATAAATCGACCAAAAGACCTTGTATATTATCTATTGTTGAACTTATATCCAAATTTTCCTTTTCTTCTTTTAATACTTTTGCAGTTAATGATTCTAATTTTTCATTTATAGTCTCAACTGTTGAATAATATGTATTTTCAAAAAAACCAATATTTTTATTAAGAGTATATGTATATTGAACAATCGCCTCTAAATATTTTTTTATTGTATTTTTATAACTTTTTACATCAGCATAATTTTTACTAACTACTAATCTAGTACCTTTTTTCTTAATTTCTTTTATATAATTTTCAAGTTCTTCTTTACTTGAAGACTTATATGATTTCATAAAACTATCTGAAAAATCATTTTTCATTGTACTAGATTTTTCTTTAATGCTTATAGTTTTCTTTGTGCTTATACCATTAATCTTCATTATTCAATCCTTTATAATAATTCATTACTTTTGAAACATAATTTTGAGTTTCTTTAGGCATTTTATATAAATCATCTATAGACTTAACTCCTCTATTAATCATCCTAGTCGGGCCTCCATTATAAGCAATCAATGCCATTTTAACATCTCCATTATACCTATTTATATATTCTTTAATATGTCTTACTCCACCATCTACATTTTGTTCAATATTAAAGGGGTCAGTTACACCAAAGCTCACACAATTTTCAGGCATAAGTTGCATAAGACCTTTTGCCCCTGCCCATGAAACAGTATTGGGATTAAAATCAGACTCTACTTTAATTATTGCCTTAATTAAATTTTTATCTACGCCATATTTTTCTCCACAATTATTTATAGCATTTTTTATTCTATCTTTTTTACTTAAATTACTAATATTAATATCATCTAAATTTACTTTTTTATCAAAATTATTATTTTTAAAGTCCATATCGTTTAACTTATATTTATTTAAAGATTCCATTATATCATCTATAGAAACCATATCCTTTGGATTAGTAACAGTTTTATTCTTATCACTTATAGCACTTAATAAACTTATCATAACAGTTTCAAAAATCCCACTTTTTGAGCCACTATCAAAATTTTCTAGTCCACTTAAAGTATTTATACCACTTAAATCCATACTATTAATTCTATTTATCACTATATCACCTCAAAGCCTTTATAATTTTATTATACGGAATTTATTTAAATAACTTAATACCTTTAAATAAATTACATAAAAAAAGAAAGTGTTATTAAAACACTTTCTTTAAAATTCTTATATTTATATTTTCATTAATAAACTTTAGCTTCTTCTTCACCGCTTAATACTCTTATAGCACCTTGAGCTAAAGCTAATAACTCATCTTCTCCTGGATATGCTTTAACTTCTGAAATCCAATCTACCCTTTTACTTATATCTCTTACAACTTCTTCTGAGTAAGCTATACCACCAGTTAAAATTATTTTATCTACTTTTCCTTCTAAAACAGTTGCCATTGCTCCTATTTCTTTAGCTACTTGATATATAAATGCATCATATATTAATTTAGATTCTTTATCACCTTTAAGAGCTGCATCTCTAACATCTCTAAAATCATTTGTATCAAGATAAGCAACGCATCCACCTTTACCTACTAATTTAGTATAAACTTCTTTTTCAGTATATTTTCCGCTGAAACACATCTTTATAAGATCTCCTGATGGAACTCCTCCAGCTCTTTCTGGTGAAAATGGACCATCTCCATCTAATGCGTTATTTACATCAACAACTTTACCATGTTTATGAGCTCCAACTGATACTCCACCACCCATGTGTACAACTATTAAGTTTAAGTTTTCGTATCCTTTTCCGCTTTCTTTTCCGAATCTCTTTGCTACTGCTTTTTGGTTTAATGCATGGAATTTACTTCTTCTTGGTAATTCTGGTACCCCTGAAATTCTTGCTACATCATCTAATTCATCTACAACAACTGGATCAACTATAAATGATGGTACATTTAATTCTCCACCGATTTCTCTTGCTAATATTCCACCTAAGTTTGAAGCATGTGGTCCTTGAACTCCAATTTTTAAGTCTTCTGCTAATTCATCTGTAACTTTATAAGTACCACCTGGGATTGGTTTAAGCATTCCACCTCTACCAACTACAGCATCTAATGTATTTATATCAAAGTTCTTTTCTTTTAATACATTTAATATAACATCTTTTCTAAAACCTAATTGATCAAATATTGTAGCATATTTTGCTATTTCATCTGATGAATGTCTTAAAGTTTCTTCTAATATTTCTCTTTCATCTTCATAAACCCCAATTTTAGTTGAAGTTGATCCTGGATTTATAATTAATAATTTATATGCCATCTCTTATTACCTCCCAATAAATTCTACTTTAATGATTCTGCAACTAAAGCTGCTAAAGCTATTGAATTAACTTTTGTTTCGAATGAGTCTGCTCTTGAAGTTAATATAACTGGTGCTGATGTTCCAACTAACAAACCACCATTTCTTGAGTTAGAAGTATATGTTAAACACTTATACATAACATTAGCTGTTTCTATATTTGGAAGCATTATTATATCAGCCTTTCCAGCTACTGGTCCTGTTATACCTTTATGATGAGCTGCTTCTTCTGATAATGCATTATCAAGTGCTAAAGGTCCGTCAACTATACAACCTTTTATTTGTCCTCTATCGTTCATTTTTGATAATAATGAAGCATCTAATGTTGCTGGCATATCTGGATTTACTACTTCAACAGCACAAACTGGTGCTACTTTTGGCATTTTTAATCCACAAGCATGAGCTACTGAAACTGCATTATCTATTATTTGCTTTTTAGCTTTTAAATCTGGATATGTGTTGAAAGCTGCATCTGTTAAGTATATTAATCTTTCTATTCCTTCGATTTCAAATACTGCAACGTGTGACATAAGCTTTCCAGTTCTTAATCCAACCTCTTTATTTAATACACTTCTTAAGAATGTAGCAGTATCTACTAATCCTTTCATAACCATATCAGCTTTTCCGCTTGACACTAGTTGTACTGCAAATAAAGCTGCTTTTCTAGTATCTTTTTCATGTACTATTTCATATCCTGATAAATCCATTCCTATTTTATCAGCTATTTTTTTGATTTCATGCTTATCTCCAACTAATATAGCATCTGCTATTCCTTGATCTTTAGCTGACTTTACTGCTTCTAATACTGGTTCATCTTGCGCTACAGCTACAGCTACTTTTTTTGGTTCAACTTCTTTAACCTTTGATAATAAATCTTCAAAATTCTTACTCATTTAACGCACCTCTTACCTTTTATATTTTAAAATCATTGATTTAATGTACTTTTCATACTATTCGCGGGAATTTTTATCGTTAATTTTATAACAAATTATATTTACATTGTATCAGATAATTACTTCAAAAGTTAAATTGTCAGAAAATTTAGTTGAAAAAAAAGTAGCTTAAAAAACTACTTTTTTTTGATTTTATTTTATAAAATATTCTTCCATTATTCTTTCAGCTACTTTTATTCCATCAACGGCTGCAGATACTATTCCACCTGCAAATCCTGCACCTTCTCCTGTAGGATATAAACCACTAACAGTTATACTTTCAAGCTTTTCATTTCTTGGCATTCTAACTGGTGCTGATGTTCTTGTTTCTATTGCTGTTAATACAGCATCATCCATATCATAGCCTTTTATTCTTTTTCCAAATACATGTATTCCTTCTTTTATTGTATCAACTACATATGAAGGTAGACATTCTCTTAAATCTTTAAAAACATATCCTGGCTTATAACTTGGAATAACACTTCCAATCTTAGTTGATACTCTGTCATTTAAAAAATCTCCAACCAATTGTACTGGAGCATTATAATTTTCTCCACCAACTTTAAATGCAAGACTTTCATAATATCTTTGAAATTCCATACCTGCAAGTGGATGATTTCCTTCAAAATCTTCAGGTCCAACGGTCACAACAAGTGCTGAGTTTGCATTATCTAAATCTCTAGCATGATAACTCATTCCATTTGAAACTAATCTTCCTTCTTCTGATGCAGCTCCAACTACTACTCCTCCTGGACACATACAGAAAGAATAAACACCTCTATTTTGTTCTTCACTTTGATATGCTAGTCTATATTCTGCCGCCTTTAGCTTTGGATGATTTGCATATTCTCCATATTGACTTTCATTTATAACTTCTTGTGGATGCTCTATTCTAACACCTATTGCAAAAGCTTTTTGTTCCATTTTAACTCCACTTTCATGAAGCATTTCATATGTATCTCTTGAACTATGTCCTATTGCTAAAACTAAGCATTCACAATCAACTTCTTTTCCGTTTACAATAATACTTTTTATTTTTCCGTCTTCTATATTTATATTTTCTAATTTTGAATTAAAATAAACTTCTCCACCTAATGCTTTTATTTCTTCTCTTATATTTTTAACAACTGTCTTTAATATATCAGTTCCAACGTGAGGTTTTGCCATATAAGTAATTTCTTCTGGAGCTCCATTTTTAACAAGCTCCTCTAAAACAAATGAACACCTTTTATCTTTTATTCTAGTTGTAAGCTTTCCATCTGAAAAGGCACCTGCACCACCTTCTCCAAATTGCACATTTGAATTTATATTAAGCTTTCTATTTTCCCAAAACTCCTCAACAGTTTTTGTTCTACTATCAACATCTTCTCCTCTTTCAAATATTATTGGATTATATCCATGCTTTGCAAGAGTTAATGCTGCATATAAGCCTGCTGGTCCAAGACCAATTACAATAGGTCTTGAATTTAGTTTCTTATCACCATATATAAAAACTTCTTCTTTTATGTCTTCTTCAATTTTTATATTATTATTTTTAATTTTATTAACTATCTTCTTCTCATTATTGCACTTTATATCAACACAATAATTAAACTTTATATTATCCTTTTTTCTAGCATCTAAGCTTTCTTTTATTATTTTTAATTCTTTTATTTCAGTTTCTTTTATTTTTAATTTTTTAGCTACTTTATTTTTTAATAATGATTTATCTTCATCTATATTTAAAGCAACTCCATTAATTCTTATTGCCATACCATTTTCTCCTAAGTTGTTTTTTTACTATTATCTTCATTGTTTTTATTGTTATCAGTTGAAGTTGTTGTATCCTTTTCCTTTAATGTAAATTTAACCTTACCTATATTTTGTATAGTAACATTAACATTTTTATTTAACTTTACATTAGGCTCCTTTTCAAAAGTACCTGCTTTACTATAAGAGCTTAAATCAAATATACCAGTAAAATCCCCACTAGTTAAACTATCTACATCACCTTGCTTACCACTTACAGTAATATTAATTGTAGGAGTATTATTTGAAATATCTAATTTATCATTTAAGCCTGTATATTTAATATTAACATCAAAATTTTTTGTTATATTTTTTTCAGACTCATCTTTTTTCCCCTCGTCTTTAGAAACTTCTATTTTTACATTTGTATATCCATCACCAGTAGCTAATTTAACACCATCTGGTAAAATTATTTTAACCTTTTTTTCTGTTGTTTCTGTTATACCTGATAAATCTATGGGCTCTGTTTTCAATGATTTTAAATTAGATATTATATTTTGATTACCTACTACCTGAACCGCTGTTATATCTGATATTACTTTAGATAATGTATATCCACTTGGTAAATTTCCAGTAACAGTTGGTTCTATATTTATAGATTTCCCGTTATTTACAGCAACACTAATACTTCCTGTACTTTTGCTTAATATAACACCTTGAACTACCTCTCCATTTGAATCTAATGCCTCAAGTGGAAATTGTTTTGTTATGTTTCCATTTACATTATTTAATTGCCCAACTAATGCTACTCTCTCTACTTTATTAACTGAACTTTCTGGTCCTGAAACTTGAACCTTTTCTGATGTAAAGCTTTCTTCTTTTTTATAAACTCCATTTGCATAAGTTACATTTACATTCGATACTGTATTAAATTCTTTACTAACTAACTTTTCCAACTTAACTGATACTATAAGATTACTATCATTTTGTATATTAACTTGACTTGGTGAATTTACTACTTGAACAGGTATATTATTAACCCCTGTTTTTAAAGCATATTCTCCCATATCTGCAACTAATGAAAATTCTCCTTTAGTTACTGAATATATATATTTTGAATCTCCCTCTATTTTAAGGTCTACAGTAAAATCTTGTCCTGGTGATATTGCTAAATTAAATTGATTTAAAGATTTTGTATTAAGTAGTCTAACTGGCACATCTTTCAATGTGTAAGTACGTATAGAACTTTGGATATTCGTTACATATATCCATAGACCAAAGGATAGTAAAACACATACTAGTTTTACTATTATTTTTTGTCTTTTATCCTTTTTATCCATGTTTTCACCCTCTCACCAGCTGATTTTACTTTTCTATTCTCGTTATTTTCCATTATAGCTAATAATGTTGTTTTTAATTTTTCCTTATTATAATTTCTTGTTAATCTTCCGCTTAAAGCAAGAGAAATTGTTCCAGTTTCTTCTGAAACTATTATTACTAAAGCATCGGAATTTTCTGAAAGACCAATTCCAGCTCTATGTCTAGTACCTAATTTTTTATTTATAGAATTATTATTTGTAAGTGGAAGAACACATCCTGAAGCATATATTCTATCTTGTCTAATAATTGTTGCACCATCATGAAGAGGTGTATTGACAACAAATATATTTTCTAAAAGTGCTGAACTTACAATAGCATCTATAATTGTTCCTGAGGCTAAAACCTCTCCAAGACCAGTTCCTTGTTCTATTGCTATTAATGCTCCTGTTTTTGTCTCAGCTAAATCTTGTACTGCCGTTACAATTTCATCTACTATTTTTTCTCTTTCTTGAACGTCCCTAATATTATGTGTTTCATCAAATGCACTTCTACCTAAATGTTCAAGAGCACGCCTTATTTCAGGTTGGAATATAATAACAACTGAAAGAACTCCTATAGTTAAAGTTTTATTTAATATGAAATATAGCATATCTAATCTTAAAATATAGCTTATTGGAATTAATGCTATTATTAAAATTATACCTTTTAATAATTGTTCAGCCCTAGTTTCCTTTATTAACATATAGCCTTTATAAAAGATATATGAAACAACTAATATATCAACTACAGACCAAATCGACATATGTCTTATTGAATTCATTGCTCCAACAAAAAAATCTTGCATCAGTTTCACCCCTTTTTTTCTTGTATCTTTTATAAATTATACACCAAATATATAAAGCTTAATATAACAAGTCTTTTACTTTTTTGTATTTTTAATAATAATTTAAAACCTTTCCTAATATAATTTAAAGATTACTTTATTTAGATTATGAAAAGGAGGTATCTAAATGGAAAATAATGAAGTTTTAACCTTCAAAAAATTACTAGAATACATCAAAACCAAAAAGAAACTTGTAATAATTTTTTTAATAATTATGTTAACACCACTTATATTGCTTATTATAACCAAAATGACTCCTTCTAGCAGAAGTATTGGAAAGCTTAATAAATTTTCAAAAGAAATTTCATCAATAAATGATACTTTTAAAAAATCAGTACAAGAGTCAGGAATAAATACAGACTCTGCAAAAAGCTCTCTTTCTTTAGCAATAGTTAACTTAAATAATATAAAAATACCACTTGAAACAATTGATGTCCCAAATGAAGTAAATTTAGCTAAAGAGCAATTACTTACTACATTAAATTTAAATATATCAGTATGTGAACAAAGTCTTTCTATATTTATGAATCCATCTAACAATAAATTAAATGATAAATTATCACAGTATAAATCAAAATTAGATGAATTCAAAGATAATAACTTAAAATTATCTAACTTTAGAATAAATAAAGTAATATCTGAAGATTCACTTGAATTTTTTGATAAATCAACTTCTTATTTTAATACTATGATTAAAATTAACATAATGAAAGATATTACTAAAGAAAAAAATTCTGATTATGTTTTAGCTGTAGAAAAAACTTTAAATAAGTTTCTTGAAATAAAAGAAGATTTAAAACCTGCATTAGAAGATATAAAAAACAACAACAGAAGTTTATATGTTTTAATAGAAGACTTGGAGAATAAAAAATTAATTTTTGAGAATATTAAAAATGATTTGTATACATTAAGCATTCCTGAAGAGGCTATTAAAATACATGATTTATTAAAGGAAACAGTTAAATATTATGATACTTATTATTCCTCATTAGAAACCATGTTATATAAAGATTTAAAAGAAACTAATAAACTACCTTTATCTAGTTATGATGAATGTTTTAACAATTACAATAAATTTATAACTTCTTTTGATACTTTTACTCAAAATTTAGATTTATTTAAAAGAAATTAAGTATAAAACCTCTTTTTTCAGGCAATAATATTATTCGACTGGCTTGTAAAAGGAGGTTATTTATGAAAAAGTTTATAAGTCTTATATTATTTTCCTTAATGATGATATCATCCGTAGAAGCACACGCTTCCGTAATTAATTTATTCGATTATATATCATTACAAGATGAAAAATTAGACTTAGCCGCAAGTAATACTAATAAGGATACTTCTAAAAATTTAAAAGCTAAAGATGCAAGCAAAACAAATGCTAAAGATAATAAAAAAAATTCAAACAATAATATAGAAGTTTTTAACCAAAATGGTACTCAATTAGCTATATCCAAAACAGACATTGACTTAATGGCTAAGCTAGTTTATTGCGAAAGTCGTGGAGAACCATTTGAGGGTCAAGTTGCGGTGGCATCTGTTGTTTTAAACAGAGTTATGAACCCTAAATTCCCAAATACAATAAGTGGTGTAATATTTCAAAAGAATGCATTTTCATGCGTTACAAATGGGAAGTTAGAAGCTAATCCTACTAAAGCATGCTATGATGCAGTTTACGAAGCTATAAAAGGTAAAGATCCAACTAACGAAGCTTTATTCTTTTATAATCCTTCAATAGCAACTTGCTCATGGATGAAAGAAACATCAAAAAAGGATAGTAAAACAATAGGTAATCATACATTTTTCAAAAAATAAAAAGAGGTTCCTTTATAGGAATCTCTTTATTTTTATTTTAAGTTTATTACTGTAGCTTTTGGTCTAGACATAGCCTCAATTGAATATTGAACTCCTTGTGTTCCCATACCTGATGATTTTACTCCTAAGAATGGGAAATGATCAGGACCTCTTTCTGTTTTATTATTCACTTGAACTGTACCCACTTCTAATCTATTTGCAACATAAAATGCTTTATTTATATCTTTTGTAAATACAGATGATTGAAGTCCATATTCTGATTCATTTGCAATTTTTATTGCCTCATCTTCATTTTTAACTCTAATTATAGGAAGTACTGGACCAAATGGTTCCTCCCAAGCAATTCTCATATCAGTTGTTACATTATCAAATAATGTTGGCATTATAATATTACCTTTTCTATCTCCACCTAATAAAAGATTAGCACCTTTATTTTTAGCATCTTCAATTAATCCTTCTACGAAATCACACGCTTTAGAACTTATTAAAGGTCCAACAATAAAATCTCCTTCTAATGGATTACCAACTGTTAATCCTCTCATTTGCTCTAATACTTTTTTAGATAATTCATCTGCTACATTTTCCATAACTAGAACTCTCTTAACAGCAGTACATCTTTGACCTGAATAAGAAAAAGCTCCTGCAACAATATTCTTTGCCGCTAAATCTAAATCAGCATCTTCTAATACTATTGCAGCATCTTTACCACCAAGTTCCATTAAAAGTGGCTTCATTTCAGTAATTTTTGATATTCTTCTACCAACTTCACTACTTCCAGTAAAGTTTACAAAATCAATATCTTTATGTGTTACAACATAATCACCAATTTCACTACCTTTACCTGTTATTGTATTTAATACTCCACTTGGTATTCCTGATTCATTAAAAGCTTTTGCTAAATATAATCCACAAATACTTCCTTGAGTTGCAGGCTTAAATACAACTGTATTCCCAGCCATAAGTGCTGGTGCAATTTTTGATGCAGCTAAATTTACAGGATAATTAAATGGTGATATAGCAAGAACAACTCCTAATGGTTCCCTTGTAACTATTGAAATTTTATCATTTTTAAATCCTGGGAATGAATCTCCAGGAATTGATTCACCCTTTATATTTTCAGCAGTATCTGCAGTAAATCTTATTAAATCTGCTGTTCTTTTTATTTCTGACATACAACTCTTTCTGTCTTTACCTATTTCAAGAACCATGATATCTGCCATTTCTTCAATTCTTTCTTCTAAAAGATCAGCTACATTATGAAGCAACCTTGATTTTTGATTTGTTGGAACATCTCTCCAAATACTTTGTTGTGTTTTTTTAGCTATACTTATTGCCTCATCTACAGCATCCTTACTCATAGCTTCAACATACCCTACAGTTTCATCATTTATTGGTGACTTTATTTCTATTAATTTATCTTTATTTTCAATTTCCCATTTACCATTTTTTAAATTAGCATAAACTTTTTTACCGTCTATTTCTTGTATGAACATAATACACCTCCATTAATAATTTATTTCTATTAATATTTGTTATTAATTATATTATAAAATTAAAAGTTTTTCTACTTAATTCTTATTAAAAAGATAAGAATTAAAAGTTTTTTAATCTATTATTTATTATTTCTATATGAAGTTTTTATATAACTATTTTTATATAAAAAAATAGTTATATAAAAATAAGGCAGACTATTTGTCTGCCTTTTATAACATTTATTAAACTAAATATTTGTCTACAACTTTTTTGAATTCTTCTTTATTATCCTTATACCATGAATTAAATTCACTATTAGTTTTTTCAAGTTCTAAATATAAATCATATAAGAAGTTTGGAATTTCTTCTTCTAAAATATCTCCATAAACTTCTCCAAGTCTTGTACTTCCTACTTCAAAACTACCATTAACATGTAATTCAAAGCAATTTCTTGGAGCATCATCAACTCTCTTTGTTTTTCCTGTAAATCCTATGCTTCCAATTTCATGTACACCACATGAATTTTGACATCCTGATATATTAACTAAAGGTAATAAATCTTTATAAACTTTTTCTTCTGCAAATTTATCTAATATATTTTTCAATAATGCTTGACTGTTTCTTAATCCCATTTGGCATACTGGAACTCCAATACATGATACAGATTGCATTATTTTAAGTTCTCCACCCTTACCTTTAGTAAGTTCTAATAAGATTTCAGCTTCTTTTCCATTAAGATTTCTTATGAAAAGACCTTCTTCCATTGTGAATCTAAAATCTACAGCTTCCATATCTTTTGTTGCATCTATTATAGCTTTTAAATCTTCCATTTTTAATATTCCGCCAAATGGATGGAAATAAACACTATAAAGTCCATCTTGCTTTTGTTCTATAATTCTAGCATCTTTAGCTTCTGTCTTTGAACCTTTTTTATTTATTTCTATTTCTTTTACATCTATTTTTAAATCTTGTGATTTAACTTCTTCTAAATGCTTTTTATAACACTTAATAAATTCTTCATCGCCCATTCTTTCTGCAATATATCTTATACGAGCTTTATTTTTATTTGCATAATCTCCTTCAGCAATAAATAAATTTTTCATTGCTTCAAAATGATATATAACATCTTCTGGCTTTATAAGTTCATCATATTCAATTGAAAGTCTTGGATTTCTACCAAGTCCACCTGCTAAATAAACTTTAAAAAACTTTTCTCCATCTTTATTTACTGCTAAGAACCCTAAATCTGTAGCAGTTACATGTGGTGCATCTTGAGTATTTGTTGACATAGCAACTTTTATTTTTCTTGGTAATTTATATGTATAAACATTTTGCATTATATGTTTATTTAATGCTTCTGCATAAGGAGTTACATCAAATACTTCTCCCTTTTCAACACCTGAAAGAGGTGATATAGCAACGTTTCTTGGGAAGTTTCCACCTGAACCTCTTGTATATATTCCATAATCTAATGCTTCTTCCATTATGTCACACACATCATCTATTCCTAAACCATGTAATTGAACCGCTTGTCTTGTTGTTGGGTGCACCCATTCTAAATTATATCTACTTGCCCATTCATATATTTTTGCTAAATCTTCTTTTGATGCTCTACCTGAAGGAGTTTTTAATCTTATCATAAACTCCTTACCACCTCTATGAGCATATGCACCCATTCCGCCTGATAATCCCTTAAATTGTGCTACATTAAGTTCTTTATTTAAGAACTTATGTCCATTTTCTCTAAACTGAATGATTTCTTCTCTTAATATCTCATTTAATCTATTCACTTTACTTCACCTCTAATATTGTTTTTTCAATTTTTAAACTCTAGTATTGATTTTACTCCCTTTATTTTGGCATGTAAAAAAGATATTTTTTATGATTATTATAAGTAACAACCTATAAAACAATATATTGATTAAAAATATAAAAAGATTATTGTCTATTTAAAGCTTTACTTTCCTTATAACAATTAAATTATAAAATTTCTTCTTTTATAATAATATACTTAAAAATATTAATATTATAATGAATACAATGAAAATAATTATATAATTTAACTTAAATTTATTTTTCTTATATAACTAAATATAAAATTTTCATAAGGTTATATATAGTTTAAAACTTCTATTTTATCTTTTAACTTATAAATTCAAATTTCTATCTCTATAATATTTTTAATTATTTTATACTTTATACCAACCACTACTTTTATAAATCTTAAGTTATTTATTAAATATATCCACATAAAGTCTTAATAATTAGGATTTTATACTAACTGTATGTGGATAAATTTGTGTAAATTTATTCTTTATAAAACTTAATATTCGCTAATATAAAAAAGTGTAAATATCTCTTTTTTAGTTAAAAGTTTAACCCTCAATTAAAGTACATATTTACACTATTTCAGTGAAATTTTATATTATTTAAAATTAGATAAAGAAAATTCTTTAATCTTTTTAACCCCATTTAAACTTTCATTTGGTATACGAAATTCCAAATATCCAAAAGCTCCCTTTGCCTTAATATTCACTCTATGCATTTCAATATATGGTATTACTTCTACAGTTTTTATATTAGAATACTTAAAAAAAGTTCCAGTTGGAAAAATTATTCCTTCATTAGTCAATATAACATTGTTATTCTTTAAAAATATATTTTCTAAAATCGAATAAATTATTAAATACAAAACTCCTAATATACCTATATTCTCTAAAAAATACTCACTTATAGTAAAACTTTTTTCTGGAATTTCTCCTATAAATACTAAACATATAATAATAATTATTAAAGATAAATACTTAATAAATGAGTCTTTATTAATACTAAATTCACCTACCACTTCATTACTATATTTTATCCTTCTATTTCTAATAACTGTTCCTCTTAAGGTTCTAATTATTAAATCTAAAATCAATATACCAATACATATAAAACTAAAATTTTTATTCGTAAAATACCCACTAAATATAATTAAAACACCCAATACCCATATAACCCAAATTTCACTTATTTTATTTATCCTCATACCGCTCCCCCCCTTTCCTAATTATACCATTTTATTTTTTTATATAAAAAGCTTTTTCTATAGCTTCCTCAAAAGTTCCACGTAAAATAGGTTCTCCACAATCAACCATTAATTTGCCTTTAGCAAAAACCTTATCTATTGATAAATCACCTTTATTCACTATAACTAAATCTGCATCTTTATCTTTTTCTATTCTTCCTTTATTGCTTAACTTAAGTGCATCAGAAACATTAGATGTTATAACTTTAATTGCATCTTCTATATTTATATTTCCCTTATTAATAATCTTTTTTACTTCATCATAAAGGCTGTCTACACTACAAATCCCCAATCCTTCTAACTTTCCTGCTTCATTAAAAAGTGGCATACTTCCATTGCCATCTGAAGTAAAAGTTATTTGATTTACTTTAACACCATTATTCAATAAATACTCAAAAGCATCTGAAGCTATCATCTCACCTTTCTCTAAATGGTTTGGATCTGAACTTGTTGTAAGATCTATGTATCCACCTCTTTTGGCCCATTCAATACCGGCATCTAAAAGTTCTCTTGTTCTACTCATATGAGTTGGAATAACTTGTGTTGCTGGAATCTCTGATTCATCTAACATCTTAAATAAAAACTCTAATCTTCTTGCTCCACCTCCTAAATGAGCATTAACAACTCCAGCTTTTCCTGATAAAAGTCCACCAACTCTAGCTTGAGCAACTAAATTTATAAATTCATCAATTGTTGGTTGAGAACTTCTATTATCAGAAAGAGCAATTTCTCCAACCCCAATTACTTCATTGACAAGCATTAAGTCACCTTTAATGCTGTCTGTCATTGTTTTTACTGGAACTTCATAAGAACCAGTATAACAAGTAGCTGTTATTCCTTCTTCATTAAGTGATTTAACTTTAGCAATTAATGATCTCATATTTCTACATACTCCATCTGTTCCAATACATCCATTAACTGTTGTTATACCAGCTCTTGTTAAATTACTAAGCTGAAGTTCTGGTGTTCTTGTTTTAAAACCACCTTCACCGCCACCACCAATTAAATGTACATGAGCATCTATAAACCCCGGAAATAAATACTTGCCTTCTCCATCATAAACATCAATATTTACAAAATTTTTAGGTATAGAAACTTTATCATATATTCCTTCTATTTTATTGTTTACTATAACAATATCCTTCTTCCCTAACTTTTCTGGATTATACACTTCTATATTTTTTATAACTTTAATCATAAAATTATCACTCCTCATAAATTATATTTTTAGTTTTACCAATTTATAATTTATTAAAAATAAAAAAGTAGTTTTATTAAAATACTTAATTTTCTTTTTGTTTTAAAAATCATTATGCAACTCATATTTTATAATTTCTATATTTTTTTATAATACAAAAAGGGATAATCTAAATTAGATTATCCCTTAAATTTATAAAGTATTTTTATTTTTTTGAAAATATTAATTCATTTGAAATTGCAATATTATAAACATATGAGTTAGATACTTCGTCTATAAATTTTTCTTTTAATTTTTCATTTAAATTAATATTATTTAATTTATTATGATAATTCATAATGAAGGCTCTCATACTTTCTCCCTCATCTAATGAATCATATACATAATAATTTAAACCATCTTCTTCTATTTTATATGCTTCTTTTAACATAGCATATATAGTTCTGCCACCAAAAAGATCTGCTAAATATCTTGTATAAGCGTGTGCAACTAAAAGCTCTGGATTTTCTCTTCCAAGTTCATTAATCCTTTCTATATAAGCTTTTGTTGATGCAAGCATCTTCATTGACTTTACTTTTTCACCTAATAAAAATCTTAAATCTCTATATATTTGCTCAGAACGATATACTTCTTTAATAGCAAATTCTTTGACTATTTCATTATCTGAATATTTTTCTAAATTAAACTCTATAGTTTTATATACTTCATAAAGATTAAATAAATATTCTGAATAACTTTCTCTTGTAATATTTCCATCAAGTAAATCTCTTAAAAACCCTGTTTTTTCAGCAACATCATGTAATACGTCACTATTCTTTTTTATATCTTTCATAAAAGTATCCATGAAAAACAACCTCCTAACAATTTAAACTTTAAATTTATATTTAAACTATGCTTAATGTCTATCCCTAATATGGCTAAATCATATTACTTTAATATAAATTATTCAATTCTATTATTTTATTAAATTATTTAGAAATTACTGTTTATAGATGTTTTTCACTGAATTTCTTATATATTTCTTACAGTTACTCAACAATAATTGTTAATTAATAATTCGTTTACCTTGTGTTAATCATGGTGATTTTATGTTAAAAATTCGAATATATCACGATTCCAAATACAGCTGAAAGTATTATAGCTATAATTGGATGAACTTTCTTAGAAAATAATAAAACACCTATTATAAGAGTTATAATTACTGATTTTACATCCACATATGCATCCTTTGCTAAATCTAAAAACGCTTGTATTATTAATGCTATAAGTACAGGTCTCATAGCAAGTAATGCACCCTTTAAAATTTTAGACTCTTTAAATTTTTCCATAGCTTTTGATGCAATAGATACTAATATAAATGACATTGTAACAACACCTAATGTTGCTGCTATACTTCCTATAACTCCATAAACTTTAAATCCAACAAAAGTAGCTGAATTTATAGCTACTGGTCCTGGAGTCATTTGCGATATTCCAATTATATCCATAAATTGACTTCCATCTATCCATTTATGATTATATATTATTTCTCTTTGAATAAAAGGTATCATAGCATATCCGCCACCAAAACTCACAGCACCAATCTTTAAAAATACTAAATATAATTGTAAAGCTAAGTTCAAACTACTCCACCTTCTTTCTTAAAAATACGGCACCATATATAGCAGCTACTACTATTACTATTATTGGATTAATTTTAAATACTGTTAATGCCAATAATGCTAATACTAATATTATTCCATTTCTTAAATTACGATTTACTCCTTTAGCTAAACTTACTACTCCAGTTAAAACTAAAATTGGAACTGCTGCTGATATACCTTTAAAAGCAAGATTCACATAATAATTATGTCTAAATTGCATAAATAAAGTTGCTATTAAAAGTATGATTAAGAAAGATGGTAATGCTACTCCAAGTAATGCAACTACCCCTCCAATTACACCTGAAATTTTATAACCAATAAAAATAGAGCAATTTACAGCCATCGCACCTGGAAAGCTTTGTGATACAACTAGCATATCCATAAATTCCTCTTTAGATACCCAACCCTGTTTATTTACTACTTCCTCTTCAATTATAGGAATCATTGCATAACCGCCACCAAAGGTAAATGCTCCTATCTTAAAAAAAGCAATAAACATCTTTAAAATTTTATCCACAAAATTCCCTCCATAACCATTTAAATATACACATATTTTATCACACCTTATTATAATTATGAGTAAATAATCTATTTTAAAATATAAAAAAACGTGGACTTTCGTCCACGTTTAAATTTTGGGTAATTGTGTTATTTATTTTCAAAAAATCTTATTCTTGTTCTAAGATAATTTTTTTAGCAGTTAATATTGATGATGCACTCATTGAGAATTCATCTAATCCGTATTCTACTAATGTTGGTATAGCAGCTTCATCTCCTGCCATTTCTCCACACATTCCAACCCATTTACCATGTTTGTGTGCTCCATCTATAGTCATTTTTATTAATCTAAGTACAGCTGGATGCATTGGGTTGTAAAGGTATGATACCTTTTCACTCATTCTGTCTGCAGCTAATGTATATTGAATTAAGTCATTTGTTCCTATTGAGAAGAAATCAACTTCTTTTGCTAATTCATCAGCCATAACAGCAGCAGCTGGTATTTCTACCATGATACCCCATTGGATTGAATCTGAGAATTCTTTTCCTTCTGCTTTAAGTTCAGCTTTACACTCTTCAACAACTTCTCTAGCATCTCTGAATTCTTGAATTCCTGAAATCATTGGGAACATTACCGCAAGTTTTCCGTATACTGAAGCTCTAAGTAATGCTCTTAATTGAACCTTAAATAATTCTTTTCTATCTAAGCAAAGTCTAATTGCTCTATATCCTAAGAATGGGTTCATTTCTTCTGGTAATGGTAAGTATGGTAAAGTTTTATCTCCACCGATATCAAGTGTTCTTATAACAACTTGATTTCCATTCATTCTTTCTAAAACATATTTGTATGCTTCATATTGCTCTTCTTCTGTTGGAGCATTGTCTCTATCCATATATAAAAACTCAGTTCTGAATAGTCCGATTCCGTCTCCACCATTAGCTAGAACACCTTCAACGTCTTCTGCTTTTCCGATGTTTCCGCAAACTTCTATTCTTTTTCCTGATTTAGTTACTGTTTTAACTTCAATTAACTTCTTAAGTTCTTCTTGTTCCTTTAAGAAAGCTTCTCTTTTTGCTTCATATTCCTTAACTGTAGCTTCATCTGGATTTATAATAACAATTCCTTCAATACCATCAACGATTATTGAATCTCCAGTTTTAACTGAACTTGTTATATCTCCAAGACCAACAATTGCAGGAATTTCTAATGTTCTAGCCATGATAGCTGAGTGTGAAGTTCTTCCTCCGATGTTAGTTAAGAAAGCCACAACTTTACTTCTATCTAATTGAGCTGTGTCTGATGGAGTTAAATCTTCAGCAACAACTATAGTGTTTCCTTCAGTTATTGCAAATGCATCTCCACCTCTTCCAGCTAAATTTGAAATTATTCTTTTTGAAACGTCTTTTATATCAGCTGCTCTTTCTCTCATGTAAGCATCTTCCATTGATTCAAATATCATAACGAAAGTATTTGTTACATTTTCAACAGCTTTCATTGCATTTAAGCTATTATTTTCTATTTCCATAGCCATAGCGCCTGTAAATTCTGGGTCATCAAGTAAAGTGATATGTGCTTCAAACACAGCAGCTTTCTCTTCTCCCATTTCAACAGCAGCTTTAGCTTTGATTCCTTCTAACTGCTCCCTAGCAGCATCTAATGCTTTTTGTAGTTTTTCTTTTTCTGCGACTACATCTGCTATTTTCTCATCTGTTATTACTATCTCTTCATGCTCTTGTAAGAATACTTTTCCTATAGCGTATCCTTTTGAAGCAGCGATCCCTTTTTTCATAATAAAATCCTCCTTAATTATGTTACTTTTCTGAAAATTAAGTACATAAAAAAAACTGTTATTTAATAACTAGTTTCGTGATAACTTTTACAATGTTAAGTACAACCTTTAATAATTATACCATAATTATTTGACTTGTTAAGAGTTAATATAGTTTTTTTTGTCGTTTAATACGATATTTTTTCTATTTTTTATTGTAAATAATTACATTTTATTCTTTATTTTATATTTTATACATTTTTATTTTATTTTTTAAATTAATGCAATATTTAAAAAATATATTCTTTATTTCTTTTTTATGTATTAATTATAGCTTATTTTTATTTTCATATTTATTATATTTTTCTCAATTTAATATTTTTAATGTAAAAATTTTGATACAAATCAATAAATATTTTCCTAAAAAATTTAAAAGGCATATAATAAATTTTTATTATATGCCTTAGTTTAAATTAATTTACTTTATTTTGTTTTTTCTCATATCTATCATATAGAATCAATGCGATTCCTCCAAATACTATTGGCCCTGCTACTTGGAATATTGTAGCTACATAATCCTTTGATTCTATAATAGGTTGTATTATAGTAAATATATTTGCAAATGTTATTGTCGCAACAACTATTATTGTCCATATAGTAGTTGACTTATGACTTTTAAAAACTTCAAAAGGCTTTTCTATTTCTTTCTTCTTCTTAAATTGTATAAATGCTAATGCTATAAATGCATAAGGTATTGTCATTGCAACATTTCCCATAAGTATTAAATAATTTAAGAATTTAGAAACTGACTTACCACCAAAAGATGTAATTAATATTATTGCAATTACTATGGCACATTGAATTATCATAGCGTTCTTTGGCATATTATTTTTATCAAGCTTAACCCATGATTTTGGCCATATTCCTTCTGGAGTTCCTTCTATAAGTTGTTTAAGTGGTGAATATATAATTGTAAAGAATGCTCCCATTAAAGCTAGGAACATTGAAAGTCCTATAAATCTTGCAAATATACTATATAGTAAATGACATGTTGATAATGATAAATTTAGTGCTTGTCCTAATGCATATCCTAAATTACCCATTACTATATATGCCACATTTGCCATATTAACTGTTGTATCATTTAAAGTTATATTCCAATTAGTAAAAAATCCTACACATAAAATTTCTACTGAATATGCTGTTGCAATAACAATAGCTGAAATTTTTATTCCTTTAGGAAAAGTTCTCTTAGCATCTTTAGTTTGGTCAACTAATCCCCCGATAACCTCAATACCACCATAAGCAAATATTGCAAAAACTAGAAATCCTAAAACTCCTATTGGTGATTGATAGACTGGATTAGGAGATGATACAAAAGCCTGTGGTGTAATTGGTTGTGCAACTTTAAATCCATTCAATGCTAATATTACTATTGAAATAATAAATAATAATACATTAGCAAATGCTGAAAAAGCACCTCCAACAGATGTAACTTTTGCTATTTTATTTAATCCCTTTGATGCAGTAAGTGTAATTACAAGTAATAAGATAACTGCGAATAATGCCATTGTTTTTGGTGCACTTAATCCAAATATAGATAATGTTGAAGTTCTATCTATACCGAACACCAAATTTGATAAAGGAACCCATATTGATGATGAAACTGAAACCATCCATATTACATTTGATGCATACCACATAAATGTAACAATAAACGCATATTTAGGTCCAACAGATCTATCCATCCATGAATAAATTCCACCCTTTTCTTTTCTAAATGCAGCACCATACTCTGCCATCATAAATGCATATGGTATAAAGAACGTTACTGCTGATAATATGTACCAAGGAATTGCAGCATATCCCATAAGGTAATATGCTCTAGCTATATTTGTAAACCCAAAAACTGATGTGAATATCATTAATATCAATGATACTAGTGTTAATTTTTTACCATTACCTTCGCTCATAATTATTCCCCCAATTTATATATAATAATTTGAAATCGTATCCTATTTTATATTTAAACATAAAATATTAATAATTTTTCAAGCTTCTTTGAATGTTTATTTTCAATACACTTTAATTTCATTAAATTTAAATTTTCTTAATAAAATAAAAATTTAATGAAATAACATAAAATTTTATCAAAATATTATTAAATTAATGTATTAATTTTTAATAATCAAAAAGAAGTAATTACATTAAAATTATTTTAACGTAACTACTTCTTTTATTGATAATTAATCAAATTTTATAAGTTGCAAAATAGTATTTTTGGGTTACAAAAATAACTATCATTTATAAATATAATTTTTATATTATAAATGATTATTTTTATGTAACTACTTTTATATTTTTAGAACAAATATTTTTATACTATTTATATAAGTAAAAAAATTTCACAGATTTCAGTGTTATTAACAGTAAAAACTATTATTCTTGTGGATAACTTGTTTATTCCTGTGACTATTTTTTATTTAAAACATTTATAATTAAAATAAAAAGAAACTAACGCTATAAATACTAACGTAGTTTCTTTTATAAACTTAAAATATATTTTATAAATCATCAATAAGTGTTGCTGCCTTTGCATATGCAGTTGATTTTGCCTCAAAGAAATCAGTTTTAACTGAATTTGCATTCGCTTGTCTATCAACCCATTCTGCTGGATTTTCATCATATCCATCATATAATTTAGGAAGTCCAATTGCAGTTAATCTCATGTTGCCTAAATATTTTATATAACTTTCAATAAGATTTTTATTTATACCTTGAATATTATCTCCTATTACATAATGTCCCCAAGCTATTTCATTTTCTACACCTATTCTCATCATTTCAACTAACTCTTCTTTAAGTTCTTTTGTAAATATTTCTGGCTCTTCCTTTTGAAGTTCTCTTATAATATTTCTAAACAACCAAAGATGAGTATTTTCATCTCTATTTATATATCTTATTTCTTGAGCTGAACCTGGCATCTTTCCGTTTCTTTCTAAGTTATAGAAGAACATAAATCCTGAGTAAAAATATACTCCTTCTAATATATAGTTAGCCATTATTGTTCTTAATAAATTATATTTTGTTGGTTCATTTAAAAATTTATTATATTGATCTCCAATAAACTTATTTCTTTCAAGAAGTATTTTATCATCTTTCCATTGATATAATATTTCATTTCTTTTCTCTGGTGAACATATAGTATCTAGCATATAACTATAACTTTGTGAATGAACAGCTTCTTGGAAAGCTTGAATAGTTAAACAAAGATTAACTTCACTAGCAGTTATATAGTTATTTATATTAGAAAGATTTGCTGTTTGAATTGAGTCTAAAAATATTAAAAATGATAATATTTTATCATAAGCAGTTCTCTCTTCTTCTGTTAACTTCTTATAATCTTTTAAGTCTTGTGCTAAATTTATTTCTTCTGGAATCCAAAAATTATTCATACCTTGTCTGTACCAATCTGATACCCAAGTATACTTCATATTATTAAAATCATTAAGATTTGTAGTATTGCCATTTATCATTTTCTTTTTTGAAGTTTCTGTATCTCCAAATTCATTAAATAATGGCTTTTTATTTATATCAAACATTTAGTATTACCCTCCTAAAATTCTATGCAGAACAACTTTCACAATCTGATACTTCAAGTGATTTACTTCTTACATAATATATTGATTTAACTCCTGCCTTACATGCACTTATATAAAGGTTCATTATTTGTCTCATTGTATAATTAGTTGTTATATAAAGATTAAATGATTGACCTTGGTCTATATGTCTTTGTCTTACACCATTCATCTCTATGCACCACTTTTGGTCTATATTATAAGCTGAATTATAATACCAATAAGTATCTTCTGAAAGATTTGGTGCAGTCTTTGGAACTATACTTCCCTTTTTCTCCTCAAGCCAGAATCTTGATATTACAGGATCTACTCCTTCTGAAGTTCCAGCCAAAGTTGCAGTTGAACCATTTGGTGCTATTGCCATAAGATATCCATTTCTCATACCATAAGTATTTATTTCTTCTCTTAGTCTATTCCACTTGTCTGAAGTATATCCTCTTAGCTTAAAGTAATCTCCATTATCCCAATCTGAACCTTCAAATTCACTATATCTTCCTTTTTCTTTTGCTATCTTCATACTAGCTTTTATAGCATAATAATTTATATTTTCATAAACTTTATCGGCAAACTCTCTATGTTCTTCAGCAGTAAAATGAACACTATTATTTGCAAGCATATGATGGTAACCTGATGTTCCAAGTCCTACCCCTCTATACTTTTTATTTGTTATTTCTGCATAAGGCACTGAATAATAATTTAAATCAATAACATTATCCATAGCTCTTATTTGTGTTTCAACAACATATTCTATCTCTTCTTCTCTTGTAACATCAACATTTCCAAGTACTATTGATGAAAGATTACATACAACGAAGTCTCCTGATTTAGTTTTTTCAACTACAATTTTTTCTCCATTTTCATCAGTTATCTCTGATTGTCTTATATCCATAGCACTCATGTTTTGCATTATTTCTGTACAAAGATTTGATGAATATATCATTCCTTTATGCTTGTTTGGATTCATTTTATTTGCTGCATCTCTAAAAAATGCAAATGGTGTTCCAGTTTCAGCAGCACTTTTTATTATTAAACGTACAATATCCTTAATTTTCATTATACGTTTATCTATTCTATCATCATGAACGCAGTCATAATATCTTTCTTCCCATTCTTCCCCATAAAAATCTTCTAAAGAATATCCTTTAACCTGTTTTATCTCATGAGGGCACATCATGTACCAATTAGCATCTATATCTTCCTCTGCAAGTCTCCAAAAAAGATTTGGATAACAAAGCGCTGGAAATATATCATGAGCTTTTTTTCTATCGTCTCCATTATTAGTTCTTACTTGTAAAAATTCTGGTATATCTTTATGCCAAGCATCAAGCCATATAGCAACTGATCCATTTCTAACGCCAAGCTGATCCACCGCAATTGCTGTGTCATTAAATAGTTTAACCCAAGGTATTACTCCGCCTGATGCTCCTTTAAATCCTCTAATAGGTGAACCAAGAGCTCTTATTTTACCTATATAAATTCCCATTCCACCACCGAATTTTGAAACTTCTGAGAAATTATCTAATGACTTATATATACCTTTTAAACTATCATTTACAGTATCTATAAAACATGAACTTAATTGATAAAAAGGCTTTCTTGCATTTGCCATTGTTGGAGTTGCCATTGTTGCTTTTAATGAACTTAAAACATCATAGAATCTTTTTGCCCAATATATTCTATTTTCTTGTTTTTCTGGTATCGCTAAGTGCATAGCTATTCCCATAAACATTTGTTGTGGTAACTCTAATACTTTTCTATTAAAATTTTCTATTAAATATCTTTCGCTTAATAACTTGATTCCGCTATAAGTAAAAAGAAAATCCCTCTCTGGCTTAATTTCTCTTTCTAATTCGTATATATCTTCTTTTGAATAATTTTCAAGTATATACTTACCATATAACTTTTCTTCCGTTAACTTTTTTATAAACTCATATAAATTATTATATGGATTTTCATTATCTTTTAAATCTCTATTATTTTTCACTTCATCATAAAGTCTATGAACATATAATCTTGAAGCTACATTTTGCCAATCTGGTTCCATATCTGTAGTAAGCTCTAAAGATACTTGAATTAATGAGTTTCTTATCTCACTATAATCCATATTAGGTCTTATTATTAAATTTAATTTTTCTTCCAATCTTTCTATTGTATATATATCCGCTCTATCGTTAATTGATTTTAATCCTATCTCACAAAGTTCACGTATCATCTCCACTAGACTTCCCTCCAACTATATATAGTGTATGTATATTGTATTTTTTCCAAACCAACACAATATATTGACTAATATATTATAGTTTTTATAATTGAATGTGTAAAATTTTATAAAGGTTACTATACTCTTATATTACCTCTTTTTATTTAATAATCTTTAAAATTCTCACTATTTTAATAACCTTTATCCTTTGACAATACAAACTATTAAATATTAATTATTTAACTAACAATATAAAAAAGACCCATAAAATATGGATCTTTTTTAACTACTTTAATTTTTCTTCCCATTCAGCTTCTTTAAAGCCAACTAAAACTTTATCTTCACCTATTACCAATGGTCTTTTCACCATCATGCCATCTTCTGATAATATATCTAAAAGTTCATCTTCTGATAAAACTTTTACTTTATCTTTCATTCCCTTTTCTCTATATAAAACACCACTTGTATTAAAGAATTTTTTTATATCTAAGTTACTTTTTTCAAGCCATTCCTTTAATTCTTTTTTACTTGGATTATTAAGTTTTATATCTCTATCTTCAAAATCTATCTTATTTTCTTCTAACCATTTTTTAGCTCTTCTACAAGTTGTGCATTTTGGGTATTCAACAAATAAATATCTCATATTATCTCTCCTCTAAATCAATATTACTTAATATTAATTATTACTATACCACATATTTTAATTAATCTCATCTATTTTTATATTATCATTTTCTTCAAATGGCAAGAAAACATATATTTTGAATAAGTCACCGTCTCTTTTTATTCTAGTTACACCATTATGAAGTTCTACTATACTTTTTGTTATAGCAAGACCAAGTCCTGATCCTTCAACAGCTGATGTTCTTGATTTATCTCCTCTTGCAAATCTTTCAAACATCTCTGTCTCATCAAATTCCATTTCATAATTTGCTACGTTTTTAAATGAAATTAATACTCCATTTTCCTCTTTGATTATTGAAGCATATACTCTTGTTTCTTTAAGAGAATATTTAAGTGCATTTATTACTATATTTTCAATAACCCTTGAAATCATTATTCCATCTAAATCCATTATTATTTCGTCTTCTTCGCAATCTACTTTAAATTCAATTTTTTTATCTTCATATAATGATGAATATTCACCAATAACTTGATAAATTAATGATACTATATCTATCTTTTCTTTTTTAAGTTGTATCTTTCCGGAATTTATTTTTGATACTTCAAATAAATCCTCTATAAGTGATTTTAATTTATTTGATTTTTTCTCTAATATTTTTAAGTAATCTTTTCTTTCTTCATCAGATATTCTATCATCTTGAAGAATATTAACATAATTTATTATTGATGTTAATGGAGTCTTTAAATCATGTGATACATTTGATATAAGCTCTGTTTTTAACCTTTCATTTTGAAGGGCCTCTTCAACAGCTATATTATATCCATCTTTCATTTTGTTTATGTTATCAATTAATTCTTTTGTTTCTACTCCACCCATCTCTTTTATTGTATGTTCAAAGTTACCATCATTTATTATTTTAAGGTCATCTTTAACCATTCCAATTTCTATATTTGTCTTTATTGAATATAACAATACTATCATTTGTAATGCTATAAGCAAGAAACTACCTTTGAATGGATATGCTGCAAAGAAGTTTACTATAATATTCTTCTCAGTTCCTCCAATAGCTAAAAGATATAAATAAACTATATAAAAAATTATACTTATAACTATAGCAGTAATTAATGTTCTTCTAGGTCCCTTATATTTAAATACATGTTTAAATACATATATTATATCTTTTATTATGTTACCCCTTATTACTACTTTTCCCTTTTTGCTTAAAAATACATATAATATTTTAAATATTAAGAATATGTCTATAATAAACATTATTACAAATAAAATAAATTCTTTTGTATATGAATTTATTTTGTTTACATATTTAATTTCACTTGTATAATATATCTCTTCAAAATTCTTAAGTATTTTCCCTGAATATTCTGGTATATTATCATCAGGATTATTAATTAAATCATTAAATACATTAACATTATTACAACTATATGTAATTATATGATCACCCTTATATTTTTCTTCAATAACTTTATAAAGACTATCCCCTTGAACTTTTTTTACTCCTTCAAAAAAAGGGTCATTTGTAAAAATATCATCATTATATTTATTTCTTATTACAAAATAAATTCCTTCTGGCAAACCATTTCCTGAATTATCTTTTGAATAAAAACTGTTATTGAAAATTTCTTTTCTTATTTCATCTTTTTGTTGTTCTGTAGAATATAGTAGCTTCTTCAAGCCATCAGTTCTATCATATATATCCTTACTTAGAGCCTTACTATCTATTTTCAATGAGTTTTTGCAAAATGTACTTCTATCAAAAACGGCCTCTATAACACCAGTACCTGCTTTAGTATTTGGACTATTTCTATATTTTATTAATGAGTCCATACATATTCCTGTTATTACTAGCACTAATAATATTTCTATAAGCCATACATTATTAAAGTACTTTTTAACTTTATTTCTCAATCTTATATCCAATTCCCCATACCACCTTTATATATTCTGGGTCCTTTGTATTAATTTCAATTTTTTCTCTTATTCTTCTAATATGAACTGTTACTGTATTTTCACTTTTATAAAAAGGCTCTTCCCAAACTTTTTCATAAATTTCTTTTATTGAAAAAACTCTTCCAAGATTTGATGCTAAAAGTACAAGTATCTTATATTCTGTTGCTGTAACTTTAATCTCTTCATCTCTGACTTTAACACTTTTAGCTATAGTATCTATTTCTAAATCTTTTACCTTTATAAAGTCTTTATTATCAACTGACAATGGGTTCTCATATCTTCTAAGCTGTGATTTTACTCTTGCTACTAACTCTAAATGATTAAATGGCTTTGTTATATAATCATCTGCTCCTACATTTAAACCTAATATTTTATCTGAATCTTCGCCTTTAGCTGAAAGCATTATTATAGGAATATTATTATTTTCTCTAATTTTTAAACAAGTCTTTATTCCATCTAGTTTAGGCATCATTATGTCAAGAATTATCAAATGTACATTCTTTTCTTCTAAAATTTCCAATGCTTCAATACCATTGCTCGCATTAAATACACTTAAGTTTTCTCCTCTTAAATAAATATTTATTGCATCTCTTATTTCTTTTTCATCATCTACTACTAAGATATTATACATAATTGTAATGACACTCCTTCCCTATATTTATATTATCGTAAATTAGCATAAAAAAACATGTGCCTTTGTTACGAAAATATTAAACTATTTATTTTGTATTTTAGTTTCTACGTCTATTTTATTATTATTATTTGAATTTTTATTAATAATAGAAGTTTTTACTAAAATCCCAATACATATTATAACCAATATGAATAATATAATCTTTTTTATCTTTAAATTTCCTGGTAATTTAACTCTATTCATGCTATTATTGCCCTTTCTTTTTATAATATATTTTAATTATGTTTTATTTAAATAATATTGTCTATAAATTATCATTACATACTATAGATATTTCCTTATATTTAAAGGTATTAATACTATTAATGATTACATTAACTGTATTAGTAAATTATCATAAAATCCAGCTAATTGCACTGCTTTTTACACATTAACTTTATTGTAAATTTTATATATAATATACGAAGGTATTTGTATATTTTTATGATAAATTTTTAGGAGAATTTTTATGATTAAACTATTGAAAAGTAGAACTTTTTTACTGGATGTAATTTTAATTTTTATTGGATGTATAATAGCTTCACTTGGAGTTAACTTATTCTTAACTCATGCTAAATTATTAAGTGGCGGAGCTACTGGTGTTGCTCTTATATTTCAATACCTAACTGGCGTCCAAGCAGGTATAGTTGTATTTTTATTAAATGTACCACTATTTTTATTAAGCTACAAAAAACTTAGTAAATCTTTTACACTTTATTCCGCTATAGGAATGTTATCATTATCCTTAGCACTTATTATAACAAAACCACTTTCATCTCTTATAGTAGTTAATGATATTTTACTATATTGTATTTATGGTGGTGTTCTTTGTGGTGCTGGATATGGAATAGTATTTTTAAGAAATGGTTCTACAGGCGGAACTGATATTATAACTATGCTTATTAGAAAGAAATACTCTAATTTTGAAATTGGTAAGCTTGGATTTATATTAAACTGTATAATAGTTATTGTAGGTGCTATAATTTTCGGAATACCTAAAGCACTATATACATTACTTTCTATCTTTATACAAGGTGTTGTTCTAGATAGAGTACTTAGAGGTTTAGATAGTAAAAAACTAATGCTTATAATTACTAGCCAAAGTCAAAATGTTATAGATTTTGTAATTAAAGATATTCATAGAGGTGTTACTTCAATTCCTATTGAAGGTGAATATACTCATAAAAAAGCAAAAATGCTTTATTGTGTTGTAAAAACTAGAGAAATGGTAACTTTAAAAAATAAAATTTATGCAATTGATCCAATGGCATTTATAACTATAATGGATACATCCGAGGTAAAAGGTAAAGGCTTTAAAACAGTATAAATAAAAAAGGTAAGAGAATTATCTCTTACCTTTTATTGATTTATACTATTTACAATATAATCTCTTATATTTTTCTCGTCCTTCTAAATAAAGATTATTTCCTTCTGAGTCTATTATAACAACTACAGGAAAATCTTTAACTTCTAATTTTCTTATTGCCTCTGCACCTAAATCTTCATATAATATGATCTCTGATTTTACTATACTTTTCCCTATAAGTGCAGCAGCACCGCCAATTGCTCCAAAATAAATTGCTTTATTTTTCTTTATTGAGTCAATTACTTCATTATTTCTTAGTCCTTTTCCAATCATACCTTTAAGTCCTAACTCTAAAAGCTTTGGAGAGTAAGCATCCATTCTATAACTTGTTGTTGGACCTGCCGAGCCTATAACTTGACCTTCCTTAGCTGGTGTTGGACCTACATAATATATTATTTCGTTTTCTATATCTATAGGTAATTTTTCATCTTTATCCACAAGCTCTATAAGTCTTTTATGAGCTGCATCTCTTGCTGTATATATAGTTCCTGATAAAAGAACAGAATCCCCACATTTTAAATCTTTGATTTTTTCAATTGTTAAAGGTGTTGTTATCTTCTTAACCATATATCCTCCTTATATTACCGCATCCTTATGCCTTGTTGCATGGCAACTTATATTTACTGCAACAGGAAGTCCAGCTATATGTGTTGGATAAGTTTCAATATTTACTCCAATTGCAGTAGTAAGTCCACCAAAGCCTTGCGGTCCTATACCCATTTTATTTATTTCCTTTAAAAGTTCATTTTCTAAATTCTCATAAAATTCATCTTTATTTTTTTCATTAAGATTTCTAAGTAAAGCTTTCTTAGAAAGAAAAGCTGCCTTTTCAAATGTTCCTCCAATTCCAACTCCAACTACCATTGGTGGACATGGATTAGGACCTGCCTCTTCTACTGTCTTTAATATAAACTTTTTTACTCCTTCTAACCCATCTGAAGGTTTTAACATAGCTATCTTACTCATATTTTCTGACCCAAATCCTTTAGGTGCAACTGTTATTTTAACTTTATCTCCACTAACTATATTATAATTAATAATAGCTGGTGTATTGTCCTTAGTATTAACCCTATCAATCGGATCCTTCACTACTGACTTTCTTAAATATCCTTCATCATAACCTAGTTTAACACCATCATTTATAGCATCTTCAAGATTCCCATCTACAAAATGCACATCTTGTCCAATTTCTAAAAAAACACAAGCCATTCCAGTGTCCTGGCACATAGGCATATTCTCATTTTTTGCAATATTAGAATTATCAATTATTTTTCCCAAAACATCTTTTGCTATTTCATATTTCTCATTATCTCTATAATATGTAAGCCTCTCTCTTACATCATCACCTATGTAGTAATTTGCTGATATGCATAATTCCTTCACCTTATCTCTTACAACATTTACACTTATTTCTCTCATAAAATCCCTCCCAATTTATAGTTTATAAAGTTTTAACTTAATTTACAATATATTAATAAATATATTTAGTCATTTATTTTTAAAGGGATTAATGTTTTTTACATTAATCCCTAATTTCCTCGGAAATATGACTTCTATTTTAATATTGGTTCTGAAGGTTTTTCATTAAAATATTTTTCTACTCCAATGGTTATTGCCTCTACTAACTTATTTTGATATTCATCACTTTGAAGATTTTGTTCATCTTCATAATTTGAAAGAAACCCACATTCAACTATTACACTTCCACAATCATATCCATCTCTTAAAATTTTATAATCATTCTTTGCATCTTTAGCAACTCTCTTATTATTATTTTGAAGATTTTCTCTAACAGATACTTGTATAGACTCGGCTATTCTTTTACTTTTTTCGTTACTTGAATACCATACTTGTAATCCCTTGCTGTTTACTGTCCTAAAAGCATTTTGATGTATTGATATAAATACATCACATTCTGTTTCCTTTTTCATTTTACACCTTAAATCTAAATCCTCTGTCTTCTTATTAGATAATGATATATCTTCTTCTCTTGTCATATCGACTTTATATCCTTTACTACGTAATAAATCTCTAAGTTTTAATGATATTTGAAGATTTATATCTTTTTCTAATATTCCACTTTTAGACTTTGTTCCACCATCATATCCACCATGTCCTGGATCTATTAATATTTTATAATTACTATTATCATTTTCTAAAGCACTTACTCCAGTTGTTCCTAGTAAAAAAAACATCAATGCTATAACTATGCTTTTTAGAAACCTCATAAATTTTCCTCCTAAATTAACACTTATAGTTTTATTATGCAACTAACGTTATTAATTATTCTTGTAATGATTTCTATTAACATTAAATTTTATATGTTTAATTATTAATAAAAATAAATTCAATTATAATATACATTTTTAACTTTAATTAATATTAAAAATTAGCTATTTTAATCTTAGTTAAAGTTATCTTTACTATACAACTTTAATTTAAATACTTTTTACTAATAAAATTTATTATACATTTAACCCTATTTAAAATTTTTCACTAAATAAAAAAGAACTAGATAAATCTAGTTCTTAATAATATTAAAGTTCACTACCTTCAATTACGCTTTCAGCAATATTTTTTGCATGATCTCCGATTCTTTCAAAGTTAGATATTAAATCTAAGAATATAGCTCCCGCATAAGCATTACATTTTCCATCATACAATCTCTTAATATGTTTTTCACTATATTTTTTTTGTGATGAATCAATTCTTTCTTCAACATTTTCAAGAGTTCTTGCTTTTTTAACATCTCTATTTTCATAACTTTCTATTGCTATTTCTAAAGCTGTTGTTGTGTAATTATAAATTTCTTCTAATTCCTTAATTGCATCTTCACTATATTGTAGTTTCTTATTTGATTTTTGAACAGCAAGGTCAGCTATATTTTCAGCATGATCTCCTACTCTTTCAATATCATTTACTATATAGAAAGTTGATGCAACTATGCTCTTTTCTTTATCTGATAATTCACACTTTGATAATTTTACTAAATATGTTGTTATAGCTTCTTCTAAAGTGTTTATTATAATTTCATTTTCATAAACCTTTTTCACTTGCTCTTCATCTTCATTCATGAAAGCACTCATTGATAACTCAAGGTTTTGTTTTGCCTTATTAGCCATTCTTATTGTCTCTTTAATAACTTGTCCAGCTGCTATAACTGGTGTTTCAAGTAACCTATCATCAATATACTTAGGTCCAACTTTTTCAACTTCATCTGTTCCCGGTACTAATTTATTTACCGCCATTATCAAGTAATTTCTAAGTGGTAACATAATTAGTGTATTTGCTATATTGAACACTGTATGTGAATTTGCTATTTGTCTTTCAACATCTCCAGGACTAATTTGAGTTACTAATTGACCAATCATTCCTAAGAATGGTAAGAATATAATAGTTCCTCCAACATTAAATATTAAATGTATTAATGCTGCTTTATGTGCTGTTTTATTTGTTCCTATACTTGCAAGCATTGCTGTTATACATGTACCTATATTACAACCAAATAATATTGGTAAAGCTGCATCTATATTTATTGCACCTGCTGTTGCAAGAGCTATAAGTATACCTGTTGTTGCTGATGAACTTTGAAGTATAGCAGTTATCGCTGCACCTGCTATAACACCTATAAACATGTTATCTCCAATAGCCATTACTAATTGCTCAAACATTGGTGATGCTGCAAGTGGTTTCATTGCATCACTCATCATTCCCATTCCAGTAAATAATATACCAAATCCTAAAATTATATGTCCAATTTCTTTTCTCTTTTGAGCCTTTGCCATCATTACAATAGCTGCACCAACAAAAACAAAAATTGGAGCTATATCATCAAGCTTAAACGCAACTAACTGAGCAGTTATAGTTGTACCTATATTAGCTCCCATTATTATACCAGCAGCTTGTGCTAAATTCATTAAACCTGCATTAACAAATCCAACTACCATAACTGTTGTTGCACTAGAACTTTGTATTACTGCTGTAACTGCAGCACCAACTAAAACTGCAACTATTGGATTTGATGTAACTTTTTCAAGAATCTTTTTTAATCCTTCTCCAGCGGCATTTTCAAGACCATCCCCCATTAATTTCATTCCGTAAAGAAATAATCCAAGTCCACCCATTAGAGTTATAACCGTTGTAACTATAGAATTCAATCCTGTCTCCTCCATCTACAAATTATTTATTAATCTTTTATTTAAATTCTTAACTTTATGACTTAAGTGTACATTATTTCTTAACATTTGTTAAGATTTATAAAAGTTTTTTAACGTAGATTTAATATAACATTACATTTTTTTACAAATCAAATTCTATAATTGCTTTCTATACAAATTTTATGTAAAAAAAAGAAGGGTATATACTGAGTATATACTCTTCTTTTCTGATATCCGTACTCCAAATATTATCTCTTTGAGAATTGTGGAGCTCTTCTTGCTTTTTTAAGACCGTATTTCTTTCTTTCAACCATTCTTGGGTCTCTAGTTAAGAATCCAGCTTTCTTTAATTCTGATTTTAAAGCTTCGTCTGATTTAACTAATGCTCTAGCTATTCCGTGTCTGATTGCTCCAGCTTGACCTGTGAATCCTCCACCGTGAACATTAACTAATACGTCAAACTTATCTTTAGTTCCAGTTAAAACTAAAGGTTGGTTTACGATAACTCTTAAAGTTTCTAAACCAAAGAAGTTTTCGATTTCTCTCTTATTTATAACTACTTTACCATTTCCAGGTACTAGTCTTACTCTTGCAACTGATTTTTTTCTTCTACCAGTTCCCATGTATTGAACTTTTGCCATTTTAAATCCTCCTCCCGAGTTTCCGTTATTAGTATCTTAATTCTAATACTTCTGGTTTTTGAGCTTGATGGTTATGCTCTTCGCCTCTGTATACATTTAATTTCTTTAACATTTTTCTTCCTAAAACTCCGCTTGGAAGCATTCTTCTAACTGCTTCTTCGAAAGCGAACTCAGGTTTCTTGTCAAGAACTTCTCTGTATGGGATTTCTTTTAATCCACCAACGTATAAGCTGTGCTTTCTCATCATTTTTTGATCTAACTTCTTACCAGTTAAAACAACTTTCTCAGCATTGATTACGATAACGAAATCTCCGCAGTCAACATTTGGTGTAAATGTTGGCTTATTTTTTCCTCTTAAGATTGAAGCAACTTGGCTAGCAACTCTTCCTAGTGGCTTACCAGCAGCATCGACAACATACCATTTTCTTTCAACTTCTTGTGCTTTTGCAATGTATGATTTCATCTATGTTTCCCTCCTTGAACTTACGATTAGCAATATGTAATATTGCATTTATGTTAAGATCTCTTTATCCGGATCTTATATACATAAATATTCTAACAAACATACACTATTATAATACACGCTCACGGGCGTGTCAATGTATTTATTTATTTTTTTTCATTAATAATAAACTTTTTCTAAAAGAAGCCCATTTGCCGGAACACAAAAGCCAGAACGCTCCCTTTTTCCATCTTCTATTATTGATTTTATCTCATCTGAAGCTATTTTTCCTCTTCCAACTTCAATTAAAGTTCCTACTATTATTCTTACCATATTATATAAAAATCCATCAGCAGTTACATATATTTTTATTAATTCATTATTATTTTCTATATGTAAATCCTTAATAGTTCTAACAGATGTTTTTACAGAACTTCCACTACTCTTAAAAGCACTAAAATCATGTTTACCTATAAAGTAATTACAAGCCTTTTTCATTTCATCTATATCTAATTCTTCTCTTACATGATAAGAATAATTTCTATATAAAGAAACTTTCTCTAATCTATTTATAATAGTATAACAATATGTTTTTCCTTTACTATCATATCTTGAATGAAATTCTTCATTAACCTCTTCTGATTTTATTATTGCAATATCATCAGGAAGTTTTGTATTTATAGCTTCCCTAAACTTCTCAGCTGGTACTCTACTATCAGTAAAAAAATTAGCAACCATTCCTTTTGCATGTACCCCTGAGTCAGTTCTAGAACTTCCAGTTAATGAAACTTCATTTTTAACAATTTTTTGTATAGCTTTTTCTATTGTCTCTTGAATAGTTTTACTATTACTCTTTTGTTTCTGCCAACCAAAATAATTTGTTCCATCATATTCAATTGTAAGTTTTATATTTTTCATTTTTAAATCACCTTTACTAGTAAATCCTAATAACTATACTAATTACAAATAAAATACCAAATATCACCCAAGCTATAGCATCATTTTTTGTAAATTTTAATTGTTTCATTCTTGTTCTTCCTGAGCCACCTCTATAACATCTTGCTTCCATAGCCATAGCAAGTTCATCAGCTCTTCTAAAAGAACTAATAAATAAAGGAACTAATAGCGGAATTAAACTTTTTGCTTTTTGAATTACTCCACCTGATTCAAAATCTGCACCTCTAGCTTTTTGCGCTTTCATTATTTTATCTGTTTCATCCATTAATGTTGGTATAAATCTTAAAGCTATAGTCATCATCATAGCTAATTCATGTGCTAATTCCTTTCCTATAGGTCTAAGAAGTCTTTCTATACCATCTGTTAACTCTATAGGTGATGTTGTTAAAGTAAGAAGTGATGTTCCAACAACTAAGAATATTAATCTAAGGGCCATAAATATAGCCGTTCTAATTCCTTCTGTATAAACTCTTAAAAATCCAAAATGGAATAATAAAGTATCTTCACTTCCCCTTATCATAAATATATTTAATATTGACGTAAACGCTACTAAAAATATGATAGGTTTTAACCCTTTTAATATAAATTTTGGTGGTACCTTTGAATTTATAATTACTGCTGCAATAAAAGCTACAACAAAAATATAACCTACAAATTTATCTATTATAAACAAAGATACTATGAATAGTAATGATATCAATATCTTTGTTCTAGGGTCTAATTTATGCGTAAATGATTCTCCAGGTACATATTGCCCTATAGTTATATCTTTTATCACCTATTTCACTCCTTCACTATTTTTCTTGTTTTTAAATATTCTTAATAACTCTTTTTTACATTGTTCGATTGTATACACTTCATCACTTACATCAAATCCTTTATTTCTAAGCTCTCTCATAAGATAAGTAACTTGTGGAACACCAAGTCCTATTTTTTCTAGTGTATCAACTTCTTTAAACACCTCTGAAGGAGTACCTTTAAGTGCTACTTTTCCTTTATTCATAACTATTACTTTTTCTGCTATCTTTGCTACATCTTCCATACTATGACTTACAAGTATTATTGTCATATTATATTTCTCATGAAGAATCTTTATTTGCTCTAATATATCGTCTCTTCCTTTTGGATCAAGTCCAGCTGTAGGCTCATCCAAAATTAGAGTTTTAGGTTCCATAGCAATAACCCCTGCTATAGCTACTCTTCTTTTTTGACCTCCACTTAAATCAAATGGAGATTTATCTTTATAAAACTCATAATCAAGTCCAACCATTTCCATTGCTTTTACTACACGTCTATGTATTTCTTCTTTATCTAATCCTAAATTTGTTGGACCATATGATATATCTTTCTCAATAGTCTCTTCAAATAACTGATATTCCGGATATTGAAAAACTAATCCAACTTTTTTTCTAACATCTGAAAGCTTAACACCTTCTGCTGTTATATCTTCACCATCAACAATAATCCTACCTGAAGTTGCTTCTAATAGCCCATTCATATGTTGTATTAATGTTGATTTTCCTGAACCAGTATGACCTATTAATGCAACAAATTCACCATCTTTAATATCTATATTAACATCATCTAACGCTTTTTTCTCAAAAGGTCCATTTTGCATATATACATGTGTTAAATTCTCTATTTTAATTGACATAACGCATCCACCATCTCATCTACATTTATTATTTTACTATCTAAATCTATACCTTCTTTTGATAATTCATAACTTAATTCTGTTACTTGTGGCACATCTAATCCAATTTTCTTCATAAGCTCTACTTGAGAAAATACTTCTTTTGGAGTTCCACCCATAATAAGCTTTCCATCATCCATAACTACTATCCTATCAGCTTCTGCTGCTTCATCCATATAGTGAGTTATTAGAACTATCGTAATACCATACTCTTTGTTTATCTCTTTTATATTATTTATAACTTCTTTTCTTCCTGATGGATCAAGCATTGCTGTTGGTTCATCAAATATTATGCATTCTGGTTGCATAGCTAATATACCTGCTATAGCCACTCTTTGTTTTTGACCACCTGATAAAAGATGTGGAGCATGCCTTTTATATTCACTCATTCCTACTTTTTCTAAGCTTTCGTCAACACGCTTTCTTATTTCTTTAGGATCAACTCCTAAATTTTCTGGGCCAAAAGCAACATCTTCTTCAACTATTGTCGCTACCATTTGATTATCTGGATTTTGAAATACCATACCAGCCTTAGCTCTAACATCCCATACTTTATCTTCATCCTTTGTATTAATTCCATCAACATATATAACACCATTTGTAGGTAATAAAAGAGCATTCATATGTTTAGCAAGTGTTGACTTGCCTGAACCATTATGTCCTAATACAACTAAAAATTCACCCTTTTTAACTGTCAAATCAACTCCATTAATAGCATACTTTTCAATACCCTCTTCATGTGATGTATATTTAAAAACTAAATTCTCACATTTTATCATTTCTTGACTCATTTGGTCCTCCATAAAATTATCTTAAAGATTTTAATTCGCTATTTAAATAATATACTATATACAAGCGTAATTCTACTGTATATACACTTAAGAATATTATATACCATAAATTTCAACTTTCAACTGTATTCAGAATATTTAAACCATTACGCTTCTATATAATTTACTTTTTTATATAACAAAACGGGGACTAAGATTATATCTTAATCCCCATCAAAATGATTAAACTAATTCAAGTATAACCATTTCTGCTCCGTCTCCTCTTCTAGGACCTTTTTTATACATTCTTGTATATCCACCGTTTCTTTCAGTGTATTGTGGAGCTATATTATCAAATAAATGTTGTACTACAGCTTCTTCTTGAACAAAAGCTAATACTTGTCTTCTAGCGTGAAGATCTCCTCTTTTAGCAAGAGTGATCATTTTTTCAGCTAAACTTCTAGTTTCTTTTGCTCTAGTTTCAGTTGTTTCAATCTTACCATGCTTTAAAAAACTAGTAACTAAGTTTCTTAGCATAGCTCTTCTTTGGTCTGATGAAAGACCTAACTTACGATTAACTGCCATGGATTTACCTCCTTACTCGTCGCCTAGCTTTAAGCTTAAGCCTAACTCTTTAAGCTTCTTTTCAACTTCTTCTAAGGATTTCTTTCCTAGATTTCTTACTTTCATCATATCATCCATTGATCTGTTAGCAAGTTCTTGAACTGTATTAATACCAGCTCTCTTTAAACAGTTATATGATCTAACTGATAAGTCAAGCTCTTCTACAGTCATCTCTAGTACTTTTTCCTTTTTATCTTCTTCTTTTTCTATCATAATTTCAACATCATTAGTCTCATCTGTTAATGACATGAATAATTTAAAATGTTCTATTAAGATTTTTGCTGATAAGCTTATAGCTTCATCAATCTTGATAGTTCCATTAGTCCAAATTTCAAGTGTTAACTTATCGTAGTCAGTAATTTGACCAACTCTAGTATTTTCAACTTTAAAGTTAACTCTCTTAACTGGTGTATATATTGAATCAACAGCTATTGCTGATATTGGTAGGTCTTCACTCTTATTTTTATTTTGAGTAACGTATCCTCTACCTCTATTTACAGTTAACTCCATATAAAGTCTTCCGTCGTTATCTAAAGTTGCTATATGTAAATCTTTATTAACAACTTCAACATCTCCGTCAGTCTTTATATCTGCTCCTGTAACAACACCAGGTCCTTTTGCGTCTATATATATAGTCTTTGGACCTTCACCATTCATTCTTAAAGCTAAAGCTTTAATGTTAAGAATTATTTCTGTAACATCTTCTTTAACTCCTTGTATTGTAGAAAACTCGTGAAGTACACCATCAATTTTAACTGAAGTAGTTGCAACTCCAGGTAATGATGATAATAATATTCTTCTTAGGGCATTTCCTAATGTAATACCATATCCTCTTTCTAATGGCTCAACAACGTACTTACCATAAGTACCGTCTTCATTTGCCTCTACACATTCAATTATTGGCTTTTCGATTTCTAACATACGAACCCTCCTTATTTTTAAAATGGCAACCTTATTCTGAGGGCAACTGATTCTATATTTGTTATAAGTTTATTTGCTCTAACAAATACTACAATTATTTGCTGTATAACTCAACGATAAGAGTTTCATTAACTGGTACGTCAATATCTTCTCTTGTTGGTTCAGCAACTACTTTGCCTTCGTAGTTTTCAACGTTAGCTTCTAACCATTTTGGTAAAGTCTTTGGATTTTCAACGAAAGTCTTGAACTTTTCGCTTCCTCTGCTCTTCTCAGCAACAGTTATTACATCGTTAACTGATACTCTGTATGAAGGAATGTCAACTCTCTTACCATTTACTAAGAAATGTCCGTGGTTAACTAATTGTCTTGCTTCTTTTCTTGAAGCACCGTATCCTAATCTATAAACAACGTTATCTAATCTTAATTCTAATAACATTAATAAGTTTTCACCAGTGATACCCTTCATGTGTTCAGCCTTTTCATAGTATGATCTGAATTGACCTTCTAACACTCCGTATATTCTTCTAGCTTTTTGCTTTTCTCTAAGTTGTACACCGTAGTTAGATAATTTCTTTCTAGCTGCTCCGTGTTGTCCTGGTGCATAACTTCTTCTTGTGAAAGCACATTTATCTGTATAACATCTATCCCCTTTAAGGAATAATTTCATGCCTTCTCTTCTACATAATCTACATGTAGCTCCAGTATATCTTGCCATTAATTACACCTCCTGTATGAATCAAATACTAGACTCTTCTTCTTTTTGGTGGTCTACATCCGTTGTGTGGGATTGGAGTAACGTCTTTTATTAAAGTTACCTCTAATCCTGCTGCTTGTAATGATCTGATAGCTGCTTCTCTTCCAGCACCAGGTCCTTTTACATATACTTCAACGCTCTTTAAACCGTGTTCCATTGCTGCATTAGCTGCAGTTTCTGCTGCCATTTGAGCTGCAAATGGAGTGCTTTTTCTTGATCCTCTGAAACCTAGAGCTCCAGCACTTGACCATGATAACGCATTTCCTTGAGCGTCTGTTAAAGTAACTATTGAATTGTTGAAAGTTGACTTGATGTGTGCTGCACCATGTTCAACATTTTTTCTATCTTTTTTTCTTCTAGTTTTTTTAACCTTTGCCATTGCTTTCCCTCCTAACTATTTCTTTTTGTTTGCGATAGTCTTCTTTGGACCTTTTCTAGTTCTTGCATTAGTCTTAGTTTTTTGTCCTCTTACTGGAAGACCTTTTCTATGTCTAATTCCTCTATAACATCCGATTTCTACTAATCTCTTGATGTTTAAAGCCACTTCTCTTCTTAAGTCTCCTTCGATAGTAAGATCCTTAATGTAAGTTCTTAAAGCATTAACTTCGTCTTCAGTTAAATCCTTAACTCTTGTATCTGGATTTATTCCTGTAGCTGCTAATATCTTATGAGAAGTAGATAATCCTATTCCATAAATATAAGTTAAACCTATTTCAACTCTTTTTTCTCTTGGTAGGTCTATACCTGCTATTCTTGCCATTAAAATTTACACCTCCTGGTAATTGAAATGCCTAAAAGTTTATTATCTTCAAATCGAAGATATGAATATATATATAATAAAATTTTAGGTAATAGAGAAATTTTTCTCTATTATCAGCCGCTCCTAAAATCTAATTATTTAATTAAATGCCTATATAATGATATTTGACTTTGACAAAAAAGTCAATAAATTTTAAATACCTAATTTGTATTTTTTGTCTAATATTTATTTATATTAGCCTTGTTTTTGCTTGTGCTTTGGATTTTCACAGATTACCATTACTCTTCCTTTTCTTTTAATTACTTTGCACTTTTCGCAAATAGGCTTAACTGATGGTCTTACTTTCATCGCTAACCCTCCTTGTAATATTTGATAGACTATTTCTATCTTATTTCGCTCTCCAAGTAATTCTACCTTTTGTTAAGTCATATGGAGAAAGCTCCACTGTAACTTTGTCTCCTGGTAAAATTCTTATGAAGTTCATTCTTAATTTTCCTGATATATGTGCTAGAATTTTGTGGCCACTTTCAAGTTCAACTTGGAAGTTAGCATTAGGTAAGGACTCTAAAACGACTCCTTGCATTTCTATAACATCATCTTTTGACATAAGGTAATCAACCCTCCTTAACAATGCCTTTTAATTTTAAAAATCTCTTAATTTTTAAGTCAGTATCTTTTCTTTCGCTGACAATGGCTGATTTTATTTCTTCATCTATATTTTCTAAAACTTTCAAATGCTTAACCCGTTTTTTCTTAGGTTCATTGATTGTTTTTGTATCACCATTAGATAATAACACAAACTTATCATCAATTACATCCGTTATTACATATAAATGATTTTTATCTCTACCAGCTAAAGAAAGTACTACTTTCCCAATCAAGTCATTGTTTTGCAAATTTTTCACCTCGATGATTACCTTAGTAATAAATCGCTTCAATAACTTAAGCAAATTTATAACTAAGCAACACTTTATTTAACTAGTGTTAATATTTCGGGACCATCTGGTAAAATTGCAACTGTATTTTCGTAATGTGCTGACAGTTTTCCATCACTTGTTACAACCGTCCAATTATCTTTTAAAGTTCTTACTCTAAAGGATCCTTCATTAACCATTGGTTCTATAGCTAAAACCATGCCCTTTGTAAGTATTGGACCTCTACCTGGTCTACCGAAATTTGGTACTTCAGGATCTTCATGTAGATCTCTGCCTATCCCGTGTCCTACAAAGTTCTTCACAACTGAAAATCCATTTGCTTCAACATAACTTTGTATTTCATGCGATATATCTGATAATCTATTTCCAATTTGAGCGAATTTAATTCCCTCAAAGAAACAATCTCTTGTAACTTGTATAAGCTTTTTTGCACTTTCTGAAACATTTCCTACTGGAAAAGTTCTTGCTGCATCGCCATGATATCCATTAATGCAAGCTCCACAATCAATACTGACTATATCGCCATCTCTTAACGTGTAGCCTCCTGGTATACCATGAACTACTTGGTCATTAACAGAAATACACAATGTTGCTGGGAAACCATATAATCCTTTGAAAGATGGTACAGCTCCTTGCTCAATTATGAACTTTTCTGCTATTGTGTCCAATTCTTTAGTACTTATACCTGGTTTAATATTTTTTTCTAATAATAGAAGTGTTTCTCCTACTATATTTCCTGCTTTTCTCATCAGGTTAAGTGCTAAATCATCTTTGATTTGAATCATTATTATTTAGCGCTCCCTAAGATTTCGCAGATACTTTCAAATACTTCGTTAATAGCTTTTGTTCCATCAACTGTTGAAAGTAAATTCTTTTCTCTGTAAAAATCAATTAGTGGTTGAGTTTGCTTTTCGTATACGTCAAGTCTTTCTTTTACAGTTTCTTCTGTATCATCTTTTCTTTGTACTATATCACTACCACAAAGATCACATTTTCCTTCAATCGCTGGTGGATTGAATTTTACGTGATAACTTGCTCCGCATGCTGGGCATACTCTTCTTCCAGTCATTCTTTCTAGTATAAATTCACTTGGAACTTCAATACATAGCGCTGTATCCAATCCCTCGTTTCTACTATCTAAGAATTCTTGTAGAGCTTCAGCTTGAGCAACTGTTCTTGGAAAACCATCTAATAGGTATCCATTTTTACAGTCTTCTTCTTGAAGTCTATCTTTAACCATATCTATAGTTACTGAATCCGGTACTAATTGTCCGTTATCCATATATTTTTTAGCTTCAATTCCTAAAGGAGTATTTTCTGAAATATTTTTTCTAAAAATATCTCCTGTTGAAATGTGTGGAATTGAATATCTATTACTAATTGATTTTGCCTGTGTTCCTTTTCCTGCTCCAGGAGGACCTAGTAAAATAATTTTCACGGGCATCATCTCCATTATTTAATCTTATTTAAGAAATCCTTTGTAGTGTCTCATTATCATTTGTGATTCTAGTTTTCTTGTGAAATCTAGAGCAACACTCACTACAATAAGAAGTGCTGTTCCCCCAAATTGTATTCCTTTGAATGCAGTATAGTTATTTATAACTATTGGTGTTACAGCAAGTAGTGCTGCAAATATTCCACCTATGAAAGATACTCTATTTAGAATACTTTCAAAATATAAAGTTGTAGGTTCACCTGGTCTAATACCCGGTATGAATCCAGCAGATTTATGCAGATTTTCTGACATTTCTTCTGGCTTAAATGTAACTTGAGTATAGAACCATGTAAAGAATATAGTTAATATTGAATAAACAATTGGATACATCCAAGTTTTACTATTAAATATACTCCAAGGACTACTAGTAACCCATTTTGCCCACTCATGTTGTGGAAAGAATCCAGCAATTGTTGGTAAGAATTGCATCACTGACATAGCAAATATAATTGCTATTACAGCTGATCCTACAATACTTAAAGGAATATGAGTTGACTGTCCCTTCATAACCTTATTTCCAACTGCTTTACCCGCGTATTGCACAGGAATTCTTCTTTCAGCAAGTGAGAAGAATATTACTCCTGCAAGTGCTGCTAAAGCAAACACTATAAATAATGCTATTTCTACAATACTTATTTCTCCTGAGTTTTCTAAAATCATCATAGACTTAAGTGTCATTGGTAATCTAGATACTATATTTACAAAGATTAAGATTGAAACACCATTTCCGAAACCTTTAACAGTGATTTGATCTCCTAACCACATACAGAATGTAGATCCAACAACTAATGCTAAAATGACTACTATCATTTGTACAGTTTTCATACCAATAGTTGCTCCCATTTGAGAAATAGTAGCATACATTCCAAACGCAAGAATTATTGCAATTACAATAGATACGTATCTGGTAGCATTTTGTATCTTCTTTCTACCTTCCTCGCCTTCTTTTTGAAGTTGTTCCAAAGAAGGAATTGCTATTGTTAAAAGTTGCATTATAATTGATGCATTGATGTATGGCATTACACCAAGAGCAAAAATACTAAATCTACTGAAGGCTCCTCCTGATATTAAATCATAGAAACCCATTAAATTACCTGATTGAGTTAAACTTTTCAAATAATCAGCGCTAATCCCAGGAACAGGAATATGACTTCCCATCCTAAAGATTGCCACTAAAAATATTGTCCAGTAAAATCTCTTTCTTAATTCAGGTACCTTCCAGGCGTTACGTAGGGTTGATAGCATTCTTATTTCACCTCAACTTTTCCTCCAGCTGCTTCGATTTTTTCGATAGCAGATTTTGAGAACTTACATCCTTTAACAGTTAAGTTCTTTTCTAAGTTTCCGTTTCCAAGAATTTTTACTCCGTCCATTACTTTTGAAACAACTCTTCTTTCTAGTAATACTTCTGGAGTAACTTCTGTACCATCTTCAAAGATGTTTAATCTATCTACATTGATGCTAACGATCTTTTTAGCGAAGATGTTAGTGAATCCTCTCTTAGGAAGTCTTCTGTATAATGGCATTTGACCACCTTCGAATCCTGGTCTAACTCCACCACCTGATCTAGCGTTTTGTCCTTTTTCACCTTTACCAGCGTTTCTTCCTAAACCTGAACCAGTTCCTCTTCCTACTCTTTTAGGAGCTTTTCTGCTTCCAGCTGCTGGTTTTAATTCATGAAGTTTCATACGTCTTGCACCTCCTCTTTATTATATTTCTTCTACTTTTAACATGTAGCTTATCTTGTTGATCATACCGTTGATTTGAGGAGTTCCCTCATGCTCTACTGTTTTACCTATTTTCTTAAGTCCAAGGGCATTTGCAGTAGCGATATGGTCTTTTTTTCTACCGATTAAGCTTTTAACAAGAGTAACTCTTAACTTAGCCATGCAATTTCCCCTCCTAACCTAATATTTCTTCAACAGATTTTCCTCTTAATTTAGCAATATCTTCAGCTGTTCTTAAGTTTGCTAATCCGTTGATTGTAGCTTTTACCATGTTATTAGGATTGTTTGAACCTAATGATTTAGCTCTAACATCCTTTATTCCTGCTAATTCAAGTACAATTCTAGCTGGACCTCCAGCGATAACTCCTGTACCTTCTTTAGCTGGCATGATAAGAACATCTCCTCTTCCAAATCTTCCGTGGATTTCGTGAGGAACTGTATTTCCTACCATTGAAACTGATACTAAGTTTTTCTTAGCGTCTTCAATTCCTTTTTTGATTGCTTCAGGTATTTCGATAGATTTACCCATTCCAACTCCAACGTGTCCGTTCTCGTCTCCAACAACAACTAGAGCTGCGAATCTAAAGTTTCTACCACCTTTAACAACCTTAGTAACTCTGTTTATGTTAACAACCTTTTCTTTAAGGTCTAGTGTACTAGGATCGATTCTCATGTATTTCCCTCCTCGTTTCTTAGAATTTTAAGCCTGCTTCTCTAGCACCTTCAGCTAATGCTTGAACTCTTCCGTGATATACGTATCCGCCTCTATCGAAAACAACTTCTGTTAATCCTTTTTCAACTGCTTTCTTAGCAACTAATTCACCAACTAGTTTAGCGCCTTCTTTGTTTCCGCCTTTAGCTGAGAAATCTTTTTCTAAGCTTGAAGCAGCAACTATTGTTACAGCGTTTATATCATCTATTATTTGTGCATAGATATTTTTTTCACTTCTGTATACTGAAAGTCTTGGTCTTTCAGGAGTACCGAAAACTTTCTTACGCACTCTTAAGTGACGTCTCTTTCTGCTAGCTTTTCTGTCTGCTTTTTTGAACATATAAAGCTCACTCCTTTCTTTTATTACTTACCAGTTTTACCTTCTTTACGTCTGATAACTTCGCCTTCGTATCTTATACCTTTACCCTTGTATGGTTCTGGTTTTCTCCATTTTCTGATTTGAGCTGCTGCTTCTCCAACTTTTTGCTTGTTGATTCCTTTTACAACAACTTTTGTGTTTTCAGGTATTTCGATTTCGATACCATCCATAATTTCTATTTCAACTGGATGTGAATATCCAAGGTTCATAACAAGTTTATTTCCTTGTTTTTGAGCTCTGTAACCAACACCGTTTAAGATTAAAGTCTTTTGGAATCCATTTTGAACTCCCATAACCATGTTGTTTATAAGTGCTCTTGTTAATCCGTGAAGAGCTCTGTGCTCTTTAACGTCACTAGGTCTAGTTACAACAACTTCGTTGTTTTCAACCGTAATATTAATGTCTTTGTGCATAGCTTCTACTAACTCACCCTTAGGTCCCTTTACAGTAACAACGTTATCTGGTGTTACTGTAACTGTGATACCAGCAGGGATAGCAATTGGTAATCTACCTACTCTTGACATAATTGCACCTCCTGTTTTCTCTATCTGCATACATATGTTAAAATCTATCGATTGTATAATCTTAATTAAATACTACCAAACGTAGCAAAGAACTTCTCCACCTACGCCGTTCTTTCTAGCTTCTCTATCAACCATTATTCCCTTTGATGTTGAGATAACAGCGATTCCTAAACCGTTAAGAACCTTAGGAGTTTCGTCCTTCTTGCAGTATACTCTTAATCCTGGTTTTGATATTCTCTTTAATCCAGTGATTACTCTTTCATTGTTAGCTCCATATTTAAGAGTTATTCTTAACATTGGAACTACTCCATCATTGTATTCATCAATTTCTTTGATGTATCCTTCTTGTAATAATATATTTGCAACGGCCTTCTTTACATTTGATGAAGGTACCTCTACTACTTCATGTTTAACAGCATTTGCGTTTCTTATACGTGTTAGCAAATCTGCTATAGGATCTGTCATAACCATTTAATGTGCCTCCTTTCACTATATCTTCAGTATTACCAACTTGCTTTTTTACAACCAGGGATTTGGCCTTTATATGCAAGTTCTCTGAAACAGATACGGCATATACCGAATTTCTTTAATACAGAATGTGGTCTTCCGCATATTCTGCATCTAGTATAAGCTCTAGTCTTATACTTAGGTGTTTTATTCCACTTTTCTATCATCGCTTTACGTGCCATCTTTATCCCTCCTTATTGTTGAGCAAATGGCATACCAAGGAATCTTAATAATTCTCTTGCTTCTTCGTCAGTATTTGCTGTTGTAACGAAGATAATATCCATTCCTCTTACTTTGTCGATTTTATCGTACTCTATTTCTGGGAATATTAATTGTTCTTTAATTCCTAGTGAGTAGTTTCCTCTTCCATCAAATGATTTTGCTGAAACTCCTCTGAAATCTCTAACTCTTGGTAAAGCAATTGACATTAACTTGTCAGCAAATTCGTACATGTTTGCCTTTCTTAATGTAACTTTACATCCTAATGCCATATTTTCTCTAATCTTAAAGTTAGCAACTGATTTCTTAGCTCTTGTTAATATAGGCTTTTGTCCTGATATTAATGTTAAATCGCTAACAGCTGATTCTAAAACTTTTTGATTGTCCTTAGCTTCACCAACTCCCATGTTGATTACTATCTTTTCAAGTCTTGGGACTTGCATTATATTTTCATATCCAAACTTTTCTATCATAGCTGGAATTATTTCTTTTTCATACTTTTCTTGAAGTCTTGTCATATTGTTAACCTCCTTTCAGTTTTTAGAATGTTTCTCCGCACTTCTTGCATACTCTAACCTTAGAACCATCTTCTAAGATTCTATTGCTAATTCTAGTAGCTTTTTTGCACTTTGTACAATATAACATTACTTTTGAGCTGTTTATTGCAGCTTCTTTTTCGATTATAGCACTTTCAGCTTGAGTTCTACCTGCTTTTTGGTGCTTCTTTACTATATTAACTCCTTGAACTAGTACCTTACCAGTTTTTGGATATACCTTTAAAACTTCACCTGTTTTACCTTTATCTTTTCCTGATATAACTACAACTGTGTCGTTCTTTTTTACATGGATTTTCAAATCAGCCACCTCCTCTTATAGAACTTCTGGTGCTAATGATAATATTTTGTTAAATTCTTTATCTCTTAGCTCCCTAGCAACAGGTCCGAAGATACGTGTTCCTCTTGGTTGCTTATCATCTTTTATTATAACTGCAGCATTCTCATCAAATCTTATGTATGATCCGTCTGCTCTTCTTAATCCTTTTACTGATCTAACAATAACAGCTTTAACAACGTCACCTTTTTTAACAACTCCGCCTGGTGTTGCACTTTTAACGCTGGCAACTATTATGTCTCCAATGTTACCGTACTTTCTCTTAGATCCGCCTAATACTCTGATACACATTATTTCCTTAGCGCCTGAGTTATCAGCAACTTTTAATCTAGTTTGTTGTTGTATCATTAGATTACCCTCCTTTCAGTCTTTAAGCTATACTACTTAGCTTTTTCAACTATCTCAACAAGTCTCCATCTCTTATCTTTTGATAAAGGTCTTGTTTCCATTATTAATACTCTATCATTAACTTTAGCTTCATTATTTTCATCATGAACTTTGAATTTAGTTGTTCTGTTAACAGTTTTTCCATATAGCGGATGTCTTACTTTAGTTTCGATTGCAACTACGATAGTCTTATCCATTTTATCGGAAACAACTCTTCCAACTTTCTTTTTTCTTAGTCCTCTTTCCATTAAGGCTTACCTCCTTCCAGATCTACTGTTCAACAACCCTTAACTCTTCTTCTCTTAAGATGGTCTTTATTTGGGCTATAGATTTCTTTACTTCTCTTATTCTCATAGGATTTTCTAATTGTCCTGTAGCTAATTGGAATCTTAAGTTGAATAACTCAGCCTTAAGTTCAGCTAATTTAGCTTTTAAATCTTGAGGATTACTTGCTCTTAAATCTTTTAATTCTCTAGCCTTCATTATTCTTCACCACCCATTTCCTCAAAATCTCTTCTTGTAACAAACTTAGTTTTTACAGGAAGTTTGTGTGATGCAAGTCTCATAGCTTCTCTTGCAACTTCTTCATTAACTCCAGATAATTCGAATAATACTCTACCTGGTTTAACTACTGCAACCCAGTACTCTGGTGAACCTTTACCTGAACCCATTCTTGTTTCAGCTGGTTTTTCAGTAACTGGCTTATCTGGGAAAATCTTTATCCAAAGTTTTCCTCCTCTTTTAATGTATCTATTTATAGCAATTCTGGCAGCCTCTATTTGGTTGCTTGTGATCCATCCACAAGTTGTAGCTTGAATACCGAAATCTCCATAAGCTAGGAAATTTCCTCTTGTTGCTTTACCTTTCATTCTACCACGTTGTACCTTACGATGCTTTACTCTTTTAGGCATTAACATGATTAATTCCTCCTTTCTTAACTCTTATGCGTTAGCTTCTTCTTTCTCAACTTTTTTAGTTGGAAGAACTTCTCCATTATAAACCCAAACTTTAACTCCGATTTTTCCGTAAGTTGTATCTGCTTCAGCAAATCCATAATCGATATCTGCTCTTAAAGTTTGTAGTGGAATTGTACCTTCATGATATTGCTCAGTTCTAGCTATTTCAGCTCCACCAAGTCTTCCTGAACAAGCAGTTTTAACTCCTTTAACTCCTTGCTTCATTCCTCTTTGGATAACTTGCTTCATAGCTCTTCTGAATGATATTCTCTTTTCTAATTGTGCAGCTATATTTTCTGCCATTAGTTGTGCATCAGCTTCAACATTCTTAACTTCAACGATGTTGATTAAGATGTTCTTTCCTGATATAAACTTAGCAAGCTTTTTCTTTAAAGCTTCTATTCCTGAACCACCTCTACCGATGATTACTCCTGGTTTAGCAGTATATATGTTTAATTTAACTCTTTTTGCTGCTCTTTCAATTTCAATCTTTGAAATTCCAGCAGTGAAAAGTTCTTTCTTAACGAATTCTCTGATCTTGTTATCTTCAATTAGGTTGTCAGCAAAATCTTTCTTGTTAGCGTACCATTTTGCATCCCATCCCTTGATAACACCTACTCTAAGTCCGTGAGGATGTACTTTTTGACCCACTTCGATTTCCCTCCTTCTTCTATCTTTCTCTTACAACTACTGTAATGTTGCTTGTTCTCTTATTGATTCTGAATGCTTTACCGTGATCCATTGGTCTAAATCTCTTTAGTGTTGGACCTTGACCTACGTATGCTTCTGCTACGTATAATCTATCAGCTTCTAATCCATTATTATTTTCTGCGTTTGCAACAGCTGATTTTAACACTTTGTTAATAGCTACTGCTGCTTCTCTTGGAGTGTATTGTAAAATAGCACTTGCTTCTCTTACATCTTTTCCTCTTATTAAATCAAGAACAGCTCCTACCTTTACTGGAGACATTCTTACATATTTAGCTATAGCTCTAGCTTCCATTTATGATCCTCCTTTCCAGGCTCTTACTACTTTCTTTTTGATGATTTATCATCATGTCCTCTGTATGTTCTAGTTAGTGAAAATTCTCCTAACTTGTGTCCTACCATATCCTCTGAAATGTAAACTGGGATATGCTTTCTTCCATCATGAACAGCTATTGTGTGTCCTATCATTTGAGGGAAAATTGTTGAACTTCTTGACCAAGTTTTAACAACTTTCTTTTCTCCGTTAGCGTTCATTTCTTCTATTTTCTTTAAAAGTCCTGCATGGACGAAAGGTCCTTTTTTAATTGATCTACTCACTATATTTGCCTCCCTTCATTTCTTAGGCTCTAGCCTTGAAGAGAATGAATATTCTCTTCAAACTACTTCTTATTTCTACCCTTAATAATTAACTTATCTGAGTATTTCTTAGTTTTTCTAGTCTTGTATCCAAGAGCTGGTTTACCCCATGGAGTCATTGGACTTGGTCTACCTACTGGTGACTTACCTTCTCCACCACCGTGAGGGTGATCGCAAGGGTTCATTACAGAACCTCTAACTGTAGGTCTGATTCCCATGTGTCTCTTTCTTCCAGCTTTACCTATCTTAACGATATCGTTAGTAGCGTTTGATACAGCTCCAATTGTAGCTCTACATTCGATTCTAACATATCTCATTTCTCCTGAAGGTAATCTTAATGTAGCATACTTACCTTCTTTAGCCATTAATTGTGCTGATAATCCAGCAGCTCTTACTAATTGAGCTCCCTTACCAACTTGTAATTCGATGTTATGGATGAATGTACCAACTGGGATATTAAGTAATGGTAATGCGTTACCTGGTTTAATATCAGCTTCTGGTCCTGATACAACTGTATCTCCAACTTTTAATCCTGCAGGAGCGATTATGTATCTCTTTTCCCCATCTGCGTATACAACTAATGCAATGTATGCTGTTCTGTTTGGATCATATTCTATAGTAGCAACTTTTGCTGGAATACCATCCTTATTTCTCTTGAAATCTATTATTCTGTATTTTCTTTTAGCTCCACCACCGTGGTGTCTTACAGTTATTTTACCTTGTGCATTTCTACCACCAGTTTTCTTTAAAGAAACTAATAATGACTTTTCTGGTTCATTTGTAGTTATTTCTTCAAATGTTGGCATAGTCATGTTTCTTCTTGATGGTGTTATCGGTCTAAATGTTTTAACTGCCATTTAAATTCCCTCCTTCTTTCAGCTTATCTGGTGTGTAAACACCAATAAATCACCTTATTGACGTCTATTGCATTCCTTCGAAGAATTCAATAGTGCTGCCTTCAGCTAATGTAATGATCGCTTTCTTAAAGTCAGCTCTCTTTCCTACATGTACGCCCATTCTCTTAGTTTTTCCCATAGTTCTTAAAGTAGCTACGTTAGCAACTTTAACGTTGAATACTTCTTCAACAGCTCTCTTTATTTGAGATTTGTTAGCGTTGATATGAACTATGAAAGTGTACTTGTTTTCTGCCATTGCTGCCATACTTTTTTCAGTGATAACAGGCTTTCTTATGATATCATGGCTTGTTAATTTCATTATGCGTACACCTCCTCAATCTTTGATACAGCGTCTTTAGTCATAACTACTTTTTCAAACTTAAGTAAGTCATAAACGTTGATGTTGTTTGCAGGCATAACTGCTACTCCCTCAATGTTTCTTGCTGACTTATAAACAACTTCGTTTGACTCAGCTGTCACGATTAAAGTCTTCTTAGTTTCCATTGCTTTTAGCATGTTAACTACGTTCTTAGTCTTTATTGAATCGAATGCTAAATCTTCAACAACAACCATTTGTCCTTCTTGAACTTTGCTTGTTAATGCTGATAACATAGCAACTCTCTTCATGCTCTTTGGTATAGCCATTCTGTAATCTCTTGGCTTTGGTGCGAATACAATACCACCTTTGATCCATTGTGGAGCTCTGATTGAACCTTGTCTTGCTCTACCAGTTCCTTTTTGTCTCCAAGGCTTGATTCCGCCTCCTCTAACTTCAGCTCTAGTTTTAGCTGATTGAGTTCCTTGTCTCTTGTTAGCTAATAATGCAACAACAACTTGGTGCATAGCATTTTCGTTTACTTCAACTGCGAATATATTTTCGTTTAATTGGAAATCTCCAACTTGTTTACCTTCTTTATTAAATAATCCTACTGTAGGCATTCCTGCTTCCTCCTTTCCTTAAGAAATTAAGCCTTAACTGTATTTCTTATTACTACTGTGCTCTTGTTTGGACCTGGAATTCCACCCTTAATTAATATTAAGTTCTTTTCTGCGATAACTTTAACTACTTCTAAGTTTAATACTGTAGTGTTAGCAGCTCCCATATGTCCTGGCATCTTTTTGTTTTTGAATGTTCTTGATGGGTCTGAAGCAGCTCCCATTGAACCTGGTGCTCTCTTGAATTTTGAACCGTGTGACATAGGTCCTCTTTGTTGGTTCCATCTCTTAATAACACCTTGGAATCCCTTACCTTTAGAAACTCCTGATACATCTACTTTATCTCCTACTGCAAATAAATCAGCCTTTATTTCTTGGCCTACTTCATATGCACTAGTGTCTTCTAATCTGAATTCTTTAAGAGTTCTTCTTAATGAAACTCCTGCTTTTGCGAAGTGTCCTTTAGCTGGCTTGTTAACTAATTTTTCTCTTATTTCTCCAAAACCAACTTGTATTGCATCATAACCATCGTTTTCGATAGTTTTCTTTTGAGTTACAACACATGGACCTGCTTCTACAACTGTTACAGGAAGAACTTTACCATTTTCATCAAAAATTTGAGTCATTCCTATTTTTTTACCAATTATAGCTTTTTTCATGTATCTACACCTCCCAAACTTATTAGCGGATTGCCTTGCAATCATAATAGTTCAATGTCTTTATTGTAATTTGCTATTATAGCTTTATTTCTATATCTACACCTGCTGGTAGATTTAATCTCATTAATGCATCAACAGTTTTTGGTGATGGATTAACGATATCTATAAGTCTCTTGTGAGTTCTTATTTCGAATTGCTCTCTTGAGTCCTTATATTTGTGAACTGCTCTTAATATAGTAACAACATCTTTTTCAGTTGGTAGTGGTACTGGACCTGCAACCTTTGCTCCTGTTGATTTAGCAGTTTCAACGATTTTTTCTGCTGATTGATCTAATATTGTGTGATCAAAAGCTTTTAATCTGATTCTTATTTTTTGTTTTGACATCTTGGTTTCCCTCCTTTTCATGTACGCTTTACTTCTAACGCACAACAGCGGTTCTTCTATAAACTGTTCCTGGTGTTTCACACTTTTTAGACAAAATTATAGAATCCCTGTCGTCGGATTCTAGATCCTGACATACTCATCAAGAATTACCCGGAAGTCCGGCAACCTCTTGACTCATCGCCGCATGCTTTACAACTTCTACATTATACTATGATTTTACCCACTTTTCAAGTAATTTTCATCACATTTTATGCAATTTATTTTCCCGTGTTAGAATTAGTTCGCTTTTTATATTTTAATAGTATTTTATATAAATAGCAAGTATTTTCTTAAAGTAAATTTCTCTATTATAATGTAAACTTTTAACTTACTTTCTTATTATTTTATCCAAAGTAAAAATTTTAAAACAAAAACAAAAAAAATAGTAAGGGACGTCTCCCTTACTATTTTTATAGAAAAGATTTATTACTATTCGATTATGC
>NZ_AVSV01000033.1 GCF_000498355.1 Clostridium sp. Ade.TY | reverse complement strand
AGCGACTCGTTTATCTTATCATTTAAGAAGTTTTCTGTCAACAACTTTTTTTATAAAGTTTTCTAAACTTTCAAAGTGTTTCCTCTTCTAAACAACAATAATATCTTACCACTTTACTCAACATTTGTCAACTTAGTTCGACATATTCTAAATATAAGTTCGAACTTAAAAGTTGTTTGTCTTTCAAGCAACGGACTTAATGATATCATATACTATTTCTTATATATATTTATTTTTACTTGTTTAATTAATATATTCCTTAAATTCTTTTAAATACTATTAAATTCATTATTTTACTACTATTGATACACTAGGAATAGTTTAAGTAAGCTTATCCTAATATATAAATAAAAAGGCAGTATAAACTGCCTTTTTATTTTAAATTGCTTTTCTTTTTTGAATTGTTACAGGATAGTTTTCTGTACCATTTATATTTTGATCTTTATTCACAATAGTTCCTTTATCAGCAATTACTTTACTCATATGAACATTCTCTTCTATTTTGCTATTTTGAAGTATTATACAATTTTCAAGAATAGTTCCTTTTCCTATATGAACTCTTCTACCTATAATACAGTTCTTAACAGTTCCTTCTATATAAGATCCATTAGCAACTATAGAATTAAGCACTTCACTTTCTTTAGTATATTTAGTTGGTGCTTCATCTTGTGACTTTGTATATATAGGATCTTTATCAAAAAATAATTCTCTATTTATTTCTTCATCTAAAAGATCCATATTAGAATCAAAGTAAGATTTAACTGAATTTATACAAGATAAATATCCTTTAAATTCATAAGCTCCAACCTTAAGATCATTTAAATTTCTACTTATATATTTTTTAACTTTTCTATCTATTCCATTCTTTATGCATTCATATATAATATCTATAAAAAGATCTGTTTTCATTATATACATTTCCATATTGATATTAGCTTCATTTTCTCTTCCTATATTTTCACCAATACTAATTACTCTATTCACTTCATTTACATTTAAAACTTCACAATCTATAAAGTTATCTTTTGCATTATCTATTTTTTTATAAACTACAGTTATATCATTTTTTTGATTATTATGTGTTCTTATTAATTCGTTATAATCTATATTACATACCATATATGATGGCGCTAATAAAACATATTCTTTTCTACTACTTTTTATAAACTCTATATTTTCAACAAAGTTATGAACATCATCATAATAAGGATCATAATCTCCAAAATTAAAAACTCTAAGACCATCCTTTTTTCTATGAAGATCCCATGGTCTTCCATTAGTTAAGTGATTAACTAATGATCTTGATTTATTTTTTGTAAATATACCTATTCCTTCTATTCCTGAATTAGCCATATTTGATATTATAAAATCTATTACTCTATATCTTCCTGATATAGGTACTGATGCTAGTGTTCTATATCTAACTAACTCTCCCATTCTGCTTTCATTTTCATCTAAATTTATTATTCCTAAACAATTATTCAAGTAAAACCCACCCTTTCATCACTAATAATCTCTCAGACTATTTTGAAGTATCTTATACCATAGAAATTTCTCTTGGTCTAACTCCTACACATTCTTTTTCTATTATTTTCTCTACAATATCTCCAGCAGCTACTACTGCAATTTCTTCCCCATTATCTATTAATGCCCCTTCTTTAATTACAGAATCACTTCCTATTATTGCTTTATCTATAACTACATTACCTTCAATATAGGCATTTGGCATTATAACCGAATCTCTTATTATAGTATTTTCACCAACATATACCCCTTGAGATAATATAGAATTTTCTACATATCCATATACTTTGCAACCTTCATTAACCATAGAATTTTTTATTTTTGCTTTTTTTCCTATATATTGAGCTGGCCTAACTGGATTCTTTGAGTATATTTTCCATTCATTACTTCTTAAATCTAATTCATTCTCTTCTCTTAATAAATCCATATTTGCTTCCCACAAACTATCTATAGTTCCAACATCTTTCCAATAACCTTTGAAAGGATATGCTACCATTTTCATATTGTCATTTAACATTTTTGGTATTATATTTTTACCAAAATCATTACTTGATAATTCATCTTGTTCATCTTCTTGTAGATACTTCTTTAATTTATCCCATTTAAATATATAAACCCCCATTGATGCCTTATTGCTCTTTGGCTTTTCTGGCTTTTCTTCAAATTCATATATTGATAAATCTTTATTTGTATTCATTATTCCAAAACGAGTTGCCTCTTCCATCGTTACCTCTATAACTGCAATAGTTACATCAGCTTTCTTTTCTTTATGAAAGTTTAACATATCATCATAATCCATTTTATATATGTGGTCTCCTGAAAGAATAAGAACATACTCAGGATTATATCTATCTATATATTCAATATTTTGATATATAGCATTTGCTGTTCCTTTATACCAGTCTCCTCCTTTTTCTTCCTGATATGGAGGTAATATAGATACTCCGCCATCTCTTCTATCTAAATCCCACGCATCTCCAATTCCTATATGTGAATTAAGTTCAAGTGGTTTATATTGAGTAAGAACTCCTACTGTATATATACCTGAATTTGCACAATTACTTAAAGGAAAATCTATTATTCTATATTTTCCTCCAAATGGTACTGCTGGCTTTGCTAAATTCTTTGTTAACACGCCTAATCTAGACCCTTGTCCTCCAGCTAACACCATTGCAACTATCTCTTTATTAACCATATTTACGTATTCCCCTTCCCCTATCTATAACATTTAAAATAATAAATTTATAAAATATATTATTTATATAAATATAGGTTATTAACCTATTACAATTTACTTTTTATCTTTAATTAACCCCAATAATATTTATATATAAACTAACCCTTTATATTAAATTTTCATACATTTTCTTATACTCTTTTGCAGACTTTATCCAACTATTATCACTTTCCATAGCTTGTATTACTATTTCTCTAAATTTATCTTTATCTTCATACATATCTAAAGCATACTTTATTGTATTTATAAGCTCAAAATGATTATAGTTTCTAAACCCAAACCCATTTCCTTCACCTGTATATTCATTATAAGGTTTTACTGTATCTTTAAGACCTCCAGTCTCTCTAACTATTGGAATTGATCCATATCTTAATGCAATAAGTTGACCAAGTCCACATGGCTCAAATAATGATGGCATTAAAAATAAATCAGATGCAGCATATATTTTATGTGCTAACTTATTATCAAATAATATATTAGCTGATACTTTATTAGGATATTTATTAGCAAACCACTTAAATCCCTCTTCAAATTTATTATCACCAGTTCCTAAAACAACTAATTGAATATCATTTTGTAAAAGTTCTTCTAAGCAGTACATAATAATATCTAATCCCTTTTGACTAGTTAATCTTGATACTATACCTATCATAGGAATATCTTCTGATTCTTCAAGTCCAAGTTCTCTTTGTAATATTATCTTATTTTTAACTTTTAAATCTATATTATCTACTGAATAATTCTTATAAATATAATCATCTTCTTCTGGATTATATTCATCATAATCAATTCCATTTACTATACCTTTAAGAATTTCTTGTTTCCACCTTAATAAACCATCTAATTTTTCACCAAATTGCTCTGTTTTTATTTCCTCAGAATAAGTTTTGCTAACAGTTGTTATTAAATCTGAATAGTTTATAGCTCCTTTTAAGAAACTAACGCCACCATAAAGTTCTAAACTTCCATTATTAAAAAGCTCATAATCATATCCAAATAGTTCTGGTAGAACTTCCTTATTAAATGTTCCTCTAAACAATAAATTATGAATAGAAATTATTGTTTTTATATTTTTATAAAAATCATCATAACCATATTCAACTTTATTAAGAACAGGAATCATACCAGTTTGCCAATCATTACAATGTATGATATCAGGTTTCCACCCAATCTCTTTTATAAATTGAAGAACTGCTCTATTAAAAAAAGCAAATCTCTCTCCATCATCATAATATCCATATAATCCATCTCTTTTAAAATAGTATTCATTGTCTATTAAATAATAGGGTACATCTTCATATACACATTCTAATAATCCACAATATTGATTTCTCCAACCAACTTTTACATTAAAAGATTCTAAAAACTCAACCTCATGTTTTGAATCAAACTTTATATCTTTATACTTTGGTATTACAACTCTAACATCTATTCCTAATTTTTTTAATTCCTTAGGAAGTGCTCCAACAACATCTCCAAGTCCACCAGTTTTTATAAAAGGGTGCGACTCAGATGCAACTATTAAAACTTTCATTCTCTTACTCCTTTGCTTACTCTTCTATAATATTCTTATTACTCACCGTTAACTTATTAAATCTATCAATACCTAAAATAGATACTCCCATAGGTGGTACTTTTACCTTTATAGAATATGGCATATTATTATATTCTCTCTCTTCAGCAACAAGCACTTCACCCATAACCTGTCCTGATCCACCATACTCTTCACTATCACTATTAAATACTTCTCTATAATTAGCTAAGTATGGAACCCCTATTTTGAAATCATAATATACATTAGGAGTAAAATTACATATAAAAATTAATGTATCTCTTTCTTTTTCTCCCCTTCTAATAAAAGTAAATATACTCTGTTCTTTATTATTTGCATCAATCCATTTAAATCCATCTGTACTATAATCTAATTCCCATAAAGCATTATTTTCTCTATAAAATTTATTTAGGCTCTTACAATATTCCTTGGTCTTTTCATGCATAGGAAAATTATTAATAAGATTCCACTCAAGCTCTTCATAATCTCTCCATTCTATAAACTGTCCGAACTCAGAACCCATAAATAAAAGTTTTTTACCAGGATGTCCAATCATATAAGCCAAATATAATCTCAATCCAGCAAACTTATTCCAATAATCCCCCCACATTTTATCTACCAATGATTTTTTACCATGTACTACTTCATCATGAGAAATTGGAAGTATAAAATTTTCTGAGTAATTATACATCATAGAAAATGTCATATTATTATGATGATGTTTCCTATATATAGGATCTATTTCTACATACTTTAAAGTATCATTCATCCACCCCATATTCCATTTAAAGTTAAACCCTAATCCACCATCTTCTATAGGTTTTGTTACATTAGGCCAAGAAGTAGATTCTTCTGCAACCATAATAATATTTTCAAATTCTGAAAATATAGCTTTATTTAATTCCTTTAAGAATGTTGTCCCCTCTAAACATTCATTTCCACCATATATATTAGTTTTCCATTCCCCATCATTTCTTCCATAATTCAAATAAATTATATTTGAAACAGCATCAACTCTTAACCCATCTATATGAAATTCTCTAATCCAATACAATGCATTTGATATAAGAAAACTCTTTACTTCTGGTTTACCTAAATCAAAATTAGCAGTTCCCCAACCTTTATTCTCAGCTTTCCATCCTTCCTCATATTCATAAGTAGGACTTCCATCAAACATATATAAACCATGCGAATCTTTACAGAAATGTCCTGGAACCCAATCTAATATAACTCCTATATCATTTCTATGAAGTTCATTTATAAGTTCTTTTAATCCTTCAGAATCACCATATCTACTAGTTACTGAATAATATCCAGTTGATTGATATCCCCAAGATGCATCTAAAGGATGTTCCATAATTGGCATTAATTCTACATGGGTATATCCCATTTCTAAAATATATTCAGTTAATCTTTTAGCTAAATCTCTATAAGACAAAAATTCATTACCGTTCATTTTCCAAGAACCTAAATGTAATTCATATATATTAATTGGACTTTTATAAATATTATTTCTCTTTCTTTTATTAATCCACTTTCTATCATTCCATTTAAACTTTATATCCTCTTTTACTATAGATGCAGTGTTAGGTCTAAGTTCCGATTCTAAAGCATATGGATCTGATTTATAGAAAGCTTTAGTATTAAATTGATTCACTATATAATATTTATATTTTGTTCCATGTTTTAATCCTGGAATAAATATTGTCCATATCCCATTCTCACTGATTTTTTCCATCTTATATTTTTCCAAAGGTTTAAATTCTGAAAAATCTCCAACTATGTAAACCATGCTTGCCTTAGCAGCCCAAACTGTAAATCTAATACCTCTTTTTCTTTTTTCGATAACACTGTGAGCCCCCATAAATCTGTAGCTATTATAATTCTTTCCCTCATGAAATAAATAATTATCGAATTCAGTTATTTGACCTTTCTTTATAACTTTCTTTGTAACTTTATCATTTTTTGCTACTTGAACCATGTTATCTTTTCGCCCCCTCATTATCCATTACTTTACAATTGTAGCATTATGTGTTTAAAATCTCCATTTATTTCATCATCTAAATTCCTACAAAATAGACTGTATTTCTTGAAAATTTATAACGGAAATAAATAAAGACTAAAAGTTAGACAAAAACTAACTTCTAGTCTTTTTATATTGAATACATAATTTAATATTTTTAATAGTTGTTTAATATTTATAAAATATTTTTTGTATCATGATAAAATTTATTATTAAAAATTTTATCCATAAAAATTAATAGTAATAGTAAATATACTCATTAAATTTTTTATATAATTTTATTCATTACTTGTTATATAAAAAATCTAAGAATTTTATATATTATTAATTGTTATTGATTAAATAAAAATATATTTAAATAAATAAGACTTTTAAATAAAATAATATTTATTAGTTACTTTATATAAATATTTATCCAAAATAAAACAAGTCATGTATATTTTTATACATGACTTGTTTTTATATAATGGATATTAAATTATATTATTCCAATTAATATTAAAATAATTATTTTGAAATAATAAAAAAATTTATAAAAGTAATTTTATATACGAAAAAAGAGA
>NZ_AVSV01000032.1 GCF_000498355.1 Clostridium sp. Ade.TY | reverse complement strand
AATTTATTTTAAAAATATATTTGAATTATTTATTTTTAAAATTAATAAAATCCATTGATTTTTAGCCGTTTATAAATAAATTAAATAAAATAATAGAAAAATGTTAATTAATTATCATAATTGACATATATTTTAATAGATGACATAATAAAAAACGTAGAAAACATTTACAAATGTGATAGGGGCGAGAGTATGAATTTTAAGGAAATTTTAGCAGATAATCCAGTAATAGCAGCAGTAAAAGATTTTGAGGACTTAAAGGTGGCTATAAATTCAAATATAGAAATTATATTTGTTCTTTTTGGTGACGTTCTCAATATAAAAGAAATAAGTGACATAATAGAAGCTAATAATAAAATTGGAATTGTACACATTGATTTAATTGATGGATTAAATCAAAGGGAAGCGGCAATTAAATTTTTAAAGAAAGAAACTAAATTCAAGGGAATTATTAGTACAAAACCTCAAACAATAAGATTTGCTAAAGAAAATGGTTTTATAGCAATACAAAGAAGTTTTGTATTTGATACTATATCACTTAAAAATGTTAAAAATCATTTATTAGCAGATATTGATGCGGTAGAAATATTGCCAGGTCTTATACCAAAGGTTATTCATCAAGTTACAAAGGGTTCTGAAAAACCAGTAATTTGTGGTGGACTTGTAGAAAAAAAAGAAGAAGTAATGATGGCGTTAAGTTCAGGAGCAGCATCAGTTTCAACAACTAAGAGAGAAATATGGGATATGTAAATATAGTATTTAATAGTTAATAAAGAAATATATTTATAATTTTTAAATACTATATATTATATAAAAAGCAAAACATATAGACTATAAAAGAGGTGTAGAGATGAAGGAAAAGTATATTATAGCTTTAGATCAAGGAACAACAAGTTCAAGAGCAATAGTTTTTGACAATGAGCAAAATATATTAGGAATAAGTCAAAAGGAAATAACTCAGATATATCCAAGAGAAGGATGGGTTGAGCATAATCCAATGGAAATTTGGGCGACACAATATGGTGTGCTTCAAGAAGTTATGGCAAAAACTAATATAACTCAAGAAGATGTTGCAGCTATAGGAATTACTAATCAAAGAGAAACAACTATAATATGGGATAAAAACACTGGTGAGCCTATATATAATGCAATCGTTTGGCAATGTAGAAGAACAGCTTCTATTTGCGATAGTTTAGAACAAATAGGTATGAAAGATTATATAAAAGAATCAACTGGACTTATACTTGATGCATATTTTTCAGGAACAAAAATCAAATGGATTTTAGATAATGTTGAAGGTGCTAGAGAGAAGGCCGAAAAAGGAGATTTACTTTTTGGTACTGTAGATACATGGCTTGTATGGAAGTTAACTAATGGAAAAGCACATATAACAGATTATACAAATGCATCAAGAACAATGTTATTTAATATAAATACATTACAATGGGATGAAAAAATATTAAAGGAATTAAATATTCCAAAATCAATTTTACCAGAAGTTAAAAATAGTTCAGAAATATATGGATACACAAACCTTGGTGGTAAAGGTGGAGTTAGAGTTCCTATATCAGGAATTGCTGGAGACCAACAAGCAGCATTATTTGGACAAGCTTGTTTTACAAAAGGATCAGCAAAAAATACTTATGGAACAGGATGTTTTTTACTTATGAATACAGGAGAAGAAAAAGTTGAAAGTAAAAATGGACTTTTAACAACAATAGCAATTGGATTAAATGGAAAAGTTCAATATGCATTAGAAGGTTCTGTATTTGTTGGTGGAGCTGTTATTCAATGGATAAGAGATGAGTTAATGCTTGTAAGTGATGCTCAAGATACAGAATATTTTGCAAAAAAGGTCAAAGATAATGGAGGAGTGTATGTAGTTCCAGCCTTTGTTGGACTTGGAGCACCTCATTGGGATATGTATGCAAGAGGAGCTATATTTGGATTAACAAGAGGATCAAATAGAAATCACATAATAAGAGCGGCATTAGAATCAATAGCATATCAATCAAAAGATGTATTAAATGCTATGGAAGAAGATGCAGGAATAAAAATAGATGTTCTTAAGGTTGATGGAGGAGCTAGTAAAAATGATTTCTTAATGCAATTCCAAGCTGATATATTAGAAACAGAAGTAACAAGACCAATAATTACAGAAACAACAGCACTTGGAGCAGCTTATTTAGCAGGACTTGCAGTTGGATTTTGGAAAGATAAAGAAGAAATAGCTAAGTCATGGTATGCAAGTGAAAACTTTAAACCAAAATCAGAAAAAGAACAAATAGAGAAATTATATTTAGGATGGAAGAAAGCTGTAAAAAGAGTTAGTGGATGGGAAAAAGAATAGAAATAAAAGGTAGTTTTTATTTGAAAATTATCAATGAAAACGTTTGACAATAGCAAAAATCTATGCTATTATATAACCATAATATAATATGAGTGTTAAGAGAATTAGAGTCAAGCACATAAATTAGGGATTAATAATCCTTAGTTTTTGCTTGACTTTTTTTGCTTTTAAAAAATTATAAAGCACATTCTAGGAGGTTTTATTTATGTATGATGTTGCAATTATAGGAGCAGGAGTTATAGGAGCTTCAATATTCAGAGAACTTACAAAATACAATTTAAAGGTAGCAGTATTAGAAAAAGAAAATGACGTATCAATGGGAACATCAAAAGCGAATTCAGCAATTGTTCACGCAGGTTATGACCCAAAAGTTGGGACATTAATGGCAAAGTATAATGTAAAAGGAAATGAAATGTTTGAAGATCTTTGTAAGGAATTAGATGTACCTTTTAAAAGAAATGGTTCATTAATAATTGGTTTCTCAGACGAAGATATGGAAACTATAAAAGCATTATATGAAAATGGAAATAAAATTGGAGTTAAAGGACTACAAATCTTAAACAAAGAAGAGCTTCTAGAAAGAGAGCCAAACTTAAGTGAAGAAGTTGTTGGAGCTTTATATGCACCAACAGGTGGTATTGTTGGACCATTTGAATATACAATAGCACTTATGGAAAATGGTGTATCAAATGGAGGAGACTTAATATTAAAAGCTGAAGTAACAGACATAAAGAAAGAAAATGATATATTTAAAATAACAACAAAAAATGGACAAACAATCGAAGCTAAATATGTAATTAATGCAGCAGGAATTCATGCAGACGATATACATAATTTAATCTGCAAAGAAAGCTTTAAAATAATTCCAAGAAAAGGTGAATACTTTGTAATGGATAAAACTCAAGGCAATATAGTAAGCCATACAATATTCCAATGTCCATCAAAACTTGGTAAAGGAATATTAGTAACACCAACAGTTCATGGAAACCTATTAGTTGGACCAGATGCAGAAGATTTAGATGATAAAGAAGATACAAAAACAAAAGGTGATAGACTAGATTATATAAGAGAAACATCAATGAGAACAACTAAAAAGGTTAATTTTAGAGAATCAATTAGAAACTTTGCAGGACTTAGAGCAACACCAGATAGAGGAGACTTTATAGTGGAAGAAGCAGAAGATGTGAAAAACTTTATAGATGTTGCCGGAATAAAATCACCAGGACTTTCATCAGCGCCAGCAATTGCTGAAGATGTTGTTAAAATATTAGAAGGTTGTGGATTAGAATTAGAAGAAAATAAAAATTTCAATGGTGTTAGAAAAGAAATAAGATTCATGGAATTATCACCAGAAGAAAAAGCAGAAATAATTAAGAAAGATCCAAGATACGGAAAAATAGTTTGTAGATGTGAAAGCATAACAGAAGGTGAAATAGTTGATGCTATACACAGATGTTTTGATAAAAATATGACATTAGATGGCGTTAAGAGAAGATGTAGACCAGGAATGGGAAGATGTCAAGGTGGTTTCTGTGGACCAAGAGTTCAAGAAATTATAGCTAGAGAATTAGGTATTGCATTAGAAGATATTAATCTAGAAAAAGATGGTTCATATATATTAGTAGGAAAAACAAAATAGGAGGGGTAGTTATGTACGATTTAATAGTAGTTGGAGGAGGCCCTGCAGGACTTGCAGCAGCTTATGAAGCATACAATGATGGAGTAAAGAAGATTTTAATTATAGAAAGAGACAAAGAACTTGGAGGAATATTAAATCAATGTATACACAATGGTTTTGGACTTCATACATTTAAAGAAGAATTAACTGGCCCTGAATATGCACAAAAATTTATAAACATGCTAGAAGATACAAATGTTGAAGTTAAGCTTGGTACAATGGTTCTTGATATAGATGAAAATAAAAATGTTCATGCTATAAACGAAGAAGAAGGTTATATAGTACTAAGTGCAAAAGCTATAATTCTTGCAATGGGATGTAGAGAGAGAACTAGAGGTGCTATAAATATACCTGGAGATAGACCATCTGGAGTATTTACTGCAGGAGCAGCTCAAAGATATATCAATATGGAAGGATATATGCCAGGAAAGAAAGTTTTAATATTAGGATCAGGTGATATTGGACTTATAATGGCAAGAAGAATGACTCTTGAAGGAGCTAAGGTTTATGGTGTTGTAGAACTTATGCCATATTCAAATGGATTAAACAGAAATATAGTACAATGTTTAGAAGACTATGATATACCACTATACTTATCACATACTGTTGTTGATATTGTTGGTAAAGAAAGATTAGAAAAAGTAATAATAGCTGAAGTTGATAAAAATAGAAGACCAATCAAAGGAACAGAAAAAGAATTTGATGTAGATACTTTACTTTTATCAGTTGGATTAATTCCTGAAAATGAATTATCTACAAAAGCAGGTATTACAAAAGATATGAGAACAAATGGACTTATAGTATCAGAAAGTATGGAAACATCAATAGATGGAATCTTTGCTTGTGGTAACGTAGTTCACGTTCATGACTTAGTTGATTTTGTTACTCAAGAATCAAAACATGCAGGTAAATCAGCTGCAAAATATATTAAAGATCAGTTAAATAAAGGCGAAACAATAAATATAATAAATGGTCAAAATGTAAATTATACAGTACCTCAAAGATTTAATGCTGACGCTATAGATGGAAGTATGACTGTATTTATGAGAGTAAATAACATATACCATGATAAAGCATTAGTTGTAAGAGAAGGAGATAGAGAAATAGCAAGCTTTAAGAGAAAACATCTAGCTCCATCAGAAATGGAAAAAATAATATTACCAAAGAAGCTTCTTGAAGGAGTAAAAGGTGATATTACAATATCATTAGAATAGTATAAAAGTATATTTAGAGGGAGCTTTTAAATCTCCTTCTAGATAAAGTTTTCATAAAAAATCACAACCTAAAAATAAAAAAGTTACATGTTAAAAATTTAAGTACAATGAAAAACAACCAAATTAGTAGTGAAAAACAACCTTTATAAATAAGTACAGAAAGATACGGAAATTTAATTGTTTAAAGAGAATTAATAAAATAGAGTAAATTATAGGACGGTGAAAATCGATGATTAGGGAATTAATTTGCATAAGTTGTCCAATGGGATGTCATTTAAAAGTAGATACAGATAAAAAAACAGTTACAGGTAATACTTGTAAACGTGGTGAAATATATGGATTAAATGAAGTTACAAATCCAGTTAGAGTTGTAACTTCAACAGTAAAGGTAGAAGGTGGAGAACTTCCAGTAATACCAGTAAAAACAAATGGAGCAATTCCAAAACCTTTAAATTTTGAATGTATGAAGGTTATAAATGAAACAACAATAAAGGCTCCAGTGAAAATGGGAGATATAGTTATTAAGGATGTACTAGGAACAGGTGTAGACGTAGTTGCTAGTAGAAACATAGAAGCTGTGTAGGTAAGAAGCTATTATAGCTTATTAAAAATAAAATTTAATCACACAACGTACCTCTTAAGGGCAATTTGAATTTGAAATAAAGTTCAGATTGCCCTTAATTTGTGAATTACATTATTAATTATTGTAATAATTTTGACTTTGTTTTGTAATTGTATATAAAATTTATACATTTTATAATTATTAGGGAAAGTAGATAAAAGTATTTTAATTGAAAAAATTGTAAATAAAGTGCTATATTAAAAATGAATAGTTAGTTAATTATTTGGTAAAATAGCATAACTTAAACACATATAAGAACGCTGTAAAATGGCATTGTAAGGTGGATTTTTATTATTGTATAAATGTACCTTAAGAAGTACTTAAGGTACTGTTTACAATTTGTTAAAAACAATTAAATTAATGTAATTGAATATTATTAAAAATAGTAATAATATTTCAAATGGAATTTATTTATTTCAGAGACTTTATGTAACTTTAAGAGAGGAGCAAGGTATGAAAAAATTATTATATTTTATAATACCATTAATAATAGGGGTATTATTTGCTTTTGGATTAGACAAGCTTTTAGATAATGCAAATAATAAATTAATGCAAGAAAAAAATTTAGTACCTCTTATGGGAGAATATGCAACAGATATAAAAGGAAAAGGTGTAATTATAAATAATGAATTCTTGAATCAAGATGCAATAATGATGCTTGGTGCTTCAGATTTAAGACATGCAACAAGACAGCATCCAACACGTTATTTTAATACTAATAGAAGTAAAAATAAGGTTTTTACAATAGGTAGACCTTTTACTCAAGAATTACAAGATGCAATTACATTAGGAAGTACAGATCCAAATATAAAAGGTAAAAAGGTAGTATTGCTTGAATCTTTACAATGGTTTGTTCATCCAAAGGGAGTTGCACCTCAAGACTTCCAAGGAAGATTTTCACCAGTTCAATTTTATACTTTTTTAAATAATCCTAAGATTTCTAAGGAAAATAAAATTGAATTAACAAAAAAGACAGCAAGACTTTTAAAGGGTAATGATGAATATAAAAGTGAAAGACTTTATTCAATTTTATATGATGATAATTCATTTATAGGTAAAGTTGAAAAAGTATTATTATATCCTTATTTTAAATTAAGAGAAAAAGAAGTTACTTTAAAAGAAAAAGGGCTTTTATATAAAAAGTTAAAAACACTTAAAAATAAAACAGAAAAAGATGAAGAATTAGGAAAGCCTTTCAATTGGAAATCAGAAGAAGCTCTAGCTATTAAGGATGCTAAGAAAAGAGTTGGAAATGCTCCACAGAAGCTAGATAAAGATTATTATTATAAAACTTTAAAACCACATTTAAGTAAATTAAAGAATAAATATGCAAATGTCAACTTATTAAAATCTAAAGAAATGGATGATTATAAATATTTCTTAAGTGTATGTAAAGAAATGGGTGTAGATTTAACTGTAGTATTAATGCCATGTTATCCTTGGTATTATGACTATGCAGGTGTATCTCAAAAGGAAAGATTTGAATTCTATGATGTTATTGGCAACTTAGCTAAAAAAGATGGATTTAAAGTTATGGATTTAAGAGATAAAGAAAAAGAAGATTATTATTTAAGAGATGTTATGCATTTAGGAACGAGAGGATGGTTAGATGTCAGCAAAAAACTCTACGAACAATACAATGAAGAGCAAGTATTTAATAATTAGTATAATAATTACATTAATTATAATAGCAGCTATATTAATAGTAACATTTACACCATTTAAACAAATACCATTTATTTATAATGAGTTTTAATCTAAGGAGGATATTAATATGGAGATAATCAAAGGGATTAAAAAATATGCGAATACAGATAGAATAGCTTTAAAATGTGATGGTGAAGAATTATCATATAAAGATTTAGATAGATTTTCAGAAAGTATAGGAGCTTATTTAAGGGAAATACATAATGATGACACACCAATTATAATATATGGTAATAAAGATAATTTAATAGTTCCTTGTATGATAGGAGCATTAAAATCAGGAAGAGCTTATATACCACTAGATGTAACATTTCCTGTAGAAAGAGTTTTAACAGTAGCAGAAGAAGTAGAGCCTAAGATAGTATTTAACTTTACTGAATCACCAAAAGAAGAATTTGGTTCAAAGGTTACAGTATTAGATAAAGAAGATATAAATAGAATCTTGGAAGATTATAGAGATGAGGTTATTGATGAAAAAGCATGGGTAAAAGAAGATGAAAATGCATATATGCTATTTACTTCAGGAAGTACTGGAAAACCAAAGGGAGTACAAATAAGTAGTAATAACTTAGATAATTTTACTAAGTGGATTATTGATTATTTAAAAATAGATAATAGTGGAATGGTAATTATGAACCAGGTTTCATATTCATTTGATGTATCAGTTATAGCTTTATATGGAGGACTTATAAATGGTGCAACATTATTTTCACTATCAAAGAAGACTATGGGAAATTATAAAGAGTTATTTAAACAATTTGCAGAATCAAATATAAATCTTTGGGTATCAACACCATCATTTGTCGGAATCTGTTTAAATGAAGATAGCTTTAATAGTAAGATGATGCCAAAGCTTAATTCAATGATAGTTCTTGGTGAAGTTTTATCAAAGAATTTATCAAAAGAAGTTTTAGAGAGATTTCCGAATCTTAGATTAATGAATGGATATGGTCCTACAGAAGCAACTGTTGCAGTAACAGCTATAGATGTTACTGATGAAATAATAAATGATGATAAAAGTATTCCAATAGGATATGCTATGGATGGAATAGAGATTAGAATCATTGATAAGGATGGAAAAGAAGTAGCTGATGGAGAAAAAGGCGAAATAATAATGATTGGAAAATCAGTATCAAAAGGTTATTTCAAGAATGAAGAAAAAACAAAAGAAGTTTTCTACTATGAAGATGTTAATGGCGAAAAGCAAAGAGCTTATAGAGCTGGAGATATAGGATATAGAATAGATGGTAAAATATATTATTGTGGTAGAAAAGATTTCCAAATAAAGCTTAATGGATTCAGAATAGAAATAGAGGATATTGAAAACAATCTTTGTAAGGTTCCTAATGTAAGAAATGCAGTAGTATTACCTGTATATAAAGATGAAAAAATTGCATATCTTCAAGGTGTTGTTGAATTAAAAGAAAAGAATAACTTAAGCAATTTAAAAAATGGAATGATGATTAAAAAGGAATTGGAAAAATTAATACAATCATATATGGTTCCAAGAAGTATAAAAATAGTTGAGGAATTCCCAATAAATACAAATGGAAAAATAGATAGAAAGAAACTTATGGAGGCAATGTAATGACTTTTTCACAATATGGAGATTATTTATATCTATACATATTATTGTTAACTGCCATTCCTGCTATAGTTTTAGGTTTATGTGGTAAAAAGATAAAAATATATGGAATGATTGTAACTATATTTATGATATTTATTATAGTTGGATTAAATGTGCAGTTTGAATTTTTATGTGCATTTATAATATGGGAACTAATAATAGTATATGGGTATTTATTTGTTAGGAAAAAAACAGAAAGTGCTATAGTATATAGAATTTTCTTATTTGCCTCAATGTTACCTGTAATACTTAATAAGATTTCACCACATTTTGATTTAATAGTTCCAAACGCAAAAATAACAATAATAGGGTTTATAGGTATATCATACTTAAACTTTAGGGTTATACAAATGGTTGTTGAAATATATGACGGGGCAATAAAAGAAGTTAAATTATCTACATTTTTATACTTTGTTTTATTCTTCCCAACATTAAGTTCAGGACCAATAGATAGATCAAGAAGATTTGAAAAAGATTTAGATAAAGAAATTTCAAAATCAGAGTATATAAATGATTATTTAGTACCTGGTATAACAAAAATATTTTTTGGTGTTTTATATAAATTTGTAATAGCATTTTTAATAAATACAATGTGGTTTACAAAAATACCAACAAATCATTTAGCATTTGGGCATGCATATCAATATATGATAGCTTATACTTTATACCTATTTTTTGACTTTGCAGGATATAGTTTATTTGCTATAGGTACAAGTTATATATTTGGTATAAAAGCACCAGATAACTTTAACAAACCATTTATTAGTAAAGATATGAAAGAATTCTGGACAAGATGGCATATATCTCTTTCAAGATGGTTTGGAGATTATATATTCTCAAGATTTGTAATAAGTTCTATGAGAAAAAAAAGATTTAAAAAAAGAGCTACAGCATCTCATGTTGCACAAATGATAACAATGATAACAATGGGATTTTGGCATGGATTAACTTGGTATTATATAGTTTACGGTATATATGAAGGATTAGTTTTAGTTCTTACAGATATATATCAAAAGAAATCAAAATTTTATAAAGCTCATAAAAAAGAAAAGTGGTTTCAATATTTACAAATATTCATTACATGGCATATAGCAGGATTTGGTTTATTAATATTCTCAGGTTATTTTGCAATAGTAAAATAAAAATTAATTAATTTTTATATAAACTTAATATAAAATTAATAGAGAAATATATAATTTAGTATTAAAATAAGGTTATATGTTAAAAAGGAAGTTTTAAAGGTTAGTAGACCTAGTAAAATAAAATTTTATAAAAAGAAATTTAAAAGCAAAGGGGAATTTAAACATGCAAGAAAAAGTAATAGAGATTTTTGAAGAAGTAACAGGTTGTGATGAAATAAGAGATGATTTAGAATTAGATTTATTTGAAGCTGGTCTTTTAGATTCACTTGCAATAATAGAAGTATTATTACAAATTGAAGAAAAGCTTGGAATTAAGTTACAACCAACTGATTTAGAAAGATCAGATATGGCTACAGTAAATAACTTAGTAGCATTCTTAGAAACAAGATAATATTAATTAAAAACATAATAATAGACATACATAAAAAAGAGATATTCAAATAATTGAATATCTCTTTTTTGACGCAAAATCTTTTGGTTATTTTAGTTTATATTTATTATTTTTTATGTTTTGTAAGGTTTTTATTTATATGTTCAATCTCTTCATATTCATTTAATCTGTCTGCCATACTATCTGTGTAATCAAATTCCATCCAAGCTATGTTATTTGTTACTATAGGGTCTGTTGCTGGATTTGGAATCATAGTAACATCACCATTTGGAGCTTCACTTGATATCTTTTCATTACTTTCATAATAGTAATCTCTTTCTTTGGGCAAATAATCATAACTTTTAGTTTTGTTTTCAATGTTGTTTGAATTATTTTTTTTCATAATTAATCCCTCCTCTTAGTTAGTTTCTCCATAAAGAAAAAATATATTAAGGTTATTTATAGGTATGATTTTCAAAATTTTATAAAAATTTTTAATATGAAAATTAAACTGAATATATTAAATTCTAGTAATAGTTATATTTTATGTGATAAAGTATTAATTAAAGAAGGATTAAGGCTAAGTTTATGGAAAAGTTTAGGTTAAAATAAGATTATGATTTTAAAATATTGTGGATTTAAATATATAGATAAAAATACGAAGAATAGCATTAAAAGACTAATAATATTTAAGTATATTAGTTTTATAGTTTTATTATAGTAGTATTAATAATATAATTTAAAAGTTTTATTATTAAAGAGAGTATATTATAGAAAAAGTTTATTTGAAATATTGGATAGATTTGAGATAAAGTGGGGATGAGAATATGTTTGATTTAGAAGCTATTAAAAGTTTTAATGATTTGGAATTTAGTGTTTATGATTATGTGATGAAAAATAAAAATACAGTAGTATATATGAGAATAAGAGAACTTGCAGATGAAGCACATGTATCAACAACTACAGTTCTAAGATTTTGCAAAAAGCTTGGTTGTGACGGTTTTTCAGAATTTAAAATTAAATTAAAAATGTATTTGGAAAATGAAGAAAATTTTGATATGAAAAATGATAAAAGTATTATAGTTGAATTTTTAAATAGGGCAGATGGGGATAATTTCAAAAAAGATTTAGAAAAGGCGGCAATAGCACTTAAAGAGGCTAAGTATATATTTTGCATAGGATTTGGTAGTTCAGGTGCCATGGCAAACTATGCCTCAAGATATTTTGCAGGTCTTGGAAAATTTTCATTACCAATAACAGACCCATATTATCCAACAGAAAGTGTTTATGTGGAAGGTAGCGTAACACTTGCTTTTTCAGTATCAGGTGAATCAAATGCATCAATAACACATACAAATAGAATGAAAAGTGCAGGTGGAAAAATTATATCAATAACAAATAGTAAAAATTGTACTATGGCTAACTTAGCAGATATAAAACTTGCTTATTATGTACCACAAGAGAAGCGTGGAACAAACGAAGCAACAACACAAATACCAGTACTTTATATAGTGGAAGATTTGGGAAAAAGGATGAATACATTATAGTGTTTAGTTATTATTAAAAATAAATTTTATGGTTAACATAATATTTTCATCTATTTAATATGAATATAAAGTTAAAAAACATCTTATAACAAGATGTTTTTTTTATATAACAAATTACTTAAAGGTGGTAGCTGTTTTTTATTATGTTAAATCTATTTACCAAATATTTTAAAGTAAATATAATTAGGGCAAGAGAGAAAAAAGTATAAAAATAAGTTAATTAAAAAAAGTATTGCTCAAGGAGAGAATAATATGATTTATGAGAAGTTAGATGGATTTAAAGATGATTTTTTATGGGGGTCAGCATCAGCAGCATATCAAGTTGAAGGAGCACATGATAAGGATGGTAAAGGACCTTCAATATGGGATGAATATGTTAAAATTCCTGGTAATACATTTAAAAATACAAATGGAAATGTAGCAGTTGATCATTACAATAGATATAAAGAAGATGTTAAGCTTATGTCAGAAATGGGACTTAAAGCTTATAGATTTTCAATAGCATGGAGTAGAATTTTTCCAAAAGGCAAAGGAGAAGTAAATGAAAAAGGATTAGAGTTTTATGATAATTTAATAAATGAATTAATAAAACATAACATAGAACCTATAGTTACAATATATCATTGGGATTTACCTCAAGAATTACAAGCTTTATATAAAGGGTGGGAATCAAGAGAAATAATTGATGATTTTAATAATTATTGCATTACTTTGTATAAAAGATTCGGAGATAGAGTTAAGTATTGGGTTACACTAAATGAACAAAATATATTTATAGGACTTGGATATAAATTAGCTCTTCATCCACCAAAGGTAAGTAATTTAAAAAGAATGCTTCAAGCAAATCATATAGCAAATCTTGCAAATGCAAAGGCAATAAAGTCATTTAGAAAGTATGTTCCAAATGGAAAAATAGGTCCAAGCTTTGCATTATCACCTAATTATGCTTATACAAGTAAACCTGAAGATGTTCTTGCTATGGAAAATGCAGAAGAAATGAATGTTAATTGGTGGCTTGATGTTTATTGCAAGGGAGAATATCAAAAGATAGCATTTAGACATTTCGAAAGACTTGGAGTAGAACCAATTATAGAGGAGGGTGATATTGGACTTTTAAAAGAAGGTAAGCCTGACTTTATAGGAGTTAATTATTATCAAACAACAACAGTTGAAATGAATCCATTGAATGGAGTTACAGAAAATGGAGAGTTTAATACAACAGGTAAAAAGGGAACAGCAAAATCTACTGGAGTACCTGGTGCATATAAAACTGTAAAAAATCCAAATCTTGAAGCAACAAACTGGGATTGGACTATAGATCCAGAAGGATTAAGAATTGGAATGAGAAGAATAACAAGTAGATATGATTTACCTATACTTATAACAGAAAATGGACTTGGTGAATTCGATAAATTAGAAAGCGGAAAAATCCATGATAAATACAGAATAGATTATTTAAGTAAACATATAAAAGCATGTAAAGAAGCAATAAATGATGGAGTTGAATTAATAGGATATTGTACATGGTCATTTACTGATCTTTTAAGTTGGCTTAATGGTTATCAAAAGAGATATGGATTTGTTTATGTAGATAGAGAAGAAGATAATGAAAAAGAATTGAAAAGATACAAGAAAGATAGTTTTTATTGGTATAAAAATGTTATAGAAACAAATGGGGAAGAATTATAAAAATTAATATAAATTTATTAAGGTTAAACTTTGGGAGGTTTTATTATGAGTAAAAAAGGATTAAAGATAGTTACTATAGGGGGAGGATCAAGTTATACTCCAGAATTAGTTGAAGGTATTATAAAAAGATATGATGAAATGCCAGTTTCAGAATATTGGCTAGTTGATATTGAAGAAGGAAAAGAAAAACTTGAAATAGTAGGAAATCTTGCAAAAAGAATGGTTGAAAAAGCTGGAGTTCCAATGGAAATACATTTAACTCTAGATAGAAGAGAAGCATTAAAAGATGCAGATTTTGTTACAACTCAATTAAGAGTAGGACTTTTAAAGGCAAGAGCTAAAGATGAAAGAATTCCATTAAGTTATGGCTACTTAGGACAAGAAACAAATGGAGCAGGTGGTCTTTTTAAAGCACTTAGAACAGTTCCAGTTATTCTTGATATAGCAAAAGATATAAGTGAACTTTGTCCTAATGCATGGCTTATTAATTTTACAAATCCAGCAGGAATAGTAACGGAAGCACTTTTAAGATATGGAGTTCATAAGAAAGTAATTGGTGTTTGTAATGTTCCAATAGGAATGGAATTTGGAATAGCTGAACTTTTAGGAGTAGAAAAAGATAGAGTAACAATTGATTTTGCAGGATTAAACCATATGGTTTATGGAGAAAGAGTTTATTTAGATGGCAAAGATATTACAGATGAAGTTATAAATAAGATGATACATGGAGAAGGAATTCAAGGAGTTGCTAATATAGTATCTTTAGGATGGGATCCAGCATTTATAAAAGCATTTGGAGTAATAACTTGTCCATATCATAGATATTATTATAAGAAAAAAGATATGCTAGACAACGAATTAAGAGAATTTGCAGAAGGAAAGACAAGAGCAGAAGTAGTAATGAAACTTGAAGAAAAATTGTTTGAACTTTATAAAGATGTAAACTTAGATGTTAAGCCAGAGGAACTTTCAAAAAGAGGTGGAGCACACTATTCAGATGTAGCATGTAATGTAATAAATGGTATCTATAATAATAAGCATAATATAGTTGCTGTAAATACAAAAAATAATGGAAAGCTTAAGCAATTTGATAATAATTCAGCAGTAGAAATAAGCTGTTATATAACAAAAGATGGTCCAGTACCAGTTGAAACAGTAACAGATTTACCAATGGCCGCTCAAGGATTAACATCACAAATAAAAGCATTTGAAAGATTAGCAGCAGAAGCAGCATATACAGGAGATTATAATACTGCGCTTCTTGCAATGGTTACAAATCCTTTAGTTTCAGATGATATAAAAGGAAGAAAAATATTGAATGATATGTTAATTGCACACAAAAAATATTTACCACAATTTAAAAAAGCTATAGATGCAATTGAAAAAGTAAACTTAGCAGAGTTTTAGATTAAATTATAAATTAACTTTATGAATTAAGTTTTAATTATGTCTATATAGAATTGACTCTATAAATTAAGAAGAATATAATTTGTATGATAAAACTACATGGTTAAAAATAAACTATGTAGTTTTATTTATTTAAAAACTAAAGCAATTGTTTGAATTATTAATAGTATTTAAGTACAAATATAGAAAAATATTTTATTAAAATATTTTATTAAAATTTTCTAATAAAAATACATAGCTATCTCAGTTTTAAGTATAATCTCTAAGAATATAATCTGAAAATATAATCTATTTTAAAAAATCAATTATAATTAATAAAAAAATAATTGAAAACACTTATAATTACTCGAATTAAATTAAAAGAAAAATTAAAAATAATTGTTATAGTTTAAAAGTACTATGATGATATATAAGAAAGAAGGTTAAAAAATGGCTGAGGAAGATAAAATTTTACAAAAAAAATTTAATCCTATACTAATAGCAGCTGTATTTGTAGTTGGAGGATTTGTTTCTTTTTTAAATGGAACATTAATAACAACAGCACTCCCAACTATAATGAGGGATTTAAAAATAGATCCAGTAACAGGTCAATGGCTTACTACAGCATTTATGTTAGTAACAGGAATTGTTATTCCATGTACAGCGTTTTTAATAGATAAGTTTTCAACAAGAAAATTATTTTTTGGATCTATGGGACTTTTTACTATAGGGACAATTCTTGCAGGATTTTCAACTAGTTTTGAAATGTTACTTGCTGCAAGAATAATACAAGCAATTGGAGCTGGAATTATTATGCCACTTATGCAAACTGTATATTTAATAATATTCCCTAAGAATAAAAGGGGTGTTGCAATGGGGGTTGTTGGTATAATAGTAGCATTTGCACCAGCTATTGGACCTACTCTTGCAGGATTTGTAGTGGATAATTATCCTTGGAGATATTTATTTCACTTTATAACACCAATTTGTATTATTGATTTAATATTTGCATTTTTTGTGCTTAAAAATGTTACTGGTGGAAAAGATGAAAAACTTGATTTTATATCACTTATTACATCAACAGTAGGATTTGGTGGGTTATTATTAGGATTTAGTAATGCTGGAAACTATGGATGGGTAGATTATAGAACAATTGTGCCTATTTTGGCTGGGATTTTATGTTTATGTATATTTACTATTAGACAATTTAAAGGTAAATATCCTATGCTTAATTTAAATGTATTTAAAAGCAAAGTATTTACATACTCAACAATAGTGGTAATGATTGTTTATGCAGGTCTTGTATCAGCAGAGCTTATAATTCCAATGTATATACAAATGGCAAGAGGGTATTCAGCCTTTGATTCAGGGCTTATGTTAATGCCAGGTGCAATTACAATGGGAATTTTAAGTCCTATAACAGGTAAAATATTTGATAAATATGGAGCAAGAAAGTTAGCACTAAGTGGTGTAACTCTTTTAGGAATTGGTACATTAGGATTAGCATTTTTAACATCAACTACAAAGCCAGAATATATAACAATATTATATACAATACGTTTATTTGGTATGGCAATGTTTATGATGCCAGTTACAACTTTAGGCTTAAATTCATTAGAAAATAAAGAATTAGCACATGGTACTGCTATTAATAATACATTAAGACAAGTAGCAGGTTCAATAGGAACTGCTGTACTTGTAACAGTAATGAGTAATGCAACAGCAAATTCAGGAATACATAATAAAGAACTTGCAACTATTCATGGTATGAATGTTGCTTTTGCAGTATCAGCAGTACTTAGTTTTATAGGATTAGTTATAGTATTTTTTACAATAAAAGATAAGAAAAAAGTACAAGATAAATAATATATAATTCTTTCCATAATAAATAATTTGAAAATAAAAATATTTATTTTTTTTAGGTTAACTTATAAGTTAAATTTATTTAATAATTGAAACTTATAAGTTAAACTGATATAATAATTATGTTTTCGTTAAATTTAGATGAAATTTAAATAAAAATGTGATTATTTAAAGGAGAGAGATTATATGCCTGTAAGAATAGCCATCCTAGGTGGTCCAAGATGTGGAAAGACAACATTAATACAGCAACTATATGTTGATTTAAAAATAAGAGATTTAAATGTTGGGGTTGCAACAGAATATAGCACTGACTACTTAAGAGATAAAGGTATGATAGAAACAATATCAGAACAGTATGGTATATATTTAGGACAAGCTCAATTAGAAGAAAGTTTAAATGAGTTTGATTATGCAATAACAGATTATGCTACATTTGTTCCGTATATATATGGAAGATTTATGTTAGGGGATAAAAAGAGAACAAAAAAAGAAATAGAAATATTAAAAGATTTATATATACTAGCTTTAAGAGACTTACCAAAGTACGATCATATATTCTTTGTGCCAAGAGAGTTTGGTTATACACAAGATGGTGTAAGATGGCAAGATGAAGATTTAGCAAGTGCAATAGATAAAGCAATATTAAGTTTCTTAGAAGCAGAAAATGTTAATTTTGAAGTTATAACAGGTTCAACAAAAGAAAGATCAGAAAAGATTTTAGATATAGTTGGAATAAAAGATATAGAAATAAAGGCTGCTATGCCACAAAAATAATAAATTTATAAGAGCTTATTGAAGTTATTTAGTTAAATGACTTCAATAAGTTTTTTTTATTTAATATAAAAGCAGAAATTTGTAGATAATAAAAATTTTTATAGTATACAAATAAAAAGTATTTAGTGATTATTACAGTATATTTTTTCAAATAATTACTTTAGTGTGGTAGCAGGTATAAAAGAAGTGTGTATATGTAAGTGGAAATTTAAGGATACTGTATAAGAATTTTAAAAATATAAAAGGAATATATAAATAATATAGATAAAAGCTTTAATTATGAATTTCACACAGAGTTTGGCACGATAGTTGCTGAAATTATATAACATAGAAATGATAATAAAGAATTTTAAGTACAAAAAGTACATATAATTATTAGTCATATTGGAGGGTTTAGTGATGGAATTCAGAATTGAGAAAGATTCAATAGGAAGTAAAAAGGTGCCAAAAGATGTTTACTATGGGGTACAAAGTTTAAGGGGGCACGAGAACTTTAGAATTAGTGGACTATCTTTAGAAGAATCTTTCATAAAAAGCTTGGCTTTAGTAAAAAAAGCTTGTGCTATTACAAACTGTGAAGTAGGGGAATTAAAGGATAACTTAAAAGATGCTATAGTAAAAGCTTGTGATGATTTATTAGAAGGAAAATATTTAGATCAATTTATATTAGATCCAATTCAAGGTGGAGCTGGAACTTCAACTAATATGAATATGAATGAAGTTATAGCAAATATAGCAAATGAATATTTAGGTTACGATAAGGGGCTACAGTATCCAGTACATCCAAATGATCATGTAAATATGGGACAGTCAACAAATGATGCTATACCAACAACGGGATTAATAAATTGCCATATATTATTAAAAGAATGTTTAGACGAATTAAAAGAGTTTAAAAATGCACTTTTAATAAAGGGACAAGAATTTGAACATGTAATAAAAATGGGAAGAACAGAAATGCAAGATGCAGTACCAATTAGTTTAGGTTCAGAGTTTACTGCATATGGAAGAGCTGTAAATAGAGATATAAAGAGATTAGAAAAGAGGCTTGATGAACTTTTAGTAGTTAATCTTGGTGGAACAGCTATAGGAACAGGAATTAATGCTAATCAAAATTATATAAAAGAAGTATGTATAAATTTAAATAAATTAAGTGGATTAAATATAAGACAATCAGAAGACCTAGTAGATAGTACACAGAATGCGGATACAATAGCAGCACTTTCTTCAGATTTAAAAGTTTGCGCTATTAATTTAAGTAAAATTGCTGGTGATTTAATATTAATGTCATCAGGGCCAAGAACTGGATTTTCAGAAATTAATCTTCCAGCAAAGCAAAATGGTTCATCAATAATGCCTGGAAAAGTTAATCCTGTAATGCCAGAGTTACTTAAACAAATATCATTTCAAATTATGGGTAATGATACAACAGTAACTTTGGCTACTCAATCAGGTCAATTAGAACTTAATGCTTTTTATCCAATTATACTTTTGAATGTGTTTCAATCAATTAGAATTTTAAAAAATGGTGTTCATACATTTACTGAAAATTGTGTAAAAGGAATTGAAGCAAATGAAACTAGATGTAAGGATTTAGTTGAAAAGAGTATAGGAATAGTTACAGCTTTAGCTCCTTCTTTAGGATATGAAAAATCAGCAGATATAGCAAAGAAAGCTCTTAAGCTTAATAAGAGTGTGAGAGAAGTAATTAAAGAGGAACTAGGACTTAGTGATGATGAAATAATGAAAACACTTAATATAGATAAAATGGTTAGAATTAGTGGTTAAATTATTTAGTTTTAACTTTGTAATTTGATGAAAAATAAGGAGCATTTAAGCTCCTTATTTTTTTTATTAATTATTCATCAAGAATTATATCAGAATTAATAATAAGAAGGCTAAATTTGTATAAATGTGTAGATGATTAATGTGTATTTTAAAAATAAAAAAATATATTGTGTGATAATTTATAAGTTATTTAGTGGTTAGTGTATAAAAATACTGTAATATTAAGTAGAAATTATGAATTTTTAATATAAGTTAATTCATATATAAATAAGAAATGCTTTAAAATCAACGTTTTATATATTTGGCATGATAGTTGCTATAAATAATATCAAGAAAATAAAAAAGTACATTCACATTTAATTATTAATAAAATAGTTACAAAATTTACAAAATAGTTGTAAAAACTACAAAATACATGATATAATTCAGCTTACATATTATAGAATGATAGGGGTTTTTAGGTAGGTGTATTATGAAAAAGATAAGTAAAAAAAGAAAAGTACAAAATGATAAAAAAAGTTCAATAAAATTAAAAAGATTTATAGCAGCTTTAGTGGATTGGTACTTGGCATCAGTAATTGCAGGTATACCTGTATTACTAATATATAGTATAGAGAGTGGAGATCCTAATATAGCTAAATCATTATCGTATATGTCATTAAAATGGGGATTGATTTCAGGGGTGTTAGCTGTTTTATTAGGAATAGCATACTATGTTTTAGTTCCAATTTATTGGAAAAATGGACAAACATTAGGAAAGAGGTTAGTTGGTATAAAGGTAACTAATATTGATGGAAGCAATGTTAACATAAAAAATTTATGTAGCAGAGAAATATTAGGAGCAATAATAATTGAAGGTGGAATTATTTGTAGTAGCGAGTATATAAGACAAATGTTAGCACTATTATCTAATATAAATGTTTATTCTGTATTATCTTTAATAGCAACGATAGTTACTGGAGTATCAATTATATTATTATTTAGAAGTAAAGATAATAGAATGATACATGATTATATAGCTAAGACAAAAGTTATAGAATTTTCAAAAGCTTAAATTAAATATAGTTAAAAATGAAATTGATTTCATTAGTCTAATAAAAGATTTAGAAATTAATTCATAAAATAAATAAAACTGTAATAAGGGGAGAGAAATTATGAAAAAAATTTATTTATTTTGTAGCCAAGGTATGTCAACAAGTTTATTAGCAAGTAAAATGCAGGATGTAGCTAACCAACATAAGTTACCTGTAGTTGTAAAGGCTTTTCCACATGGAAAGATAGAGCAAATAGCTAGAGAAGAGCATCCAGATTGTATATTATTAGGGCCTCAAGTAAAATATCTTTACAATGAGACGGTTACAAAACTTGAAGATTTAAATACTCCAATTGCTGTTATAAGTTCAGAGGATTATGGAATGATGAATGGTGAGAGAGTTTTAAAATATGCAGTAATGCTAATAAAAAAGAATAAAAAATAAAAAAACAAAAATAAAGGGTAAATGAGGGGGAGCACGAATGTTTTCAAAAATGGAAAAAGTGTTAATGCCTATAGCAGATAAATTAGGTAGTAACAAAATATTAGTAGCTATACGTGATGGATTCTTAATAACAACTCCATTACTTATCGTAGGATCAATATTCTTACTTATTGCAAATTTCCCAATACCAGGATGGGAAGATTTTTGGACTAATATATTAGGACCAAATTGGGCAACATGGTTTACAAATGTATCAAGAGCAACATTTAATATAATTGCGTTACTTACTTGTGTTGGTACAGGATATGCATATGCAAGAGAATTAAAGGGAGATAAAATACAAGGAGCAGCGGTTGCTTTAGTTTCTTTCTTTATATTAATGCCAACAAGAATTCCGTTTGAAGGTGCAGAAGGTCCATCTTTAATGAGTGGAATATCATTTGAATATGTTGGATCTAATGGTATATTCTTAGCACTTATAATATCATTATTATCAGTTAAATTATTTACATGGGTTTATAAAAAAGGGTGGACAATAAAAATGCCAAATGGTGTGCCACCAGCAGTTGCAGATTCATTTGCAGCATTAGTTCCAAGTGCAATAGTTATATTATTATTCTTCTTTGTACGTATAGGATTTGAATTTACTCCATTTGAAACAGCACATAATTTCATATACAAAGTATTACAAACACCACTTCAAGGGGTAGGAAATACTTTATTTGCTCAAATTATTTATAGTTTAGCATGTACAACTTTCTGGTTCTTTGGTATTAACGGACCAGCTGTTGCAAACTCAGTTTTTTCACCAATTACAAAAATATTAACAATGGAAAACTTAGAAGCATTCCAAGCTGGATTACCATTACCAAATATATTTACAGATCCATTCTCAAATTTCTTTACAAACTATGGTGGAGGTGGAAGTACTCTTTCACTAGTTATAGTTATGATATTATTCTGTAAATCAAAGAGAATTAAACAATTAGGTAAATTATCAATAGTTCCAGGATTTTTTGGAATAAATGAACCAATTATATTTGGTTTACCAATAGTATTAAATCCAATATTAATAGTACCATTTATAGGTGTTCCTTTAATGAATTTAGTGTTATCAACCTTTGCTACTAAGGCCGGGATAATACCATATACTACTGGTGTATCATTACCATGGACTACACCAATAGGATTCTCAGGATATTTATCAACTGGAAGCTTTATGGCATCATTATGGCAAATAGGATTATTAGTATTAGGATGTATAATATACTATCCATTTATAAAAATGTTAGATAAACAATACTTAAAAGATGAAGAAGCAGCATCAAACGAAGATTCACTAGATGATTTATCATTCGATGATTTATCATTTGATGACTTAGAAGTTGATGAGTTTGAGGAGGTTAAATAGTGAAAGTTTTAATGATATTTGATCAAGTTCAAGCAGGCCTTGGAGGAAAAGAAAACCCTGACCTTGCATTAGGCGGAAAGACTATGCCTATAGGTTCAGCTAGCATGCTAGAAAAAGATATGAAAGTAGTTGATGGTAAAATAGTTGCATGCCTTTATTGTGGAGACGGATTCTTTAGAAAAAATGAAGCAATGGTCAAAGCAAAAATGGTTGCGATGGTTAATAAAATAAAGCCAGACGTTGTTGTTTGTGGACCAGCTTATAATTATGCTGGATATGCAATGATGTGTGCAGAATTAGCAAATGAAATAGAAAAAAAATCATCAATACCAACTGTAGCAGCTATGTCAAAAGAAAATGAAGAAACAATCAATAAATTTAAGGATATAGTTGATATAGTAATTATGCCTAAAAAAGGTGGAACAGGTTTAAGTGAAGCTTTAAATAATATTTGTATATTAGCTAAGAAAAAAGTTGATAATTCAGCAGATTTAAGTGAATTCAAGAAAAAAGTTTGTTATTAAAAATAAGGTAGCCTAAAACATTAGGCTGCCTTTTCTAAAAATATGTTTCATAAGAAGAGAGGGAATTTTATGGTATTAAATGATAACACATTAAATTTAATGAAAGAAATAACACAAATAATAGGTGTTTCAGGATATGAAAAAAATATTTCTATTGCTTTACAAAATCATTATAAAAAATATACAGATGATATAGTATTTGATAATTTAGGTTCAGTATTTGCACTTAAGAAGAGTAAAAAAGAAAATGCAAGAAAAATTATGATATGTGCACATATGGATGAAGTTGGGTTTATAGTTCATGAAATAAAAGAAAATGGATTAATAAAAATATTACCAATAGGAAATATTTTTTCAAAGTCTCTTATAGGTCAAAGAGTTAGGATATTAAATTCAAAGGAAAAAGAAATAGTTGGGGTTATAGTTTCAAAGTCTCAATTAGCATTAAGTAATGATGAAAAGAAAATGGATATAAAGTTTGATAAATTATTAGTAGATATAGGAGCTGAATCAAAAGAAGAAGTATTTGAAAATGGAATAAGAATTGGAGATTCAATTGTAGTAGATGGTAAATTTGAGTCTCTTTTAAATGGCAAAAGATTAGCTTCAAAGTCATGGGATGATAGATATGGATGTATTCTTGGAATTGAAATATTAGAATCACTAAAAGATGTAGAACTTGATGTGGATTTATATGTTGGTTGTACTGTGCAAAATGAAGTAGGCTTAAGGGGATGTATAACATCAACAAATCTAATAAAACCAGATTTAGCAATAGTATTGGATTGCTTATATTCAAATGATGTAAATGGTAATGAAGAGAATACTGGAAAATTAGGAGAAGGTATTTTAGCAAGTTTTTATGATAAATCAATGATGCCAAATAGATTATTGCTTAATTATTTAATAGATATTTGCGAAGAAAATAGTATAAAATATCAACATTATTACTCAATGGATGATGGTGATGGTGGATGGATACATAAGTTATTAGAAGGGTGTCCTACATTGAAAGCATGTATATGTGCTAGAAATATGAAAACAAATAGTTCTATAATAGATTCAAATGATTATCTAGCAGCTAAGAGTGCCGTATTAGAAATTATAAAATCATTAAATTCAGAAAAAGTAGACATGTTTAAAGCTGAAAATAGATAAGATATTTAAATTTCTTAGGAGGAAGAGTTATGGTTAATAAAGCTGCGTATGGGGATGTAGATATTAAAATGCTTAAGGAATTAAGTGAAGCAGATGGTATTTCAGGAGCTGAAAAAGAAGTTAGTAGAGTTGTAAAAAAATATTTTGATATATATGCTGATGAAGTTTCTTATGATAATTTGGGATCAATTATAGGATTAAAAAAAGGAAAAATTGATGGACCGAAAATTATGATAGCTGGACATATGGATGAAGTCGGATTCGTTGTTAGAGCTATAGATGAACAAGGATATATTAAATTATTACCTGTTGGTGGTTGGTGGGGACATGTTTTACCATCACAAACTATGAGAATAACAACTAAGGATGGTAAAAAAATAAAAGGAGTCGTTGGAAGTCGTGCTCCTCATGGAATGCCAGCTGTTGAAAAGGAAAAAGTAATAAAACCTATGGATTTATTTTTAGATTTAGGAGTAGAAAATAGAGAAGAGGTTATTGAACTTGGAGTTAAAATTGGTGATATGATTACACCAGATACTAAGTTTGAAGTTATGAATAATGAAAATTATTTATTAGGAAAAGCTTGGGATGATAGAATAGGGGTAGCTGTTGCTATAGATGTGCTTAAGGAACTTAATGGTGTAGATCATGAAGCAAATATATATTCTGTTGGTACTGTTCAAGAAGAAGTTGGAATAAGAGGAGCTAGAACAGCAACACACAAAATAAAACCTGATATAGCTTTTGCATTAGATGTTACAACAGCAAAAGATACACCTATGGATAAAGATGGATTACCTCTTGGATGTGGAGCTGTATTAAGTATTTTAGATGCATCTACTATTGGAAATAAAATTCTTATAAATAAAATTGAAGAAATATGTAGAGAATGTGGTTTAGATATAAATTATGATTGTATGATTGCTGGTGGTACAGATGCTGGTAATATACATAAATCATTGGATGGAATAATTAGTATGACATTATCTATTCCTACTAGATATATGCATTCACACAGATTAGTAATACACAGAAAAGACTATGTTCAAACGGTTAAAACAATAGCAGAATTTTGTAAAAGATTAGATAAAGAGTTATTAAATATTATAAAAAATAGATAATTATAAATAAAAGTCTACATCATTAAGATGTAGACTTTTGTTAGTTCATAATATAAATACAGATAAGTATTATTAAAATAAATTCAGAATTAGATAAATATAAGTTTAGGTTGTTTTCAATTATATCTAAATATTCTGAGGCTAGATTATATTCACTTTGAAATAAAGATTTTAGTTTATTTTGAAGTGATATAGTATCTAAAGTTATAAATGTCATTCTATCATAAATTAAATCTATATGAATATTGAATAATGATTCATACATTTTATATTTAAATAGTTTTTCAATTGATTTATTAAAATTACACAGTTCAGAATTTATTTCATCAAATGTTGAGTATGAAAAATTATGTTTATAATCAGCACAATTATCTTGTATTGAATCTAAATAATCAAATAAAATTTTATTAAAGTCTTCAATTGATGAATTTTTATTTGATGCAATAATTTCAGCCTGATTTAATAAATTTTTATAAGATGAAAACATAGAATGTTTTTGCCTTTGATAAGAATAACTAGTAATAGTTGTATTTTTATCATATACGAAATATCTGTTTGTTGAGTTTAACTTATTTAATAATGAATTCTCTTTTACTAAAGGGTTTGATATATTTTTAAGCATATCTTTTGGTAAGTCAGGGCTATTTATTTTAATTTGCTTTTTATTATTTATAAAGTATTCAGTATATGCATTTGCAACTGCGAGTTTAACATCGTTTCTAAGTTGTCCAACATTATATGGACAATCATATGATAAAAAACAAAGCATTGCATTATAAGAAATATAAACAGGTTTATCTAAATTCGCACTTTCTTCTTTTAAAAAGGTTTCAATTAAAGTAAGTCTTTCTTCTAAGCTTCTTTCTCGTAAAGTTGGTATTTTTATTTTTATAGATATACGTCTTAAGAAAGTACTAAGTAATTTTTGATTTATATCTTCATTAGTTGCACAAATTATTCTAACATCAGATTTGATTTTTTTTGAAACTTCACCAAATCTTCTAAAATATCCAGTATCCATAAATAAAAATAGCATTTCTTGACCTTCATTAGGAAGGTTGTGAATTTCATCTAAAAATAGTATTCCACCATTTGCTTTTTCAATAAGTCCTGCCCTGTCTTCACTAGCACCTGTAAATGTACCTTTCTTAACACCAAAAAGATGTGAGCTTAGAAGCTGGACATTATTTGCATAATCAGAACAATTAAAATGGATAAATGGAATATCTTTATTATTAAAGAAAGATACTGCATATTCATGCATAAGTTTTGCAAGCATTGATTTACCGGAGCCTGTTTCACCTATAATTAATGAGTTCATACCATTTGGTGGATAAAGTATAGCTGTTTTTGCTAACTTAGTTGCCTCTGTAAGTGATGGATATAAATAAGATAAATTATCAAGAGGTGATTTATATGTAAAATCAATATTAGAAGTATCTTTTATATAATATTTAACTGGTCTGCTAGAGTTTTTAAACAATTCTCCATTTTTAATTAATAAATTAAGGTTTTTACTTATATTGGAGCGTTCTATATTTAAAACTTCACACAATTGGTTAGTTGTAACCCCATTTCCTTTATCTAATTTTTTTACTGTATCATAAATTAAATCAATTCGTTTCATTTTTCCCATTCTCAATCCCCCGATTAATGTATATTCTTTGATTTCTTCATGTATAAAGTATTTATTTAAGATTATTTTAGTGTGTAAAAAAAGTAAAAAAATATATTATTATGTATTATTCTAAAGCACACTTATATTAAAAGCAATTGAAAATAAAAATATAGCTTTTAAAAAGGTACTAAAAAAGGGGAATAGTAGATGTTATAAAAGTTTGGCATAATAATTGCTTTATTTAAATAGTACTTAGCTTAAGGAAGGAGCAAATATGAAAAGAGTGGTTTTAGTATTGAATAATGCGCAAGCTGGGTTAGGCAATAGAGAAAATGATGATTTACCTCCAACTGGAAGAGATGATGTTATAGGTCCAGGTAAATTATTTGAACCATATTTAAAAAAAATTGGAGCAAAAATAATTGCAACTTTATATTGTGGGGATAGATATTACTTAGAGAATAAGCTTGAAGCAGAAAATAAATTTATTTCTATGGTAGAAAAATTAGAAGCTGATATGGTTATATGTGGACCAGCTTTACATTATCTTGATTTTGGTAAAATGGCTATTGGAATTGCAGAAAAAATTAATAGTATTGTTAAAATTCCAGCTTTTGCTGTTATATCATCAGATAATCCAGTTCTTGAATATTTTGATGACAGTAAATTTATATTTAGAACACCTAATAAAAGAGAGATTAATTTAGATGAATTTATAAAAATTATATGCGATGAAGCTATGAAACGATTAAATGAGTAGTAGGGGTAAAAGGAGGAGAAAAATTATGAAATGGGCTATGATAGCAACATGGAGAATGGCAGTTGAGGGGATTACAGAAGCATCAGAGGATCTTAAAAATGGAGGATTTGCAGGTGATGCAATAGAAAAAGCAATAAAGGCAGTTGAGAACTTTCCTTATTATAAATCAGTTGGATACGGTGGACTTCCAAATGAGCATTGTGAAGTAGAACTTGATGCAGCTTACATGGATGGAGATACACTTTCAATAGGAGCAGTAGGTGGAATGAAAGACTACAGCAATCCAATAAGTATAGCAAGAAAACTAAGTCAAGAAAGATTTAATTGTTTCTTAGTTGGAGCTGGTGCAGAAGAATATGCACACAAAGAAGGTTTTGAAAGAAAAAATATGTTAACTGATAGAGCAAAACAGCATTATAAGAAGAAAGTAAAAGAAACTCTAGAAAAAGGCTTAAGCCCATATGACGGTCATGATACAGTTGGTATGATAGCTGTAGATAAGGAAGGGAAAATGGTAGCTGGAACTTCAACAAGTGGACTTTTTATGAAGAAAAAGGGAAGAGTTGGAGATTCACCAGTATCAGGTTCAGGTTTCTACTGTGATAGTGAAGTTGGGGGAGCGTCAGCTACAGGTCTTGGAGAAGATTTAATGAAGGGTTGTATTTCATATGAAATAGTTAGATTAATGAAAGAAGGAATGCATCCACAAGAAGCTTGTGATAAAGCAGTTCAGGAATTAAATGATAAGTTAGCAAGAAAACGTGGAAAATCAGGAGATCTTTCATTAGTTGCACTTAATAATAAAGGTGAATGGGGAGTTGCTACTAATATAGCAGGATTTTCATTTTCTGTAGTTTCAGAAGATGAAGAGCCAACAGTATATGTTTGTAATAAGCAAGAGGACGGAAAAACAACTTATGAAAAGGCTTCAGAAGAGTGGTTACAAGCTTATCTTGATAGAATACATTCACCAATAACATTTGATTAATAATATTTTAAGGTAGCTAATTATTAGCTACCTTAAATAATATAGTTAAAATTATTTTAAAATGTAATTTTAACTATGTTTAGTATGTAAAATAAATAATTTATATAGTAAATATAAATGGAGAGTATATATTAGAATATGGAAAACTATATATTCAAAGGATAATATATAAGAAAATATTATAAATACTTATCTTTGTTGTTTAGTATAAGAGATATTAAAAGGAGATTGGATTATGAAAGAGGTTAAAGGGAGAGTTAATTTAGAAATAAAAGAAAAAGTTTTAAGTTATAAAGATGAACTTATAGAAAGTATAAGAAGATTAGTTAAAATAAATAGTATTGAAGGGGAAGAAAGAGAAGATGCTCCATTTGGTGAAAATCCTAAAATGGCATTACGAGAAGCTTTAAAAATAGCAGAAGAATTAGGGTTTGAAACAAAAAATATAAATAATGCTATTGGCTATGCAGAATTAAGTGTAGGAGAAAATTGTAGTGATGATTATATTGGTGTAATTGGACATGTTGATATAGTTCCAGTAGGGGAAGGTTGGTCTTATAATCCTCTTGATGTAACAGAATTAAATGGCAAAATATATGGTAGAGGAGTATTAGATAATAAAGGACCAATAATGTCAGTTCTTTATGGTGCAAAAATATTAAAAGATTTAAATATACATTTATCAAAGAAAATAAGAGTTATTTTTGGAACTAATGAAGAAACAGGTTTTAAAGATATACCTTATTATTTAAATTCAGAAAAACCACCAGTAATGGGGTTTACTCCAGATTGTAAATATCCAGCTGTATATGGTGAAAGAGGGATACTTGATGTAACAATATGGAGTAATGAAATAAAAAATTATGAAGTAGAAGAGATTATAGGTGATTTTAGAAATAATATGGTTCCAGACTTTGCTGGAATAAATATTAAAAGGCATGAGTTTTTAAAAGGTGAAAGTACAAGTTGGGAAACAGATATAATAGAAAAAGTAAGTGCAAAAGGTAAGCAAGCTCCAGGAAATGCACCAGAAGTTGGGGTAAATGCAGTTACAACTTTATGCAAAACATTAAATGGAATTGGAAGCTTTAAAGGTGAACTTGGGGACTTCTTTAAGTTTGTCCATAATAATTTTCATGAAAATCATTCATTAGAAAAATCAGGAATAAAATGTGAAGATAAAATATCAGGAAAGCTTGTTATAAATCCATATAGTATAAGTAAAAAAGGAGAAAGACTTGGATTATCTGTAGTATTTAGGTATCCAATAACTTATAAATACGAAGATATTATTGAAATTATAAATAGTATAAAAAATGATGGGTATGAAATTGAAATTAATAGAAGAATGGATTCCGTATGTTTTGATAAAGATCATATACTTCTTAAAGAATTACAAAAAGCATATGAAGATGTTACAGGAGAAGATGGAACTCCAGTTACAACAACAGGAGGAACTTATGCAAAAGTATTTCCTAATATAGTAGCATTTGGACCATCATTTCCAGGTCAGAAAGGAATAGCACACAATAAAGATGAGTATATGGATATAAGTGATCTTTTATTAAATACAGAAATATTCACCAATGCTTTATATAATTTAGCTAAATAGTAGTAATATAATAGCATAAATTATTTGTTGGGGTAATTGATAATTGATAAAAGAGATGAAATACTAATATATATTTTTAAAATTATACTTAGAAATTATATAATTCCAACAAAATTAGATTAAGAAATTATAATGAGAGTTAAATTACTTTTAGAAAAATTAATTATGAAAAGTTATAAACAAAAAGTATGTAAATGTTATCAAAAGCTGTGACTAATTAATTTAGTCTGTGGATAATTTTTGTTTTTACTGTATTAGTTGATGTTGGTTAAGAAATTTTCTTAATTTAGGTTCTACTTTAAACTAGATAAAATCAACAATTATATAAAGCAGAACCTTAAAATTAAATAATTATATTGAATTAATAATTTAATCTCAATAATAGAACTTTAATTACAATGTGATATTATTATTTTATAATAGCCAAAGTTATGTTTTGAAATATTGTTGATCATTTAAAATATAATTTGAAAAATATAGTTTATAAATTGAAAGGGGATAGAGAAATGAACATATATGAAGAGGCATTAAAATTTCATGGAGAGCTTAGAGGAAAGCTTGAAATTAAATCAAGGGTTAAAGTTGAAAGTAAAGAGGATTTAAGCTTAGCATATACACCAGGTGTTGCTGAGCCTTGTAGAAAAATTCATGAAAATAAAGAGTTAGTAAATACATACACAAGAAAGTGGAACACAGTAGCTGTAGTTTCTGATGGAACAGCAGTTTTAGGTCTTGGGGATATTGGACCAGAGGCAGCACTTCCTGTAATGGAAGGGAAAAGTGTATTATTTAAAGAATTTGCAGATGTTGATGCAATTCCAATAGTTTTAAATACTAAAGATGTTGATGAAATAGTTGATACAATAGTTAGAATATCACCAACATTTGGAGGAATAAATTTAGAAGATATATCAGGTCCAAGATGTTTTGAAATAGAAAAAAGACTTCAAGAAAAACTTGATATTCCAGTATTTCATGATGATCAGCACGGTACAGCAATAGTTGTATTATCAGCTCTTATAAATGCACTTAAAGTTATTAAGAAAGATAAAAAAGATATAAAGATTATTGTAAATGGTGCAGGGGCAGCAGGTTGTGCTATAACAAAACTTCTTTTATCATGGGGAGCAGGAAATATTGTTATGGTTAATATTAATGGAGTTATTCATAGAGATATGGAGCATGAAAGTGAAATCCATAGAGAGCTTTCAGAAGTTACAAATAAATATAACGAAAAAGGACATCTTAAAGATGTAATAAAAGGAGCAGATGTATTTATAGGAGTTTCAGCACCAAATGTATTAACAACTGAAATGGTTGAAACAATGAATAAAGATGCTATAGTATTTGCAATGGCAAATCCAGTTCCTGAAATATTTCCAGAAGATGCAATAAAAGGTGGAGCAAGAATTGTTGGAACAGGACGTTCAGACTTTAATAACCAAATTAATAATGTATTAGCTTTTCCAGGAATGTTTAGGGGAGCTTTAGATGCAGGAGCAAAGAAGATAACAGAAGAGATGAAACTTGCAGCAGCTTATGCAATTGCAGATTCAGTTAAAGATGAAGAGTTATGTGAAGAGTATATTATGCCAAGAGCATTTGATAGAGATGTACAAATAAAAGTTGCTGAAGAAGTTAAAAAGGCAGCAGTTAAATAAAAAGTTAATTAATAACTATAAAATTGAACATTTTGCATATATAATGATAAAAATTGAATAATTGTTTAATAAATAGTTAAAAAAGATTATATATTATTTACTCAAATTGGATAGGATTGTATTATTTAATAGAAATCAATTACATTAAATCTACATTTAGGATTTCAATATCTTAAATGTAGATTTTGTGCTTTATAGGGGGAAAAAATATGAAAAATAAAAAGATTCAAGCAATCATTATAGCTAGTGCAATGACTGTTAATTTAGTTATGCCGGCAACAAGTGCATTTGCAGATGAATTAGGTAACAAATCAAATCCTAAAACGGTGGCTGAAGATACAAGTGAAAGTAAAACTACATCTAGCACTGATTTAAAGGATAATGAATCAAAGGAAAGTACTACAAAGCAAAAAGATAATACAAGCACTGAAAATCCAATTAATAAAAGTGAGGTTGATAAGAAAACTGTAGATGAAAAAGAAATTATATACAAACCTGGTTGGAATAAAATAGGAGACTATACATATTACATTGACAATGAAGGAAATAAAAAGACAGGGTTGCAAACAATAGGACATGCTAAATTTTATTTCGGAGAAGACGGTAGATTAAGAACAGGATGGCAAAATATTGGTGATGGCAGATACTATTTCTGGGAAGCTAATCAAAAAGCAAAATGGTCAGGAACTCCTGTTGGAGCTATGGCAACTGATAATTGGATTCCAATAGATGGGGTGTATTATAGCTTTAATAGTAATGGAAAATTAAAAATAAAAGATGAAGTGAAAATAAAAGATATAAATTTAAAACATGAATTAAATAAAAAATTAGGAGAAGAAGATTTAGATGCTCCTATAACAAAATCACAGCTTTCAAAATTAGAAGGAAGTTTGGAGTTATATTATAAAAATATAACTGATATAGATGGGCTTCAATATTGTACTAATGTAAATAAAATAGATTTAAATGGTAATAATATTTCAGACTTATCACCGCTTAAAGGATTGAAAAATTTAAAGTGGCTAAATATTGCAAATAATAAAGTATCAAGTTTAAGTGAATTAAAAGATTTAAGTAATTTAAACTGGCTTGATTTTGATAACACAAATATAGAAGATTTAAATTCTGTAAATGGATTAACTAATTTAGATTTTTTAAGTTTTAATAATGCAAAAGTTAAAGATATAAGTGCAATTAGTGGATTAACAAAATTACAATCAATTATTGGAAATAACAATAACATTAAAGATATAAGTGTACTAAATAATTTAAAAGATTTAAAGACAATAAAATTAGAAAATCAAACAGTAGCTTTAGAAGATATAACTGGTTCTAATAATAATTTTTCAGTTGAAAATAAAGTTAAAGGATTAAGTGATAAAAGTATTATAATATCACATATATCAAATAAAGGTGTTTATAAAGAAGATACTAATACTATAAATTGGAATACAACTTTAGATAAAAGTAGTGAAGCGTACAAGTTCTCACAAAATTTATTACAAGGAAAGTTTAGTGGACAAGTAAAAGTAACTTTAAAGGTAGATGAGGAAAAGAAGTTAGATGCATCTATAAATGAAGAAATAAATAAAACAGATATAAATAATGTATTAAGCAACGAAGATTTAAGTAAAAACGTAAACAAAAAAGAATTTATATCAAGAATAGGAATAGATAGTTTAAATGGATTTAAAAACATTGATGCAGCACATAAGAACTTTATTAATTGGCTTTTAAATAATAATGAAGCTATGGAATATTATTTAACTGGTGGTCTACCATCAACAACAACTCAAGGTTCAATGGGAGCTTACCACTATGATAATAATTCAAAGGTAAATAAAGAAAAAGAAATAAGTGCATTAGAAGTTTGGTCAAAAATTTGGAATTCAGATAATGAATCAAAAGATGGAATGAACTTAAAGATTGCTATAGCAACAGCATTAGAATTTGCAAGTCCAGTAAATACATGGCTTACAGATAAACCATTAGATCCAATTTCAAGATACAATAGCTTTAAAGATGCAAATAAAGAAGGATTACTATTCCCTTGCTTTAAAGATTTAAGTATAAAGGATTTAAGAAATGTAGTTAATGCAAAAATAACAGATGAAGATATAATATGGCTTAGACAATATGTAAAAGACTTAACTGTAGGAAAAGAAGATGCTAAATTTAAATGGCAACATGAGCATGTTCATAATCCAGATTTATTAAGCCAAGATAAAATAGCAAATATATGTTCAACACTACAATATACAATGAAAAATCCAGATGGTAAAAGTGTATTTGGTTCAGGATTTTATGATGAAAATCCAAATATTTCAAAGGTAGTTGAATATGGTGGAGTTTGTGGTGCTATATCAAAATTTAGTACAGCTGCATGTCAAGTATTTGGGGTACCTGCATATCCTATAGGACAACCAGGACACTGTGCATTTCTTCATTTAAATTCAAAAAATAATTGGCAATTAGGATATGACGTATTTGGATGGGAAAAATCAGGTGGATATTATACTGCAATTCCATATATGTTAATAAATGAAGAGTTAAATTTAAGTGCAAATCAAGATTCATATATAAAATCAGAACAACTTAGAATGATAGCAAAAAATGCTAATTCTAAAGAAAAAGCAGAAAGCTTATTAAATGAAGCAATAAGAATTGAACCAATAAACTATATGGCTTTTGAAGATAAAATAAATAATATGTTAAAAGATGAAAATACAACATTAGAACAATACAGAGAATTAAATAAACAAATAATAAATAACTTTAAAAAGTATCCTCAAGTTATGGAAAACTTACTTATTAAAATTAGAGAAAAAGTGTTAAATGGTGATAGAAAAGAAGTACAAGCTTATGTAAATGAATATGAACCTGCACTTAGACAAGCTTCAGATTACAGAGAAAAACCATATGCAAATAAACTCTTAAGTGAAATGGAACAAAAGGGATTATATTTAGCAACATTTAACTTTGATGGTGATAATGCAGGAAAACTTGTTGGATTAAAGAAAGGCATTGATGAATATAGTATTGATGGAGGAAAAACTTATAAGTTAGCTAATGAAGATTCACAAAAGTTAACTAAAGAAGAGATAAGTAGTTTAACTTCTGAAAATGGTATATTAGTAAGAGTAAAAGGAACAGAAACTCCAAACATAATTCAAATAAAAAAAGGATCAAATATAAATATATCAATTAATGATGATGAAAATTTAATATTTGGTTTAGATAAAACTATGGAGTTCTCAAAAGATGAAGGAGAAACTTGGACTCAATATGATGGAACTAACTTAGGAGATTTAAGTAAAAATGTAACATTATTAATTCGTAAAAAAGCAACTGGAGATACATTAAGTGGTGGTATAGCAACAGTTAAATTTACAGATAAAGAAGCACCAAAAGGATTAATATTACATAAAAATATGAAAGTAAAAGCTTTTTCAAGTGAGCAAAATAATTCAGACCAATCAGCTAATATGGCTATAGATGGCAATGAAAATACTATTTGGCATACAAAATGGGATAGAAGTGATAAAACACCATTTATAACAATAGAACTTAATAAAGCATATGATATAACAAAATTATCATATATGCCAAGACAATCAGGAAACTATAATGGAAATATATTAGAGTACAATATATACACAAGCTTAGATGGAGAAAACTATACAAAGGTTAAATCAGGGTCATGGCAATCAAATAGAGAAGTTAAATTTGCAGACTTTAAACAAACAAAAGCAAAATATGTAAAATTAGAAGTAGTAAATGGTGTTAATGGATTTGCATCAGCAGCAGACATAAGTTTATACACAGAATAAATTTTATTTATTACTTGTAATAGTTATAAAGGAAAAGTAAAAATATATAATACTTAAATTAAAAATAAAAAATAAATAAACAATAAAAGGGGCTTAAAATTTAAGCCTCTTTTATGTTTTAAAAATATGTTTTTAAGTATTTAAATCTTAAAAAATTAATTATAAAATCATTAACAATAGAATCCATTAACTGGTTCTAGGTTACCAACTAATATTCTTATAAAGTCAATAAGTGCCCATATAAAAACTACAAAGGTTGTAATTCCAAAAGTAAAAAATCCTAAGAAAAATAATACTAAAAATATAATTCCATAAGTTGTATATCCAAGATAAAATCTATGAATTCCAAGATTACCAAGAAAAAATGCAAGTAAGGCAGCAGCAAGTTTAGATTTTCCTTGACCATTAACAGTATCATTTGCCATATCTTTTAATTTTTTTGTAAATGGATCTTTTAATGAACAACCACACTTTAAGCAAACTTCTTGTGTTTCGCTAGATACGGATTCTCCACAGTTACCACAAAAATTTTTGCAATCACCAACTTTTGTTCCACATTTTACACAAATTACAGCTTTTTCATTTTCAATTTTTTCTCCACAGTTTTTACAATACAAAATATTCACATCCAATCAATAATATATTCCATAAATATTATGATTAATAGGACATTATTATGATTACAAGATTAGTAATTATAAATGGTAGATTTTTAAATGCATTAAGTTTTAAGAAAAAGTGTATTAAAGATATTATTTTAAATAAGAATAGAATACTTATTACTGATTAGCTTGCATTAAATTCAAAAAAATAAAAATTAGTTTAAATAGGGAACATATAAATAAAATTGTTAATGAAAGAAATGAAAGATTGGAAAATTAAAAGAATTGGTATATTTACAATAAATTAGAGAAAAAATTAAAATTAAATAAGGGTTTTTAAGTTATGTACATTGAGCCTGTAACTATGTTATAATCGAGGGTAGATTGTAATAATATAGATAACATAAATTTTAATATAGAAATAAAAAAGTACTATTAATATATAAGGAGGAAATATCTTGGCTGATTTTAGAAAAGAAATAGAAAAAAGAAGAACCTTTGCAATAATTTCTCACCCAGATGCAGGTAAGACAACATTAACAGAAAAATTCTTATTATACGGAGGAGCTATAAGACTTGCAGGTTCAGTAAAAGCAAGAAAAGCTTCAAAACACGCAGTATCTGACTGGATGGAAATTGAAAAACAAAGAGGTATCTCTGTAACATCATCAGTTATGCAATTTAACTATGGTGGACACTGTATAAACATATTAGATACTCCAGGTCACCAAGACTTCTCAGAGGATACATATAGAACTCTTATGGCAGCAGATTCAGCAGTAATGGTTGTTGACGCAGCTAAAGGGGTAGAGGATCAAACAAAAAAATTATTCCATGTTTGTGCATTAAGAGAAATGCCAATATTCACTTTTGTAAATAAGATGGATAGAGAAGCGCAAGATCCATTCCAATTATTAGAAGACATTGAAAATGAACTTGGAATTAAAACATATCCAATGAACTGGCCAATAGGTTCAGGTAAAGAATTTAAAGGTGTATACGAAAGAGATAATAAGAGAATTATAGCATTTACAGGTGGAGCTCACGGACAAAAGGAAGTTGAAGCAATAGATGGAGATGTTGATGATCCTAAATTTAAAGAAATATTAGGAGAAGCACTTCATGAAAAACTAATGGAAGATATAGAGCTTCTTGATATAGCAGGAGATGAATTTGATGTAGAGAAAGTAAGAGCTGGAGAACTTACTCCAGTATTTTTTGGATCAGCTCTTACAAACTTTGGGGTTGAACCTTTCTTAGAACATTTCTTAGAAATGACAACATCACCAATTGGAAGAAAATCAAGTATTGGAGATGTAGATCCATTTGATGATAAATTCTCAGCTTTCGTATTTAAAATACAAGCAAATATGAATAAAGCTCATAGAGATAGAATTGCATTTATGAGAATATGTTCAGGTAAGTTTGAAGCAGGAAAAGATTATTTCCATATGCAACAAAATAAAAAGATTAAACTTACTCAACCACAACAATTTATGGCTCAAGACAGAGAAATAGTTGAAGAAGCTTATGCAGGAGATATTATAGGGGTATTTGATCCAGGTATGTTCTCAATTGGAGATACTATCTGTACCCCATCAAAGAAATTTAAATTTGAAGGAATACCAGCTTTCGCACCAGAACATTATGCTAGAGTTAGACCAGTTGATACAATGAAGAGAAAGCAATTCATTAAAGGGGTTACTCAAATAGCACAAGAAGGAGCAATCCAAGTATTTAAAGAACTTCACATTGGTATGGAAGAGATAATAGTTGGGGTTGTTGGTGTGCTTCAATTTGAAGTATTAGAATATAGACTTAAGAATGAATATAATGTTGATATAAAGATGGAAAGATTACCATACAGATTTGTTAGATGGATTGAAAGTGATGCTAACATAGATGTTGATAAGTTAAACTTAACATCAGATACAAAGAAAGTAAAAGACTTAAAAGATAGAAACTTACTTATATTCCAAAACACTTGGGGAATTAGTTGGGCATTAGAGCACAATCCTGGGGTGGTACTATCTGATGTAGGAAAATCTGAGGAATAGTATTAAATTAGAAGTTTAAAAGATTATATTTTAAATTTTGCTATAATAACGTTGAATATCAAATAGAATTTCTATTGTTTCCTACATAAATATTAATAAAATATTCGAAACTCGTTTCACTCAGACATCTTAGATTTTTATTAATATTTATTACAGAAACAATGAAATTCTAGTTTTTCATTCAAATATTATTAAGTGCAAAATTTAAATATAATCTAAATAATCTAAGTTTAATTTGGTTAGGCTCGAATACCGGAGTGAGAGTGTAAGTTTGAATGGAATCTCATTGAAATATTCTAATTTAAGAATATATAATCTCACTAATATATAAAATAGTAGACAAAGATTGAGGCTCAAATAGTAAAGTGATTGTATGATTTTGAATAAAATAGTCGTATTTTGTTTTATTTACGGCATCTTAGATTTTTATTGATATTTATTACAGAAACGATGAAATATTAGTTTTTCATTCAAATATTATTAAGTGCAAAATTTAAATATAATCTAAATTTAACTTGATGAAGTTTGAATACAGGATTGTAAGTAATTCTATTATTTATTAAATAATATTTTATAAAGGATTGAAGCTCGTTTCACTTAGTGGAGTAAAAGCACTTAATTAAAATATTGCTTTATAAATAATGAAATATTAGAATCGTATTAAAATATTTTATTTAGTAATATAATAATCAATAATGTATTGTAAGTGATAAATAGTAGTTTATTATTGGAAATTGATAGTTGGTATTAGTAGACTAGAAATTTTTAATGTTGGTAATAATTAAAAAGTAAATGCTTAGCTTAGAGATTTATATTTAAATACTTAAGTTAAGCATATTAGCTAAAGATAAATTATAAGTTACATAAATATAATTAAGAAAAGTAAAAATGATTTAAATAAATATAATTTTAAAAATATAAATGAGAAGAATAGCAATTTTAAGCATTAATTTTAATATTAATTAATAGTTTAGGCTACATTTTAAAGGATGGTATGTTAATATGAGAAAAATAAAGGTATTATCAGTTTTTGGAACTAGACCTGAAGGAATAAAAATGTGTCCATTAGTTAAGGCACTTGAAAAAGATGATAGATTTGAGTCAATAGTATGTGTAACAGCGCAGCATAGAGAAATGCTTGATACAGTACTTGAAATATTTGATGTTCATCAAGATTATGATCTTGATATAATGGCGCATGGACAAACAATAGTTGATATATCAAGTAAAGTTTTAAAAGGAGTAGATGAAGTAATTAAAAAATGTCAGCCAGATATAGTATTGGTTCACGGAGATACTTCAACAACTTTAAATGGAGCACTTGCTGCATTTTACAATCAAGTTCCAGTAGGACACGTAGAAGCTGGACTTAGAACATATGACATATATTCACCATTTCCAGAAGAAGCAAACAGAAAGCTTACAGGTGCAATAACAACACTTCACTTTGCACCAACAAAGACAAATAAAGCTAATCTTTTAAGAGAAGGTGTATCAGAGGAAAAAATATTCATTACAGGAAATACGGTAATTGATGCATTACTTAGTGTAATTGATGATACATTAATGTTTGAACAACAAATATTAAATGATATAGATTATAAAAATAAAAATGTAATATTACTTACAACTCACAGAAGAGAAAACTGGGGAGAGCCAATGGAGAACATCTTCAAAGCAATGATTAAGCTTATTGAAGAAGATGAAAGAGTAGAAGTTATATTCCCAATGCATAAGAATCCTGCAATAAGGGAATTAGCTCATAAATATTTTGATAAATATGCAGGAAGAGTATTCTTAATAGAACCTCTTGAATATGTTGAATTTGCAAATCTTATGTCAAGAGTTAAGCTTATAATGACAGATTCAGGTGGAATTCAAGAAGAAGCACCAACACTTGGTAAACCAGTAATGGTTCTTAGAACAGAAACAGAAAGACCAGAAGCCGTTGAAGCAGGAACAATTAAGCTTGCAGGAATCGAAACAGAAAAAATTTATGAAGAAGCTAAGAAGCTTTTACTTGATGAAGAAGCTTACAAGGAAATGGCACATGCAGAGAATCCATATGGAGATGGAAAGGCATGTATAAAAATATTAGATATAATAAGTAATCATTTTTCTAAGTAACTTAATATAAAGTACAAAAAATGATATGAGATAAATGGTATCTCATATCATTTTTAAACTATTATAAAAACATGTTTTAATTTATTCTAAGAATAATTAACTAAAATATGCTTTATTTTGATAAAAATGGGCAATATATAAATAAATAAAGTATATAAAGTTAAGGAGATTCTTAAATGAGTAAAACAAATGAAAATAAATTTATGGTTATTTATAGTTTATGTATAGCAGCTATATTTTTATTTATATGTACAAAATCATCCCCTCTTTATCCTATTAATGATTGGGTAGATTCAAATGCTTTTTTTACTATGGGTAAAGGTATGATGAATGGAAAAGTGTTATATAGAGATTTATTTGAGCAAAAAGGACCGCTTTTATATTTTATACATGGTTTAGCTTATTTAATATCAAATGATACATTTTTAGGTGTATATATATTTGAAGTTATATTTTTCACTATATTTTTATTTTTTTGTAGCAAAATAATTAATCTTTATTATGATAAAAAATATTCATATATAGTATTACCTATAATATCAGCAATAGTATTAAATTTGATAAATTTTTCGCATGGGGATAGTGCAGAGGAATTTGTTATTCCAATGATTATTATAAGTTTATATTATTTACTTAAATATTTTAAATATGATTATCCAAATCCAATGAATAGTAAAATTATATTGTTAAATGGATTTTTAGCTGGATGTGTACTTTGGATAAAATATTCATTGTTAGGGTTTGGGTTTGGATGGATGATGATGATTTTTATATCGTCTATAATTAATAAGAAATTTATAGAGGGTATAAAAGGATGTTTTATATTTTTGATTGGAATGTTTTTAGCAACAATTCCATGGGTTATATACTTTGGAATAAATGGAGCGATAAGAGATTGGATTAACGCTTACATATTTATAAATTTAGATTCTTATACAGTGAATTATGGATTATTAAAAAAAATAAAGTTTATTTTAAAAAGTATATACAAAGGAGTGGTTCAAAATCCTATTTATAGTATATTAACAATAATAGGAGGACTATATACTTTAATTTCAAATAAGTTAATAAAAAGTATAATAGGAAAAGTTTCATTTGTTGTTATAATATTTACTACAATTGTGTTTGTATACATTGGGGGAAGAGGATATAAATATTATTTCTTTATTTTTGCTCCATTTGTTATATTTGGTATACTAGTCAGTATAAGTTTATTAAATAGAACATTTATTAAAGATATGACTAAATATAAGTGTATATTTATTGGAATAGTTTTAACTATTATATTAATTCCAATAACTTTAAAATATAACCATAATACTTATATGTTAAAAATGAATAAAAATGATTTATTTCAATATAAGTTTGCAGAAATCATAAATGAAACTCCTAATGCTACATTGTTAAATTATGGGAATTTGGATAATGGGTTATATTTAACTACTGGAATAACTCCTAATATTAAGTATTTTGAAATTCAAAATATACCATACAAAAAATTCCCGGAAAATATAAATGAACAAAATCGTTATATAAAAGAAGGTATAACTGATTATGTTTTAATTAAGATAAATCATAACAAAACATTAAAAGATATTAAATCAAAGTATATTTGGGATAAATATGAGTTAATATCACAAAAGGAACAATTTTTTGAGGGGAAAATAAATAAATACTTATTATTTAGGAAAAAAGATTTAAATAATTAAACTAAGATACGGAGGAATATAAATGGATAAATTGTATTTAGTGATTCCTTGTTACAATGAAGAAGAAGTTCTTCATGAAACTAGCAGTAGACTATTAACAAAAATGAATACAATGATTGAAAAAGGATTAATACATAAGGAAAGTAAAATATTATTTGTAAATGATGGTTCAAGGGATAAGACCTGGAGCATTATTGAAGAGTTAAATAATCAGAATGATATGTTTTCAGGAGTTAATCTTTCAAGAAATAAAGGACACCAAAATGCACTTCTTGCAGGACTTATGACTGCAAAAGAATATGCAGATATGACTATATCATTAGATGCAGATCTTCAAGATGATATAGATGTTATAGATAAGTTTGTTGAAGAATATTATAGTGGTTCAGATGTAGTTTATGGTGTTCGTTCATCAAGAGAAACAGATACATTTTTTAAGAGAACAACAGCCCTTGGATTTTATAAATTTATGAATGTACTTGGCGTTGATGTAGTTTATAATCATGCTGATTATAGACTTATGAGCAAGAGAGCTCTTGAAGGTCTTAGCGAATTTAAAGAAGCAAATCTTTTCTTAAGAGGTATAGTACCCCTTATAGGATATAAATTTTCAGTTGTAGAATATGAAAGACATGAGAGATTTGCAGGAGAATCAAAATATCCTTTAAAGAAAATGCTTACATTTGCATGGGATGGAATTACATCATTTAGTGTAAAACCAATTAGAATAATAACAAGCTTAGGATTCTTTATATTTTTAATAAGTTTTATTGCAATAATATATTCACTTGTTTCGAAGTTTATGGGGAATGCTCAGGCTGGTTGGACTTCACTTACTGCTTCAATATGGATGATTGGTGGTATCCAGCTTTTATCTCTTGGAGTAATTGGTGAATATATAGGAAAGATTTATACGGAAACAAAGAGAAGACCAAGATTCATTATAAAAGATACATTAATTGATGGGAAAAGAGAAAATATCAAAGATATATAAAGCTTAGGGGGATGATTATGGGAACGTTGATAAAAAAAATAAAAAACATATTTTTTAATAAGGAATTTATATTATTTGTAATAATAGGAGTAATAAATACTTTTAATGGAGTTGTATTTTCATACATATATTCAAGCTTTTTAAATGAGAATGTAGCATTTGTAGTTGGCTATATATCTTCACTTGTTATTTCATATATACTAAATAGTTATGTTACATTTAGAGAAAGACTTGAATTTAAAAAGTTTATAAAATTTGCAATATCTTATATACCAAACTTTATTATTCAAAATATTATAGTTTTAATTGTATTTAATATGATGGGATTTGATAAACTCATTGCTTATGCATTGGCTGCAATAATAGGGGTTCCAGTTACATTTATATGTATGAAGTTTTTTGCATTCAAAGAAAAATAATTAAAACCAATATTATAAATTCAGTATATAGATAAATTTAAATAAAGTATAAAAAGAGTTATGAAATTAAAAGTTTCATGACTCTTTTTTATTTTTTATGAAGATCCATAAGGCTTAGTCAGTGGATATTTATTATGGAATAAATTTTATTTTTGTATAATATAATGATTTAGAAGAAAAAAAGTTAATGATTAAGTTACGTTATATTTTATTATGTAAATTTCATAAAAGAAGTATTTATAATTAGAAATAAAATTTTATTTAATAAATAGTAAAAATTATCTAATATTTAATTGAAAAAATTAAGTGAAAATAAATTGATAAATGAAATATATGTATGTGGGAATTATAAAAAAGATATTAAAAACAATAGAGAAAAATTATAAAAAGGCTCTATATTATTTGGGTGTATTTCCTATTATAGAAGAGATATTATTGAGTACAGAAAGCAATTTAGCAAAATATTTAGAAAGCTTAGTAAAAGAAAGATAGGGGGAGGTGGTTAAGTTGCATAAATTTATTAAGTATAAAGGGATAGTACTAATATTTTTAGATATTATAGTTATTAATCTTTCATATTTTTTTAGCTTTATTTTACGGTTTGATATAAGTATACCAGCTATATATATAAAGAATTATATAAAGGTTATTCCAGTAATAATTGTGATTTATATAGGCATATTTATAATATTTAAAATATATAAAAGTATTTGGGAAAATGCAAGTATTGATGAACTTATAAGAGGACTTATGGCTTGTATTACAGCTGGGTGTATAACCTTAATTTTAAATAACATAATAAATATTTTAATACCAAATAGTTTAATTATATCTAGTTCTATATTGATATTCATGGGAACAGTTTGTATTAGGCTTTCATATAGGATATTTAGGAGAATGGCTTCATATGGTAAGTTTAAAACAGGAAGGGAAATGAATAGAGTATTAGTAATAGGGGCAGGGTCATGTGGTCGTATTGTAATTGATGAAATGTATAAAAATCAAAATATAAATATGAAGCCTATTGGAATAATTGATGATAATAAAAGAAAAAAAGGTACTTTAGTTGCTGGTATTAAAGTTTTAGGTGGAAGAGAAAATATAGAAGAATTAGTAAAAAATTTAAATATAGATACTATACTTATTGCAATTTCAAAAATATCTGCAAAGGATAAAAAAGAAATAATTGAAATATGCCAAAAAACTTCCGCAAGTATAAAGATAGTACCAGGTATATATGAAATTATTGGAGGAAAGATATCTTTAAAAAGAATGAGGGATGTGGATCTTAAGGATTTACTTGAAAGGGATGAAATAAAACTAGATAAAGAGGGGGTTGAAGGTTATATAAAAAATAAGATTGTACTAGTAACAGGAGGAGGGGGCTCAATCGGTTCAGAACTTTGTAGACAAATAATTAAGTTCTCACCAAAGCAACTTTTAATATTAGATATATACGAGAATAATGCTTATGATTTAGAAAATGAACTAAAAAGAAACTTTAAAAATTTTAATCATAAAACAATAATAGCTTCTGTTAGAGATAGAGATAGAATAGATAAAATATTTAAGAAATATAAACCAGATGTGGTGTTTCATGCTGCAGCTCATAAACATGTTCCTTTAATGGAAACTAATCCAGGAGAAGCAATTAATAATAATGTTGTTGGAACTTTAAATGTAGCAGAAGCATCAAGTTTTTATAAAGTAGATAAATTTGTACTTATATCAACAGATAAAGCTGTTAACCCAACAAATATAATGGGAGCTAGTAAAAGGCTTTGTGAGATGATTATTCAAGCTATGGATAAAATTTCAGAAACAGAATTTGTTGCGGTGAGATTTGGAAATGTATTAGGGAGCAATGGATCAGTAATACCTTTATTTAAGGAACAAATAAAAAATGGTGGTCCAGTAACGTTAACTCATAAAAAAATAACAAGATATTTTATGTTAATTCCAGAAGCTGTAAGACTTGTTATCCAAGCAGGAGCTTATGGAAAAGGAGGAGAAATATTTGTGCTTGATATGGGAGAACCTGTAAAGATATATGATTTGGCATTAAAACTTGTAAAACTTTCAGGGTTTGATTCTAATAAAGATATTGAAATAAAAGAAATAGGATTAAGACCTGGAGAAAAATTATATGAGGAGTTATTAATGGAGGAAGAAGGTTTAAGAGAAACTAATAATAAAAAAATATTCGTAGCAAAACCAGGAAATTTTAATATAGAAGATATAAAAAAGTATATAAGTGAGCTTGTTTTTATAGCAGGTAGAGAGGATAAAGAAATTTTAGATCGAAAGATGATGGAAGTTGTACCCACTTATATAACTAAACAGTCAAAGATGAAAATATAAGAATAAATTACTAAAAAATAATAGTAATAATAAAGAAATTAATTAATATAATTACAAAAAATAAAAAGTATAACTTATAAAGTATGGAGGTTTTATGATAATACCATTTTCACCACCAGATATAAGAGATGATGAAATAGATAATGTTATTGAAGTATTAAAATCAGGATGGATAACTACAGGACCAAAAACTAAGGAGTTTGAAAAAAAAATTGCTGAGTATTGTGGTACAGAAAAAGCTATATGCTTAAATTCTGCGACAGCTGGGATGGAAATTATTTTAAGAATGCTTGGTATAGGAAAAGGGGATGAAGTAATAACTTCAGCATATACTTATACAGCATCGGCCAGTGTAATACATCATGTTGGAGCAAATATAGAACTGATTGATACAGAAAAAGATAGTTATGAAATGGATTATAGAAAGTTAGAAGAAGCAATAACAGAAAGGACTAAGGCGATTATAGCTGTTGACCTAGCTGGAGTTATATGTGATTATGACAAAATATTTGAGATTGTTAAAAGAAAAAGAAATTTATTTAATGCAAAAAATAATATTCAAAAAAAAATAGGTAGAATTTCTATAATTGCAGATGCAGCTCATTCTTTTGGAGCAACATATAAAGGAAAAAAATCAGGTAATATAGCAGATTTTACAAGTTTTTCATTTCATGCAGTAAAAAATTTAACTACAGCAGAAGGTGGAGCAGTAACATGGACTACAAAAGATAAACTTAAAAATGAAAAACTGTATAAAATAATCAATGAACTATCACTACATGGACAAACAAAGGACGCATTAGTAAAAAACAAAAAAGGTAGTTGGGAATATGACATAGTTTATCCAGGATATAAGTATAATATGACAGATATAATGGCTGCAATAGGTTTAGCTCAACTTAACCGATATGATGAAATTTTAAAATATAGAGAAAAAATTATAAATGTATATAATGAATGTTTAATGGAAAGTGGTATTAAAACACTTAGTCATTTTACCGAATATGGTAAGTCGAGTGGTCATCTATATATGGTGAGGCTAGATAAAAAAGATGAAAAATTCAGAAATGAAATAATAAAGAGTTTGGCAGAGAAAGATATAGCAACCAATGTTCATTACAAACCGCTTCCTATGCTAACAGCTTATAAGAGGTTAGGTTTTAAGATAGAAGATTACCCAAATTCGTATGAAATGTATAAAAATGAAATAACATTGCCGTTAAATACGATAATAACAGAAGAAGAGGCTATATATGTAGCTAAAAATTTAAAAGAAATTATAGTAAATGTCGATAAAGGGTTAGAAATATAAATAGTTAAGTTTATGTGTAAATGAGCAATTTTATAGGGGAAATGGAGGATGGAAAGTAGCAATAGAGGTAATATTCCACAATTTATGAATTGCAAAGAGGTTAATATAGCTTATGATCAATTATTAAAAAAGAGAAAAAGCTTAATAATAAAAAGAGCATTTGATTTAATAATTGGAATAATTGGGCTAGTAGTATTATTACCAATAATGATTTTAATAGCTTTAATAATAAAAATGGATTCAAAAGGACCATGTATATTTAAACAAGTTAGGATCACAAAATATGGTGAAAAATTTTTTATATATAAATTTAGAACAATGATAATAGATGCAGAAAAATTTGGAAGTCAAGTTACAACAGAAAATGATCCAAGGATAACTAGAGTTGGGAAAATATTGAGAAAATATAGACTTGATGAACTTCCACAAATATTAAATATAGTTAGAGGAGATTTAAGTTTTGTTGGGACAAGACCAGAAGTTCCAAAGTATGTAGAAAAGTATACAAAAGAAATGTTAATAACACTTTTAATGCCAGGGGGCGTAACATCATTAGCAAGTATAAAATTTAAGGATGAGGAAAAACTTCTCTCAAATAGTGAGAATGTAGACAAGGTATATGTAGAGGAGATATTGCCATTAAAGATGAAATATAATTTGAAGTATATAGAAAATTTCACATTCATTAATGATATAAAAATAATAATAAAGACACTATCAATTTTTGTAAATAGAGGTAATAAGGGAATAGTATAAAATGGATTGTTAAATAAGGGAGGAAAAGTGAAGGTTTCATTTATAATTGTTACTTATAATGGAGGAGAAAACTTAAGTTTTTTATTAGAAGATTTAAAAAATCAAAGTTATCCTCATAAAAAGATAGAAATTTTACTTGTAGATAGCAATTCCACAGATAATACAAAAGAGATAATGAATAAATTTTTACATTCAAACAATACATTTAAAAATATAAAAATATTAGATAATTATAAGAAAATATTGCCTTGTGGTTGGAATATTGCTTTAAAGGAAGCTACAGGAGATATTATATTAAGAGTTGATGCACATTCAAGATTACCAAAAGATTTTATAGAGAAAAACGTAATTAACATAAAGGTTGGGGAGAAAATAGTTGGAGGACAAAGGATTAGTATAATAGATGAAAAAAGTAATTGGCAAAGATTATTATTACAAGCTGAGACATCTATATTTGGTAGTGGTATTGCTAAATATAGAAGAAAAAGAAAAAGTGAATATGTAAACACACTAGCACATGCAGCATATTCAAGAGAAGTATTTGATACTGTAGGTAATTATGATGAGAGATTAGCTAGAACAGAAGATAATGAAATACATTACAGAATGAAAAAAGCTGGTTATAAATTTTTGTTAGATCCAAGTGTAATATCATACCATAATGCAAGAAATAAGCTTTCAAAAATGTGCAAACAAAAATTTTTAAATGGTTACTGGATAGGACTAACTATAGGTGTACAACCAAAATGTTTTTCATTATATCATTTTGTTCCATTAATTTTTGTTTTGTCATTAATAGCAGTAATTATAGTAAGTATAAATTTTAGTAATAGATTACTTTTGAGCTTAATGATTCCTTATATATCAGTAATGCTATTGATAACAGTAAAAGTAATAATAGATAATAAATTTTATTGGCAAGTCATATTACTTCCGTTTATTTTATTATTATTACATTTAAGTTACGGATTTGGCACAGTGACTGGAATAATAAATTTGCCGTTCTGGCTTAAAAATAATAAGGAGATTTCAAATGTTTTACGGGAATGAGTTAAGAAATATTCATAATATTGCTACAGAAATACTTGAAAGCTTTATTGAATTATGTGATAAGCATGATTTAGAGTATTTTGCAATTGTAGGGACTGCATTAGGAGCTGTAAAGTATAAAGGGTTTATACCTTGGGATGATGATATTGATATAGGAATGACTAGAGAAGATTATAATAAATTTATTGAAATAGCAAAAATAAAATTACCTAAGAAGTTCTTTCTTCAAAATTTTCATACTGAGTATGATACACCATTTTACTATTCAAAAGTTAGAGCAAAAAATACTGAATTTGTAGAGAAATATTATGATGCTTTGAATATAAATAAAGGTATTTTTATAGATATATTTCCAATAGATAATATTCCTGATAATAAAATTTTAGAAAAAATACAGTATGCAAAATCAAAGTTTATAAGCAATATATTTATTGCAGCAACAATATCTGATATAAATTCAAATGATAACAATGTTAAATCCAAAGTAAAAAGATTAATACGAAGATCAATGAATAAGGTTTTAAAAAATATTGATAAAAATAAAATTTTTTATATGTTAGAAAAAGAGTTCACTAAATATAATAATAAATCAACTAAAAGAATTGGCCGCGTAAATGAAAATGAGGTAATAAGACGTAAATATATATATCCGTTTAAACAATTAGAGTTTGAAGGGTTGAAAATAAATATACCAGGAGATTATCATAAGTATTTAACTAATAGGTTTGGAGACTATATGAAGCCACCAAAAGAAGAAGATATAAGGTGTCATAAGCCATGTAAAGTAATTATAGAAGGAATTGAATATAAATATTAATAATATAAAAGGAAGTGATCTTCATTGTTCTACGGCGAAGAGCTAAATGATATTCATAATATTCAGCTTAAGATTTTAAAGGAAGTAGTTGAGTTATGTAAAAAGTATGACATAAAATACTTTGCTATTGGGGGAACAGCATTAGGTGCTATAAGACATAGAGGTTTTATACCGTGGGATGATGATATTGATATAGGAATGACTAGGGAAAACTATAATAAATTTATTAAAATAGCAAAAACTGAACTACCTAATAATTTATTTTTTCAGCATTTTTCAACTGAAGAAGATACACCTTTTTATTTTACAAAAGTACGAGATAAAGACACAGAATTTATAGAGCCATATTGTAGTGATTTAACAATAAATCATGGAATATTTATTGATATATTTCCTTATGATAATATCCCAGACAATAAAATATTAAGAAATATACATTATATAAAGATAAAATTTTTAAATAATCTATTTATATCAAAAACATTAGTAAATATAAACTCCAATAAAAATGACTTTGTAAGTAAATTTAAAAGGAATTTTAGAAAGTTATTAAATTTCCTTTTAAGAAATGTAGATAAGAATACAATATTTAATAAGTTAGATAAAGAGGTAAAAAGATATAACGACATTGAAACAAAGACAGTAGGCTTTATTGCTGAAAATGAAATAACGAAAAAAGAGTGGATAAATACTTTAGAAAATAGAAAATTTGAAAATATTTATGTATGTGTCCCAAGAGACTATCATTGGTATTTAAGTAGTTTATATGGTGATTATATGAAAGTTCCAAAAGAGGAGAATAGAGTAAATCATAATCCTTCAAAAGTTAAGGTGAATGGAGTTGAATATGAGTATTAGAATATTGCATATAGTATCCAGTTTAAGTACAGGAGCTGGAGTAATGGCAACAATTATGAATATGTACAGAAAAATTGATAAATTAAAAGTACAGTTTGACTTCCTTTATTTTTATGAGTATACAGAAAAAGAGACATATAAAGAAGAAATAATAAAAAATGGTGGGACTTTGTATAAAGTCATAAAGCCAACAGTATTAAATATAAGTAAATTTAATAGAGAATTAAGTAAATTGCTTTATGAAAATGAATATAAGGCTATTCATCTTCATGAAGTTTATCTTAATTTAATTGTAGGGCCAATTGCCAGAGAGAATAATGTAAAAAATATTATAGCTCATAGTCATACAACTATGTATTCAGATAATAAATTAAAGGCAATAAGAAATAAAATTTTATGTATGCCATTAAAGAAACAAGCTAACGTATACTTTGCTTGTTCAAATGCAGCTGCTAAGTTTCTTTATGGAGATAATAGCAAAGTATACATTATGAATAATGCAATTGACTGCAATAAGTTTAGGTTTAATAAAATCTTAAGAAGGGAAATAAGAAATAACCTCAATTTAAATGATAAATTTGTTGTTGGACATATAGGTAGATTTACTGAGCAAAAAAATCATAGTTTCTTAATAGATATATTCTTAGAAATAAAGAAGATAAAAGAAAATTCAGTATTGATTTTAATTGGTAATGGAGAATTAAAAGATAAGATTAAAGAAAAAGTAAGTAAATTATCTTTAGAGAATGATGTTAAGTTTTTAAATAATAGAAAAGATGTACATGAATTGTTGCAAGGAATAGATATATTTTTATTACCTTCATTATATGAAGGATTGCCTGTATCTGGAGTAGAAGCTCAAGGAGCAGCACTTCCTTGTGTTGTATCTAACGAAGTTACAGAAGAATTAAACTTAGGAAATTGTAAATATATTAGCTTAAATGAAAATGCAAAAGTATGGGCAAAAGAAGTGGTGGATTTTGGAGAAGGATATATTAGAAAGGATAATTTCAAGGAAATAACTAAAAAAGGATATAACATAGATAATGAGGTAAAAAAGTTGGAAGAGTTTTATATTAATCTTTAATATATAGAATGGGAGAATAGAAAGTTATGTGGCTATATTACACATTGATAGTATATATTATTGCGATAGCTATACTTTTAAACAGTATAAACTTAAAAAACAAAAAGGGTATATATTTATTTATGGTATTTAGCATATTAATTATACTAGCTTCTCTTAGGGATAAAACAATAGGGAATGATACTCATGTATATATGAATTTATTTACTGAACTTCAAAATATAAAATTAGAATATTATTCTGATAGATACGAAATAGGATACTTATTTTTAAATAAGTTTGTGGGAATATTTTCGAAAAATCCTCAAAGTATACTTGTAACCACAAGTATTATAATACTTTCATCTTACAGTAGATTTATAAAAATGTATTCAAAAAATGTGTATGTAAGTACTATATTATTTTTCTTATTGGGGTATTTTGGATCAAGTATGAATACATTAAGACATCAACTTGCAATAGTAATATTGTTTTTCTCTTATAAATACATAAGAGAAAATAAATTTATGAAATTTATACTTGTAGTTATTATGGCATCACTTTTCCACAATACAGCCATAATATTTTTAATAGCATATCCAGTTTCAAAGTTAAAAGTAAATTTAAAAGTTATAGTATGCTTTATGGCTATGACTGTATTAGTATATACATTATTTGTACCAATATTTAAAAGCTTATTATCCAAAATGGCAAAATATAGTTATTACTTAAATTCTGTGTATTTAAATGGAGAAGTAAGACTTGCAACCATAATAAATATATTAATTTCATTAAGTATTATATTGTTTGGACTTATATTAATAAAAAGAAATAAAGTAAAGTTAGATAATGATATAAGAATAATGACTATGTTTTTAATAACAGGTATATCAATAAGTATAATTTCTTTAAAGTTTAATCTTCTTGATAGAGTTGCTGAATATTTTCAAATTTTCTCAATAATATATTTACCAAATGTAATAAATTTAATAAAAGTTAGGGAGAGGAGATATATTTATATAATATTAATAATTGTACTATTTTTATTATATTCTTTAAGTATTCAGTATTTTAGACCAGATTGGAATAGAATATTTCCATATAAAATTTATAAACCTTTTTTTAATATATTATTTTGAAAAAGTTAATTAAGTGAGGTAGGAGTAGCATTATAAGAGTATTGCATATAGTTTGAACTTAATTTATTATTTAACTCCAAAGTCTAAAAATATACTTAAAAGTTTTTAAGAAAGATTTTATATAAAAATTATTAAGAAATATAAGCAATGTAAGTTTTTATGGAGGTAAACTATGTGTTTAAGAGAAGCACAAAATTTAATGACCACTATTTTAAGAGATATAGATAATATATGCAGAAAAAATAATATAGATTATTGGATAGAGTCAGGGACGTTGCTTGGGGCGGTAAGGCATGGAGGGTTTATACCCTGGGATGATGACATTGATATAAGTATGCTTAGAGATGATTATAATAAGTTCATAAAAATAGTAGAGAAGGAACTTCCAGATGATTTGTTAATAGAAAATATGTATAAAAAAAGCAACATAGATTATCAGTGGAGCAAAATAAGGCATAAAAATAGTGTGTTTATAGAATATCCAGAATTAGAAGAACACGGTGGGATTTTTGTTGATATATTTCCATATGATTACTGTAATGATAAAAATAATAAAATGATAAAGAAAAAGAAAAACTTAAGGATAAGATATAAGATGATTGATTATGGAAATAAAGCATTTTCAAAACCATATTTAAACAATATAAATAGAAATTCAAAAATATTATTAGGTAAAGCATATAGATTTATTACAGGTGATAAAGATTATGAAAACTTAAACAACAAATTAAAAGAGAGTGTTAATAGTATAGATGAAGCGGAAATAGATAATAAGATTACTTACGGTGTAGAAGTAATATGCTTTAATGAGTATTTATTTATAGACGATATATTTCCATTAAAAGAAATAAGTTTTGAAAATATAAAGGTCAAGTGTCCAAATAATAATCATAATTGCTTAAAACAATTTTTTGGAGAAAGTTACATGGAATTACCAAATGAAGAAGATAGAGTATGGCACAATGAGGGAATATATATTTATGAATATAGAAAATAGATAGATATATCAATTAGGAGATTATAATGCAAAAATCAATAGCGAAAAACTTTGTTTATAAATTTATATTAAATCTTTTTAATATAGTAGTGCCAATATTAGTAGGACCATATTTGGCAAGAACATTAGGACCAGAAAATATGGGGGTTTTTAATTATTCAAATGCTGTATTTGGATATTTCTTTATATTTGCAAGTTTTGGTGTATATCAGTACGGAGTTAGAGAATTAAGTAACAATAGAAATGATAATGAAAAATATAGAAAAGTGTTTACAAACATATTTTTAATATCAGTAATTACAAATATTTTAGCACTTTTAGTATATTTGATATTTATAAATGGAGCGTACTCAGATGATATTTTATATGTACCTTGTATGATATTGTCATTTGATTTTTTCTCAAATATATTTTACGTAGAATGGGTAAATGAATCATTAGAGAGTTATAACTTTATAAGCATAAAAACAATAATAATAAGGATTGTATATGTAGTACTGTTATTTATTATGGTAGAGGGATCTGATAATTTAAATGAATATATGCTTTTATTATGTTTTACAACATTTTTAAATAATATAGTAAGTTATATTTATGTAAAAAGGCGTATAAAGTTCAAATTTAAAGATTTTGAAGTGAAAAAGCATTTGAAAGGAATGTTTTTTGTAGTTATATTATCGAATATAACTGTTTTATATACTCAGCTTGATAAGCTAGTTATTGGTAAATATATTAATATGGAGGCTGTTGCTTTTTACTCAGTAGCACAATCAATAACAAGAATAATAAGTGGGCTTATGCAAACTTTTATAAATGTAACAATCCCAAGATTAAATTATTACTTATCAAATGATGAAGAGAATAATTATATAGAATTGTTAAATAAAGTTTCAGGAATATACTTTTTATTTTTATTTCCAGTATGTATAGGAATGTTTGTTTTATCGAAAGAAATAATAGCACTTTATGGTGGAGATGCATACTTAGGAGCAACATCGGTATTTGCTATATTTTCAATATATGTAATTACATTAGGATATGAATCAATACTTGCAAATCAGATTATGTATGTTAAGGGTAGAGAAAGAGGTTTAGTAAGAATAGATATTATTGGAGGTATATTTAATTTAATAAGTAATTATATTCTTGTATTTTTAAATATACTTACACCAGTAACAGCAATATTAACAACTATGGTTGCAAATATAATAATAATAATTTTACAAAATTATTATACTAGAGAGAAACTTAAAGTTAATTTTAAAATATTTTCTTTAGATAAAACAAAGTATTTAATAATATCACTTGTATTTATTCCAATAACTATATTTATAAAAAGTATGGTTACAGGAATTATAAGAATATCAATAATTACAGTATTTATTAATGCTTTAATATATTTTTTAATTTTATATATAAGTAAAGATAAAGTATTTACTGAAATATTAAATATAGTAAAAAGACGCTTTGGAGGGGATAATGAATAATTTTAATGAAGAATTTCTTAACTTCTCTGTAGGTCCAGTACTTATGGAACAAGAAATATTAGAAATAGGACGACAACAAATACCTTATTTTAGAACGAAAGAGTTTTCGAAAGTTATGCTAGAAAACGAAAGGCTAATGAAAAATATGTTAAGAGCAGATGAAGAGACAAGAGCAATTTTATTAACGTCATCAGGTACGGGAGCTATGGAAGCTTCAGTAATGAATATTTTAAATAAAAAAGATAAAGTATTAATAATAAACGGTGGGAGTTTTGGAGAAAGATTTGTTAAATTATGTTCAATTTATGAAATACCATATATAGAAGTTAAGTTAAGCTTTGGAGAGGAATTAACTTATGAACATTTAAAAAATTATAAAGAAGAAAATATAACAGCATTTTTGGTAAATGTTCACGAAACATCAACTGGAATTTTATATGATATGGAATTAATAAGTGAATTTTGTAAATTAAAGAAATGTATGCTTATAGTAGATGCAATAAGTTCCTTTTTAGCAGATGAAATTAATATGAAAAAGTACAATATAAATGTACTTATAGTATCATCACAAAAAGCATTAGCCCTACCTCCAGGAATATCAATAATAATGGTAGATAAAAAAGCTATAAAAGCTATAAAAAATAATCCGATTAAAAGTATGTATTTTAATTTGAATGATTATTTAAAAGATGGAGAAAGAGGACAAACTCCCTTTACACCAGCAGTAAGTATAATATTTCAATTAAATAAAAGATTAAAAATGATAGAGAAAATAGGAGTTCAAAACATTATTAATAATACTAAGATTATAGCAGAAGATTTTAGAAAGAAGATAAAAAAATTACCTTTTGAAATATTAAATAAAAACTCATCAAGTGCAGTTACAACATTAAAAGTAAGCAAAGATATAAATGCTTATAATATATTTGAATATTTAAAAGATAATTATAATATTTTTGTTTGTCCAAATGGTGGTGATTTTAAAGAGAGTGTTTTTAGAGTAGGACATATAGGTAACATATCAGTTGATGATAATAGTAAATTGATAAATGCTTTTAATGATATGAATAAAAGGGGGATATTTTAATGAGAGCTTTGATATTGGCAGCAGGAAAGGGGAGTAGAATAAGTAGATATTTATCAGGAAACCCAAAATGTACAGTTGATATAGGTGGTATAAGTCTTATAGAGAATACTGTAATAAAGCTAAAGGAATCAGGAATAAGTGATATTGGATTAATAGTTGGATACAATAATAAAGAAATAAAAAGAATTTTAAAAGATTATGATGTGAAATTTTACTATAATCCGTTTTATGATGTTACAAATAGTTCAGCATCAGCTTGGTTCGCAAAAGATTTTATAAAAGATGATGATATTATAATTATGAATGGGGATGTATATATAGAAAGATCATTACTTCAATATATAATAATGGAGGAAACAAGTCCTGTATTATTTGCAGATGAAAGCAGAAAGGAAGAAGGGGATTATAAACTTTTTTATGAGAATAATATACTTAAAAAATATGGTAAAGATTTATCAGGAGATGATATAACAGGTGAGTATATAGGTGTGGCAAAGATAAATAAAGACTTTATAAAAGAGTTTAAAGAAAGTTTAGAGAATATTATAGAAAATCAGAACCATTCATCATGGTGGGAAGATGCATTGTATAGATTAATCAATAAAAAAAACATCTATGTTAAAAACATTAATGGAGCTTTTTGGGCTGAAGTTGATTATATAGAAGATTATGAGAGGATATTAAAATTTAGAAATTATAATTTAGAGTTTAACTTAACAGTTTGCAAAAATAATGAATAATTTTCTTAGAATAATAAGAAATTAAAAAATAAGTAATTAATAACAATGTATATATAATTAAGTTTAGAAAAGTTGAGTATAAATTTGTAATCAACTTTTTTGTTTTATAGTTTGAATCAGTAAAATTTATTTTTAATGAAATAAAGGTTTTTTTAAAATATAAGATTTTAGTTATGAAAAACTTTATATAAAACTAATGAAAAAGAAAATAAACTATACAATAGAGTTTATTCGAATTAATAAAAACTTTTCGACCTAATTATACATAATAATATTATTAATAATTAGTATTTGAATAAAAAATATTTGGAAAGTTTATTAAATTATCTACAAAATAGTTTATTTGGAAGTGATTTCATATAAGTTTTTATTATTATAAAATAATACTCTAAAAAAGAGGTATAAATAGGAATAAATAATAATATAGGAATGTTATAATATTATTAACAAAATTTAATAAATATAGTACAATATACATTGTAAAAAGAAAAGATATGAACAAAGTAAGTATTTAATGTAAAAAAAAGATTAAATGCAGGTGTGAAAAAAGAAGAAAATTTAACATTTATGGTATACTTACATAGTAGCTGTAAAAAGAAGGAATAATATATTTTAGAATTTAATATGGGGGACAGTAATGAAGGAAGAAAACATTAATATTAGCGAAATATTTGAAGCACTTAAAAAGAGATACAAACTAATTATAGGAATTACATTAGCATTTACACTAATTGCAATTGTTTTAAGCTTCTTTGTAATTAAACCAAAGTATGAGGTTACAACAAAACTTTTCATTGGTAAAGAAGCAAATAAGTCTCAAAAAGAACAATATGATAATAATGATGTTATGATGTATCAAAAATTATTAACAACATATGCAGAAATAATTCAAACAGATGATCTTATTCAACAAGGACTAAATAAAGGTCACTTAAATCTTGAGCTTAAAGATGTAAAGAAAAGTCTTAAAGTTACTCCAAGAGCAGATACTCAAATTCTTGAAATATCATATACTGGAACAGATAAGCTTCAAGCTGTTGCTGCAGTTAAAGATATAACAGATGTATTTATAAAAGAATCAAAGAAACTTATTCCAAATGGAAATATTCAAATTATAGAACAAGCAAAAGTTCCAGAAAAACCAGTAAGTCCAAACAAGAAGCTTAATGTACTTATAGCATTTGTACTTGGTCTTATTGTAAGTGTTGGATTAGCATTACTTTTGGAATTTATGGATAATACATATAAGTCAAAAGAAGATGTAGAAAATTATTTGGATATACCTGTAATTGGAATAATACCAGAACTAGATGGTGATGGTAACGTAAGTAAAAGAAAGGGTAAACATTAAAAGGAAGGTGAATATATGTTAATAGTTGAAAAGCAACCAAAGTCAATACCAGCAGAGAGTTATAGAACTCTTAGAACTAATATTCAATATTCATCTTTTGATAAAGAAATAAAAAGAATATTAGTAACAAGTGCAGAACCAGGGGAAGGTAAGTCAACAACAGCAGCAAACTTAGCTGTTGCTTTTTCACAAGATGAAAAGAAAGTATTACTTATAGATTGTGACCTTAGAAAGCCAAGTGTTCATAAGCAATTTAGAATATCAAATAATATTGGACTTTCTGATGTTGTTATGGATAATTCAAAGCTAAAAAAAGCAATAAATAAGCATAATGAGTATCTTGATATTTTGCCTTCAGGTAAAATACCACCAAATCCTTCAGAACTTTTAGGTTCAAAGGCAATGGGAAATTTACTTGATGAACTTCAAAAAGAATATGACATAATAATTATTGATACTCCACCGGTACAAGCTGTTACAGATTCTCAAATACTTTCAACAAAGGTTGATGGTGTAATACTTGTAGTAAGAGCAGAGAGAACAAAAAAAGATTCAGTAAAGCTTGCAAAGGAATCTCTTCAAAAAGTTAAAGCAAATATAATTGGTGTTGTCTTAAATGGTGGAGAAAGAACAAGAGATAAGTACTACTATTATTATGCAGAATAATTAGGTGATTATTATGATTGATATACATTCACATATATTACCAGGAATTGATGATGGATCAAAGAGCATAAAGATGACACTTGAGATGCTGAAAAAGGCAGAAGCAGAAGGGATTATGAACATTGTAGCCACTCCTCATTTTAGGAGGGGTTGCTTTGACATGCCTTACTCAGAAATTACAGAAATAGTAAAAAATTTAAATGATTTTATAAAAAGTGAAGGATTAACTATTAATATAATTTCAGGACAGGAAGTATATTTTTCAGAAAAAATTATTGATGATTTTGAAAGTGGAGTAATTGGAACTATAAATGATGGTAAATACATGCTTGTTGAATTTTCAATGAGAAGGATACCAAAGGAAGCATTAGATTATATGTATGAACTTAAGCTTCGAGGAATTACTCCTATTATAGCTCATCCTGAAAGATATTCAGATGTTATAGAAAATATTGAAGTTTTAAACCAATTTATTGATGAAGGATGCCTTTTACAGCTTAATGCTGGAAGCATAAGAGGGGATTTTGGTAAAACGGTTAAGAAAACAGCGGAAAAGCTTACAAAGGCTGGAGCATATTCTTTTATTGGAAGTGATGCTCATAATAATCAAAATAGAAATACTGGAATAGTTGAAGAATTAGAAGAAGTGTTTAATAAAAATATACTTTTAAAAAGTGTGTTTTTAGAAAATGAAGTTAAGTTAATTAATAATGAAGAGATAAAATATAGAGGAAATAAATTAAAAAATAAAAGGTTTATCTTTTTCTAAAAGTTATCAAAAAATAGGGGAAGTAATTGTATGAATAAAATAAAAAAATGGAGAGTACCGTTATTATTAATAGCAGATATAATTTTTATAAATATAGCATATTTATTTAGTTTTGTTGTTAGATTTGATTTTGATATTCCAAGGGAATATATGCAAAATTATATAAAAATGCTTCCAGTAATACTTTTAGTATACATTGTTCCATTAGCTTTATTTAAAATGTATAAAAGTTTATGGAGTAATGCAAGTATAGATGAATTTATAAAAGGATTATTTGCATGTATTATTGGTTGTGGAATAAGTCTTATATATAACAATATAGATGGAAGAATATTACCAAATAGTATTGTTATATTAAGCGGAATACTTATATATGTTATGGTAGTTGGAATAAGACTTTCATATAGAATATATAGAAGAATAATTGTATATGGAAAACTTGATTTAAAGTCAGAAAAGAAGAGAGTTCTTGTTGTTGGTGCTGGATCATGTGGACATATGGTTATTTCCGAGATGTATAAAAATAAGGAAGATGTAAAAATGGTTCCAGTTGGCGTTATTGATGATGACAAAAATAAAATTGGAACATTTCTTCTTGGAGTAAAGGTTCTTGGAAATAGAAATGATATTCCAAATATTGTTGAAGATCTTAATATAGATACAATAATTATAGCAATTTCAAAGATTAGTCCAAGAAAGAAAAAAGAAATAATAGAAATATGTCAACAAACGAATGCTGAAATCAAGATAATCCCTGGTGTTTATGAAATAATGGAAGGGAAGTTATCTCTTACAAAAATGAGAGATGTTGATATTAAAGACTTACTTGGTAGAGATGAAATTGAACTTGATAAAGTTGGGGTTTCAAATTACTTAAAAGATAAAGTAGTTCTTGTAACTGGTGGAGGAGGTTCTATTGGTTCAGAACTTTGTAGGCAAATTGCATCATTTAAGCCAAAGAAACTTTTAATACTTGATATTTATGAAAATAATGCTTATGACATACAAAATGAATTAAAGAGAAATATGCCAGAGCTTGATCAATTTACAATAATTGCATCAGTTAGAGATAAAAGAAGACTTAGAAAAGTATTTAAAGAGTTTAAGCCAGATGTTGTATTCCATGCAGCAGCACATAAGCATGTACCTCTTATGGAAGATAATTCAGAGGAAGCAATTAAAAATAATGTTGTTGGTACTTTAAATGTTGCAGAATGTGCTGATGAATTTAATGCAGAAAAATTTGTACTTATTTCAACAGATAAGGCAGTAAATCCAACAAATATAATGGGTGCTACAAAGAGAATGTGTGAAATGATAGTACAAGCTATGAATAAAAAGAGTAAAACAGATTATGTTGCAGTAAGATTTGGAAATGTACTTGGAAGTAATGGTTCAGTAATTCCATTATTTAAAAATCAAATTAAAAATGGGGGACCAGTTACATTAACTCATAAAGAAATAATAAGATACTTTATGCTTATACCAGAAGCAGCACAGCTTGTATTACAGGCAGGAGCTTTTGCAAAAGGTGGAGAAATTTTTATTCTTGATATGGGAGAACCTGTTAAGATATATGATTTAGCAAAAAAACTTATAAAATTATCAGGTTTTGAACCAGAGAAAGATATAAAAATAGAAGTTACAGGACTTAGACCTGGAGAAAAACTTTATGAAGAGCTTTTAATGAATGAAGAAGGTTTAACAGAAACAGAAAATAATAAAATATTTATTGGAGTACCTTCAGATTTTGAAATAAATGAAGTAAAGAAAAACATTGATGAATTACTTTTTGTTGCATTAAATGAAGATAAGGAAGCTTTAAAGGAAAAGATGAAGGAAGTTGTTCCAACATTTAAGGAGCCAGAAGAAGCTAATGCAGAAAAAGAAGTAGCATCAACAGTAGTTTAAGGAGGTAAGATGAAGAGAATATTTGATTTTATAATGAGTTTATTAGCATTTATAGTTTTTTTACCAATAATATTGATTATATGTTTAATTATAAAATTAACATCTCCTGGACCAGTGTTTTTTAAACAAAGACGTATTGGAAAAGATAATAAAGAGTTTAATATACTTAAGTTTAGAACAATGAGAATTGATACACCAAATGTGGCGACTCACCTTTTAGAAAATCCAGATCAATGGATAACATCAATTGGTAAGTTTTTAAGAAAGACAAGTCTTGATGAATTGCCACAACTTATAAATATTATAAAAGGGGATATGAGTATTGTTGGACCAAGACCAGCTCTTTATAACCAATATGATTTAAAGGATATGAGAACTGAAGTCGGTGTTCACAAATTGATACCAGGTCTTACAGGATGGGCTCAAATAAATGGAAGAGATGAACTTGAATTAAAGGATAAGGTTGCTTTAGATAAAGAATACTTAGATAAAGAAAATTTTATATTTGATATAAAAATAATATTTATGACTGTATTTAGTGTTTTAAAAAGTGATGGGGTTCAAGAAGGAAAGCATTAAAAAGAAGGTGAAAAAATGAAAAACATACTTATTACAGGTGCTAATAGTTATGTAGGGACAAGTTTTGAAAGTTACTTGAAAAATTTTAAAGATGAATATAGTGTTGATACTGTTGATATGATAGATGAAACTTGGAAAAATAAAGATTTTTCAAAATATGATACAGTATTCCATGTTGCTGGAATTGCTCATGTTTCAACTGACCCTAAAATGGAAGATTTATATTATAAGGTAAATAGAGATTTAACTATAGAAACTGCAAAAAAAGCAAAAAAAGATGGAGTAAAACAATTTATATTTATGAGTAGCATAATAGTTTATGGGGATAGTAGTCATATTAATAAAAAACGTGTTATTTATAAAAATACAATACCAACTCCAAGTAATTTTTATGGAAAAAGTAAGTTAGAAGCAGAAGAAGGAATATTTCAACTTGAAGATAAAAATTTTAAAGTAGTCGTTATAAGACCACCAATGATATTTGGGAAAGGCTCAAAAGGAAATTATCAAAAGCTTTCAAAAATCGCTCGAAATTTACCTGTATTTCCAGATATTAAAAATGAAAGAAGTATGCTTTATATAGATAATCTTTGTGAATTTATTAGATTAATGGTTGTTAATAGTGAAAGTGGAATATTCCTTCCACAAAATAAAGAGTATGTAAAAACAAGTGAATTAGTCAAGCTTATAGCTAAGGCACATAATAAAAATATTAAGTTAACAAAAATGTTTAATCTGGTACTTAAATTTATGGCAAGATTTACTGGAACAGTAGATAAGGCTTTTGGAAATTTGGTTTATGATAAAAGTGTTAGTCAATATAAAATTGATTATAGAGTAAAGAGTTTAAATGAAGCTGTAAAAGCTACTGAAATAGTATAATTGAATAATTTATTATGAGAGGTGTTTATTATAGATAAAGTAAATGTCAGCATTATTACGGTAACATATAATAGTGAGAAGACACTAAAAAAAACTATAGAATCAGTATTAAATCAAACATATCCTGTATATGAATACTCAATAATTGATGGTTTATCAACTGATAATACTGTTAAAGTTGCGGAAAGCTACAGAAATAGCTTTGAAAAAAAGAACATTAAATTTAATATAATATCTCAAAAAGATAATGGAATGTATGATGCAATAAATAAAGGTATAGATATATCAACAGGTGAAGTTATTGGAAATGTAAATAGTGATGATTGGTATGAAGTTGATACAGTTGAAAAAGTTGCTAATGAGTATAAAAAGTCTCATTTCGATATGCTCTATGGAGATTTAAGAATAAATAAGCCAACAGGAACTATGATAAAAAAAGCTAAACTTAAAAAATTTGTTTCAACAAGATATTGGAATCATCCTACAACATTTATAACAAATGAAACTTATAATAAATATAAATACAAAGTTGAATCTATGCATGATGACCTTGATTTAATGTTAAAGATTAGAAAAAACAAATTAAAAGTTGTAGTAATCAACGAAATATTATCAAATTTTAATTTTGGTGGTATGAGTAATGAAAAAAATATAAAAAGGACAATGAACAGTATAAAAACAAGATGCAAAATATATAAAAACAATGGATATAGTCCAATATATTATATAGATACGTTTTTAATAGAGCTTGCAAAATATATATTAGCTTAATTATTTTATAAATAGTAAAAATTCTTAAAATAAAACTATGTATGTTTAGAAATTATATTTTTGCTCAAGGGGGGAGAAATAATGTTATGTGCTTTAATTATGGCAGGTGGTAAAGGGACAAGGTTTTGGCCTTTATCAACTGAAGAAAGACCAAAACAATTTTTAAATCTTATTGGTGATAATACTATGATACAAATGACAATTAATAGAATAAAACCAATAATACCAATTGATATGATATTTATTTGTACTGGTGAAAGATATGTTGATTTAGTAAAAGAGCAGTTACCTGATCTTCCAGAAAGAAATATAATAATTGAACCAGAAGGAAGGAACACAGCTCCTTGTATAGCTTTATCGGCATTAGTTATAAAAAGATATTATAAAGATGCAACAATGGTTGTATTACCGTCAGATCATTTGATAAAGAATGAAGATAAGTTTAGAGAAATTATATTAGATGGTAAAGAGTATTTAAAGGAAAATGATAAAGCAATACTTACTCTTGGTATGACACCAAACAGACCTGAAACAGGATACGGATATATTAAGTTTACTAATAATAGAGTTAATGTAAATGATAATGAAGTAGTAAAGGTTGAAAAGTTTGTTGAAAAGCCAAGTTTAGAAGTTGCGAAAAAATATTTAAGTGATGGTTCATATCTTTGGAATGGTGGAATGTTCATATGGACTGTAGATAATATACTTACTCAAATAAGAGAATTTACTTCAAGTACATATGAAGCATTAAAAGAAATAGAGACTGTAAGTGAAGAAAATCTTCAAAAAATTATAAATAAAAATTATAGAGGTACTGAAGCAATTTCAGTAGACTATGCAATACTTGAGAAATCAAATGATATATATGTAATTCCAAGTGATATAAGTTGGGATGATATTGGTACTTGGAAGTCAGTTGAAAGATATAAAGAAAAAGATACAGATAATAATATTGTAACTGATAATGTTAGAGTTATTGAATCAAAATCTAATATGGCTATAAATAATGAAAAGAAAATTGTAATGATAGGAATAGAAGATACTATGACTGTTGAAACAGAAGAAGCAATATTTATAGTAAATAAGGATTATATGGATAACTTAAGAGATTATAAGGAAGTTTTGTAAAAGTATTAAATATAAAGATAGAATAAGTTTTGGGAGGAATATATAATGAAAAAAGTAGCATTAATAACAGGAATAACAGGACAAGATGGTTCATATCTTACAGAATTATTATTAGAAAAGGGATATGAAGTTCATGGAATAATAAGAAGACACTCAAGCATAAGCACAAGTAGAATAGATCATTTATTTGAAAATCCTGAAGTAGGAAATAAGAAATTATTCTTACATTATGGAGATTTAACAGATTCAAGTAATTTAAATAGATTAATAGAAAAAATTAGACCAAATGAAATATATAACTTAGCAGCACAAAGTCATGTTGCAGTATCATTTGAAGTTCCAGAATATACTGCTGAAGTAACAGGAGTTGGTACTTTAAGATTATTAGATGCAATAAGAGAAGCAGGATTAAATTGTAAGTTTTATCAAGCATCAACATCAGAACTTTTTGGAGGGCTTCCAGATACAGCACCACAATCAGAAAAAACACCATTATATCCAAAGAGTCCTTATGGATGTGCAAAACTTTATTCATATTGGATAACTGTAAACTATAGAGAGTCATATAACTTATTTGCGTGTAATGGAATTCTTTTTAATCATGAATCACCAAGAAGAGGAGAAACTTTTGTAACTAGAAAGATTACTATGGCAGTTGCCAATATAATGGCAGGAAAGCAAGAAAAGTTATCTCTTGGAAATATGGATGCAAAGAGAGACTGGGGATTTGCTGGAGATTATGTTGAAGGAATGTGGAGAATATTACAACAAGAAGAGCCACAAGATTATGTATTAGCAACAAATGAAACTCACACAGTAAGAGAGTTTGTTGAATTAGCTTTTGCAGAAGTTGGAATAGAGATAGAATGGCAAGGAACAGGAGTAGATGAAAAGGGAATTGATAAAGCTACAGGAAAAGTGCTTGTAGATGTTAATCCAAGATACTTTAGACCAGCAGAGGTTGAACTTTTATGGGGAGATTGTACAAAAGCAGAAAAAGAACTTGGATGGAAGAGAAAAGTTGATTTTAAGGGATTAGTTAAAATGATGGTTGATGAAGATATGAAGGAAATAGCTGGTGCAAGTATAGATGAATTTTTATCTAATCAAGAAGCGGCTATAACGAAATAATAATATGAAAAAAATAGCATTTTACATTTCAGATCATGGATTTGGACATGCTTCAAGAAATATACCTATAATTAGGTATATTCTTGAAGAAAGAAATGATATAAGAATATATATAAAAACAGGAATTAAACAAGGTGAATTTATAAAAGATTCATTAATGGATTTAAATAGATCAAATAATGTAATATTTGATTTATTTAATGTTGATATTGGATTAGTTTTAAAAAAAAATAGTCTTGATATAGATGTATATAAATTAAATAAAAAAGTTACAGAGTATATAGATTCATGGGATGATAAGAGGAAGAAAGAAAAAGAGTTTTTAATAAAAAACAATATTAATTCAGTAATATGTGATATAGTTCCTTGGATATTAAAGGTTACAAATGAACTTAAAATAAAAAGTTTATTAATATCAAATTTTACTTGGGTTGATATATATGAGGAATATTTAAATAAAGAAATATGTAACAAGTTTAAAGAATGTTATGAATTAGTTGATAAAACTTTTTTGTATGATTTATATATGGATTCTATGAAAAAATATATTACAAATTATGATGAAGTAGGATTAATTTGTAGAAAATTTAATTTAGAAAAAGTTAAAGAAATAAAAAGCAAATATAAAAAGCCAATAGTTTTTGTAAGTATTGGAAGGTCTGTTGAAGTAGATAAAGTTATTGATGTTAGCAGTTTAAATTATAACTTTATAGTTACTGAAGGAATAAATTTAAAAGGTGATAATGTAACTTATTTACCTGTTTCAACAAATAATACACATGAGTATATAAAAGCAAGTGATTATGTAATTACAAAAGCTGGATGGGGAACAGTTGCAGAATGTTTAATAGCGAATAAAAAGATAGCATTACTTTCAAGAGATGGTGTTGCTGAAGATAAAAATACAATAGATAAATTAGTAAATAGAAATTTAGCAATAAAAATTGAAAGTAATAATTTAAATATAAAAGATACTTTAGAAAGATTAAAAAAGTTTAGTCCAAGTTATGATGTAAATGAGTCGGATAATTGTGATCAAATAATTGTAAATAAAATATTACATATGTTTAATTAAAATAAAGTGTATTAGTTGTAAAAATTAATTAAATAAGAAAATAGTTAGGGGATATAGATGGTAGTAAAAAATTATTTATATAATTTAATGTATCAAATCATAAGTATTATTTTGCCTATTATAACAATACCATATGTATCAAGAATATTGGGACCAAGTGGGTTAGGTGAATATGCATTGACTAGCACTTATGCTCAATATTTTGTGTTATTTGGTATGATAGGTTTATCAATGTATTGTGGTAGAGAAATAGCATATGTTAGAGATGATAAAAATAAATTAAGTAGAACTTTTTGGGAACTTAACATTTTAAGATTTATTACTATGGGAATTACAATAGTTATATACTTAATAATGTTTTGTTTTGTAATAAAGACAAGTAACAGATTATTATTAATAGTACAATCAACCATATTATTTAGTTGTTTATTTGATATATCATGGCTATTTGTAGGGATAGAAGATTTTAAAACAGTTGCAATAAGAAATACTGTTGTAAAAGCAATAGGTGTAATTTTAATATTTTTACTTATTAAAAAAAGTAATCAAGTTGTGCTATATGCATTTATTTTAGGAATAACACAATTAATTGGACAAATTATTATGTGGTTTGATATACCAAAAGAAATTAAATTTATAAAACCAATTAATAAAAATTTGATTAAACATTTAAAAAATTCAATTGGATTATTTATACCTCAAATTGCAATAACTGTATATACTATGTTAGACAAGGTTATGCTTGGACTTATGACTAATGATGCACAGGTTGGCTTATATGATAATTCTCAGAGAATAATAAAACTTTCAATAACAATAGTTACGACATTAGCAACAGTAACGGTACCTAAGATGGCTAATTTATATGCAAAAGATAATATAGAAGAGTTTGCTAAAAATGCATATAAATCATTTTCTTTTGTTTCATTTTTAGCTTTACCAATGGCTTTTGGACTTATTGGTGTTAGTGAAACTTTTGTAGGATGGTTTTTTGGACCAGGATTTGAAGAAATAAAGCCAATGTTTTATATTGGTGCATGGTTGATGGTAACTTTATCGTGGTCAAGTATAGTTGGGAGTCAGGTTTTAATATCAATAAGACGAGAAAAAATGTTTACAATAGCTGTAGTATCTGGAGCTATATTAAATGTAATATTAAATTTTATTTTAATAAAAAAATTTCAAGGCATTGGGACAACAATAGCATCAGTTGCGGCAGAGTTTTTAGGTATGTTTATAATGGTATATTTTACAAAGGATATACTAAAAATAAAAAAATTATTTAAATCAGTACCGAAATATTTTATAGCATCATTAATTATGTTTATACCAATATTTATACTTGGGAAAGTGTTAAAAGTTAGTATAATCACAACTGCTATCCAAGTTGTGGTTGGAGTTAGCGTATATATAGGAATTATGATTATTACAAAAGATAAAAATTTAATGTTTATGTTTTCATACATAGAAAAGTTTATAAATAAAAAAAGATAAAAAGCAAATTAATTATGGGAAAAAGAGAAAACATAACAGACATAGATTAACAAAAATATAAAAAACTTATTTGATTTGAAAGAAGGAAATTTATAATGAAAAAGGATAGCAAAATTTATGTTGCAGGTCATAGAGGACTTGTAGGATCAGCAATAGTTAGAAATTTAAAAGAAAAAGGATTTAATAATATAATTTGTAGAACTCATAAAGAATTAGACTTAACAAATCAGGATGAAGTAAGAAATTTCTTTGAAACAGAAAGACCTGAATACGTATTTTTAGCAGCAGCAAAAGTTGGTGGAATTAATGCAAACAATGTATATCCAGCTGATTTTATATATGAAAATTTAATGATACAAAACAATGTAATAAAAGCAGCTCATGATTTTAAAGTAACTAAGCTTTTATTTTTAGGAAGTACATGTATATATCCAAAGATGGCACCTCAACCAATTAAAGAAGATTATCTTTTAACTGGATCATTAGAAGAAACTAATGAGGCTTATGCAGTAGCTAAAATTGCAGGACTTGAGATGTGTAAATTCTTTAAAAGACAATATAGAGATAATTTTATAAGTTGTATGCCAACAAATCTTTATGGACCAAATGATAATTTTGATCTTCAAAGCTCACATGTAATGCCAGCTCTTATAAGAAAATTTCATGAAGCAAAAATTAATAATGTAGAAACAGTTGAAGTATGGGGAACAGGAACTCCACTTAGAGAATTTTTATATGTAGATGATATGGCAGATGCCTGTGTATTCTTAATGGAAAACTATAATGGAGAGCAACATGTAAATATAGGAACAGGAGTTGAAGTTTCTATAAGAGAACTTGCTGAAACAATAAAAGAGGTCGTTGGATTTAAAGGATATCTTGTATTTAATACCAATATGCCAGATGGAACACCAAGAAAGCTTACAAATGTTGATAAGTTAAATGGACTTGGATGGAAGTATAATGTTGATTTAAAAGATGGTGTAGAATTAGCATATAGTTGGTTTTTGGATAACTATGATATAGCTAAAAAGTAGGTGACATTGTTGAAAGTATTACAAATAAATACAGTGTGTGGAACTGGAAGCACAGGAAGAATAGCTACTGATTTATATAAAGCGTTAGAGTTAAACGGAAATAAATGTGTTATTGCATATGGAAGAGGAAATGCACCAGAAGGAATAAAGACGATAAAAATTGGAACAGACTTGGATGTTTACAGTCATGTAGCAAAAACAAGATTATTTGATGAGCATGGATTTGGTTCAGTTAAAGCTACAAAAGAATTTATTAAAAAAGTTGAAGAATATAATCCAGATGTCATTCATTTGCATAATATTCATGGATATTATATAAATATTGAAATATTATTTGATTACTTAAAAAAGAGTAAGAAAAAAGTTATTTGGACTTTGCATGATTGTTGGTCATTTACAGGACATTGTTCATATTTTGATTATATAGGATGTGGTAAGTGGAAAACAGGATGTGATAATTGTGAGCAAAAAAATCAATATCCAAAGTCATTTTTAAAAGATAATTCAAAAATGAATTATTTAAAGAAAAAAGAATTGTTTACTGGGGTAGAAGATATGACTATTGTAACACCATCAAAATGGTTAGCTGATTTAGTAAGACAATCTTTTTTTTCGGAATATAATATTCAAGTTATAAATAATGGAATTGATTTAAATATATTTAAAGAAACTAAAAGTAACTTTAGAGAAAGATACAATTTAAATAATAAATTTGTTATTCTAGGGGTAGCCAATGTTTGGGAGAATAGAAAAGGGTTTAATACATTTTTACAATTATCTAAAATGATAGATGATAATACGAGAATAGTTTTGGTTGGATTAAGTAAAAAACAATTAAATTTATTACCTAAAAATATTATAGGAATACGAAAAACAAATAATGTAACAGAATTAGCTGAAATTTATACAGAAGCTGATATATTTGTTAATGCATCTGTAGAAGAAACATTTGGTTTGGTTATAGCAGAAGCGTTAGCATGTGGCACACCATCAATTGTATATGATTCTACAGCGTGTGTGGAGGTCGTGGATGAAAAAACAGGTTTTATTGTTAAAAAGGAAGATATTAATATGTTATTAAATACAATTAAAAATATTAAAAATAATGTAAATTTATTGGAACGTGATAATTGTATTGAAAGAGTAAGATGTATGTTTGATGAAAAAAATAAGTTAAATGAATATGTAAAATTATATAATAAAATTTAGGAGTGAATATGAGAGTATTATATATAACTAATATACCATCACCTTATAGAGTAGAGTTTTTTAATGAATTAAGCAATTATTGTGATTTAACTGTTATATTTGAAAGAGATAATGCTAAAGATAGAGAAGATTCATGGTTATTAAAGAAAACATTAAATTTTAAATCTATTTTTTTAAAAGGAAAAGAATTAGGAACAGACGCATCTTTTTCATTTGATATTATAAAATATTTAAAAAAATTTAAAAATGACGTTATTGTAATAGGAGTCTATTCAACACCCACACAGATGTTAGCAATAAAATATTTGAAAATTAAAAATATTCCATTTATATTAAATGCAGATGGTGGTATGAGAAAAAATGATAGTACATTGAAATACAAGATAAAAAAACATTTTATTAGTAGTGCATCATTGTGGATAAGCACAGGAAAAACAACTAATGATTATTTAATCTATTATGGAGCTAAAAAAGATAAAATATTTACATATCCTTTCACATCTTTAGAAAATCAAGATATATTGGAGAAAATTATCCCTCAGAAAGTAAAACTTAATTTAAAAAATAAACTTAATATTAAGGAAAAAAAGGTTGTTTTAGCAATAGGTCAATTTATATATAGAAAAGGATTCGATATATTGATTAAATCATGTGCTAAAATTTCAAATGAATATGGTGTATATATAATTGGAGGTAATCCACCTAAGGAATATATAGAATTAAGAGATAAGTTAAATTTGAGTAATGTAAAATTTATAGGGTTTAAATCTAAAAATGAATTAAAAGAATACTATATGGCAAGTGATGTGTTTGTTTTGCCAACTAGAGAAGATATTTGGGGATTGGTTATAAATGAAGCTATGGCTTATGGATTACCAATAATAACAACAGATAAGTGTGTTGCAGGTATAGAACTTATAAAAGATAATGAAAATGGTTTTATTGTACCAGTAGATAATGAAATAGTATTAGCAGAGAAAATAGAGAATATTCTATGTAATGATGTATTAAATAAAGATATTCAGAAGAAAAATCTTGATAAAATTAAATATTATACAATAGAAAGAATGGCAAAAGTACATTACGAAATTTTTTCTGAATTCATAGGAGAAAAAAATGGAAGAGATTAATAGTAGAATTATTTCTTTAATAAAAGGATTAGCGATTTGTAGTGTTATAATCGCTCATTCACCAATAAAATATACTAATATAGGTGGACAAGTCTTAAATGAAGTTTATGATAAAATAGGGACAATAGGTGTTATATTATTTTTAATTATTGGTGGATATTTGTATTATGGGAAAAAAGAAAATATAAAAATTTTTGCAATAAAAAAAATAAAAAGTGTTATTATTCCATGGTTTTTTTGTAGTAGTATTGTTTTTGTTATAAGTTGTATCTTTGGAGGAAATAAGGGTAATTTAAATTTATTTAAATGGATAAAGTTTATTTTGGGTTCAGGAAGTATATATTATTATATGACTATATATATTTTACTTATTTTCATCCTTTACCCATATAGAAATAATATAAGAAAAAGTAAAGTGATGGTAATTTTGATTATTACAATTATTTCTATATTATTCACTGATTTTTCAAATATATTTTTTGTTCAAAACTATGCTTATTTAAATATTTTAAATTGGATTGGTTTTTTTATACTAGGAATGTGGATAAAAGCCAATAACAAATTAGAAAATATAAAAAATTATACAGAAAAAAAAATATTAATAATAGTAATTTTAGCAATATTATTTATTTTTTTAGGAATAAAAATTGATGGAATAGGGATGTCATATTTTAAAATATTTTCTATTCCCATAGAAATGACGGGATCTTTAATAGCATTATGGGTATCAATAAAAATAGTTTCAAAGTATATAAATTCTAAAAATTTTATTTTTAATATTCTAAAAGATGCTGGTAAGTATTCTTTTACTATATATTTATTACATTTACCAATAGCATCCATAGTAAATAGGATTGTTAATAAATATGTGCCATTTATTGGGGCAATAAAATTTGTAATAATTTTATTAATTATGATAATTTTAATTCGTATTTACAATAAATTGGTTAGTAATATAAAAAAAACTAAATATTTTAATATTTTGATTGGTTTAAGATAATGAAGGAGGAATAAATGAATATTTTATTTATAGGTTCTATGATTCCAAAAGAAATTAGTTATCAAATAGAACATAATTCAGAAGCTGGCAATAATTTTCAATGGAATGTTATTGAACAATTAAAAAAGAATAATAATGTAGAGTTATTGAGTTATCTTGGTTATAGAACAACTAAAATTTTGCAAATTGAGAAATTATGTAAAAAATTAAAAATAACTTCTTTTTTTAAGCAAAAAGGTTTTCTTAAGTCAATGTATTTAAATTTTCATTCATCATTAAAATTTATTAAAAATTGTGATATATCAATTCAATATAATATTTCATATGCAAATATATATATTCCAATAATAGCACATTTATTTAATAAAAAGGCATATCTTATATTGGCTGATTATACTGAAAGTATAGAATATAACAATATTATAAAAAAAATTTATGCTAAATTAATGTTAACTTCTATGAAAAAATTTGATGAAATAATATGTTTGTCTAGTAAGATGGCGTCTAGAATGAAAAAAGAAGGAAAAAATACAATTGTAATTGAAGGTGGAATTAATATTAATGAATTTGAAAATATAGTATTACCAGTGCCAGTTTCTAATGAAAGTATAATTTTACTTTATTCTGGTTTATTATCACAAGTTACTGGTGTAGATAGATTATTAAATGCAATTAAAAAAAATGATATGTCAAACATAGAGTTTTGGTTTACTGGTAAAGGTGAATTACAACAATTAGTAGAAGAATATGAAAAAAAAGATAAAAGAATTAAATATTTAGGATTTATTGAAAGAGATGAGTATTTAAATTTATTAAATAAATCACATATTTTAATTAATCCAAGAAATATGGATATGCCACAAAATAAAAATAATTTTCCATCTAAAATAATGGAATATATTGCATCAGGAAGAGTTATTATTTCTACAAAATTTCCTGGGTATGAGAAATTTAAAGATAATATAATTTTTAGTGGAAATTCAGAGAATGAATTAAGCATTACAATAAATTATGCAATAAATAATTATAATAAAATATTAAAAAAATATTATGAAATAAACAGAATTAAGGCTATTAGTTTTGATTGGAATAAACAGATAAATAAGATAATAAAATCAATTGAAGATTAAAAATATATGCTAAATTATTATCACAAATATCTTTAAATGTTTATCAAATTATAGGTTAGAATTTGTTATGTTAGGATGTGATTGTATTGGTTATTAATAATAAAACAAACTTAAAAAATATAATAGTATTACAAATTATAATTGCAATGTTATTAATATGTTTTGTTTATTTTAAATTATTACTAATAATACCATATATCATACTAATAGTTTTTATTTTGAAATCAAGGGGGAACTTGGCATCTCCGATATACTATCTTTTAATTCCGTGGGGATTTATGTTTTTGATGTATTTTTCTGATTTAATAACATATTTACAAAAACCAAATAGTTTAATTCCGATTATATATTTATTTTTTGCAATTATTCTTATTTTAGCTGGATTTTATTTAGATAACAAAATTACTTTATCTAAATATAAAATGGAAAAATATAAAAAGAAATATGATTTGAGAATGAAATATTTGAACAGGAATAACTTAAATGTAATCTCATTAATAAATTTTGTTGCTATTTTAGGAATAATTGCAAGTTTATTATTTACATATGAGATGATATTTATAAAGCATATAAATATTATGAATGCAGCACAAACTAGAGAGATATTTTCAACTAGTGAAGCCACTGGCTTTTCAAAAATAGCTAGTATTTTAGCATTTGGTTCATTAATTAGTCTTTCATCTGTCATAATTTTATGGAAAGATATTAATTTTAAACATAAATGCATATGGATTATTTCACCGTGTTTATTTATATTATTTTCAATTTTATCTTCTGGAAGACAAGCAGCATTTCAGATAATAGTAGTAATAATAGCAGCAATTGCCATAAAAAAAAATAATGCTACAATAAGTGGAGAAATTAATAAAAAAGGGAAAAAAACATTAAAGTATAAAATTTTAATATGTTTGATAATTAGTTTAATAATGACATATGGTTTGTTATTGTCAAATAGTAGAAATGATGGGAATATATCAACCGATAAAACTCAAGTTTTGCAATATTACTTTAAATACAAATTAAATCCTGTTGCAGAAACAATGTTAAATACTTTACCAGATCCATTAAGAGCTGGAGTGACAGAAATGATAGTATATTATACTCATGAAATACCTGAATTTGCAATGTTTTGGGATATTCCACAAACAACACATTTTTATGGAATGTATTCTACACCATTTATTGCTAGAAGGTTATATTCTATTGGGTTGAATAAATATTCTGTTGAATATATAATGAATTATGTTAGTTCATATATGGAAAGTATTGGCGTAATGCCTGCTGGTTGGAAAACGGTATTTTCATTTTTTATCGTTGATTTTGGAAAAATTTTTACCTTAATAATATCTTTTATAATTGGAATTGTTAGTTCTAAAATTTATAAGGCTTATAAAATAAGAAGAAGTTTTTTCTCAAGTTTGTTATTAATAATTACCAATGTATCTATGATATATACAATAATGTTTCCAGCGGCTTCAGATACAACATTATTGTTTACATGGATATTTTCTATAATTATGTTTATTTGTGAAAGCTTAAATAAAAAATGGTATTTGCGTATATAAAACAAACTAGTTTATTAGTATTGCTAGATTAAAAGAATCTGCATACACATAAATCTCTAAAATATTAGTAAAATTAAGAAAACTAATATTTTGGAGGTATTTTTTATTGAAGAAAAAATAAATTTGAATACTATTGTAAGAGGATTTAATACTTATATAGGAAATATAAGAGTTTTTTGTGAAGTGTACAAAATTTAAAATGTATATATGTTGTCAAGTATTTTAGATATTATTGAAGTTTAATGATAAATAAAACTTTATTTTTTAGTAAATTAAAACTAGAATGTTCAAGTATTATTCTCTTAATATACTCTAATCTATTTATATCACAATCTAAAATTTCATTATTTTCTAAAAAATAATAGTATTTATAAGATATAAGTAAAGTCTTTATTTTGATTAATAAAGGAATTTTGTTAAATGAGATTAATTAAAAATAATTAGAGTAAAGAGAACAAATTAAATGGATATATAAAGAAATTGGGAGATTGCAAAACTTATGCAATTGACCGTCCATATTGTGAGAATTTATTAATTGAAAAGTATATCAAAAAAATAAGTAATGTATTCATTATGGATATAATTTATCATGGAATAGATAAGACTAATTTTATAATTAGATAAACTTAAAATTAATAAATAGAAAAATATTATTTAATATGTAAATGTTTTAAGATGAAAACTTTATCATAAAGAAGGGTAATTTTATGAATATAAATGTAACTGGAGAAGGATTCTTCTATATAACATTAATCTTTTATTTATACTTTATGTATAAGAGAATTATTAATAGTAAACAAAGGAATAAAGTTAATGAATTAGTATTAATATTATTTGGAATATATATTATTAAAGTTGTATCATTAGTATTTTTTCCTATATTAATTGTAAAAGGATTAAATGTAAATCCAACAGTTTTTATTAATCCTATCGATAGTATTAAATACATAATTAAATCAAATACTTTGTATGGAATTATATATAATATTGCAGGAAACTTTATATTACTAATGCCATTACCAGTATTCTTAATTTATTTCTTTAAAGATAAAGTTGATAGTTTAAAAAGAATATTGATAATTTGTTTCTTTGTATCATTAAGTATAGAATTTCTTCAATATTTAGAGTCAATTATTATACCTTCAGTTGGAAGATTTTTTGAAACTAATGATATAATACTTAATACATTTGGAGCTGGTTTTGGTTATATAATTTATAATAAGTATTTAAGAAAAATATTATAGTTATAAATATTAGAGTAGTACTTTTTACTGCTCTAATATTTTTTATTAAATTTATCTAAATGTAAACATAATCTATATTAAGTGTATAAATTTTACCAATTATTTCGTATAATAAAAGGGATAAATATGAAAAATATAATTTTAAGAGAGGAAGATAAACTTTGGGAAAGAAGAGGAGTAAACTTAAGATTACTATATTAGTTATAATAGGAATAATTATTATAACAATAGGTGGCGGATTTTTATATGTAAATTCAAAACTTAATAAAGTTCAAAAGGTTGAAATAAATAAAGATAATCTATCAATAGATAAAAGTATAGAGGATGATAAAGAAAAGTCAGAAATAAAAAATATAGCTTTATTTGGAATTGATGCTCCAAAGGGGCAAGTTGGACGTTCTGATGCAGTAATGATTTTAACTATAGATAGATTACATAATAAACTTAAATTAACTTCAATTATGAGAGATTCTTATGTTGATGTACCAGGTCATGGAAATACAAAACTTACTCATGCTTATGCATATGGTGGTCCTGAACTTGCAATAAAAACATTAAATGAAAATTTTAAGCTTAATATTGAAGATTTTATGGCAGTTAACTTTACATCAATGCCTGAAATTATTGATAAGTTAGGTGGAGTCAAAATTAATGTAACAAGGGAAGAAGTACAACATATACCAGGAATTACTCATGCTGGACTTCAAACATTAAATGGAGCTGAGGCTTTAGCTTATTCAAGAATAAGACATGCAACTGGTGGAGATTATCAAAGAACAGAAAGACAAAGAGTTGTTCTTGAAGCAATATTTAATAAGATGCATAACACTCCAAAGAGTGAATATCCATCACTTATTGATACATTTTTACCATATATAAAAACTAATATGTCTTCAACTGATATGATGGGACTTGCAACTGATGCAATGCCATTAATGAAGAGTAAGCTTGAAACAGCAAGATTTCCTCTTAATGGATATTGTGAAGGAAAGATGATGGATGGAGTATGGTATTTAGTATTTAATAAAAACGATACATTAGATCAAATACAAAGTTATATATATGATGATAAACCATTACCAAAACATAGTAATGATAATACTTAAAATTGAGTAAATTAAACACTTTATGAGATATAACAAAGTATTTTGAAATAAAGCTTATAAAGTGTTTTTTATTTTGTACTCTATAATATGATATAATTCTTTTGTAGAACAATTAGTAACTTATATAAACGTTAACATAACGAAGTATATTAATTTAATAATTAATATATGGAAGGAGATATTTACATGAATAAAAAGATAAGAAAAGCAATAATACCAGCAGCAGGACTTGGAACAAGATTTTTACCTGCAACAAAGGCACAACCAAAGGAAATGCTTCCAATAGTTGATAAGCCAACAATTCAGTATATTATAGAAGAAGCAATAGCTTCAGGAATAGAAGAAATACTTATAATAACAGGAAGAAGTAAAAAGTGTATAGAAGATCATTTTGATAGATCAGTAGAACTTGAGTTAGAACTTGAAAAGTCAGGTAAGAAAGAAATGCTTGAAATGGTTCAAGATATATCAAATATGGCAGATATATATTATATAAGACAAAAAGAGCCAAAGGGACTTGGTCATGCTATAAGTTGTGCAAAAACTTTCGTTGGAAATGAACCATTTGCAATATTACTTGGAGATGATGTTGTATATAATGATGAAAAGCCATGTTTAAAGCAACTTATTGATTGTTATAATGAATACAATACATCAGTACTTGGAGTACAAACTGTACCAGAAGATAAAGTAAATAAATACGGTATAGTTGATGGAATATTAATAGAAGATAGAGTATGTAAAGTTAAAGGATTAGTTGAAAAGCCAAGCATTGAAGAAGCACCATCAAATGTTGCAATACTTGGAAGATATATTGTTACACCTAAAATATTTGAAATTTTAGAAAAGACAAAGCCAGGTAAAGGTGGAGAAATCCAACTTACAGATGCATTACTTGATCTTATAAAAGAAGAGGCAATGTATGCATATAATTTTGAAGGAAGAAGATATGATGTTGGAGATAAGCAAGGATTCCTTGAAGCAACAGTTGAATATGCATTAAGAAGAGAAGACTTAAAAGATGGATTTATGGAATACTTAAAAGGTTTAGCAGAAAAAGAACAAGATAAAGAATAATTACTTTATTACCTCAAGTGTATTATCAAGTTAAGTTTTTGATTATATATTTGAGGTATTTTTCTGTTTAAATATAAACTTAATATAAACAGTATAATTTAAATATTTTTTTAATTAAGTATTTAGATATAATATTATTATATTAAGTATAGGATATTATTAATTTTAATAGGGGTAATATCTAAAAAATGAAAATTAATATTGGGGGAATGAAAAACAAATGAAAAAAGAAAATTTAATAAAAATATTAATATTATCGGGTCTTTTATTAAGTTTTACTCCAACTTTAGAAAGTAATGCAGCAACAGTGCATAAAAATAATGTTGGAAAAATTAATAGAAGTGTAGAAAGAGGTTGGATAAAAAATAATGGTACTTGGTACTATAAAGATAACAATGGCTCTTTAGTAAAGGGTTGGAAGAAGATAAGCAACAAATGGTACTACATGGATAATAAGGGAAAGATGCAAACTGGATGGGTAAAATTAAAAGGAATATGGTACTACTTAAATGAAAATGGAGATATGGCAACAGGCTGGAAGAAAGTAAAAGATAAATGGTATTATATGAATTCAGACGGAGAAATGCAAAAAGGCTGGGTAAAGCTAAAAGGAATATGGTACTACTTAAATGAAAATGGAGATATGGCAACAGGCTGGAAGCAAATAAAAGATAAGTGGTATTATATGAACTCAGATGGAGAAATGCAAACAGGGTGGCTTAAGCTTGGAGATAAAAAGTATTATTTAAAAGCTTCAGGTGAAAGAGCAACAGGAAAAATAAAAATAGATAATAAAGAATATGAGTTCAATAATGATGGAACTTTAAAGATAAGAAAAGCTGAATGGATTAAAAAGAATGGTAAATGGTATTATAAAAATGAAGATGGAACTTTAGCAAAGGGTTGGAAAAAAATAAATAATAAATGGTATTACATGAATAAAGATGGAGAAAGGCAGACAGGATGGCTTAAACTTAATGATAAGTGGTACTATTTAAATGATGATGGAGATATGGCAACAGGCTGGAAGAAAGTAAGAGATAAATGGTACTATATGAATAAAGATGGCGAGATGCAAACAGGATGGCTTAAGCTTGATGATAAATGGTATTATTTAAATAAAAATGGTGATATGAGAACTGATAGAATAGATTTAGGTAATAAATCTTATGAATTTAATAGTGATGGTTCAATGAAAAATCAGGAATATGGAAAAGGAAAACTTACTGATTATACAATGAATCTTAGAAGGAGTCCAAGCCTTGATTCAGAAGTTTTAACAACAGTTAAACCAAATTCAAATGTAGAAATACTTGGTAGAGAAAAGGGAGACCTTACTTATTATCATGTTAAATATAATGATGGTGGAAAAACATATTATGGATATATAAGTATTTATTTAGGTGGAGATACTGCTGTACAAGTATATGATGATAATTATGAAAATGATTATTTAGGAGTATTGTCTGAGAAGTACGAATCAAATGGAGACCCGGGTTGTGTATCTTCAGGAGAAGGAGATTATGGTGGTAAGTCTTATGGAGCATGGCAATTATCTTCAAAATTAGGTTCTTTAGATAGTTTTGTTAATTGGCTATTAGGTCAAAATTCTAGATTTTATAAAGAATTAACTGATGCAAGAAAATTAGATAATGGATCAAATTGTGGAAAGCACTTTGATGCTGCTTGGAAGAAAATTGCAAAGGAACACTATAATGAATTTTATAATTTACAACATAGTTATACAAAAATAACTTTTTATAATGATTTAGTAAATAGATTACAAAAAGATGGAAACTTTGATAAGATGTTAAATAGCTTTGCAGTTAGAAATGTACTTTGGTCAACTGCGGTACAACATGGAGGATATGGAGCTTATAGAATTATAGAGCCTCTTAAAAATATTAAAAATGTAGAAGACTTTATAACTGCTGTATATAAAGAAAGAGGACGTAAAAATTCAGAGGGTGGATTAGTTCATTTCCCAAATTGCTCAAAGGCAGTTCAAAGGGCTGTTGCAAACAGATATATAAGAGAAAACGAAGATGCTATAAATATGTATGAATATTCATTATAAGAGAGGAAGTAAGATGAAAAATAAAAAAAATATTTTATTAAGTTTATTTGTTGCTGGTGTTTTAATTTTATCACCAATGTATATTTTTGTAGGCTGTGGAAATAAACAAACAGATACTCAAACAAGTGAACAAGCAAAGAATACAGAAACTAAAGTTAAAGAAAACTCAAATAATGATAAGCAAAATGGAGAAACTAAAAATATAAATACAAATAAAGATACAAGTAAAGAAAGTAATAAAGAAATCAAAAGTGAAGAAGAGAAAAAAGTTGTTACAGCTAAAGAAGAAAATAAAAATATTAAATCAGAAAATCAAATAACTAAGAAGAAAGAAGAATCAAAAACATCAATAAGTAAAATGACATCAAAGGATGCAATAAGTATATGTGAAAAAAAATATGGTAAAGATTCAGATACTATTTATTCATGTAGTGAAAATATAAAAGATGTAAATGGAGAAAAAGGTTATTTAGTTCAAGTTAAATCCAAGGAACTCATGAAGCAAGGTGGTAATGGAGTTGCATTTACTGTACTTGTCACAACGAGTGGAAAAGTAATAGAATTATAATATTGATACTAAAATTAAGAGTTTTTTTATTTGGAAAAATTAGTTATAATAGGATGTGTAAATATATACAAAGAATTCAGAGGGGGATTAAGAATGAACTATAAAGAGAAATATAATCAGTGGCTAACTTCAGAAATTTTTGATGAAGAGACAAAAGCTGAGCTTAAAGCTATAAATGATGAAAAGGAAATTGAGGATAGATTTTATAAAGATTTAGAATTTGGTACTGGTGGACTTAGAGGAGTAATTGGCGCTGGTTCAAATAGATTAAACTTCTATACTGTTGGTAGAGCTACAGAAGGGCTTGCAAGATACTTAGTTAGTAAGTATAAAGAAAATATATCAGTATGCATAGCATATGATTCAAGAAATATGTCACCAGAGTTTGCCTTAGAAGCTGCTCTTGTACTTGCTGGACATGGAATAAAGGCAAATCTTTTTGAAAGTCTTAGACCAACACCTGAATTATCATTCTCAGTAAGAGAACTTAAAGCAAATGCAGGTATTGTATTAACAGCATCACACAATCCAAAAGAATATAATGGATATAAAGTTTATGGAAATGATGGTTGCCAAATTACAGATGAAGCTGCAAATGCAATTATTACAGAAATAAATAATGTTGATTATAAAGATATAAAGAAAGTTTCTAAAGAAGAAGCTTTAAATTCAGGCTTACTTAATATAATTGGTGAAGAAGTTGATAGAAAGTTCATCGATAAATTAAAATCTTACACTATAAGAAAAGATTTAGTTAAAAAGCATGCAAAAGATTTAAAAATAATTTATACTCCAATTCATGGTACAGGTTTAATGCCAGTTACTAGAATATTAAATGAGCTTGGATATGAAAACTTACATGTTGTAAAAGAGCAAGAGAAGCCAGATGGAAACTTCCCAACAGCTCCATATCCAAATCCAGAAGATCCAAAGGTATTTGAACTTGCACTTCAAATGGCAAAAGAAATTAATCCAGATATAATATTTGGTACTGATCCAGATGCAGATAGAATTGGTGCTATCGTTAAAGATTCAAAAGGTGAATATAAAATACTTACAGGAAATCAAATGGGAGTATTACTTACAAACTATATTATTGAATCATATTCAGATTTAAATGAATTACCTGAAAATGGTGCAGTAATTAAGACAATAGTTACTACAGAAATGGTAAGAAATATTTGTAAGAAATATAATGTAGAATTATTTGATGTACTTACTGGATTTAAGTATATTGGAGAGATGATGACTAACTTTGAAAAAACAGGTAGTCATAAGTTCTTATTTGGATTTGAAGAAAGTTATGGATGTCTTTTTGGAGATCATGCAAGAGATAAGGATGCTGTAGTTGCATCAGAACTTATTGCTGAAATGACTCTTTACTATAAGACAGAAGGGTTAAGCCTTTATGAAGCATTTATAGAACTTTGTAAAAAGTATGGATTCTATAAAGAGCATTTAGTGTCAGTAACTTTAAAAGGTAAGGAAGGACAAGAAAAAATTAAAGAATGTCTTGATAACTTAAGAAAAAATCCAGTAATGGATGTTAATGGAGTTATGGTTGAAACTTTCTTTGATTATAAAGAGTCAACAGAAATGAACTTAAAGACAAGAGAAGTTAAGGAAATTAAACTTCCAAAATCAAATGTACTTAAGTATGTACTTGAAGATGGTTCATGGTTTGTTGTAAGACCTTCAGGAACTGAACCAAAAATAAAAATTTACTTAGCTGTTGCTGGTAAGTCACTTGAAGATTCAGAAGAAAAGATTAAAGAATTTGAAAAGAATGTTATGGCAATAGTGAATTTACAATAAAATTTTAATTAAAATAAAAGAAATTCTATTAACATAAGTTTTGTTAGTAGGGTTTCTTTTTCGTATTTATATATAAATTGTTTAAATTGTAGGGGGAAGCATTTATGTCAAACAGTAAGGTAAACAGAACACTGAAAATTTATGACATGCTTCAAAAAGGAGAAATTATAAGTAAAGATAGTTTAGCTGAAGAATTTAATGTTGATGAAAGAAGCATAAGAAGAGATATAAGTGATATAAATAAATATTTAAAATTACAAAATGATGATAGATTTGTATTAAAAATAAAAGGATGTGATTATGTCTTAGAAGATGAAAAAATAGAAAGTTTTGATAAGAGCGTGTTTTTAATATCAAAAATATTGTTAAATAGCAGAGCATTTAATAAAGAAGAAAAAGACTTAATTTTAGAATCTTTTATTGAAAAAGTAAGTATTAGAAATAAAAAGTTAATTAAAAAGCTTATAAGTAATGAACGTTATAATTATTTTGAAGTTGAGCATAAAAGTAAATTAATAAATAAAATATGGGAATTAACAGAGTATATAGATAAACAAGAAATAATTTTCATAAAATATAAAAAGAATAATGGAAATATTATAAAAGATAAATTTTCTCCATTTGGAATAGTTTTTTCAGAATTTTATTTTTATATGATTGGTAAATATAAAGATAGTGATACTAATGCAGTATTAAGAGTTGATAGAGTTATTGACTTTGAGGGAACTGATGAAAAGTATAAAGTTAATTATTCAACTAGAGTGCAAGAAAGTGAACTTAAGAAAAAAATGCAATTTATGTATTCTGGAATAAAGAAAAGAATTAAATTTTTATTTAAAGGTGAAGATATTGAATCAGTTAAAGATAGATTGCCAGGAGCTAGAATAAAAGATAATGGTAGTAATACTTATTTAGTTGATGTTGAAGTTTTTGGTGATGGTATAATAATGTGGTTTTTAAGTCAAGGTAGAAAAATTACAGTTATTGAACCAGAGGAAATGGTTTTAAAAATTAAAGATGAAGTAAATAAAATGAAAGAAAACTATAATTAATGATTTTTCATTAATTATAGTTTCTTTTATTTAAGTTTAAATATTATCATTATTTCAAACAAAAAATAAACAATTAATCAAGTTTTTAACAAATAATTTAATGAAATACAAAAAAGTTTAAATGGACAAATAATGTCCAAATAATTTTTTATAATATAATTATAAAAAGTAATTAAATTTTATAAATGATATGTTTTATATTAAAAAGAAAAAATTTGAAAAAATATTTTTAAGGTATATAATTAATAATATATTAACAAAAAATTAATATAAATATTACAAATAGGAGAATGAAATGTCAAGCATTATAGATATAAAACCAGTTTATACAATAAATTTAAATGAATTTTATGGAGCAAATTTATTAAATGAAAATAAATACAGGAATAAATCAGACAGATATAAAGTATTACTTATTGATCAAGATTATTCTGATTATATCTTTAAAGAAATATATGATTTACAGTTGCTTGGACATATTATTATAATAATGTATCCAGAAAAATTAACTGATATATATAATAATATTGAGGAAATAAATAAATTTTTAGATGCTGGATGTCTTTTTATTCTTGATGCAAAAAGTCTTGAAGGTGATTACGGAAGAAGTATAAAAAATACAGCTAAGCAGTTGCTTGAGAAAAATATATATAGCTTCATAATAAAAAATCATGTATCAGAAGATATGTTAAATAATAAGATTAAGAGGGATAATAAAATAAGAGAAAAATTAATTAGTAATTTAAATCATTTGGTTAATGATGAAATTATAGAATCAAGTAAAAGAAGAGTTAAGAAAAAGAAATTACTAGGTGTTTTTTAAAGACTTTACTTAAGTGTAAAGTCTTTTTTTCGTTTAAATTTACATTAAGAATTCATATAGAAGTTATTAAAATAAAAATTGTAATATCATGTCTAAAAAAATAAAAGGAATTTTATTGAAAAAAATCAATAAAAAGTATAAAATTTAATGGTAAATATTAACAAAAAGTTAACCGGTGAAATAGAGTTTTTGATATACATTCTGTATGTGGGTACCTGGAATGTGTTGAAACAGTGGTGCAACCGACTATTTCTATTTAATTTGTTAAGTTTATATGAAAATGGTTTAATTATTCATAAAATTACTTTTATATGTAAATATAACCTGTATTTTAGTTTAGTTGTGCTATTTTTTCTCTTCTTTATCTTATTTAATTGAGATTTAATGATAAGGGTAAATAATATTAATAATTATTAAATAGTTAAAGAATATTTTGGGTTAATGAAAAGATAATTAATAATGTGGAATGTTCTTTAAGTTTTTTATAAATAAAATTTAAGTAATTAATATTTATAAAATTTTTATTCTATCTATAAGTTGAGAAAATCAATATTCATATAACTTGACAAATTGAAAAAATTTGTTGGGGGGAATATAAATGAGAGGAAAGACAAAAAAGAAAGTTGGAAATGGGAAAAAAGTATTTGCAGTAACATTGATATTTTGTGCAATGATAACTAATACTGTAGCAAATGCCGCGCCAAACAAACCAGGAAATGGTAATGATACTTGCCAAATAGAAAGTTGGCAAGGTGAAGGAGATAGTGAACATCATGATAAAGGACAAAGTAATGAACATAAAATAACAGATGCAAATAAAGAAGAATGGTTAGCTTATTGTAATGCAAATAATATAAAACAAATAAGTAACAATGAGGGGAGTAATGGGTGGATTACATTTCACAAATTAGATGAAAGCGGAAAACAAATTGAGGTAATACATGTAAAATATAAATCTGATAAACCAGTAGAACCAGATAAACCAGTAGAACCAGATAAACCAGTAGAGCCAGATAAGCCAGTAGAACCAGATAAGCCAGTAGAGCCAGACAAACCAGTAGAGCCAGATAAGCCAGTAGAGCCAGATAAGCCAGTGAAAACAGAGAAACCA
>NZ_AVSV01000031.1 GCF_000498355.1 Clostridium sp. Ade.TY | reverse complement strand
TTTGTTGAGAATGTCCATTTATCAACCTTTGGTGTTCCATACATTCCTTCATATGCTTCAACCATTGCTTTTGTTTGTGGTGCATCTTCTGGAATTACCCATGTTGGGAAGTAACAGTCTGTTGGGTAAACTAAGTTTGTCCAACTTGGTCTTTCATATTTGTACATTGTTACTTCTGCTCCATATTTTTTAACAAATGGTAACTGTCTAACTTCTTCTAATGCACTTTCATATGTTTCTCCATCTGTTAAACGACGGTCTAATGAAATTGCACACATATCTGCTACTGCACAACGTGATGGTGAGTTGTAGAATATTTCTGATACTGTAACTGTTCCTTTTCCTAAGAATGAATCATAATGTAAGTTATCATTTAACACTCTAACTTCTTGAAGAATGTCTGCCATTTTGTAAATTGCATTATCTCCTCTTTCTGGTGCTGATCCGTGACAAGAAACTCCTTTAACTTCAACTCTTATTTCCATACGTCCACGGTGACCTCTATATATGTTTCCATTTGTAGGTTCTGTAATTACTACAAATTCTGGTTTTACTTTATCTTCGTTATAGATATATTGCCAGCATAATCCATCACAATCTTCTTCTTGAACTGTTCCAGTTACTAAAACTGTATACTTGTCTGATAAAAGATTCATATCTTTCATTATCTTTGCACCATATGTTGCTGATACAATACCACCTAATTGGTCAGAAGCACCTCTTCCTCCAATTTCTTCATCGTTTTCATATCCTTTATATGGATCAAAGTTCCAATTGCCTAATTCTCCAAGACCAACTGTATCTATATGAGCATCATAAGCAATTAACTTTTCTCCTGTTCCCATATATCCTAAAACATTTCCCATGCCATCTATTTCTACTTTATTAAATCCTAAAGATTCCATTTCTTGTGCTATTCTCTTAATAACACCTTCTTCTCCAGCGCTTTCACCTGGTATAGCTATTAAATCTCTCAAAAATTTTGTCATTTGAGGTTCATATTCCTTTGATAATTTTTTTATTCTTTCGAAATCCATAATTTCTCCCCCTTATTTC
>NZ_AVSV01000030.1 GCF_000498355.1 Clostridium sp. Ade.TY | reverse complement strand
TAAATGGACATTCTCAACAAACGGAGTTTCAATAATGGGAAGATACGGAATACCATGTATAGGATTTGGACCAGGAAAAGAAGAAGAAGCGCATGCTCCAAATGAAAAAACATGGAAAGAAGATTTAGTAAGATGTGCAGCAGTTTATGCAGCAATGCCAACAATATACTGTAGAGACAATAAATAAAAAAGTAATTTATTAGAAAAATATATAATTTATTAGAGAAAAGGGGAAAAGAAAAATGACTATAATGGAAAAATATATAGAAAAATTAAATGATTTAAAAATTAGTGATATGTATAACAATGATTTTATGTTAACTTGGGAAAAGTCAGATGATGAATTACAAGCAGTATTTACAATTGCAGAAGCGTTAAAAGACTTAAGAAAACATAACATATCACCAAAAATATTTGATAGTGGACTTGGAATATCATTATTTAGAGATAATTCAACAAGAACAAGATTTAGTTTTGCATCAGCTTGTAACCTTTTAGGATTAGAAGTTCAAGATTTAGATGAAGGTAAATCACAAATAGCTCATGGAGAAACAGTTAGAGAAACTGCTAATATGATTTCATTTATGGCTGATATTATAGGTATTCGTGATGATATGTTTATCGGAAAAGGAAATACTTATATGAGAGAAGTATCAAAAGCTGTTCAAGAAGGACATAAAGATGGTGTTTTAGAACAAAGACCAACACTTGTTAATTTACAATGTGATATAGACCATCCAACTCAAGCAATGGCAGATGCTCTTCACTTAATTAATGAATTTGGTGGAATTGAAAATCTTAAAGGAAAGAAAGTTGCTATGACTTGGGCATACTCTCCATCATACGGAAAACCATTATCAGTACCTCAAGGTATTATCGGACTATTAACTAGATTTGGTATGGACGTTGTACTTGCACATCCAGAAGGATATGAAGTAATGGAAGAAGTTGAAGAAGTAGCAAAAGAAAATGCTAAAAAATCAGGTGGATCATTTACAAAAACTAACTCAATGGAAGAAGCATTTAAAGATGCTGATATAGTATATCCAAAGAGCTGGGCTCCATTTGTAGCTATGGAAAAACGTACTGAATTATATGCTCAAGGAGACCAAGAAGGTATAGATAAATTAGAAAAAGAATTATTAGCACAAAATGCTAATCATAAAGATTGGGCATGTACAGAAGAGTTAATGAAATTAACTAAAGATGGAAAAGCACTTTACATGCATTGTTTACCAGCTGACATTACTGGAGTAAGTTGTAAAGAAGGAGAAGTAGATGGATCAGTATTTGATAGATATAGAGATCCACTATACAAAGAAGCAAGCTTTAAACCATATATTATTGCTGCAATGATTTTCTTAAGTAAGGTTAAGAACCCACAAGAAGTTTTAGCTAAATTAGAAGCTCAAAATAAAATGAGAGAATTTAAGTAAAAAATAATTAATGTAGGCTCTTATTAAATCAATTAAAAAGAATTAGTAGGAGCCTATAATTTACTTTTATAGTAAAGTGTATTTTAAAATTATAGGTAGGGGGAGAATTTATGAAAAAGATAGTAATTGCATTAGGTGGAAATGCATTAGGAAATAATTTAGAAGAGCAAATGGTTTCAGTTAAATCTACTGCTAAAGCTATAGTAGATCTTATAGAAGAAGGAAATCAAGTTGTTGTTTCTCATGGAAATGGACCACAAGTTGGTATGATAAATATTGCAATGAATGATTTTATTAAACAAAATCCTAAATATACTACTTGTCCAATGTCTGTATGTGTTGCAATGAGTCAAGGATACATAGGATATGATTTGCAAAATAGTATAAGAGAAGAGCTTTTAAATAGAAATATAAATAAACCTGTTTCTACAATAATTACTCAAGTTGAAGTAGATCCTAATGATAAAGCTTTTGAAAATCCAACAAAGCCAATTGGAAGCTTTATGACAAAAGAGGAAGCTGATATTGCAATAAAAAATGGAGAAAAAGTAATTGAAGATTCAGGTAGAGGATATAGAAAAGTTGTTGCTTCACCAAAGCCAGTAAGTATTGTAGAGATAGATACAATTAAAGCTTTAGTTGAAGATAATCAAGTTGTAATAGCTTGCGGTGGTGGTGGAATTCCAGTAGTCAAGGAAGGAAATGAACTACATGGAGCAAGCGCTGTAATAGATAAGGATTTAGCAAGTTGTACATTAGCAAAAGAATTAGATGCAGATTGCTTAATTATTTTAACAGCAGTAGAAAAAGTTGCTATAAATTTTGGTAAAGAGAATGAAGAGTGGCTTGAAGATGTTAGTATTAGTGAAATAAAAAAATATTTAGATGAAGGTCATTTTGCACCAGGATCTATGAAGCCTAAGGTTGAAGCTGCTGTTGATTTTGCAGAATCTAAAAAAGGTAGATACTCATTAATTACACTTCTTGAGAAAGCAAAAGATGGTATAGCTGGAAATACGGGAACAAGAATAAAGAATTTATAAACTTTAAACATATTATACGATTATATGTAAACGTATAATATGCATCTTGATTTATGGGGGGACTCTTATGCAATTAAATGAGAAATCTTTACTTTTCCAATTTGATGGAAGACCAAGTTTAAAAGAAATAATACCATTAGGCTTACAACATGTTGTAGCGATGATAGTAGGATGTGTTACACCTGCGATTATAGTAGCTGGAGTATCTAATTTAGCTCCACATGATAAAATATTACTTATTCAAACATCACTTATATTTTCAGGAATTGCAACCTTAATTCAATTATTTCCTTTGTTTAGGAAGATTGGTTCTGGACTTCCAATAATTATGGGTGTCAGTTTTGCTTATGTACCAACACTTACAGCTATAGCAGGTGAATTTGATATAGCAACTATATTTGGTGCACAAGTAGTTGGTGGAATTGTTGCTATTATATTTGGTATTTTTGTAAAGAAATTAGCTAAATTTTTCCCATTAGTAGTTACAGGAACAGTTATATTTTCAATAGGATTATCATTATATTCTGTTGCAATTAAATATATAGCTGGTGGCGCTGGAAGTCCAGAGTTTGGTTCACCAAAAAACTGGGCAGTTGCTATGATTACTCTAGCGGTGGTAGTTTTTTTAAATCACTTTACAAAAGGTACATTAAAACTTGCGTCTATATTAGTTGGAATAGTAGTAGGATATATCGTGGCACTATTTTTAGGCATGATTTCATTTGATTCAGTTGCTTCTGCTGGATATTTTGAAATGCCAAAGTTTATGCATTTTGGCATGACATTTAATGCTACAGCAATTATATCTATGGTTATAATGCATATTGTAAATTCAGTACAAGCAATTGGAGACCTTTCAGCTACAACAGGTGGTGGTATGGATAGAATGCCAACTGATGAAGAGTTATCAGGAGGAATTATTGGTAACGGGGTTTCAAGCATACTAGGATCTTTCTTTGGTTGTATGCCAACAGCTACATTTAGTCAAAATGTTGGTATTGTAACTGTTAATAAAGTTATAAATAGATCAGTATTTGTTTTTGCATCAATAGTAATTATTATATCTGGTATAGTACCTAAGTTCTCAGCTGTATTAACTAGTATACCTCAATGTGTACTTGGAGGAGCTACTTTATCTGTATTTGCAACTATAACAATGACAGGAGTTAAGATGATTGCACAAAGTAAACTTACAAATAGAAATGTTGCACTTGTTGGTTTATCAGTTGCACTTGGAGTTGGTATAGTACAAGTTCCAGATTCATTAGCATTATTCCCAAGCTGGGCAATATCTATATTTGGAAAATCATCTATAGTTGTAACAACATTAGTTGCAATATTCTTAAATTTAGTTTTACCTAAAGATAAGGAAGAAACAACTCCAGAAAAAGATATAGAAAGTGCTGAAGAAGTAGAAAAAGAACTTGAGAAAAAGAGTGAAGAAGTTGTTCAAGTATAAAATTTAGTTTACATTTTAAATATTAGGTGGTAGAAGATTATATTGAATAACTTTCTAGCACCTATATTTTTGTACAAATAATTAATTATCAAGGAATGTATTATATGAAAAATATATTTTTAACAGGAATTAGTGGTTGTGGAAAGACTACTTTAATAAATAAAATATTAGATGATTTAAATATTAAATATAGTGGGTATAGAACAAAGCCTTATTATATAAAGGATTTAAATAAAGGATTTTATATGGAAGGGTATATAAAATCTACAAATAATTTTAGTCCTATTTCTATAAAATTTGAAAATAAAAAACCAATTCCAATATTAGAAACATTTGAAGTTTTAGGATGTGAAATATTAAGAGAAAGTATTAATGATTTAAATTCAAAATTAATACTTATGGATGAAATAGGAGTATTAGAAGATAAAGCTTTAAATTTTAAAAATGAAATTATAAGATCCATTGAATCCCAAAAAATTGTTTTGGGTGTTATAAAAAAGAAAGATAATGAATTTTTAAATTATTTAAAAGAAAGAAAAGATATAGTTGTATTTGATATAGAAAATACAACTAATAAACAATTAGAAGAAATATATTTTTATATTATAAATGAAATAAAAGATTATTTATAAGAAAGAGAGAATTATTATGAGAAAATATAAAAAGTTTACGGCGTTAATATTATGTTTAATATTTTTTACTGGAGTTTTAGGAGCTTGTAGTAGTGATTCAGGTAAAGATAATAAAGAAAGCAAAAATACTGTAGTAGTTACAGATGCTTTAGATAGAAAAGTCGAAATAAAAGGAACACCAGAGAGAATTGCATCATCTTATTATATATCAACAGCACTATTAGTTTCACTTGGAGTTCAAGATAAATTAGTTGCTGTAGAAGGAAAAGCTAAGTCTAGAGAACTTTATAAAATGGCTGCTAAAAATATACTTAATCTACCTTCAATAGGAAATGCCAAAAATATAAATGTTGAAGAAATTGCAAAACTTAAAGCTGATTTAGTTATAATACCAACAAGATTAAAGAATTTTATTCCTCAACTTGAAAAACTTAATATACCAGTAATAGCAATTGAACCTGAAACATTAGATGGTTTTATTAACACTGTAAATGTTATTTCAAAAGCTGTTGGAAAAGAAGAAAGAGGAAAAGAATTAGTTGATTATTATAATAAAACTATAGATAAAGTAAAAGATTTAACAAAAAATATTAAAGATAAGAAATCAGTTTACTTATCAGGAACTAGTAATGTACTTAGAACTTGTACAGGAAAAATGTATCAAAATTATTTAATTGAAACTTGTGGAGGAGTAAATGTAACATCAAACTTAAAAGATGGATATTGGGCTAATATATCAGTTGAAGAACTTATAAAATATAACCCAGATAAAATTTATATAGTACAATATGCAGATTACTCAAAAGATGATGTATTAAAAGATAAGAGACTTCAAGGTATAAATGCTATAAAAAATAAACAAGTGTATGTGTTCCCATCAAAAATAGAACCTTGGGATTATCCAACACCTAGTTCAGCACTTGGTATGTTATGGACTGTTAATAATTTATATCCAGAAGTATATTCAAGTAAAGAGTATGAAAAAGCAGCAAAAGATTTTTATAAGAAATTTTATAATATTGAAGTAAATAAGGAAGATATAGGATTATAATGAAAAATCACAAAAAGGCAATATATATAGTTATACTACTTTTGCTTATTTTTATTACTTTATTTACAGGCAGATATAAACTTGATTTAAAAGATCTTATAGTTAATTTTAAAGATAGTCAAGATTTTATGATTTTATTTAATATAAGATTACCAAGATTAATTTTAGTTGTTATAAGTGGAGCAGCTTTAGCTTTATCAGGAATGGTGTTTCAGAATATATTTCAAAATCCATTAATATCACCTGATGTATTAGGATTAACATCTGGATGTTCTTTAGGAGCTGTTATTGCAATACTTTTTATGGGGGCAAATCCTATAGCAATACAAATAAATTCTTTTGTTTTTGGAATTTTATCTGTGGTGTTTTCGTTAATCTTGGCAAAGAATGTTAAGGAAAATAGAATGTTAGCTTTAGTTATATCAGGAATTGTAACAGGAGCAATAGCATCTGCTTTCATAATGATATTTAAATATTTTGCAGATCCTTATAAAGAACTACCATCAATTGAGTATTGGCTTATGGGAGGGTTTCATAATAGTACATGGAAAGATGTCTTTTATGTAATACCTATAGTTATAATTTGTGTTATTGCAATAAATTTAATTAAGTGGCAATTAAAAGTGGTTACTATGGGTGATACTCAAGCAAAACTTTTAGGAGTAAATTTGAAAAGAATTAGAATATTAGCAATTTTCTTTTCTACATTACTTGTATCTTCAGTAGTTTCAGTTGCTGGAATAGTTAGTTGGATTGGGTTATTAGCACCCCATATAGTAAAACTTCATTCAAGTAATGATATAACAAAAACAATATTTTTAACTCTTTTAATGGGATCAATATTACTTCTTGTTGCTGATACTTTAGCAAGGTCAATAAGTAGTACAGAAATACCTATAAGCATATTAACATCTTTAGTTGGTGCTCCATTTTTAGTGTATCTTATTAATAAAAGGGGCGATAAAAATAGAATTGGATGATAGATTAATATTAAAAAATATAAATGTCAATTATGGAAGTGTAAAAGTTTTAAAAGATATAAATATGGTTTTAAAACCAGGTGAGGTAAATACGCTTATAGGGTTAAATGGAGCAGGTAAAACAACACTTTTAAAATCAATATGTGGAATATTAGACAATGTATCAGGAGATATATTTTTAAATAATATAAATATAAGAGATTTAAAGGATAAAGACAGAGGAAAAATGATATCTTTTATTCCACAAAATATTCATAGTAATCAGGATTATTCTGTAGAAGATATAGTTACTATGGGAATTACACCTTATTTGAGTATATTTGAAATGCCTTGCAGTGAACACTATGAAAAAGCTAGAGAAATTTTAAAAGAACTTAATTTATATCATTTAAAGGATAAATGTATAGGTGACTTAAGTGGTGGTGAAAGACGTATGGTTTATTTAGGAAGAGTGCTTATGCAAAGGAGTAAAATTGTCTTATTAGATGAACCAAATACATTTTTAGATTGTGTAAGACAACACGACCTATTTAAATTTATGATACAATTAATTAAAGAAAAAAATTTGATATCGTTATTTACATTACATGATATTAATTTAGCTCTTAGATATAGTGATAAAATATATATATTAAATGAAAATAAGATTACAGAAGTTATAGACTGTAGAAAAAAAGGTTATGAAGAAAAACTTATTAATGAATTAAGAAGAGTTTATTCAAAAGACTTTTCTATAATAGAAACAAAAGTAGGTCCTATGCTTATATATTAATAAAAACACCTCCCAAAAATTAATTTTTGAGAGGTGTTTTTCAATTAATAGTGAACTCTTATAATCCAAAATTTCATGTTTTTATCACTCCAACCTAAATCCCAAGGGACATCGTTTCTATCGGTATTATGGCAAGTTACTAGAGGGTAACCTTTACTATCTAATCCTGTTATAACAGAAACATGTGTAATATCACCTTTTTTTTCGTATGCAATAAAATCTCCAGGTAATAATTTAAATGATAATTTATAAACTTGTTCATATTTTCCTTTAGTAATTAAGCTAGCTCTACCACTATAAAGCATATAGTTAGTAAATTTTCCTGCATTTATCCAAGGTGCTGTTGCACTACCTTTTTTATCATAATTCCAAGTAGCATTTTTAGAGAATTTTCCACCCTCATATAAAATCTGAGAAGCAAAATTTGCACAATCTCCACCTTCTGAATTAAAGTCTTTATAATTTTTATTGTATATTAATCCAAGATTAGTATCATGGGCTAATCCACAATACTTTTTAGCATAATGAATTGCACCTTTTCTTCTTTCATTAAGATTTTTTAAATTTTTTGGATTTTGTTCATTAATATATTTAGTTATTTCAGTAGTTTTTAATGATTCTAATTTTAATGAATCTGCAAATGGATCTTTATACCATTCTTTAACTATTGACCATTTATTATTGTTTTTTATTAGTTTAAGATAATGATAAGTTCCAATTTTTGATTTATTTATTTCCTTGGGAATATCCTTATAAATATAGTTATATTCGGTATTACAGATTATAGCAAATGAAGCTTCATCTTTTTTTATTGTTGATTTTTTTATTAATATGTTTGGCTTTATAAGAGTAAATTCAACACCTTGTTTTTTTGCCCAATTATCTATGTATTTAACTTTTTTTTCTTCGTATTCATAAGCCCATTTTCCATATTTTGTGGATGTGTCATATAGAGACTCTATTCCTTTTAAATCTTTTGTAAGGGTCGCTTTACTTCTAGTTATAAAAATATTTTTAACTAACGCATTCATTTCTTCTTTAGATGGTGTATTTTCTACAGGGTTATCTTCTTTTTTATTTGAGTCATCTTCTGAAAAATTTGAGAAAGTAGCTATATTAGTTAACTTTTCTTCAATTAAAGATATATAATTTTTATTTTCAGCAGATAAAGGAACTCCTTCAAACCAATTATTAGAAGAATTGTTATTTGCAAAGTATTTAGACTTTAATATTATTTCAGGTCTATATTCAAAATGAAGTATATCGAAGTATCCCCATTTACCGCCCCAAATAAAATTATTATCTTCAAATATTTTAACTAGACCTTTTGGATATTCAGTTAATCTTTTTTCTCCATTTTCCTTTGAAGTCCATTTCCAGTAATCTCTATCATCACGTTTTAAATCAATGGCTATTCCATAAGAATGTGGACTTAGCCTTGAGGTACCTGATATAATTCTATAATTATAAGTACCACTTGCTGGATAAAGTATATTATTTATATCGGTTCTTGTTTTACCAAGAGTTATTGCTTCTTTAAGAGCTGTTTCTAATGAGGTATTTGCATTGTTTTGTTTATTAAATTGGTAATTTGGATATCCATATTTTAAATTAGTTAAATTTTTTTCAATTGAAGCTCTTGAAGATCCATAAACTTCGTTTAGAAGACCATAGTGTCTTATTCTTCCAGGGTTAAATTCTTTAGATATAGTATCAGGTTTATCAAGCGGATAAACTTGTTCTAACATATCTTGTATATCTGGATTATTAAGTTTTTCATCTTGGGATTTTTCTTTTTTATCATCATAAATCAATTTTTTACCTGATTTTAAAATTAAATAAACTTTATTATCTGATATTTCTAAATTTGTTATGTATCCAGGATATGCCAGCATTATAGTTAATATATCTTGTTTCATTTCTGTTAAATAATCTTTTTTTTCAGAAGCTTTTGGTAAAAATTCTATAGTAAAGCTAATTAATAAAAATAAAATAAAGACTTTAAAAAATTTTTTCATATTATTACCTACCTTTTTAAAAGTATCAAAAATAGTTTAACCTTAATCAAATATTTTTATATGTGGTAAAATAATAATAAAATTAAATTTATATATGGAAGAAGGTAACTATTATGAGTTTACAAAGTATATATGAAGAATATAATAATTCTAGAAAAGAATATATTAAATTAGTAGAAGATCTGGCTAAAGATAATTTAGGTGATTTTAATGATGAAACTTTAAAATCTTTAAAGGATTATAAGAAAAAATTCGGAATATTAATGGAAAGAGCTAGTGAAATAGAAATAAATGATGAAAATGAAATTAATTTAAAAGATTTAAAGTATTTAATTTTAGATACAATATTTTTATCTTCAGATCTTATGTATTTTTATGAATTAAAAGAAGTCGAAAGATTTAAAATGAGAGTTATAAATTTTATAAATAAGCAAAGAAGAGTAGAGTTTGGAATGAAATAGGTTTTATGGAGGAACAAAAGATGAAAGATTTGAATATTGACTTTAATAAAACAGCCTTAGTTATTATAGATTTACAGGAAGGCATTGTTTCAGGTTTTAATGGACAAGATGTAGTAAATAATACAAAAAAAGTGCTTGATATATTTAGAGAAAACAATGGATTTGTATCATTTGTTCATGTTGATTTTCATGATGAAAAAGATATGTTAAACCCTAAAACAGATAATTATAGTAAAGTTTCTTTACACAACAAGGAATGGGCAAATTTTGCAGAAGAATTAGAAGTTAAAGATAATGATTATAAAGTAAAGAAAAGACAATGGGGAGCATTTTTTGGAACAGATTTAGATTTAGAACTTCGTAGAAGAAAGATAGATACAATTGTATTGTGTGGAATATCAACTAATATAGGAGTTGAAAGCACAGCACGTCAAGCTTATGAACGTGGATATAATCAGATTTTTATAAAAGATGCAATGAAATCTTCAAATGAAGAAGCTCATAATTGTACTATTAAATATATATTTGAGAGAATCGGAAAAGTTAGAACTACAGATGAGTTTATAAAAGAAGTGTAAAATATTTTAGGGTGATTTAAATGAATTTTATTAAACACTTTAAAACAATTACTAATCATAAATTGTTAGTTATGAAGTATTGTTTTAAAATTGGACTTTATAAGCAAGGTTTGCTTCATGATTTATCAAAATATTCATGGGTAGAATTTAAAGCTGGAATAAAGTATTATAGAGGAATTGAAAGTCCAAATGGGATACAAAAGAAATTAGAAGGAGTATCTACTGCTTGGTTACATCATAAGGGAAGAAATAAGCATCATTTTGAGTATTGGATAGATTATGGTGTTAGTCCTAAAGATGGACTACAAGGAATGAAAATGCCTAAAAATTATGTTGTTGAGATGTTCATTGACAGAATGAGTGCTTCAATGAATTATCAAAAAGAAAAATATAAAGATAAAAGTGCTTTAGAATATTATGAAGTAAGGAAGCAATACTATATATTACATAAAGATACTAGAAAATTATTAGAGGATTTACTTAATAAATTAGCTGATGAAGGTGAAGATAAAACTTTAAGTTATATAAAAAATGTAGTTTTAAAAGATGACTTTGAAGTTTAATTTTATTTATAAATTTAGGAGATATATTTATGAGATATGTTATAGTTTCTGTAGTTAAGGGAAAAGCAGGACAATTCAATGATAAGATTAGAAGAGATGTATTTAAAAAATTTAAACTTAAATCATCAAAGCTTCCAGCACATTTTACTATAAAATCACCATTCGAATATGATGGAGATATAATAGAACTTGAAGAGTGCATTGAAAATTTTATAAAGAAAGAAAAAAGAGCTCCGTATATATTAGATGGTTATGATCATTTTGATGATAGGGTAATATATATGAAAGTTTATATGTCAAAAGAAGGTAGAGAATTACATGATAGACTTATAGGAAATATGAAAGGAGTATCATATATAAATTTTGATGATAAAGATTTAAAAGATAAAGTTTTTCATGTAACAGTAACGTCTAAAAAAGTTAGACCTCTATTTAAAGAAGCATTTAATTATGTAAAAGAGTATCCTTATAGATTTGATTGTTATTTTGATAATATATGTATATACAAATGGGAAAATAATATTTGGAAATTACATAAAGAATTTAATATAAAAAAATAAAGTTTAAATTATGAGATAAGAGCCACATTTAATAAAGTTTTATTAAAATGTGGCTCTTATCTTTTTATATTTAAAGAAATAAAATAAAGTAAATAGAATTTTTAAGGAAGTGAATCTAATGAAAATAGGTGTTTTAATGGGTGGGGTATCTGATGAGAGAGATATTTCATTAATGTCAGGAAATGAAGTTTTAAAATATTTAAATAAAGATAAGTATGAAGAAGTAATTCCTATAATAATAAATTCAAAAAAGGATGTTATAGAAAAAGTTAATAATATTGATTTTGCTTTTTTAGCTCTTCATGGTAAATTTGGAGAAGATGGAATAATACAAGCTGTATTAGATACTATGGGAATTTTATATAGTGGATGTAATGTTATGACTAGCTCTATATGTATGAATAAAAATATAGCTAAAAAAATATTGAAGGCTGAAGGAGTATATACAGCACCTTGGATTACAGTTAAAAATATTAATGAAATTGATTATAACAAGTTAGAAGAAATAGGATATCCATTGTTTATAAAGCCTAATAATGGTGGTTCAAGTATAAATACTTTTTTTATAAAAAATAAGGATGATGTAAAGAAGGCTGTATTAAAAGTTTTAAAATGTGATAATGAAGTTATGATAGAAAAATATATTAAAGGATATGAAGTATCTTCTTTTATATTAAATGGTGAAGTATATCCAACTGTAGGTATAAAACCAAAGATAGGAGAGTTTTTTGATTTTGAATCAAAATATAAAGATGATGGTGCAGAAGAGAAAGTTATTAAATTAGAAAAAAATATACAAAATAGAATAAATGATATGTCTAAAAAAATATGGAATACTTTAGAGTGTAAAGGATATTGTCGTGTAGATTTTATAATAAGTAATAATAAACCATACTTTTTAGAAGTAAATACTTTACCTGGTATGACTTCAAATAGTATAATTCCTAAAAGTGCAAAAGCAAGAGGTATAAGTTTTACAGAATTATTAGATAAAATAATAGAGTACTCTATATAATTGTAAAATTTATATAAATATATGTTTTTATGACTTTAAATTATGTATAATAGTATAATCATAATTTAGGGGGAGCAGCATGAAGTTATTTTTAAAATCACTATTAGGAATAGTAATTATTTTATTAATAGTAGTTATAGGATATGTTATATTTATGATTATATCTGATTATAGACCAGAAGCTAAGGAAACAGTACAAATTGATAATAACCAAAAGAAAAACTTAGAGTTTAATAAAGAATATACATTAACCACATTTAATGTTGGATATGCAGGAATGGATAAAAATGTTGATTTCTTTATGGATGGTGGAACTATGTCAAGGGCTATAAGTAAAGACGCAGTTTTAGAAAATTTAAATGGTATAGAAAATATAATGAAAAATCTAAATTCAGATTTTTACTTTTTACAAGAATTAGATAAAAAAGCAACTAGAAGTTATAAGGTAAATGAATATGAAAGTATAAAAGATAAATTCACAAATTATAGCACTTCTTTTGCAAAGAATTTTGATGTAGCGTGGGTTCCACTTCCATTAACACACCCACATGGTCAAGTTTTAAGTGGAATAATGACTATGTCAAAATTTGATTTTAATTCAGCGATAAGATATGATTTGCCAGGAAAAGAAAGCTTTTTTAGACAATTAGGAGATCTTGATAGATGTATGTTGGTAAATAGAACAAAGCTTTCAAATGGCAAAGACCTTCTTTTAATAAATGCTCATCTTTCAGCTTATGATAAAGGTGGAAAGGTTAGAAAGGTACAGTTAGGATTTATTCAAGAGTTTGTTGAAAATGAATATAAAAAAGGAAATTATGTGATACTTGGAGGAGATTGGAATCATGAACTTCCAGGAACAGATGCATTTAATTTTAAAACAACAGAATCACATCCTGAATGGCTTCAAAAAATACCAGATACTTTTGTACCTTCAGGTTTTAAAATTTATGCAGATAAAAATACACCAAGTAATAGAACAGTTATGAAACCATATGTTGAAGGTGAAAATTTAAAATCTGTAATTGATGGTTTTATGGTATCAGATAATATAGAAGTTAAAAAAATTAATGGAAAAGATTATAATTTTAGATATAGTGATCATAATCCAGTAACACTTACATTTAGTTTAGAAAAATAATAAAAAAGACTATAATTTTTCATAGTCTTTTTTATTTTTATGTTATAAGTTTATTGAAAATTTATATATTATTACAAATTTTTTACTATAATAATAATATAGGAAAGTAAGAGGAGGAATTGAGATGTTGATAAAAAGTCAAGATAAAAAAACATTAGGAGATTATGTTGAGCTTAGAGCAAGAAAAGAATTTGGGAAAAATAAGGGGATTATATATGGAATAACATCAGGAACTGTAGATATAAGCGATGCTACTGTTGTTGGAGTTTTTAAAACAGAAGAAGATGCCATAAATGAATTAGAGAAAATTTGTAAAGAAATTAAAACTAATCCAAACAATATATATGAAGTATCAGAAAATATTTAGGAGGAATTTAAATTATGCCAATGTTAAAATTTAAAGGAATAAATAAAGAAGAGGTTAAAAAAGAAAGTAAAAGGATGATAGATGAACTTGTAGAAATAATGGAATGTCCAAGAGATTATTTTACTATTGAATTAAATGATAACGTTTTTGTTATGGATGGAGAAGAAGTAATGCCATCACCAATAATAGATATTTATTGGTTTGATAGAGGACAAGAAGTTCAAGATAAAGTAGCCAAAACTTTAGATGAAATATTTAGGGATAGTAGAGAATGTTTAGAAGTTGTTTTTTATAATTTAGATAAGAATTGTTATTATGAAAATGGAGAGCATTATTAATAGTAAATATTAGTATTTATCAAGAAATTATCAAATAAAGTTGAAAGTAAAAAGGAATTATCATATAATAATTATTATTATATGATATTCGGAAGGTGATAAAATGGAAAACAAAATTTTAGAAGTTGGAATGATGGCACCAGATTTTTCTTTAATGGGATCAGACGGAAAAGAACATAAATTAAGTGATTATAGAGGTAAAAGAGTAATATTATATTTTTATCCAAAAGATAATACCCCAGGTTGTTCATTAGAAGCTCAAGATTTTAAGGCTCATCATGAAGCTTTTTTAAATAATAATACAGTTATATTAGGAATTAGTAGAGATTCATTAAAGTCTCATGATAAGTTTATAACAAAATATGATTTACCATTTATTCTTTTATCAGATGAAAGTGAAGAAGTATGTAAATTATACGATGTATTAAAAGAAAAAAATATGTTTGGTAAAAAAGTTTTCGGAATAGAAAGAAGTACATTTGTTATAAATGAAAATGGAAAAATTCAAGATATATTTAGAAAAGTAAAAGTAAAAGGTCACGTTGAGAGTTTATTATAATTAAAAATTTATATGAATTTAAAAAGCTAAGTAATATAATTATTTTACTTAGCTTTTTAAATACTATAATAATGTTTAAGACGCATTATACTTAAGCATATATTTTTATATTTAATTTATTAACAATATAAAAATCATAAAAAAATATTAATTTTATAATTATTTACGGAAAAATATATTTATATATGTCCTTTTTTGATATATACTATTAGTGGTATATATTTTATTAGTGTACTATATTCAAATAATGGAAAAGGGGATAAACAGATGATCGAATTAAAACATGAACTTGGATTAATAGCATTAAAGAGTTGTACTGAACTAGGTAATGCTGTAGATAAATATATCCAAACAAAGACAAATACTAGCGAATCTTTTTTAGTTCCACTTGATGAAATAAGATTTGCAAACGGTGAGGGAAAGGTTAAAATTTCTGAAACTGTTAGAGGTAAAGACATTTATATTTTATGCGATATTGGAAATTACAGTTGTACATATAAGATGAATGGATTTATAAATCACATGGGACCAGACGAGCATTTCCAAGATATAAAGAGAACTATCTCAGCTATAAAAGGAAAGGCTGCAAGAATTACTGTAATAATGCCTCTTTTATATGAATCAAGACAACATAGACGTAAAGGAAGAGAGTCTTTAGACTGTGCATTAGCACTTCAAGAACTTGAAAGATTAGGAGTAGATGAAATCATAACTTTTGATGTTCATGATCCTAATGTACAAAATGCAGTTCCTTTATTATCATTTGAAAATATATATCCAACTTATGATATAGTTAAATCACTTGTAAGCAATGAAAAAACATTAGAACTTCATAGTGAAAACTTACTTGTAATAAGTCCTGATACTGGAGCAATGGATAGAGCTATTTATTATTCAAGTGTATTAGGTGTAGATGTAGGATTATTTTATAAAAGAAGAGATCATTCATTAATAGTTAATGGAAAAAATCCTATAGTTAAGCATGAATACATGGGTAGAGATGTTGAAGGCAAAGATGTTTTAATAGTTGATGATATGATAGCATCAGGAGAATCAGTTCTTGATATAGCATCAGAACTTAAGAAAAGAAATGCAAGAAACGTATATGTTGCAACAACATTTGCATTCTTTACAGAAGGACTTGAAAAATTCAATGACTTCTATGAAAGAGGAATAATAAGTAAAGTTTACTCAACTAACTTAACATATATTCCACAAGAATTAAAGGATTCTAAGTGGTTCCAAGTTGTAGATCTTTCAGAATTCTTATCAAGAATTATAAATAGATTAAATCATGGAAAATCAATAGCTAAATATATGGATGCAACAGAAATAATACGTAGTTTAATAGAGTAATTTGAATATAAATAATACAGCCATCACTTTTTAGTGGTGGCTTTTGTTTTATTTAAAGTAATATTAATAACTTCTGTATGGAAATATAAAAATATAATATTTTTTAATAGAATAAATTGATAAAAGTCTATTTTATTAATAAGAATTGGAGGAGAAGTTTTATGGTTGATGTAAATTTATTAGGGAGTGGCGGAAATATGCCAATGCCAAATAGGTATTTATCAGCTACTCTTATAAATTATGAGGGAAGAAAAATTTTAATAGATTGTGGAGAAGGCACACAAGTATCTATGAAAATATTAGGTACTGGTTTTAAAACTATAGATTTAATTTGTATAACTCATTGTCATGGGGATCATATAATTGGTCTTACTGGGTTATTATCCACAATAGGTAATAGCGGAAGAGAAGAGCCTTTAACGATAGTTGGACCAGAAGGAATTAAAGAAGTAGTTTATGGACTTAGAGTTATTGTAAGATATTTACCTTATGAAGTTAATATTATAGAAAATCCTAAATTTTTAAATTTATGCATTAATGATAAAGGAATAATATTAAGTGATAATAATAAATCAGATATTGTTTTAAAAACTATAGAATGTGATCATTCAACACCATGTATAGGATATAGTTTTTATATTAAAAGAAAAAGAAAATTTTCAGTAGATAAAGCTATAGAAAATAATGTTCCAAAAATATTTTGGAATAAGCTACAAAAAGGAGAAGTAGTTGTAGATAATCAAATGAAATATGAACCTGATATGGTACTTGGAGAAAATAGAAAAGGTATAAAAATATCTTTAATTACAGATAGTAGACCAAAAGAAGATATGATTCCTTTTATTAAAAATAGTGATTTATTTATATGTGAAGGAATGTTTGGAAGTGATATGGACTTAGAAAAAGCTGTAAATAAAAAACATATGATATTTGAGGAAGCGGCTACTCTAGCAAAGGAGGGGCAGGTTAAAAGATTACTTCTAACTCACTTTAGTCCATCTATGTCAGAACCAGAAGCATTTAAAGAAAATGCAAGTAAAGTATTTAAAGACACTATAATTGGAGAAGATAGAATGACTATAAGTTTAAATTTTGAATAAAAATAGATTTTAAAAATTAGTTTAAATTTTAGTTATAGTTATCAAATTAATAAATAATTTCTTATAAATATAAATTATATAATTTTTTATAAGAAAAGGAGCTTAAAAATCAAGCTCCTTTTAAATGTTAAGCTTTTGCCTTAAATTCATTAGAACATTTTTTGCATGTAACAATAACATTTTTATGAATTCTAGGTAATCGAAGTTTTTGTCCGCATCTTGGACATTTAACTATTTTAAATTTTCTTTTTTGGTCAAATTTATATTTTAATATTTTAAAAGATTGTGGAATATGATCAAGTGTCATTCTAGGTAAATTATAAGGAAGACTTTTATTGAATTTTCCAAGTATTTTATTTACTATAGAAACAAATTTATTTAATTCACCAGTTCTTTTATATACATTTTTAGAAAAAGTTCTATAGATTACAAATATAATAAGAGCAAGTCCTAAAAAATTTGTATAATAATTAAATTTAAGAAAAAGACTTATAAAAAGTAAAAATATTGATAATAAGTCAATACCGTATGCACCGTAAAATATATTCATATATACTCTCCTTTTATGTAAATTTATAACATGTTCAAATTTATAATAGGTATTGTACCATATTATAATATATTTTGTAATAATTTATTTAAAAGTAAATAATAAAAATAATCCATTAGCTTCTTAAAAAAACTAATGGATTATTTTTGTTATTTTTCTATTTTGTGACCAGTATTTTCAATACATTGTTCTATTTCTGATGTAGTTGCTGGAGGATTATACATTACCTCAACACTTCCACGAGCAAGGTCAACACAAACGTTATTTACGCCTTCAATTTTTCCAAGGGCATTTTTCATTTGAGTTTTCATTAATTCATTTGCCAGTCCATTAACTATATAATGATTTCTTTCCATAAAAATCACTCCTTTTATATTAAAAGTACAAATATAGTATGTACAAAAATACAATAAATAATATATCAAAAAGGAAATTTCAAAAAAATGTAAAATATAATATAATAATTAGCCTTAGGAGGAATTTATATGTTTGCAGATTTAAATGAGAGAATTAACATATGTAAAGAAAAAATTATATTACAAGAAACTTTAAAAGAAAAAATAAGAAGTTTAGAAATTTTATTAAAGCATAAGGAAGATGAACTGAGTTATTTAAATAAGTTAGTAAATAAGGAGTTAAAAGATGTAATTAAACTTAAGAAAATGTCTATTTACAATATAATATTAACTATATTTAGAAATAAGAAGAATAAACTTTATAAGGAAGAAAAAGAATATCTTGAAGCTAAAGTAAAATATGATGAATGTCTTTTTGTAATAAACCAATATAAAATAGATATGGATTTATTAAGTAAAAGAATAAAAAAATTAAATAGTATAAACGAGGAATATAAAGTGTTGCTTTTAGAAAAATATAATGTAATAAAAGAAAATAGTATATTAGGCCATGATATTCATATTTTAGAAGTTAAAAAGGAGAAATTAATAAAGGAAAAAATTGAACTAAAAGAAGCCATTGTAGAAGGAAATAAATGTATAATTATAATAGATGATATAATTAAAAATTTAGAAAACCTTAATAATTCAATAAAATATGATATAACATTTAATGATTTTTTATTATTAATTAATAAGGATAGTAGAATTGATACTGCAAGAGAAACAGTAAATAAATTAGGATATTCAATAAATAAATTTAAAAAAGAATTGAAAGATGTAAATATGATAGTTAAAGATATAAATTTAAATATAGGAAGCTTTAATTATGCTTTTGATATATTTTTCAATAATATATTTGATGATAGTTCATTTCAAAGAAAAATAAAAGAGAGTTTGATTAAGATGAAAAATATTAAATTAAAAATATGTGATATAAATAGAAAATTAAGTTACAAAAACAATGATATAAAAAATAATATAGAAAAAATAGATTTAGAAATTGAAAAAATAATTGAAAATTTTCAGGATTTGAATTTAATAAATAAAATGATAAGAAGGAGCTAAAGTGGCTCCTTTTTAGTATTAATTAAAAATAAAATATAAGAAATTTTTATTTAAAATAGATTTTTTAGAAATCTTCATAAAATCTACAAAACTTAAAGTTAAAATTAAATCATAATCTTAAAGAGAGGATGGTTATTCTGAATAAATTTAAATTAATAGTTATATTTATATGTATGCTTTTTATAGGTATTTTCATTGGAATAAAGGGAAATTCTTATTTTAATCAGAAAGATAAAAAGGAAGAGGTTAAAGTAAATTCAACCTATGAAAGAATTAAAGCTGATGGAAACATAATAAATAAAAGTTTTAAAAATGGGAAATTAGATCCTTTAATAACTATTGCTGAAAAACATAGTAATTTCAATATTAAATTGGATGGAATAAAAGATAAAGATAAAGTTGTTTTAATAAATACGTATACTGGAGAACAAGTAGAGTTTAATAATGAGGGAAATGGAAAGTTTTCTGCCAAGACAAAACTTGAACCTTCTAAAGATTATGGAATTCTTGTAAATGATCAATTAGCTGGTTCAATAAAAGTTATAGATAGCTTTAAAGATGTTAATATGGAAGATATTTATAATCAAAGTTTAAAATCAATTAGTTGTGGACTTTAGGAGGTAGTAAATGAATTATATAATATTGTTTTTAGAAGGAATAATAACATTTATTTCACCTTGTATATTACCGATGGTTCCTATATATATTTCATATTTTATGGGAGATAATAATAGTGGTAATAAGAAAAATAAAGCACTTATAAATTCATTTGCATTTGTATTTGGTTTTGCATTTATATTTACTTTATTTGGAGGAATGGCTGGTAAATTTGGGAACTTAATTAATGAATATATGAATATTTTTAATATAATATCTGGAATATTATTAATAATATTTGGACTTAACTATATAGGAATATTAAAAATTAAATTTCTTCAAAGAACCTTTAGAATAAAGCAGGAAAGAAAAAATAGTTCAATAGTTTCATCAATATTATTTGGATTTGTGTTTGGGGTTGGATGGACTCCATGTGTAGGACCATTTTTAGGGTCAGCAATGATGATTGCAGCAAATTCAAGCCATACATTAGAAGGGATTAGTATGCTTTTAGTATATAGTTTAGGTCTTGGGATTCCATTTATATTATCAGCTTTATTAATTGATACTTTAAAAGGTACATTTAATTTTATAAAAAGAAATTATAAGATAATAAATATAATTTCTGGAACAATACTTATTCTTATAGGAATTATGATGATGACAGGATATTTAAATAGAGTATTATCATTATTAACATTTTAAGGAGGAGATTTTTTGGTTAATAAAAAAAGACTTATATATATAGTTATAGCGTTCTGTGTATTACTTATAGGTAGTTTTATAGGGTATAAATATTTATCTAAAAACTATGAAAATAGTAAAGAAGGTAAACAGTTTGTAGAAAGTGGGTTTACTGAAAAAGCACCAGAAGAAAAAGCGGAAAAAGCACCAAATTTTATTGCTTATAATAAAGACGGAAAAGAAGTAAAGCTTTCTGATTTTAAAGGTAAAAAGGCAGTTGTAGTTAATTTTTGGGCTAGTTGGTGTCCACCATGTAAAGCAGAAATGCCATATTTTAATGAGGCATCAAAGAAATATAAAAATGATAATGTAGAAATATTAATGGTTAACCTAACAGATGGTATGAGAGAAACTAAAGATAAGGCTCTTGAGTACGTTAAAAAAGAGGATTATAATATGAATATATTGTTTGATGAAAAATTAAATGGTGCAGAAGCTTATAATGTTCAAGCATTACCTAGAACATTATTTATAGACAAAGATGGAAATATACAAAATGATCATACAGGACTCATAACACAAGAAATTCTTAATGATAATATAGAAACTATTATAAGTTAATTATAAATAATAAAGAATCAGTTACTAACTTTATAGTAGGACTGATTTTTTTTATTTGAAAAATAAATATAAGTTAAAAGGTGATTTTATGAATAAAAAAAATAAAATACTTATTGTTGATGATGAGATTAAAATAATTGAAGTAGTAAAAGCTTATCTTGAAAAAGATAATTATGAAGTTTTTATAGCTACTGATGGATATAGTGCATTAAAAAGTTATGATGATAATAAGCCTGATTTAATAGTTTTAGATTTAATGTTACCAGATATTTCAGGAGAAGAAGTATGTAAAATATTAAGAGAAAAATCAGATATTCCAATAATAATGTTAACTGCAAAAGTTGATGAAGAAAATATATTAAATGGATTTAATATTGGAACTGATGATTATGTTACTAAACCTTTTAGTCCAAAGCAACTTTTAGCAAGAGTCAATGCAATAATTAAAAGAACTAAAAGTAATAAATCAAAGCTATCATTTAATAATGGAGACTTGATAATTGATAAAGATAGTTATGAAGTGTTTAAAAACTATAAATTAATAACACTTACACCATCAGAATATAAAATACTTCTTCAATTAGCAGAAAATAAAAATAAAGTTTTTACAAGAGGTGATATTATAAATAAAACTATGGAAGAGGATAACTTTGTTTATGATAGAATAATTGATTCTCATATTAAAAATATAAGATTCAAAATAGAAGATGACAATAAAAATCCAAAATACATTTTAACAGTTCATGGAATTGGATATAAGTTTGGTGGTGATTAATTTTTGAATAAATTAAAATATAGAGTAACATTAATATTTATAGCGTTTTCTTTAATGTTAGTTTTTATGGTAGGTATAATTGCAAATATTTTTATAAAGAAAAATTTTAATAGTTATATAGAAGATAGTATAAATGAGAAAAAGTCAGAAATTATTTCAAATATTTCAAACTCTTATAAATATGGAATTTTTGATAAGGAAAATATAAATACTATTGGATTAAATGCAGCAAAGCAAGGATTTATAATAAAGCTTACAAACAATAATAAAGAAGTAATATGGGATGCAAGAAAAGTAAATAAATTGCTTTGTGAATCAGTTTTGGAAAAAAATAAAGAAAATACAAATAAGATAAATCCAAATATAAATGGTGAAAATACTATAGAAAAAATAAATATAAAAAATAATAATAAAAATATAGGTATTTTACAAATAGAATATATAGGGCCATTTTATTATAATGATTCAGATTTAATATTTTTTGATACATTAAATAATGTTTTAATTGGAGTCTTAATATTAGCAATATTTTTTTCATTAATCATTGGTATAGTTTTATCACACACAATAAGTAAGCCTATAATAAAAGTTATAAATGCTACAAAATTAATTTCAGAAGGAGATTATTCAAAAAAGATTATTTATAAAAATAAAATTGAAGAAATAAATTCTATGGTAAATTCGGTGAATAAATTAGCCTATACACTTAGTGAAGAAGATAAACTTAGAAAAATATTAACTAAAGATATATCACATGAGCTTAGAACTCCATTAACTACAATACAAGTACAAGTTGAAGCTTTAATTGACGGTGTTTTAGAACCAACAGAAGAACGTTTAAAAAGTATTTATGAAGAAATTCAAAGATTAAATAGATTAGTTAAATCTTTAGAAAATTTATGTAAATATGAAGGAGATATAATAAAGTTAAATAAAGAAAAAATTAATGTAAAAGATCTTATAGAAACTTTGTGTATAAATTTTGAAAAGCAAATTTTAGATAAAAATATAAGCTTAAAATTATACTTAAGTAATAGCTTTATAAATGCTGATAAAGATAAAATTAGTCAGGCTATAATAAATATAATATCAAATAGTATAAAGTATACAAATGAGTATGGGCATATAAATATATCATCTTATGAAGATAATGATTATACATATATATCTATAAAGGATGATGGTATTGGAATAAGTGATAATGATTTAAAATATATATTTGAAAGATTTTATAGAGTTGATAAATCAAGAAATAGAAAAACAGGCGGAGTTGGAGTTGGATTAACTATAGCTAAAAGTCTAGTCGAATGTCATGAAGGAAAAATAAAGGTTAATAGTAAACTTAATAGGGGAAGTGAGTTTATTTTACAACTTAAAAAGGAGTAAATATATTTGAAAGTTGAAATGAATAATTAATAATAGTATTATATTCGTATAATATAGATTTGAATATATTGGTTATGTGTTATTGAGATTTTATAATTATAATAATTAAAAGAGGAGAATACTTATTTTATCTCCTCTTATTATTTAAGTAAAAAAGGGAGGCTAGATTTATAGTGGATAATTCAAAAATAAATTATTTTAAAGATTATGGAAGTATTAAAAAAGATGTAGAAGAAGCTACTACATTTTTAAATAATATTAGAGAGACTGGATATTTTAAAGGTGTAAAGGATGAAAAAATATATTATGAAAAGTATATTCTAAAAAATGAAAAAGGCAAGATAGTAATAAGTCATGGGTTTACTGAATTTTTAGGAAAATATGAAGAAATAATTTATTATTTTCTTAAAAATGGTTATTCAGTTTTTGGTATAGAACATAGAGGACATGGAAGGTCTGGAGCCTTTGGGAAATTAGATAAAACTCAAGTTACAGTAGAAAAATTTGATTATTATATTGAAGATTTAAAGAAATTTCTTGATGAAATAGTTAAAGATACTTCAGGAAAAATGTATTTATATGCACACTCAATGGGAGGAGCTATAGGATGTATATTTCTTGAAAGACATAAGGGGTATTTTAAGAAGGCTATATTAAGTACTCCGATGTTTAGAATAAAAACTGGAAAAGTACCACATAAACTAGCTAAATTAATAGCTAAAACAATGGCTAAGTTAGGAAAAGGTGATAATTTTATATTTGGACAAACAGTTTTTGATGATAAATTTGATTTAGAATCAGCTGCAACTTCAAATGAACATAGATATAGAAATTATCATAATAAATTAATAGATAATGAAGAGCTTAGAAGAGGTGGAGGATCATTTACATGGTTAAGTGAGGCCATTTTAGCAACAGAGTATTTAATAGATGAAAAAAATATTTCTAACATAGATATTCCAATATTACTTTTTCAAGCAGGTAGAGATGATTTTGTGGAAGATATAGGACATAATAAATTTAAAGAGTTATATAAAGATTGTAAATTAGTTAGATTTGATAATGGAAAACATGAATTATACTTAGAAATGGATGATATATTGCATGATTATCTAGATACTATATTTAATTTTATAGAATAATATATTAAAGAGAAATATGGGAAATAGTTAATTAGACTTTTGGAAAGTAAGATGATAAAGTAAATATAGAAAAAATAAGCCGTACACTAAAATAAGTGTACGGTTTTAACATATAATATGTATAGGAGGGATTTTAAATGAAAACAAATTATCATACTCATAATTATAGATGTAATCATGCAGTTGGAACAATTAAAGAATATGTAGAAGAAGCTATCAGAGAAGAATTTGATGTTATTGGGTTATCAGATCACTTGCCGCATCCTGGAAAAAATATAGATAATGAAAATAGAATGAAATATGAAGAGCTTCCAGAATATTTTAAAGAAATTGATGAAGTAAAAGAAATGTATGGAGATAAAATAGAAATAAAAAAGGGAATAGAATGCGAATATTTTCCAGACTTTTTATGGCTTTATGATGAGCTAAGAGAAAAATTTAAGGTTGATTATTTAATACTTGGAGCTCATTTTTTTCCTTATAATGGGAAGTGGTTTTATATAGGAAGTTATTTAACACCAGATAGTTTAGAAAAATATGTTGATTTTGTAATTGAATCAATGGAAAGTGGACTATTTGATTACATAGCTCACCCAGATGTATTTGGAATTGGATATAGAGATTGGGATGAGTATTCAGTTAAGGCATCAAGAAGAATATTAAAAAAAGCAGAGGAACTTGATATGCCTATAGAAATAAACATAAATGGATTCAAAAAGAGAAGAATAAAGTATAATCATGGTGAAAGATATATGTATCCAATAAGAGAATTTTGGGAACTCTCTAAAGAATATAATGTAAGAAGAATAATAGGTGTAGATGCACATAAACCTAAAGATATGAGAGATTTTCAAATGGCTATAGATTTTGCAAAAGAATTAGGATTGGAAGTTATTGATAATATAGACTTAAGAAAATAAAAAGTAGGGATATATTTAATCCCTACTTTATTTATTTAAATATTCTTCTAAAGTTATTCCACTGTTATTAATTTTTTCGGCAGTATCTTTTCCTACATATCTTAAATGCCAAGGTTCATAATTATATCCAGTTATAGTTTCTTTACCTTTAGGATATCTTAAAATAAATCCAAATTCACTCATATGTTCTTTTAACCATTTAAATGTTTTTGTATTTTCGAAGCCTTCATTTAAGTTATTATATTCATTCGATAAAACATCCACTGCAAGTCCAGTTTGATGTTCACTATGACCAGGTTTAGCTACATATTTTTCAGCATGATTATATCCATTTCTTTGTTTGCTATTATTAAATACTGAAACTTGATAATCATAAGACCTAAAACCAGATATACCTTTAAGAATTATATTATCTTTAGCAGCTGCTATAAACATATTTTCAAAAGAGGTAGCGGCATCTTTTCTAAGAGGTTGTTGCATTTTAAGAGAATGATTATTATAAGTAGCTTCAGGAATTACAAGGTCAGAAGGCTTATAAGAGCTATCAACAGAGTATTTCTTATTTACTAATAAAATATTAGTTATGTTAGAAGAAGTTTTTATATCTTTTATATTTTCTTTAGTTTGTTTCATTTTGTTTTCATTAGATTCTGTTATTTTTGAGTTATTATAATTTTTATGAATATATCCACTTAAAAAAGTGGTTAAACTAAGGGTAATTAAGAATATTAATATTAATTTCAAAACTCTATTTTTAATTTTAGTTCTTTTTTTGTATCTTTTTCTTCTCATAAATTTTCAACCTTTACTAAATTATATTTATAAAAATAAAAAAATTAAACTTTATATATATTAATGAAAAATAAAAGTTAATTTTTTATAAACTTTAAATTATATTTTATATTATAACATTTAA
>NZ_AVSV01000029.1 GCF_000498355.1 Clostridium sp. Ade.TY | reverse complement strand
TAAATTTTATTTATAAAAAACCTTGGTATTTTACCTATCAAGGTTTTTTTATATTTAAGTTTAAGAATAAAAAGTTTTATCAAAAACTTTTAGGTTAAAATAATATAAATTTTAATACTTAATAAGAATAAAATAAGTTTATATAAATAAGGTCTTCAAAGTGTATGAAGACTTTATTTTTTAACATATTTACAAACTCATTGGAAAAAGATAAGTATATAATGATATAATATTTAGTAACTTATAAAATGATAGGAAAATATTAATATAGTGTATACTATATAGAGTGATTTTTTGTATGAATTAATAATTTTTTATTGATTTTTTATAGAATAAGTTAATAAAATGCATTATTTATAGATAAATATAGATATATAGAAAGGTGATTTTAAGACATGGCTTTATATGCTATATCAGATTTACATTTGGCGTTAAGTGGTGATAAACCAATGGATATTTTTGGAGAACATTGGAAGGATCACCATGAAAAAATAAGAGAAAATTGGTTATCAAAAATAAAAGAAGAAGATACTGTTTTAATTGCTGGAGATATATCTTGGGCAATGAAATCAGATGAAAGTGAAGAAGACCTTCATTGGATAAACAAGCTTCCAGGAAGAAAAATTATATCAAAAGGTAATCATGACTATTGGTGGGGAAGTATTAGCAAACTAAATAAAATGTTTGAGAACACTAAATTTTTGCAAAATAATTTTTATGAGTATGGAGATTATGCAATTTGTGGTACAAGAGGATGGATATGTCCAGGTACTGAAAGATTTACAGCTCATGATGAAAAAATATATGCAAGAGAAGGAATAAGACTTAAACTTTCACTTGATGAAGCAAAGAAAAAAGGTTTTAATAAATTTATTGTTATGCTTCATTATCCTCCAACAAATGAAAAGTTTGAATCATCACAATTTACTGAAATATGTAAAGAGTATGGTGTTGAGAAGGTTATATATGGACATCTTCATGGAAAATGTTTAAATAGAGTACTAGAAGGTGAATTTGATGGGGTAGAATATATAATGACAGCAGCTGACTTTATATGTTTTAATCCTAAGTTTATAAAGGAATAGTTTATATTTTAAGTGAATTTTCATTGTAATATAGTTTTTAATTATTTAAATTCTAATATTTGATAAATTAGTAATACAGTTTTATATAAAATTTTATAATAGTTTAAAACGTAACTACAGAATAAAAATATTAATGAATATATTATATTGATAAAGAGCTAAAATTTTATTTTTAGCTCTTTATTATGCTAAAAATAAAATAAGTAATTTATACTGTTTAATAGTTTTAATCAGTTAACATAATTTTAATTATAAATGGTATATCACATAAAGTTTAGTTTTTGGTATAATATAGTGTAGTAATAAGGAATAGGTGGGTTATTTTAATGGCTATTAATGATTGGAAGAGTTTTTTAGTGCCTTATGATCAGGCAGTAGATGAACTAAAAGTTAAACTAAAAAGTATAAGAAAAGAATACAGAAAGAAAAAAGAATATTCTCCAATTGAATTTGTAACTGGAAGAGTTAAAGAAGTTGCAAGTATATTAGAAAAAGCCAATAAATTTGGGATTCCTGTTGATAGAATAAGATATGAAATGGAAGACATAGCAGGGATAAGAGTTATGTGCCAATTTGTTGATGATATAGACAGGGTTGTTGAGCTTTTAAGGGGAAGACGTGATATGCAAGTCCTTTATGAGAAGGATTATGTAAGAGGTGTAAAATCAAGTGGATATAGAAGCTACCATATGATAATTAAGTATACAGTAAATATGGCAGAGGGGCCAGTTGATATATTAGCTGAATTTCAAATAAGAACTCTTGCTATGAATTTCTGGGCAACTATAGAGCATTCATTAAACTATAAGTATAAGCAGCAAATTCCTGTTGAACTTAAGAAAAAACTTAAAAGTGCTGCAGATGCTGCATTTAAACTTGATGAAGAAATGCTTGAGATAAAAGATGAAATTAAAGATGCTCAAAAGTTATTTGAAGTTAAATCAGGAATAATCTCAGATATAATGAATAGTATATTAGTTCTTATATCTTTAGGAAAAATACCTGAGGCAAGCAGATATGAGAAATCATTAAATAAATTAATAGAAGACGGAGATGTTTGGGAACTTAATAATCTTCTATATTTAATAAAAAAAGAAATAGATAAATACAAAGATTAATATTTAAAAATAGTCTAGATACTTTTTAAAAAGGTATCTAGTTTTTTTATTATTTAAAAAGGAAAATTAATAAAATTTGATAAGTATTTACATATTAATATAAAATTATAATAAGTATAAAATTATATTTTAAATTAATAGATTTTTTTAAAAAGATAATGTTGAGTATAATGGTAAGAAATGATATAATTTATAAATAATAATTATTAATAAATAATTAATTTGAATAATTGTTTTTTAGATGAGTTTTGATTTTTAATTAGTTTAAAATAAATTTATTTTAAGTGTATTTTTAAATTTATAATATTTAGATTAAATAATTTATCTTTAGAAAATAGTATATATTATAAATTAATTTAAAATAAACATTAGATTTTTAAGTTGTTATAGAGATACGTATTAGTGATTAAGAGGTGTTATAGTGAAAGACGTTGATTTAAATGAAAAAGAATTAATAAAAATGATTGAACAAAATCCTATGAGAATTGCTGAAATAGAAAATCCTACAGAAGATATGAAAAAGGTAGCTCTTAGAGGAAATGGTATGATGATTAAATTTATAGAAAATCCAGAAGTTGAGCTTCAAAGACTTGCTGTAAAAAGTGATCCGCTAGCAATAGAGTATATTGATAACTTAGATGAAGAAGTTGCAATTTCATCTGTAAGGGCTTTATGGAATTCTTTAAAATATATAAAAAATCCAAATGAAAAAATTATAAAGGAAGCTGTTAAATCAAAAGGATGGGCAATTCAATATGTAGAAAATCCTTCAGAAGAACTTAAATTGTTGGCTGTAAATAAAGATTATGATGCAATAAAGTATATTGAAAATCCTTCAGAAGAAGTACAAGAAGCAGCTGTATTAAACTATTGGGGAGCTATAAGATTTATAGAAAAGCCAACCCTTAAAGTAAAGAGACTTTCTGTAATTAAAGATGAGGAAGCTATTAATTATATAGCAGGATATTCTTATGATGAGATGAAGCTTTTTATAGAAGATAATATAAATGTTGTTAAGTATCTTTATGAAAGTATAGATCCAGAACTTGTTGTTGATGTATTAATTGAAAAGTTAGATAAAGGTGAAATGACAAGAGAGTATATGAAAAACTTTTTGGATTTAGAAATATTAGAAATGGATAAAGTTTCTTTTATAAGGAAATATGGTGATAAAGAAACAAAAAAACTTTTAGTGGATTGTAAGCTTTAGGGAGGTAGACAAAATGAGATATTCAGATGTTTTAAGTGCAGCAGAGTTAGTTATGGCTTCAAATGATGTACCACTTATTATTGGAGAAAGTGGTATAGGAAAAACTGCACTTGCAAGAGAAATAGCAAAGAAAAATAATTATTTTCTTGTTACAATAGATGCAAATCTTTTAAAGGAAGGGGAAATAGGTGGACTTCCAACAGTGGTAAGAGGAAGAACTGTTTATGCAACACATGATAAACTTTCTAAAATTTCAGACCTTATAGAAAATGGACGAAATGTATTGTTATTTATTGACGAGCTTAATAGATGTGAGCATGCTGTTCAACAGGAGCTTATGAATTTAATTTTGAATAGAGAAATAAATGGATATAGCCTTAATAGTGAAGTTAAAATACTTGCAGCTATGAATCCATCAAATAAATATGATAATTATAGAGATAGTGAATATGCAGTTGTTGATATGGATCCAGCACAAGAAGATAGATTTGTTTGGCTTGATATGGAAGTAGATGTTAAAGAATGGATTAAGTGGGCAATGAGCAAAGAGGGGAATATTGATGAAGATGTTATTGAATTTATAAGTACATTTCCAGAATATTTAAATACTCCAAATTCAAATGAAAGTATTAAAGCTACCCCTAGAAGTTATGAAAGAGTATCTAAAGCTTATAAAGTTTATAAAAATAATAAAGAAAGATATTCATTTGATGTATTTTTAAGTACAGTTAAAGGAAATTTAGGAGTTAATATATCAACTGATTTTGCAAGTTTTATAAATAATAAAAAGAAACCTATGATTAAGCCAGAAGAAATTTTTAGGTTTGATATATTACCTGAAAATATTAAAGAGAGATTATATAGCGAAAATAGTTCAAGACTTTATATATTAGCTAAGAGTAGCTTGTTATATTTAGAAGCTTTAAATTCATTTAACAGTGAACTTTCTATATTTGGAGAAGTTTTAAAATGTTATCCAAGAGATTTAAGACTTGGAATAATGAAGGAAGTTAAGCAGGAAGGAAATAAAAAAGTCTATGAAGCTCTTCTTGATACAGATGAGTTTTTAGATGCATTTTTTGATATTTATGTTTAAGTTTATTTTGTTATTAATTAAATTCTAAATTTTTATTTAAATGACTTTTTAGAAGTATAAATTTTTAATATAACACCATAAACTTAAGTAGGAGGAAAGGTATGGATACAAGTTTTGATGATAAAAGAAATTTGCTTTTAAAAGAGGCTCTTGAATTTCAAAATATAAATGATGTTTCAAGTAAATTTAAAAGAGAATTTTTTGGCTTGATAGAAAAAATAGTAATAAATGAAATTGAAGAGGAAGATAGTTTTTTTGGTAATTTTATGCTTAAAGTTGATAGAGATATAAAACTTGATATATCTTGGCCGCTTGCAACAACTCCTACTTTAAATGGATTTAAAATGTTTTTTAATCCAATATTATTTTTAAATAATACAAAAAGAGAAATGGGGGCCCTTTTTAAACATGAAATATATCATATAATGTTTAATCATTATGAAAGAGAAAAGGAACTTAAAAATACTTATAGTAAAGAAGCTGTAAGTGTTGCTATGGATATATCAGTAAATCAGTTTATAAAACATCTTCCAATGGATTGTAAGAGGCTTCAAGCTGTATCTATGGAATATAATATTGAACTTAAAGAAGATAAGTCTATTGAATATTATACAAAAGAAATAGATAAGGCTATTAAAAAGAGAATATCAAAAAATAAATCAAAAAAAGATAGTGATAAAGTAAAAAGAGAATATGACAGTGAAACAGCTCATGATATTTGGGAAAATATTGAGATAGATAATGAAAGAGTAAAAGAACTTACAAAAAAGACTGCTATAAGTTCAGCAAAAGGAGATACTCCAAAAAGTATATTAGATATTATTAAAGGATATAAAGAAAAAGAAGAAATTGATTGGAAAAATACTTTAAAAAGACTTCTTCCAATTGTAAAGAGTGGATATAAAAAAACTACTGTTAGGAGAGATAGAAGACAACCTAATAGAGTAGACCTTAGAGGAGTTTTACGTGATTCCATTCCGGAAGTTATTGTTGCAATAGATATAAGTGCTAGTATGAGTGATGAGGAAGTACATAAAATAATGATTGAAATACTTTCTATAACAAGAAGTAGAGTAAATAAAATAAAAGTTATAGAATGTGATGATGAAATAAGAAGGGTATATGATATAAAAACACCAAGAGATATTAAAGATAGAAGTAAGAAAAATGGTGCAACTAAATTTTCTAAGGTGTTTGAATATATTAAAGATAATAGGCTTCAAGATAGAATTTTAATTTATTTTACTGACGGAGAAGGAGAAGAAGAGCTTACTATAAAACCAAATATAAAAAATGTTATATGGGTAATAACAGGAGATTGTAACCTTTCACTTAAAAAACCTTTTGGAACAATAAAGCATATAAATAAAACTATAAAGAAATCTGAAAGTGGGGATGCTGCTCTTCAAATGATTAGAGGAGTAATACATGATTGGGCAAGGTAGTTTTTATATATAAAAAATTGTAATAAAAATAAATAAATGTTTAAAATTGTTAAGTTAATAGAAAAAATATGTCCTTTATGTTAATATATAAATTATAAGGGGTGTTAATATGCATAAATTAAAAAAACATAATAAGTATTTAACGTTACTTGTATTAATAATTTTTGTAAGTTTTATATTTAATATAATAATGTATTTAAATAATAGTAGATATGAACATAGAGTAGGTATTAATTCATACAAAAATATTGAAAGTATAAAAATTAGTAATGATAAAATATATGATATATTAAACAAATCAATTGAAATAAAAAAGATTAGTAATGAAGAGGTATTAACTTTATATAAAAATTATGGTGATATTTCCGAATGCTTAATTGAACTTTGGGATGATTATAATTATTATAATTCAAATTACTCAAATTTATTTTTTAAGAAAAAAATAGATACAAGTTCAATATTACAAAATGAAGTTTATTCAAGAATAGAAAATTATTTAGAAAACAGTTTAAATAATATAATGAATACTGAAGCTAATGAATTAAGTCTTTCAGGAAAAGATTTGCAAGATTTTAAAGTTATGAAAAATTTATCAGAGAAAACTAAGAATTTTTATAAAGAGTTTAATGATAAAAAATTAAGTGGTTTAGAAGGTAAAGACAAGGAAGGAAAAGCTGTAAAAAATAAATATTGGATTGATATGTTAAATAAAATTAATCAAATAAATGAAGCTTATACAGATTATGACTTTACTAAGGATGTTGCTATTACAAAAATAATAAAATAATAACTTAATTTTAAATAGTAAGTTTAGTTTTGAATATTTTTAAATTTAAAATAAAAAGGATGTCTTAAATTATTTAAGACATCCTTTTTTGATGGATTAGTGACATCCACCACCACATGAACCACAACCACCTTCTGGAGCGATTACTGGTTTTAAGCTTAATCCGTTTCCGTTGTTTTCTTCTGATGAAAGTAATATAAATCCACCAAATTCATCTATTAATGATTTTTCCATAATGAAGTTTACTTCATTTATTGTTTCAACAACATCATTATCATTAGCTTCCTCAACAGTGATATTGAATACTGGACCACTACAAGCCATTCCTGCTAAGTTTATTCTTATATTATAACTTTCAACTTTATTTTCATCTAAAAATTCTTTGAATTCATTGTAAGCTGCTTCGCTTATTGTTATGTTTTTCATTTATTTCACCTATCCTTATAATTAATTTTAGTTTTAAACTTATAATATATTATAACACAATTTAATTCAAAGTAAACCAGTCAGAATTAAAAAATTTATGTAAATTTTAAAAAATAAAGGTATACTAAGTTTTAAGGCGAATTTATTATTAAGTAAGGAAAGAGTAATAAATGTAGAAAGGATGGTTTTTAGTGAAACCATATGTAAAAAAATTTGTAGTAGAGAAAATTAAAGAATATAACAAAGTATTAAAAGAAGGGCAAATAAATGATCATAAGATAGTTAAGAGAAAGGGGCCTTTTGAAAATACAGAAGGATATCTTTATGATAATGAACAAGGTATAGAGTTAGATTTTTTTGAACTTATAGGCAGAGATAAGTATTGGATGAGATTGGATTTTAGGGAAGTTGAAAGTACTTATGGAATTATAAAAAATGCTTATGGAAGAGTTGGAGTTGTTGGACTTGGACTTGGATTTACTGTTCAAGAGATGGCAAAGAGAGATGAAGTTAAAGAGATAATAGTATATGAGTTTGAAAAAGATATTATAGATCTTTATAAAAATAATTTTGGAGAAAATGAAAAAATAAAAATAATCAACGAGGATGCTTTTAAAGCAAAAGGAGAAACATTTGATTATTTTTATGTTGATATATACGAATATAAATTAACAGATAAAGTTGTTTCAGATTATAAACATTTTATGAAAGCACATAAAATAACTGATTATGTATTTTGGGGAGTAGAACATTTTTTATTAAGTTGTAGATACGAAGAAATTGTATGGGTTTATATTCCGGAAATTTGGATGGATTTAAGTAAGCACATATTTGTTGCACTTCAAGAATCAGGATACTTAAAATGGTATAAACAATTAAATGGTAATGTTGTATCTAAAATTTTAGAGGATTTTAAAGAAGAACTTAATAAGTAAAAATGAATAAATTATCATAATAATTCTAAAACTATTAAAGTGTAATAAGGCTTAAGAAATAAAGCTAAGGAGGAATTATTATGAAGGTCACTAATTCAGAAGAACTAGCGAAAAGAATGGAACAGCTAAGATCTGCTCAAAAAAAGTTTCAAACATACACTCAAGAACAAGTAGATGATATTTTTAGAGCTGCAGCAATGGCTGCTAATAATGCTAGAATTGAACTTTCAAGAATAGCTGTTAAAGAGAGTGGGATGGGAATTGTAGAAGATAAAGTAATAAAAAATCATTTTGCAGCTGAATATATTTATAATCAATATAAAGATATGAAGACTTGTGGAATAATAGAGAGAGATAAAACTTTTGGAATTACAAAGGTTGCAGAACCAATTGGAGTAGTTGCAGCTATAGTTCCAACTACAAATCCAACATCAACTGCAATTTTTAAAGCTTTAATATCTTTAAAAACAAGGAATGCAATAATTATCTCACCTCACCCAAGGGCTAAAAATGCTACAATTAAAGCTGCTCAAATAATTTTAGATGCAGCAGTTAAAGCAGGGGCTCCAGAGGGCATAATTGGTTGGATTGATGAGCCGTCAGTAGAACTATCTCAAAAAGTTATGCAAGAAGCTGATATTATATTAGCAACTGGTGGACCTGCAATGGTTAAAGCAGCTTATTCATCAGGAAAACCAGCTATAGGTGTTGGTGCTGGAAATACTCCAGCAATTATTGATGAAACAGCACATATTAAAATGGCTGTTAACTCTATTTTACTTTCAAAAACATTTGATAATGGTGTTATATGTGCATCAGAACAAAGTATTATAGTTTTAGATGAAGTTTATGACGAAGTTAGAAGTGAGCTTATGGATAGAGGAGCTTATCTTTTAAATGATAGAGAATGTGATCAAGTAAGAAAAGTTATATTAAATGAAAAAGGTGGATTAAATGCAGCTATTGTTGGTCAATCAGCATATAAAATTGCTCAAATGGCTGGAGTTAAAGTTCCAAAAGATGCAAAAGTTTTAATTGGAGAAGTAAAATCAGTTGAACTTGAAGAACCATTTTCACATGAAAAACTATCACCAATACTTGGAATGTATAGAGCTAAAACTTTTGATGAAGCATTAAAGATGGGAGCAAGACTTATAGAACTTGGTGGCTTTGGTCATACATCAGTACTTTATACAGACCAAATTAAATCAAGAGATAGAATTGATAAATTTGGTGCAACAATGAAAACAGCAAGAACTTTAGTAAATATGCCTTCATCACAAGGAGCGATAGGTGATATATTTAACTTTAAATTAGCACCTTCTTTAACTCTTGGTTGTGGATCATGGGGAGGAAACTCAGTTTCAGAGAACGTAGGTCCTAAGCATTTATTAAACGTTAAGAGTGTGGCTGAGAGGAGAGAAAATATGCTTTGGTTTAGAGTTCCTGAAAAAACTTACTTTAAATATGGATGTCTTCCAATTGCTCTTAAAGAGCTATGTGAAATGGGCAAGAAAAAAGCATTCATCGTAACTGATAAAGTTTTATTTGATCTTGGATATACAGATGAAATTAGAGAGATATTAGAAGATTGTGATATTGAATTTAAAGTATTTACAGGTGTTGAACCAGATCCTACCCTTGGTGCTGCAAAAAATGGTGCTAAAGAAATGCTTTCATTTAATCCAGATGTAATAATTGCAGTTGGTGGCGGATCACCAATGGATGCAGCAAAAATAATGTGGGTTCTTTATGAACATCCAGATGTTAAATTTGATGAACTTGCTATGAGATTTATGGATATAAGAAAGAGAGTATTTAAGTTCCCAGAGCTTGGAAAGAAAGCTATGATGGTTTCAATTCCAACATCAGCAGGAACAGGATCAGAAGTTACTCCATTTGCTGTTATAACAGATGAAGAAACAGGTGTGAAATATCCACTTGCTGATTATGAATTAACTCCAAATATGGCTATTGTTGATGCAGCACTTATGATGAGTATGCCAAAAGGACTTACAGCAGCATCAGGAATTGATGTTTTAGTTCATGCTTTAGAAGCTTATGTTTCAGTATTAGCTTCTGAATATACAAATGGATTAGCGCTTGAATCAATAAGATTAGTATTTAAATATCTTCCAGTTTCATATTTAAATGGAGCAGAAAATGTAAAAGCAAGAGAAAAAATGGCTCATGCAGCATCAATGGCTGGTATGGCATTTGCTAATGCTTTCTTAGGAGTTTGTCACTCAATGGCTCATAAACTTGGAGCATTCCATCATATACCACATGGAATGGCAAATGCTTTATTAATAAAAGAAGTAATTAAATTTAATGCAGAAGATGCGCCAAGAAAACAAGCAGCATTCCCACAATATAAATATCCAAATGCTAAGTGGAGATATGCAAGAGTAGCAGCTTATCTTGGACTTCCAGGAAATAATGATGATGAAAAAGTTGATAGCTTATTAAAAGCTATTGATGATTTAAATAATACTGTTGGAATGCCAAAATCAATAAAAGAGGCTGGAGTTTCAGAAGATAAGTTCTATGCAACTTTAGATGAAATGGTTGAGCAGGCATTTGATGACCAATGTACTGGAGCAAATCCAAGATATCCTCTTATGAGTGAAATAAAACAAATGTACATAAATGCATATGAAGGAAAAAAAGATACAAAACCAGCAAAAAAAGATATGACAGAAGTTTAATTTAAAAATACATAAATAATTTAAAAAAAGAGATTACTAATTAATTTTAAGTAATCTCTTTTTTATTGTAATTAAATAGATGTTTTAAATGAAGTTTCATTTTTATATATAATGTATAAGGTATAGATTTCTTATTGGAGAAAGTAGAGTCTACTTTAAAGAAAGTGAAGAATATAAAGAAAAAATAAAGATGTATTTAATAAAGTTAAAATAGAACTTTAAAATATTCTATAAAGATATATAAATGATATATAATTTCTTCCTTTATGTAGTTTTTTATAATCTTTTTAGTAATTTGTTGATATAAAAATTAATATCATAAATATAAATATTTAAATAAATTTTAATAAAATATAGGCTCTAATTAAAGATTTGATATGTAAATACTAGATTATTGAAATATATACAATATACTTAATAAAAATAATGACGAAATCTTAAAAATAAATGCGAGAAACATATTGACAACCTTTTCAATAATAAATATAATAAACTCATAAGATAAGTAAATCGGTTTTCAAAAATCGGTTTACCAATAAGTAGTTTGTAGGAGGGTATTATGGAATATAGATATGCAAATCATCCAGAGGATTCAAAAAAATATACTACAGAGGAGTTAAGAAAACATTACTTAGTAGAAGAAATTTTCGTAGATGATGAAATAAAATTAACTTATAGCCATGTAGATAGAATTATATTTGGAGGTATTAAACCGGTTTTCAAAGAGCTTACATTAGAAGCTGGTAAAGGAATGGGAGTTGACTATTTCTTAGAAAGAAGAGAACTTGGACTAATAAATATAGGCGGACCTGCAATAGTAACAATTGATGGTGTTGAATACACATTAAATAGAAGAGATGGATTATATGTTGGAAAAGGAAATAAAGAAGTAAAATTCAAATCAGTTAATCCAGAAGATCCAGCAAAACTTTACTTAAACTCAGTACCAGCTCACAAAGAGTACAAAACAGTAAAAATAGAAATAGAAAAAGCAAATCCAGTTAAACTTGGAGATAGTAAAACACTTAATAAGAGAACAATATATCAATATGTTCATCCAAATGTATGTGAAAGCTGTCAATTATTAATGGGAATGACAGTACTTGAAGAAGGAAGTGCTTGGAACACAATGCCATGTCACACTCATGAAAGAAGAATGGAAGTTTACTTCTACTTTGATATGGAAGATGATACAAGAGTATTCCACTTCATGGGAGAACCAACAGAAACTAGACACTTAGTAGTAAAAGGTGAACAAGCTATAATATCACCAAGTTGGTCAATTCATTCAGGAGTTGGAACAAGTGATTATACATTCATATGGGGAATGTGTGGAGAAAACCAAACATTCACAGATATGGACGAAGTAAAAATGGACGTACTTAGATAGTAAGTAAACTTTAGGAGATATATATGATTAAAAGTATAAATGTAGAGAGAATTAAAAAAAGAGAAGAGTTTTTAAATACAAAACTTTTAACTAAAGAAGAGGTTAAAACTGCTATAGAAAACGTTATTAAACAAATTGATGCTAATATGAATTATTTTAAAGATAAGTTTCCATACTCAGCAACTAAAAATAACATATATCCAATAATTGAGAATATAGAATGGACAGATGGTTTCTGGACAGGATTATTATGGCTTGCTTATGAGTATACAGGAGATAATAAATATAGAGAGTTAGCAGAAAAAAATGTTTTATCATTTAAAAATAGGGTAGATAAAGATATAGAAATAGATCACCATGATTTAGGATTCCTTTATTCACTATCATGTGTTAGTGCATATAAATTAACAGGTTCAGAAGTTGCAAAAGAAGCATCAATAAAAGCTGCAAATAAATTAATTGGAAGATATCAAGAACCAGGTGGATTTATTCAAGCTTGGGGAGAACTTGGAAACAAAGATCATTATAGATTTATAATAGATTGTTTACTAAATATTCCATTATTATATTGGGCGACAGATGTAACTAAGGATAGTAAATATAGAAATATTGCAGAAACTCATTTTGAAACTTCATGTAACTATGTTATAAGAGATGATGCTTCAGCATTCCACACTTTCTATATGAATCCAGAAACTGGAGAACCAGTAAAAGGAGTAACTAGACAAGGTTATAATGATAGTTCAGCTTGGGCTAGAGGACAAGCTTGGGGTATATATGGAATACCACTAAATTATAGAAGTACAAAAAATACTCATGCATTTAATTTATACAAAGGAATGACAAACTATTTCTTAAATAGATTACCACAAGATAATATTTGTTACTGGGATTTAATTTTTGGTGATGGAGATGATCAATCAAGAGATTCATCAGCAGCAGCAATTGCAGTATGTGGTATGCATGAAATGAATAAATATCTTCCAGAAGTAGATGAAGATAAAGAAGTATATAAATATGCAATGCACAATATACTAAGAACTCTAATGGATAAATATACAAATAAAGAAGTTGGAGAAGGAAAACCGGTCTTATTACACGGAGTTTACTCATGGCATTCAGGTAAAGGTGTAGACGAAGGTAATATATGGGGAGACTATTATTACTTAGAAGCATTAATGAGATTTTATAAAGATTGGGAATTATATTGGTAAAAGGAGAGGTTAATATGAATACACCTAATATTGAAATGATGAGAGTTGACGAGAGATTAATCCACGGACAAGGTCAAATGTGGTTAAACGCTTTAGGAGTTAATACTGTAATAGTTGCAAACGATGAAGCTAGTCAAGATAAAATTCAACAAACACTAATGAAAACAGTTGTACCTAAATCAGTAGCTATGAGATTTTTCTCAATAGAGCATACATGTGAAATTATATTTAAAGCATCACCTAAACAAAAAATATTTATAGTATGTAAAACACCAAGTGATGCATTAAAATTAATTGCTGGAGGAGTTCCAGTTAAAGAAATAAACTTAGGAAACATACATAACGGAGAAGGAAAAGAGCAAGTAACTCGTTCTATATACTTAGGTAAAGAAGATAAAGCTGCAATTAAAGAATTATCAGAAAAATATGGAATTAAGTTTAATACAAAAACTACACCTTCAGGTAATGACGGAGCTGTTCAAGTTGATATAACAAAATATTTAGATTAATTTTTAAGTAAAAATCCTCCTAAAAGAGATTTTAGGAGGTTATATATAAATTAAATAGGAGGGTATATATAATGGAAATATCAATTATTCAATGTACGTTGATAGGATTATGGACAGCATTTTGTCTATCAGGTATGCTATTAGGTATTTATACAAATCGTTGTATCATTTTATCATTTGGAGTAGGTATTATTTTAGGTGACATACCAACTGGACTTGCAATGGGAGCTGTTGGTGAACTTGCATTTATGGGATTCGGAGTTGGAGCAGGTGGAACAGTGCCACCAAACCCAATGGGACCTGGAATTGTTGGTACAATTATGGCTATCACAATGAAAGGAGCTGGAATGGATACAGCAACTGCACTTGCATTATCATTCCCATTCGCAGTAGCATTCCAATTCTTAATTACAGCAACTTATACTTTTGCAACAGGATTAACTTCATATGCAAAAAAAGGATTAGATAAAAAGAAATTTGGTCAATTTAGAGTAGCTGCAAACGCAACAGTAGTAGTATTTGCAGTAGTTGGATTTATTATTGGATTCGCTGGAGCTTATAGCGCAGAAGGATTAAAGATGGTTATCGAGCTTATACCAGCATGGCTTATTACAGGATTATCAGTTGCAGGTAAAATGTTACCAGCAGTAGGTTTTGCAATGATTTTAACAGTTATGGCAAAGAAAGAACTTATACCATTTGTATTACTAGGATATATAGCAGTAGCTTACTTACAATTACCAGTAATGGGAGTTGCATTCGTTGGAACAATGTTTGCTTTAATGGAGTTCTATAGAACTAAAGGCAACGGAAACTCAAACGATGGAAATGATGATGAGGAGGTTGTGTTTGAAGATGGCATCTAAAGGGGTATTAAAAAAGAGTGATTATGTAAAAGTATCTTTAAGATCATACTTTTTACAAAACGGATTTAACTATGGTAACTATCAAGGACTTGGATATGCAAACGTTATGTATCCAGCCTTAAAGAAAATATATAAAAATAATGAGGATGGATTAAAAAATACATTAGATGAAAATATAGAATTCTTTAATTCAAATCCACACTTTTTACCATTCATCACAAGTTTACACTTAGTTATGCTTGAAGCAGGTACACCAAGTGATGAAATAAGAGGTATAAAAATGGCCTTAATGGGACCATTATCAGGTATAGGTGATTCATTATCACAATTCTGTTTAGCACCATTATTCTCAACAATTGCAGCATCACTTGCTCAAGATGGATTAGTTGCAGGACCAATACTATTCTTCTTAGCAATGAACGGAATACTATTAACTATTAAGTTGTTAACCGGTTTATGGGGATACAAATTAGGTACAAGCGTTATAGAAACATTAAGTGAAAAAATGGGAGAAATCTCAAAAATCGCTAGTATGATTGGTGTAACTGTTATCTCAGGACTTGCAGTTTCATTCGTAAAAATAGGTGTACCAATTAAGTATGCAGCAGCAATGCCAGATGGAAAAGAAAAAATAGTTGCTATTCAAGAAATGATAGACAAAATAGCACCAGCATTATTACCAGCATTATTTACAATGTTAGTATTCTACTTAATCAAGAAACGTAAATGGACAACTTACCACGTAGTAGCTTTAACAATAGTTATTGGTGTAGTTGGATCAGTACTTGGAATAATTGGATAAAAAATAAAAATAAAAATTAGGATAAAGTTTAGTGAGGTTATGTAAAATGAAGATTTTAATTGTAGGACACGGAGAATATGGATCAGGAATAAAATCAACTATAAAGTTATTAACTGGAGTTGATGAAGGAATTGATGCAATCAATTTAAATGAAGAATTAGCTCATGAAAGATTCACTGAAATAGTTAATTCATATGTTAAAGAGCATGAAAAGTTAATAATTTTTGCAGATATAACTGGAGGTGCACCTTTCCAAATAACATCAAGAGAAGTTCTTTTAAATGAAGGAAGCGAAGATCAATATGTTATTGGTGGAGTATCAGTTGGATGTATCCTTGATATTGTAATGAAAACATTAGTTATAGAATCAGATGAAGATATTAAAGCAGTAATAGACTCTTCATTAGAAGGCCTTAAAGACATGGCAACTGTTATGTGCAGAAAGGATATTGCTTAATTATTATGGATAAGGCAATTTGGATATTAATAATACTTCTTGGACTTTATCCTGTAGTAGTGCTTTTAATAAGCCCTATACTTAATAAAAAGAAAATGGCTAAAAATGAGGAAGAGAGAGAAAAGTCTCTCTCTTCTTTAAAAATAAATGATAAAGTTGTAACTATATCAGGCATTTATGGAAGAATAAAAGGAATGAATAAAAACATAATAAAGCTAGAAATAGCAAAAGATGTAATAATTGAAATTGATAAAGCAAGCATTATTGGATCTTTAAAAGAATAGTGGAGGGGAACATATATGAGTAATTTACAAGATTTTTCATTAGATTTTTTCAATTTAAATGGTAAGGTAGCAATAGTTACTGGAGGAAATACAGGACTAGGAATGGCTTATGCTGAAGCATTAGCAAAAGCAGGAGCAGACTTATTAGTAACTACATTTGATGATAATGTAGAAGAAGTAAAAGAATTAGTTGAAGCAGCAGGAAGAAAGATAATCTTCGTTAAAGGTGACTTAACTAAAAAGGATACTAGAGAAGAAGTTGTTAAAACTTGTTTAGATGTATATGGAAAAATTGATATATTAGTTAATAATGCAGGAACTATCAGAAGAGCACCACTTCTTGAGTACAAAGATGAAGATTTTGAAGCAGTTATGAATATTAACTTAAATGCTGTATATTATCTTTCAAGAAGAGTAGCTGAAGTAATGGTAGAACAAGCTCATGGAAAAATAATAAACATAGCTTCAATGTTATCATTCCAAGGCGGTAAGTTTGTACCACCATATACAGCTTCTAAACATGGAGTAGTTGGAATAACTCGTGCTTTTGCTAATGAATTAGCACCTCACAATGTACAAATTAATGCTATTGCACCTGGATATATTAAAACTGCAAACACTGCACCAATCAGAGCTGATGAAAAGAGAAATGCTGAAATATTAGGAAGAATTCCAGCTGAAAGATGGGGAGAAGTTTCAGACCTTATGGGAACTGTAGTATTCTTATCAAGTAAGGCATCAGACTACATAAATGGACACGTTATCGCAGTAGATGGCGGATGGCTTGTAAGATAGTATGATTAAAAAAATTAATAAATTAGCTACTATAGGAAAAGAAGCTTTTGTATTAGTTTTAAGAACTGATACAGCAAAAGAAGGAATTGAAGTAGCGAAAGCATCTATAGAAGGTGGATGCAAAATTATAGAAGTAACTTTTACTATAAAAGATGCTGATGAAGTACTAAAGGAATTAACAGCTAATAAAAGTGATGATGTTTTAATTGGAGCAGGTACAGTATTAGATGCTGAAACAGCAAGATTTGCAATATTAAAAGGTGCAGAGTTTATTGTAAGTCCTAGTTTTAATAAAGAAACAGCTATAATGTGTAATAGATATGGGGTTCCATATATACCAGGCTGTTTTACAATAAGAGAAATTGTTGAAGCTAGAGAATGTGGAGTAGATGTTATAAAATTATTCCCAGGATCAGCTTATAAACCTTCAATAATAAAAGATATTAAAGGCCCTATAAAAGATATAGGAGTAATGGTATCTGGTGGAGTATCTTACGATAATATTGGGGAATGGTTTAAAAATGGAGCTGAAATTGTTAGTATAGGTAGTGCTATAACAAAATTAAGTGATCCAGAAAAAGTTAAAAAAGAAACAGAGAAGTATATTAAATTAGTTAAAGATATAAGGAAGTGTGAGGTATAAAAAAATGGGAAAGGTTTTAGTGTTAGGAGAATTATTAATGAGATTAACGCCTCCAAACAACTTAAGATTAGATCAAACAAATAGTTTTGATATATGTTTTGGAGGAGCAGAAGCTAACGTAGCGGTAGGTCTTGAAAGCTTAGGAGTAAATACAAATATAATATCAGCAGTACCGAATAATACTATCGGAATCTCAGCCAAAGCCTTTCTTATGTCTCATGGGGTTAATTGTGATAATATTATATTCAAGGGGGATAGACTTGGAATATATTACTACGAAGAAGGGTATGGAGCAAGAAGTGCCAATGTAATATATGATAGGGCTAATTCATCAATTACTGAACTTGAGGTTGAAGATTTAGATTTTGAAAAAATATTTGAAGATGTAGAATTATTACATGTTTCAGGAATAACTTTTGGGCTTGGTGAAAAGACAAGAGTTTTAGGAAAAGCAGTTGTTGATGAAGCAAAAAAAAGAGGAATAAAAATAAGTGTAGATTTAAATTATAGAGCAAAATTATTTAAAGATTATAAAGAATTTTTAGATATATTAACTCCAATAGTTAAAGATAGTTACTTATGTTTTGGATGGCTTACAAAAAATCCAAATGAATTTAAATTTTTAGATCCTGCAAAAGAAAAAATTACGGATGAAATTTTAAAAGATAAGTTTAGCTATATGATTAACGAATTAGGAGTAAAAAATTTAGCAACTACACTAAGAATAGCTGACACATCAAATATGCATTCATTAACAGGCGTTTTATATTCAGATGGAGTAATTTATAAATCTCCTAAATATGAATTCCAAATGCTTTCAAGAATTGGTGGTGGAGATGCGTTTGCATCAGGTGTTATTGCAAAAATGCTAGAAAAAGGCATCAAGGATAAATGTGATATTGTTGAATTTGGAGTTGCAGCTGCCGTTTTAAAGCATGCACAAATTGGTGATGTTAGTTTAGCTAGAGAAGAAGAAATACTGAATTTAATTAACAATAAAACATTGGGAAGTGTAAATAGATAAATTTAAAAGCTGTAAGCAAAATATATATTTGTTTACAGCTTTTATTATAGGAATGCTTTAAATAGGGGTTGATTTTTTAAAATAAAATTATTAAAAATTTTATTGCTTAAGGTAGGAGTGGTTTAGAAATGTATAATGAAGAAATTAAAAATTTAAAGCTAAAAGTAAATAATTATTTTAATAAATACAATAAAGACTTTGTAATAGATTATATTAAAAACAATAATAAAGAAGAATACAAAAGAAAACTTATTGGTGCAGAGCTTTTATTAAATAATTCATTTATATTTGATAACACTTGGGATATGGAACAATGTAAAATTCCATATAAAATAAATCCTTTTAATTGGGATTATACACCAAATGGTGATGAAGAATGGATATTCATGTTAAATAGACATGAATTTTTAAATAAGCTTTTAATGGCTTATTATATTGAAGATGATAATAAGTATATAGACAAGTTAAAATGGTTTATATTTGATTGGATAGATAATAATGAAATAAATATAAAAGGTGGAAATACAATTAGAACTATTGATACAGGAATAAGATGTCTGGCATGGATAGAAATATTAATTCACCTTATAAATGAAGATAAATTACTTGATGAAGAAATTACAAAAATAGTTTTAAGTATAAAAGAGCAAATAGAGTATTTGAAAAAGGCTTATATAGGAAAGTATACATTAAGTAACTGGGGAGTACTTCAAACTACTTCAATATGTTCAATGTACTTATGGCTTGGAGACTTTTTAGATGATAAAAAGCTTTATAAGTGGGCTGAAGAAGAATTATATGAGCAAATAGATATGCAGGTTTTTGATGATGGATCTCATTGGGAACAATCATTAATGTATCATATAGAAGTTTTAAATTCATCAATGAAACTTATAAATTATTCAAGTAAATTAAATAGACATTTAAATTCAAAATTTAAAAAGAAAATTGAAAGTATGGCAGAATATTTAGTATATGCTAAATCTCCAAAGTCAACTCAAGAAGCTCAAGGAGATAGTGATATAACTGATGTTAGAGATTGTTTAGTTAAATCTTCTGTATTATTTAATAACTCTTTATTAAAATGGGCTTCATTTGATAAAATGGATCTTATGAGTATATGGAGTCTTGGAGAAGATGGATATAAAAAGTTTAATAGCTTAAAGGGAAAGGCACCAGAAGAAATAAATAAAAGTTTTATAGATTCTGGAAATATATATTTAAGAGATAGCTTTTTGGAAGATTCAAATTATACTTATATGCAAAATGGTACTCTTGGAAGTGGACATGGACACACTGATTTAGGTCATATATCTATTTATCATAAAGGAAAACCTTATTTCGTTGATTGTGGAAGATATACTTATGTTGAGGAAGATCCTATAAGAGAATATTTAAAATCACATAAAGCACATAATGTATGTCTTATTGATAATGATCCACATGGGGTGCCAAATAAATCTTGGAGTTATCATAAATATGGAGATTGTTTAAAAAATTATTTTAATAGTAAGTCAGGAATAAGTTATGCTGAAATGCCTTTTACAGGAACATTAAAAGATGGAACACCTTACTTAATAAATAGAAAAGTTCTTTATATACAAGGTGGTATGTGGGTAGTAGTTAATGATATAAAATGTAGTGGAGAACATGTTGCTCAATCTATATATAATTTAGATAATAATGTTAAAGTAACAAATAACAATAATAATATAGAAATAGACAATGATGGAGATTCATTAAATTTATACAGCAAAGATAGCTTTGAAATGAAAAATGGGCTAATATCAAAAAGCTATAATGAGATAAATAATAATAAAAGGCTAATTAAAAATATAGAATTTAAAAATAATAATGTAAATTATGATATTATATTAAGTAATAATATAAAGTTAGAGGATGTTCAAATAAAACAATTTAATAATAATAAGTCAATAGAAGAAGATAAAATAATTTGCAAAAAATTTATTTTATCTGAAGATGAAAGTTATATTATAATAATATTTAATAAAGAAACATTTAAGGGCGGCAAAATGTATTATTATAATGATATACCTTTTTATGGAAAAGTAGTTGTAATTCATCAAAAAGGTGAAAGTTACAATAAAATAAGACTAAAAGTTTAAATTGTAAGGAAATATATAGTAAACCGATTTAGGGGTGGAATATAAGAATGAATAAAGTAACAATAAAAGATATAGCGGATATGGCAGGGACGTCAAAGACAACAGTATCTTTCTATTTAAATGGAAAGTATGAAAAAATGTCAGCAGATACAAAAGAAAGAATAAAGGAAGTAATAAAAGAAACAAACTATAGTCCAAGTATAGTGGCAAGAAGCTTAACAATCAAAAAAACAAATTTAATTGGAGTAGTAGTTGCAGATATATCAAATCCATTTAGTAGTAATATAGTTAAAGGAATTGATGATGTAGCAAGAAGAGAAGATTATCAAATAATAGTTGGAAGTAGTAACTACGATTTTAATTATGAAGAAAAATATATAAATAAGATGCTTGATATGGGTGTAGATGGATTTATAGTACAATCTACAATTAAGTTTACAAGTCTTATAGAAAAAATTAAAGAACGTGGAAAAAAATTAGTCCTATTAGATTCAGTGGATGAAGAGTTTAAAGGGAAGTGGGTTAAAACTAATAACTATGAGATAACAAAAGAAGCGTTAGAAACATTAGTTAATAAGGGCTATAATAATTTTATATTCCTAACCCAAGATCCTAACCTTTTAATGGTTAGAGTAGAAAGAATGAAGGCTTTTGAAAAAACATTAGAAAATTTAGGAGCAGATTATTCAGTAAAGGTAATAAGTGAAGAAATAAATAACAATGAATTAGAAAAAGTAATAAATAAAGAAATTAAAAAAGATAAAAAGAATTTAATATTTGCTGTAAATGGTATTATGCTTCAAAAAACATATGATTATATAAAATATAAAAATTTAGATATTCCAAATAATGTAGGGCTTATAGGATTTGATGACTGGGATTGGGCAAGATACGCAAGTCCAACAGTTACTAATATTGCACAGCCAACCTATGAAGAAGGAAAAAAAGCAGCTAGAATATTAATAGATGATATAGAGCATAATAAAACAGAGAAATCCTCATTAGTTCTTAACTGTAAAATAAATTGGGGTGAATCTACAGGTTTAAAATAGTTTATAATTAAAAAAACGGATTCTTAAATAAAGAATCCGTTTTTTTATTATTAAATTATTTAACAACTATATTAACTAATTTTCCTTTTATAACTATAATTTTAACTATATTTTTGCCTTCTGTATTTTTAATTACATTTTCATCAGCTAATACAGCACTTTTTATAGTTTCATCATCTGCTCCATTTGGAATAACAACTTTAGCTCTTACTTTTCCGTTAATTTGAACAGCTATTTCAACTTCATCTTTAACTAATGCACTTGGATCAAATTCTGGCCAAGCTTCGTTAAATACTGAATTAGTATTACCGAATTTGCTCCATTGTTCTTCTGCAAAATGAGGTGCAAATGGTGCTATGATTTTTATAAAGCTTTCACAAACTTCTTTTAAGAACTTAGTATTTTTAACTTGTTCTTTATTATATTTTGATAAAGCATTTATAAATTCCATCATTCTTGCAATTGCAGTATTAAATTGCATTTTATCTCCATCTTCAGTAACACCTTTAATTGCAGTGTTTAACCAGAAGTTAAGTTCTTTTTCAGCCTTATCAATTGTATCTTTAGTTTTGTCTCCATGTATAGCTTCTAGAGCAGCTTCTAAGTTTCTTTCTATTCTATCTACGAATCTTGCAACAGACTTAATTCCGTCATCGCTCCAAGCTCCACCTTCAGTATAAGCAAAGCCAAACATTAAATACATTCTAAATACATCAGCACCGTATTCTTTAATATAATCATCTGGTGAAATTGTATTTCCTTTTGATTTACTCATCTTAAGGCCATCTGGTCCTAAAATTAATCCTTGGTGAACTAATGAAGTAAATGGTTCATCAAAGTTTAAGTATCCCATATCTCTTAATGCTTTTGTTATAAATCTTGCATATAGAAGGTGCATACAAGCATGCTCAGGTCCTCCAACATACATATCAACAGGAAGCATTTTATCTATAAGTTCCTTATTGAAAGGTTCTTTTTCATTTTTGTTGTCTGGGTATCTTAAGTAATACCATGATGAACAAACAAATGTATCTAAAGTATCAACTTCTCTTTTTGCTTTTCCACCACAGCAAGGACAAGTTGTGTTAACAAACTCTTCTGACTTAGCAAGTGGTGATTTACCATCTGGTGCAAATTCAACATCATATGGTAGTTTAACTGGAAGATCTTTTTCAGGTACAGGAACAGTTCCACATTTTTCACAATAAATCATTGGAATTGGAGCTCCCCAGTATCTTTGTCTTGATACAAGCCAGTCTCTTAATCTAAAGTTAACTTTTTGGCTTCCTTCATTAGACTGAGCTAATTTTTCAACAATTTTAACTTTAGCTTCTTTTGTAGTTAATCCATCAAATTCTCCTGAATTAACTAATACTCCATGCTCACAGTATGGAAGTTCTGTTTCTGAACCGTCTTTTGGAGCTATAACTCTATTTATTGGAAGATTAAACTTAGTTGCAAAAGCAAAATCTCTTTCATCATGAGCTGGAACTGCCATAACAGCACCTGTACCATAGCTTGCAAGTACATAGTCTGCTACCCATATAGGAACTTCTTTTCCGTTTATAGGGTTTATAGCATAGGCTCCAGTAAATACTCCAGATTTTTCTTTTGTACTTGATTGTCTTTCTATATCTGATTGCTTTATAGCTTCTTCTTTATATTTTTCAACAGCTTCTTTATTTTCATCAGTAACTAACTTGTTAACTAATTCATTTTCAGGAGCTAAAACAACATATGAAACTCCATTTAATGTATCAACTCTTGTTGTGAATACGTTAAATGATAAATCACTATCTTTAACTTTAAATGTAACTTCAGCACCAGTTGATTTACCAATCCAGTGTTTTTGCATTGCTACAGTTTTTTCTGGCCAGTTAAGTCCATCAAGTTTTTCAAGTAATTCATCAGCGTAATCAGTAATTTTTAAGAACCATTGAGTTAAATCCTTTTTAGTGACTTCAGTTCCACATCTTTCACATGCACCATCAACAACTTGTTCATTAGCTAAAACAGTGTTACATGATGGACACCAGTTTACAGGAGCTTTCTTTCTGTAAGCTAATCCTTTTTCGTAAAGTTTTAAGAATAACCATTGAGTCCATTTATAGTAATCTGGTCTACAAGTTACAAGTTCATTTTCCCAATTAAACATAGCTCCCATAGCTTTAAGTTGAGCTTCCATGTTTTTGATGTTTTGTTCAGTTGAGTCTTGTGGATGAATACCTGTCTTTATTGCAAAGTTTTCTGCTGGAAGACCAAAAGCATCAAATCCCATTGGTTGGAATACGTTGTATCCATTCATTCTTTTAAATCTTGCCCATGTATCAACTGGTCCATAGTTAAACCAGTGTCCAGCGTGAAGCTGGCTTCCTGATGGGTAAGAGAACATTTCAAGAACATAAAGTTTCTTATCTAAATTGTTTGGGTCAAATTTATATAATTGTTCATTTTCCCATTTTTCTTGCCATTTCTTATCGATAGCAGTTCCATAGTTTCCCATTAAAAATTCCTCCTTAAATATATCTTTATATGTAGCACATAATATGCTTTATAATTTGCAAATTTAAAAATAGTGGGTATTTAAGTAAACTTTTATAGAATAAAAATATAAAAGTTTAATAATATTTTTTAATTTCTAAATAAAAATTAGTTTAAAAAATAATTAAAATAAAATAAAAAAATCCTTTTGTCTCTTAAAAAATTAAGAGACGAAAGGATACTTCCGCGTTACCACTCTTTTTAGGAATTTTAATAATTCCTCGCTCAATAATTTAACGGTTACCCGTACTTGCTTCAACACAAGTAAGCTCCTAGGCAAGTTCCTATATTTGTGATACTATTTTCCACCAAACAATAGCTCTCTAAAAACACAATATTATAGTACTACTCCTATTCAAAGCAATATCATAATTAAATTTAAAAAATTAGTGTTATAAATATTATTATAACACTTTTTCTAATTATATATTAGAAAAGTTAATTAAGTCAATGATATTTTAAGTTATATAGATAAATAGAGGAAATAATAAGAGATTAAAGGAAGAATGATGCTATTTGTTATAGCAATTAATAGGTAAAGATAGAGATAGATAGGTAGATTTCACAAAATACAATATTTGTAATATAATACGTAGTATTAGACCTAAAGAAAAAAATTATAATTTGGAGCGTGATATTTTGTATTCCAGGTCAAAAGCCTTGAGAAGTATTCTTTTAGTAATACTAGGTTCAGGTATATTAGCTTTTGGTACTTATAATTTTAATTACCAAAACGGAGTTACAGAAGGAGGAGTTTTAGGATTACTTCTTCTTATAAAAAATGTTTTCGATATTTCACCATCAATAACAAATCTTATAATAGACTTTTCATTATTTGCTCTTGGAGCAAGATTTTTTGGAAAGAGATTCTTATTTTTCTCAATGTTTGCAACAGCATGTTTTTCAGTATCATATAAGATATTTGAAAGTATAGGTTTTATTGTACCAAGTCTTACTGAATATATGATTTTTGGAAGTATTTTTGCAGGACTTTTTGTTGGAGTTGGTGTAGGATTAGTACTTCGTGGAGGGGGAGCATCAGGTGGAGATGATGTTATTGCTCTTTTAGGTAGTAAATTTACTCCTCTTAAAGTTAACCATGTTTATATGTTAACTGATGCTATAGTATTATTACTTTCATTAGTATATTTAAGATTTGATCAAGTTATTTATTCTATATTAGCTGTTGTTATAAGTGGAAAACTTATTGAAGTTATATATGAATATAATGGTAATAAGATTAAAGGTGAAAAGATAGAGAAAAAAGAAAATGTAAATGCAAAAAAATCTATAACAACATAGAGTTTTTAAGCTATTATAGTTATTTCTATAATAGCTTTTTTAATTTAGAGCAATGATTAAAGTTTATATTTATAACAGGTAAATTTTTTTATATGGATTAATTAATATTTTATGTATCGGTACATTTGACTGCTTGTACTTAAGGTAATAACATTAAAGAAGAGATTATTAAATATTAAAGTTTGGAACAATATTTAATAGAGATTTAAAAAGGTTCTATGTATTTAATGGATAATTAATTTTTAATATATTATTTAGAATATTTAATTTTAGAAAGTAGTTAATTAAAAATTTAATAATGAATTAAAGCATAGATGAGAGACATAAATAAAAATTTTGATTTAGGAGATATACATTATGAAAAAGCCAATAGATAGAGTGTTAATGATAAATAGTTTTTGTACGGTAGGGAAAGTATCTATTACAAATATGATGCCTATTATGAGTGTTCGTGGCATAGAAGCATGTCCAATGCCATCAATAGTATTATCAAGTCATACAGAAGGATTTAAAGATATTGCTACATTTACTTCTAAAACTTTTATAGAAGATGCAACTAGAAGTATGAAAGAAAATAATATTAATTTTGATTTAAATTATATTGGATATTTAGGAAATATAGAAAACATAAATCAAACTGAAAATTATTTAAAGGATGTAGATAATTGTATAAATATAATTGATCCGATATTTGCTGATAATTTTAAATTATATAGTGGATTTGATATGAATTATGTTTATAAAATTAGAGAACTTTTAAAGTATAGTGATATAATTACTCCAAACTTTACTGAAGCTTTATTTTTAACAGGAAGAGAAAAGGAAAATGGAGAAAATTATAATGAAGATAATATTAAGAAGATAATTGATGATTTAAGAGAACTTGGAGCTAAGAAGGTAATTATAACTTCTGTACCATCAGATAAGGAAAATGAATTAAAAATAGCCGTATTTGATGGAGAAAAATTAAGCTTTGTAACTCATGAAAAGATGGAAAAATCATATACAGGTACAGGAGATATTTTTGCAGGTGTTTTATGCACAGAAGTTTTAAGAGGAACAGATTTAGCTTTAGCTTCAAAAATATCAGGTGAATTTGTTAAAGATTGTATTGAGTACAGTATGCAATTTGATTATCCAGCTATTGAAGGGGTTTTACTTGAAAAACAATTATATAGATTGATTTAAAATTTTCTAAAATATTATTTAAGAGATAAATTATATAACTAACTAAAAAGTATGGTAATATTGCCATACTTTTTTATTTTTATTGACTATATAATAAGAATATTGAAATTAATTTATTAAAAAAATAATAATATAAAATATATAAATAGATAAGATTTTTAATTTATAATTAAATAGAAAATAGTGGAATATTTTATGTTAGGTGGTGAAGTGATGATTCATATTTTAGATAATATTCCTTTAAAAATAAATGCTGTAAAGATAGATTATTTATTAAAAGGATGGTCAAACGATAAGAAGTTTTATATTGAAGATGATGGGGGTAATAAGTATTTACTTAGAGTTAATGATATTTCACAAAAAGAAAATAAATTAAAAGAATTTAAAAGTATTAAGTTATGTGAAGGCTTAAATATAGAAACTTCAAAGGCTATTGAATCTGGAGTTTCTAAAGATTCAAAGTATGTTTATATATTACTTAAATGGGTTGAAGGATATGATGCGTTAGAAAGAATAAAAGATTTTGATGAAATGGAGCAATATAATCTTGGAGTTAAATCAGGAAAAATTTTAAAAAAGATACATACAATAGAGCCATTTGAATTTAAAGATAGTTGGGAAGAGCGATATGGAGAAAAGATAAATAGAAAGATTAATGGATATAAAGATTGTGGCATTAAAATAGATGAAGATTTAAAAATGATTGAATTTATAAATAGATTAAAGCCTTATATAAATGGAAGAAAGCAAAGTTTTCATCATGGAGATTATCACATTGGAAATTTAATTATTACTGATGATAATAATATTGGAGTAATTGATTTTAATAGATTGGATTATGGCGATCCATGGGAAGAATTTAATAGAATATTTTTTTCATGGAGTGTAAGTGTTCCTTTTGCAATTGGGCAAATTCATGGATATTTTAATAATGATGTTCCAGATAAATTTTTTAAACTTTTAGCCCTATATGTTTGCACAAATTCCTTATCTTCAATTCCATGGGCTATTCCTTTTGGAGATAAAGAAATTAGTTTTATGGTTGAAAACGCTAATAATATTGTAAAGTGGTATGATAAATTTAATACTTATATTCCAGTTTGGTATAAGAGTCCAGAGGATATGCAATTATAGTAGATTATAAATAAAATAAAGGCATATAACTTTTAATCTAAAGTTATATGCCTTTTATTATTTTTTCCTAAACCATTTTAAATATATTAATAAAATTATAAAAGTTAATAAAAGAAAAAATAAAAATAATAAGTCTTTATTAAAAACAAATGATATAAAACTATTCCCCATAAATAGTCCCCCTTTTGTATAAAAAATTATACATAATAATATTTTACCTTATATAACCAATTAAGTTAAGGGATGATTTTATTTAAAGGATCAATAAATAATTACAATAAATTACAAATTAATTTAAACTTTATTTGTAAGCTTTAGAGTTTAAGCTTTTACTTAAATTTCATCATAAATATTCATTATAAATCTTTCAAAGTTTTCTTTTTGCATATGGCTATTTCCGGAGTAAACTTCATTTGATATTAGTGTTTTATTTAACATTTCAGCATCTAAAGAATATATTTGAGTGAAGTTCTTTTTTTCATATAAATCTCTTAAAAGTTCTCCTATTTTTAAAAGCATATTATAATGAATGCCATTTGAGAATCCAGGAATTTTAATATTATTAGTATCTTTTTTATAAAAGAATAAAGATTTAGCTAGCCAACCTTTTCTTGCTGTACTTTTTTTAGTACAATTACTTAAAACAAAATTTATATATTCTGTAAACTCAGTGAAATTACCAGTGCGAGTTTTTATACCGAGTATTGGATACCATAAGCCTTTAATCTTTCCACTATTTGTGCCTGATGATCTAAAATAAGCTAGTGTTACCCTTTCAACTCCATAACTAAATTTAATATTTACATCAATTAAACCAATCATTCTAAAAGGATCAATAGTATAAATGTTTGCCCTAAAACTTTTAGGGTATATTGATAAAATCCTTATAGCATTTTCCATAATATATGCCTCCTAATTTAATTATAAAACACCATGTGATATTAAAAATTTTGCATTATATCACATGGTGTAATATTAATTAATTAAATTCATAATTTTAATAAGCTGTTTTTTGATTTCTTCAGTATTTTTGTAACTTTCTTCAATTCCCATAAGTTTCTTTAAAAAAGTTTTTTCTTCTGGAATTAAGTCAAGCTCTTCATACCAAGGTTTTTCATTAGAATCTGTTGCAATATATGATGAATAATATAAGTGTAATAGGAAATCACCAATATACCAATAATCAATTTCTTTTTCATGATTTTCATCAATATTTCGAGCTAAACCAAAATCAATTAAAGCCAATTCATTATTTTCTTTTATTATGATATTTGGTAGTCTAATATCACGGTGTACTATATTTTTATTATGCAAAGTTTTTACTAAATTTAAAAGTTTGATTGCTACTTGATAAATTTCCTGTTTACTAAATTCATATCCATCCAATAACAAATCTTCGAATACTATTCCTTGGATATATTCTAATATATAGCCTTGTCTATCCTCATCTTTAAATTTTGATATAAACTTAGGGAATCTAGAGTCATTTAATTCACTTAAATCATTTAAAAGTTTTTCCTCGTAAAATAAAGTTCTTTTAGTTACTTTTAACATATCTGATTTTAGTTGTTTTACTATAGATTTTTCATTTTTTTCATTTATAGCCAAATATATAATCCCGTAACGACCTTCACCTATTTTTTCAATAATAGAGTAATCATTTATTATTTCTCCACTTTTATAATATCTGTCCATAACTGATATCTTTACTCATTATATTATTATCTACTGTATGATTTACTATAGTCTCTACTATATGATTTGCTGTATTCTCTACTATATGATTTACTATATTCTCTGCTGTATGATCTGCTATGAGAACTATATGATGAATCGCTATCTGATGAACTACTATCTGAAATACTCATATCACTGTATCTTCTTTTATAACGTTTATATCCTCCACAAGATCTATATCTATAATCTCTCATATAAAACATCTCCTAATTTTTATTGTAAGTTATTATTAACTATACTTAATTTATATTATGAGAAAATAGCAAAATGTGTTACATATATTTACTATTGTAAAAAAAGAAGATTAAATAAAAAATAATTATAATGGTATTTTAGTTTAAGTTTTAATTGAAAAAAATTTATGTAAAGTAAATATTTATAAATAAAATTTATAAAAATAGTAGTATTTTATTTTAAATATTATTATAAAAATTTCATTAATATAGCGTTATTGATAATAAATTAGAAAAAATGGTATAATTTATATAATTTTAATATTAAAATTTTACACAAATAATAAAAAAGCTTTAACTAACAGAAGAAAAAGAGGGATAAATTTGAAATACTTTGAGATTTTTATATTTTCTATTTTATTTGTAATAAATATGATACTTATTATAAGAATAATAAAGAGTAAAAGAATTATAACAAAAAATGATTATAGAATTGTAGATTTAAATTTAAAAAAAGGAAGAGAAAAAAATAACTTTAGCTATATTTGCTCATATTATTGTATATTAATTATATTAGTTTTAATGCAGTTATTAGTTATAGGGTCATTAATTATAGATGAGATTCAATTTATTATGTTTATAGGCTCATTTTATGCAATTATAATTGGTTTTAATAATCAATATTTTTATATAAGCAAAAATAAAATTGGAACTTTATATAAATTAATTAATGGAGAAAATATTGATTTTATTGAGATTAAATCAAATAAATATTATTGTGAAATTCGAATTTATTATAAAGATAAAAAAGAAAAGAAGATAAATTTAAGAAGTCGTAATACAAAGAGATTAATACAAAGTTTAAGAGATTATAATTATGAAGTATATTGTACGCCAAGTTAAATTTTAAATCCTTAAATTTAAAAGTAATATAAAATTTTTTTAATAAAAGTATATTAAGGTTCATATATTAAATACTATTTTAAAATATAGAAATTTAAATAATAATTATCAAAAATATATAATAAAAAGGTGGCATTATATTAAAAAGTAGTGCTACTAAATTTTTGTATACAAAATAAGTTTTTATATAGTAAAACTTAAGAATATCTTTAGAAATAGTTGTTATAATTGTTTACAAGTAGATTAATAATAAAAGAAAATACATATAAATTAAGGCTAAAACATAAAGTTTAGGGGATTATAAATTTATAAAATGATTTAATAAGGGAGGAAGTAAATTTGGAAATTTTTAATATATGCTTAATTACAGTACTTACAATATTTAATTGTTTTCTTTTTATTGCTTTTATGAGAAATGGAATATACTTAAAGAAAAATAGTGCAGAGTTTGTTGATCTTTTAAAAAAAGGATTAAAAATTAAAAGAATTAATTTTAATTTTATAATGTTACTTTTAGTAGTACAAGTTGGATTATTTCTTATAGCATATTTTAAAGAAACAAATTTATACTTCGTACTTATAATATATATATCACTTATGATAATTAATGATAGAGGATTTTATGTAAGTGATAAAAAGATAGGAAAAATGCTTAAACTTCAAGATACGGAAGGTGTTGAATACATAGAAATAGCTCGTACTATTGATTATGCTGAGTTTACATTAGTTTTTAATGACAATAGTATCAAAAAAATAAGAACACAAAATAAAAATGTAGAAGGAATAGAAGATGCATTAAAAGATTGTGGATATGAAGTTTATGACCAATCAAAATAATTAAGGTAAAAAAGCTAGTAAATTAATGATTTACTAGCTTTTTATAATTAAATTTAATAAAAACGGAGAGAAAAGGTATTTATTTTAAATAATTACATATTTTTTGAAGGTTGACATTTTGTTTCAAAGAAAATAAAATTCTGATATTATGCTAATTTAAGGAGGAAACAGAAATAGTGATATGAAGAAAAAAGTAGTTACAGTAGGATCGCTATTAGTGGCATTAGGTATTGTTTATGGTGATATTGGAACATCACCACTTTATGTTATGAAGGCAATACTTGCAACAAATAATGGATATCCAACATCAGATGTTGTTCTTGGAGGAGTGTCTTTAGTATTTTGGACATTAACTCTTCAAACTACTATAAAGTATGTAATATTAACTCTAAAAGCTGATAATAAAGGCGAGGGTGGAATATTCTCTTTATATACGTTAGTTAGAAAAAAAGCAAGATGGCTTCTTATACCAGCGGTTATAGGAGGAGCTGCACTTCTTGCAGATGGTATGATTACACCGCCAGTTACTGTTACGTCAGCTATTGAAGGACTTAATATTGTTTTGCCACTTTCAACAGATAGTATAATATTAATTGTAATATTAATACTAACAGTATTATTTTTTCTTCAAAGGTTTGGTTCAGCAAAAATAGGAAAAGTTTTTGGACCTGTAATGTTTATATGGTTTTCAATGCTTGCAATATTAGGAATAATACAAATAACAAGTTTCCCAGAAATTATAAAAGCATTAAATCCATATTATGCAATACATTTACTTATAACAAGTCCTGAAAGTACATATGTGCTAGGAGCAGTATTCCTTTGCACAACAGGAGCAGAAGCACTTTACTCAGATCTTGGACATTGTGGTAGATATAACATTTATTACACTTGGGTTTTAGTAAAAACTTGCCTTATATTAAATTATTTAGGACAAGGTGCTTACCTTATGAAAAATGCAGGAAAACTAATTAGTGAAAATCCATTTTTCTTAGTAATGCCAGATTGGTTTGTAATAATTGGTGTTGTTATAGCAACTTTAGCAGCTATAATTGCAAGTCAAGCTTTAATATCAGGGTCATTTACATTAATTTCAGAAGCTATAAAGTTAAATCTTTTCCCAAGGCTTCATGTAAGATACCCAAATGATGAAAAAGGACAATTATATATTCCAGCAGTTAATTATATATTATATATTGGTTGTGCATTACTTGTATTATATTTTAAGAAATCAGAAAATATGGAATCAGCATATGGACTAGCTATTACAGTCACTATGCTTATGACAACAATACTATTATCACAATATATTAGATTTAATAAGAAAAAGCCTATACTTGGCATTATTGTTTTTGTAGTGTTTGGAATTATAGAAGGAAGCTTTTTATATGCTAATATATTTAAAATATTTAGTGGTGGTTATATAACAATAATTATTGCTGGTTTATTAATCTTTATAATGTATATATGGATATATGGAAGTAGAATAAAGAAAAGATATAGTGAATTTAATGATATCTTAAAATATAAAGATAAGTTTAAGGCAATAAAGGAAGATAAAGAAATACCTTTATATTCTACAAACTTAGTTTATTTAACAAAATCATATAAATGGAATGAAGTTGAAAATAAAATATTATATTCAATATTTAATAAGTTGCCAAAGCGTTCTAAATACTATTGGTTTGTAAATATTTCAGTTACTGATGAACCTTATACTGAAAAGTATCAAGTTAAAACAATAGTTGAAAATCAAATATTTAGTGTGAGATTTAAGCTTGGTTTTCGTGTTGATCAAGGAATAAATGTTTTATTAAGACAAGTTATACAAGAGCTTGTAGCAACAGGAGAATTAGAATTTGTTCCAAAAGAATATATGATAAGTGATGATGATAGACCAACAGTTGGTGATTTTAAATTTGTAATTTTAGAAGAATCACTTTCTAATGAAAGTAGACTTTCAACTTGGGATAGTTTTGTAATAAGTTTTAAGTTAGCAATTAAAAAACTTACTGTATCACCTGCAAAATGGTTTGGTATAGATACAAGTATAGTAGAAGTTGAAAAGGCTCCTATAACTATAGGAAACAGGTGTAAACCAAGTAAATTAATAAGAATAAAATAAATTAATAAAAAGGTAAAAGTATAGAATAATATGCTTTTACCTTTTTTGTTATAGAAAATTTTAATATTTTAAAATAGCATATTTTAAGGTGAAAAATAATAAAAATACAGTAATATTAAGTTTTGTGGAGGGTTTAACTTGGGAGTTTTAGGAGAATTACTAAATTCTTTTACTGGTCAAGGAATTGTAGGATTTCTATTTATTTTTATTATTTTAGCATTAGGTGGAACTGGTATAGTCTTAAGTTTAAAACTTAAAAAAGATTATATTGAATTAAAAAATGACTTTGAAAGTTCCCCTATAATTAACAATGAAACAGGAGAGAGAAATATAGAAGATAGTACTCTTTACAATATTTCAGAAGAGTTTAAAAGAAGTGCTAGTAAGGGAACTGAGAACATAAATACAGAAGTGCTTATGGCAAAACATTTAAGAAACAGATTAAATGTAAATGAAAAGGCACTTCATTTATTTCCAGCTTCATCTATAGCATTAGGTCTTCTTGGAACTTTTTTAGGACTTACAGTTTCAATTAATTCAACAAATACTGTTTTAGAATCTGGTGTTAATTCAATGGAAACATTTCTAAGTCGTATGGAAATACCACTTCAAGGCATGGCAAGTGCGTTTTGGACTAGTATTTTTGGTGTTATTATGTCTTTAATTTTAAATTATATAATACAGCTTACAAAAAAGGAAAAGGAAAACTTTTATGACTTGTTTGAAGATTATTTAGATAATATTTTATATAGCGAGCATGCTTTTAGTTTTGTTACTCAATTTGAAAGATTTAATGATGTTATTAAAGGTTCAATGATTGATTTAACTAAAGAGATTAGAGTTTTATTTAAAGAGGGAATTGATGAACTTGTAAATAACATTAATAAAAATACAGTTGATATGACTGAGTCTGCAAAGGTTCTTGCCATTTATACTAAAGATTTAGAACTTGTAATAAGTTCTCTTAATAATTCTGTGGATAACTTTAAAGCACCTATTGATAAGTTTAAAGGTTCAATTGATGACTTTAATATAACAACAGAAAAGTTAGAATTTATAATGAATACTTCAATAAACAAGCTTTCAGATAAAATGGATGTTTTAGCTGAAGTGCTTAATAAATTAGATATGTCAATGGATGGACAAAAGGAAGTTATTGAAGTTGTTAATGATGAGATAAGGTCTTATAAAGAAATAGTAAGTAGAAGTTATAGAGAACTTTCAGAAGGAATTTACAATATTTCTAAATCAATAGATCAAAATAATGAGCTTTCAAAAGAACATATTGATGAATTAAAGGATGTTTATGAAGGGGTAAATGAAACGATAGGAGATTTTGCAGCTAATGTAGATTCATTAAAAGAGGGCATTGGCGAAGTTGTTTCAAGAATAATAAAAGAGGAGCTTTTAAATATATCAGATGAAATTGCAGAAAAACTTCAAGTTTCAATTAGAGGTATAGAGGAAGCAACAGATAGTTTAAGTTATAATACTAGAACTATTGGAGAGCTTGTACGTGCAACTAATGAATGGGTTGCTGTGGCAAATGATGATTAAAGGAGGGCCTCTTTATGAAAATAAGAACAAGAAAATATAGAAGCAGGGAAGAAGGACAGTCCTATTGGCCATCTTTTGTTGATGTTATGAGTGTTTTTGCTCTTGTATTTTTCTTTCTTATGATGATTTCAATGGCTATATCATCACTATTTGTTGATAATATATCGAAAAAGAGAGAAGAAATATATAATTCTATACAAGCTAATTTAGATAAAAATAATGTTGATGAAAATATTATGTATTTTGATAGAAATGAAGGAAAGATGGTTTTAAATACAGAAACATTTTTTGAAACAGATAAATGGGTATTAAAAAAAGATGGTAAAGATTTAGCAAATAAGCTTAATAGTATTTTTTATGATATTTTAGCTTCAGAAAATATAAAAGATGAAATTGAATATATAGAAGTTGTTGGGCATACAGATTATGCAGGAAGTACTATAGAAAACAGAAAACTTTCAACAGAACGTGCAATGAGTTTTTTAAATGCTATGGTACCAATTAATAGTCCTCTTGAAAATGAATTTGGAGGAAAGTTTAAGGCTTCTGGAATGTCAGAGTTTGAAACTAATCCTAATAAAGAAGATAGAGATAAGAAAGAATACACTAAAGAAGATATAGAAAATACTAAGGATCAGAGAAAAATTGAAATTAATATGGTATTTTCTAATAAAGATTTAGAAGAGGCTATAAAGTCTAGAGTAAGTAACTAGGAGGACTTTATATGGAATTAGATAATAAATTGTATGGGTTTAGTGTAGAGGATGCATTAAGATATAGAGAAAGAACATCTCTTACAGATAAAATGTTAACTTACAAAAAGGAAAATGGCCTTCATAAAGAGTTTTGGATTAAATATGAAAGTGATGGACTTCTTTATAATATAAATAAAGTTTCTGTAAAGCATAGTGAGATAATAGATGTTATAATTGAAAATTCTCTTTATGAAAAAAGAATAAAAGTATCTATAAATATTCCAAGGCAATTAAGACGTGAATATAATTTTAAAGAAACTTTAGTTATATATACAGGTTATGATGTTAGGGAATTTTCCTTTTATGTTCAATGTGAAGGAGCAAGAATAGAAAAAAATATTGTAAAACTTACTGATGTTTTAAAGTACAAAAAAAGTGAAACTGTACTTTTAAGTATAGTAGACAATATGAATGAAATAGATGATATATTGGATATTACAAGAAAGGCTCCATACATTATAGATATGGACCTTTCTATAGATACTTATTTAAAGGTTATAAAAAACTGTAAGGATATTTCAAAAAATGATATAAAGATTGCATTGTTTTGTGAAGAGCTTATAAAAAATAAAGCTATTATAACTAATGATATTGTAGAGTCTGTAAAAAATATGTATAGAAGAGGACTGGTTACTAGAAATACTATAGGAGCTATAAAATATTTAAGTATGACTTGTTCCAATAATAGAGAACTAAGTTTTATACTTCTTGGAATAAAAGCAAAGCTTAATTATATTGATGATGACTTTGCAAAAGAATTTGTAAAGTTATATAAAGAAGCTCCAGATGTTAAGGCTTTGGATAAAATATTAAACTTAATATTATATTCAGATAAGATTAAGTACAATAAAGAGCTTATAAAAATAGTATTTGGATTTTATAGAAGAAATAATGATGTAAAATCTTTAACAACTGTATGCAGATGGCTTACTAAAAATAAGGTTTCGTTAGAGATTTATGGAATAGGAATTAAAGATAGAAATCTTTTGGTTAAAGCTTATAGAAAAGATATTATAGATTGGAAAGAGCTTTTAGTTTATTCAGATGGATATTATAGTAAAAGTATTTATATAAGAGATACTTTAATTAAGCTTTTTGAAGATAAACTTTTAAGAGGTAAAGAAAAAGATAAAAGATTTATATATTCAAAGTATAGTCATATAGTAAAAGATTTAAGCAAGTATAACAAAATTATATATAGAGATTATATTGATTTTATTTTAAATCTTCATAATAGAACAGATACTTTTAAAACTATTACCCTTGAAAATTATTTAAATAACTTTAGAGATTCTCTATCAAAAGAGGATAAAAATAATATAATAAAAAAAATAATAACTTTTTATATACAATCAGGAAATAAAGAGAAATATATAAAGGTTATAAAAGAAAATAAAGAAATTTTAAAATCTATAATATATAGCAATATAAAAAATATTAATTTTATAGAAGAAATTTTATTTAGTGATTTAAGAAAAGAAATAGAGTTTAATAATGAGTTATTAAGTGAATTTTCATCATGTATTATAAAAAATAAAAGGTTTGAATTATTGTTTTATATTTTAGAAGAATATAAAAATATAGAAAATTATGATGATAACCTATTTAAAGTAGTTAAAAGTTTTATATCCAACTTTAACGGAATAAATGAAGCAGTATACCAAAAAACTATATTTCCAATTTATTATAAATTATCCTTTGAGGACAAGGAAAAGCTTTATAAATATTTATTAAATAGAGAAGATTTACCTTATTATTTTAGAGAAGAAAATTATAAATTATTTAATATTAATAAAGATAAAAAAATTATAATTGATAGTTTTTTAAATGGAAATAATGAAAGTGTATTTTCTAAAAATTTAACTCTTAAAGAATATTTTAATGAAGATGATATTTTCTTAAAGGGATTAAAAAAAGGTTATGAAGATGACTTTACAATAAATATTGTTTTAGAGAAAATATCAAATAAGTTTAAAAGTGATAAACAATATGTAGTAAATTTATGTTCTAATATAAAAAATAAAAATATAAAACTTAAAAATATAGAAACTTATGCAAGAGATTATTTAAAATTTAAAAATAATAAAGTTAATAAATATGTATTTGAAGAATTTAGAATAACTAATAAAACCTTTGGAGAAGTATGTGATAAAGTAGAGATTTCTAATATATTTACTTTAGAAACTGAAAGTGGATATATATTTAAAGATGAAAATATAAAAAGTTTAATAAAGAAATATTTAAAGAAAAATTATATATCCTTTGATGAAATAGAAGGAGAAGTTATAGTAATTAAGGAAAAGCCTAGTAATAGTATTAAAGATAATAATATAAATTTATTTTTGAAAAATATGATGAAAATTATATTGATTCAGCAAAATCTTATAAGTAGTGGATATATAATTGTAGATTTTTTAGAAGATAGCTTTATTTATTTTAAAGAAAATATATTTTTAAATAATCTTCAAAATATATCAATATTTAAATATGAGGTTGATGGTAAAAATAATAAAGACTTTAATATAGAGAAATCTTCTGTTAATAGTTTAAAATATTTTATAAATAAAAATATTAAAACTTTAAGTTTAGAAGATAAGGATAAGGCAGAGTTAATTAAAAATACAATTACAAAAAATATTATTTATAGAGATAAAATAAAAACTTATGGGGAACTTAAAGAAGCTATTGATGAAATTTTAAAGGGAGAAGATGATGGATTTAAAGAATATAAATATAATAAATATTTAGATGACTATTCAATTCTTCAAGATAATTTTAAGGATAAGGTAATAGAGCTTATATTAAAGCGTTCTGATATAAGAAAAAAAGCAAAAAGTATAATTATATATGAAGATATTTATGAAAAAGCAAGAGAAGAGTATTTTAAATATTTAATTAATTGCTTTAATAATCATTTTTTTGATTTGGAAGGACGTGACTTTAAAGAAATATATGAAAAAATAATAAGTATTATAAAAGAAGATAAAAATATTGCTTATGAATATCAAAATGAAATTACTGAAGTATTTTTAAATGCACCAAATAGGTGTAATTATAGTGGATATGATGTTCTTTTTGAAGTTAAAAGATTCTCTGATGTATTTGATGTAGATTATATTAGAGATAAAATTATAAGCTAAAATAAATAAACGTAGGTATATTAAAATAATACCTACGTTTATTATATAAATACATTATTAGTATTTATTTTAATTTAATATTCAATCAGTTTAAGTCTTATTTAAAATAAATCATTATCACAATCATTACATTGTGAGGCTTTATCTACTTTGTTGCAATATTGCTCATCTGGAATATCTACAGTTAATATAGAATTTTTTTCTTCAATTATTGAATATAAACTTTTTTCTACTATAAAAGTTGATAATATTTTAGCATCAAATACTAATGAGTCATCTTCTTCATAAAGGTTACTAGTTGCTTCAATACAATCTACAGAAAGTTTTGGATTAAAGTTATCTCTAATGGTTACTTTTTCAATAGCTTTTGGTATACATAATTCATTGTAGAAATTATATACAAAAGGTAAACCTAATAAAATTCCAACCATAAACAAAGTATCAGTATTATTGTCTTCAGAATCTAGAGCACTTCCAGATAAATCACATATTGCTGTAAAAGGTAAACAGCCTATTTTTCCATATGCAGTTATTTTAAGATTGTAAAAAATAAAAGAAATATAATTTTCGAATATTTTACATAAATTATTACAGCATTTTATAGAATTAAATTTATTATCTAAGTTAAAGATTAAATTATTTGATAAATTTACTTTAATAATCTCTTCGTTATATTCTGATATTCCATTAAATATTGTTCCAGGTAATGGTTCTGGATTTACATCTTTTAAACATACAGTAATAGTTTTTTCGTATGGATTTTCATCGAAATTGAAAGTAAAAGGATATATTCCATCATATTGAATACAAATTTTATCAATACAAATTTTATAAGAAGTATTATAATTTTCATTATTCGGTGGTTTGCTTATTATTTTGAATTTAGGTTGATAATAGTATGAATTTGAAAGACCTTTATATGAATAAGATGATGTGGAACAATCAAATATTTTATTAGATAAAATAGGGATACTTTTAACTGTATTTAAGTCAGGAATGATATTAGGAAGTTCTTCACAACACTTAGATTTACAATTTAGTTTTAGTGGAGAACATTCTGTATTAGAGCAGCATTTATCTTTATTATTATAAGTGGACATAAAAAATCCTCCTTAATTGATTTTAAAATATAAATTTAACTTTACTTATATTGTATGAAGAAAATTAAATTATTGTTATAAATAAAATAAACGTAGGTATAAATTATACCTACGTTTAGATTGTCGACAAACTAATTTGTGATTAACAAAGCTTATTCCATATCATAAGAACAAGGATGACATGGGTTGTCATGTTCTGGTTTATGACAATATTGTTTTCTTGGAGTTGGAATAGCTAAAACTGATAATTTTTCTTCTGATAAAGCAAATACAGTTTTCTTTATTAATAATGAAGATTCTACATCAGCAGTAAAACTATATGTCTCTGACTCTTTTGACAACTCACTTGGAGAATCAACACAATCTATTGAAAGACAAGATTCAAAGTTTTCACGAATTGTTATTCCAGAGTTTGATTGAGGAATACATAGTTTACCAAAGAAATTATAATTGTCTGGTAACCCTAATAATGTGCTAAGTTGGAAATCAGTTCCATCACCAGCTGTTGGAACATATTCAGCAGTAAAAGGTAAGCAACCAATTCTACCAGTTACAACAACCTTAAATCCTAAAATTCTAAAAGGTATATTTTGCTCAACAACTTTACATTGTCTTCCTTCTTTTATATGGTGATGTTCATAACAACAAGTAGTATTATTAACATTAAATACTAAATTATTTGAAATAAAATAAGGTCTTGATTCAGGATAAGGTATAGCTGATCCAGGAACAGCTTGAGGAGCAACGCTGTTAGAACATACATTTATTACAGGATTAGAAGCTGGAAAAAGTTGTCCATTTGATGTTTGGAATACAGGACCAATAGCATCATATTTAACACAAACTTTATCTATACATACTTTACCAGTATATGCAGTAGATGGAGGTAATGGTGTGCTTGTAACAGTAAATGTGGCAGCTTTTTTTATCATAAAGTTAGCATTTTCTAATTTTATGCAATCAAATATTCTATTTACTAACGTTGGCACAGCATAAGCTTTACTTAAATCTGGGATTACAGGAGGTAATCCTTCACAACACTCAGGTTTGCAATTTGGCTTAAGTGGAGCACAATCTGCATCTGGGCAGCATTTAACATGATCATCACAAGGTTTATGGTCTTCGTGATTGTGTTTAAAATCTTCGTAACAATGTAGATCATCTTCGAAGAAAGGAATATTATTACAATCGGACATAAAAATTTCCTCCTTAAAAATAAATTTATAAATTGAATTTCTTACTTATATATTATGAGAATGATTCAAATATGTTTACGAATAATTTAATTTAATATGAAAAATCTGACGAATTATAAGAATAAACAAACGTAGGAAATTTTCCTACGTTTATTTAAATTTATTTTTTTTCAGAATTATTACAGTACTGTTCTTTAGGTGTTCTAGCAACTAATACTGATATTTTATCTTCAACCAGAGCATATAAAGATTTTATTATTGAAAGAGATGATTCTACATTGGCTTCAAAGAAAAAATCTTCTCCATCTTGTTGTAATGGGGTTGTAGGTTCTATACATTCTATAGATAAATATTCTTTAAAGTTTTCTTTTAATAAGATTCCAGAATTTAAGTGAGGTAAACATATTTTTCCGAAGAAGTTAAAGTTTGAAGGGAAACCTAAAACAGTTACTAAATTTCCACTTATAGTATCGGATTGAGCTGTAAAAGGTAAGCAACCAGCTCTACCAGTTACAGTTATAACTAAATTACTAATATAAAAGTTTAAATTTCTTTCTAAAACTTTACAATTAACTCCAGTTTTATGATTATCATAATTGTTGCAGCAAGGAATATTATTTATTGTGAAGGAGAAATTATTTGCAATAGGTGTTCCGTTTACTATTATTGGATCAATAGCAATTGGATTAACTTCTTTTGAACATACTGTAATTTTACCATCTAAAATATTGTTAGTAATAGTAGCGCCTATAGCATCGTATTTAAATGATACTCTATCAACACAGACATTAGATTCATTTGTATAACCTGGAGATTGAAGCGGATTTGAAATTAAGGCAAATTGTAAATTTTCTAATACTCCAAATAATGAATTTTCTAATGTCATACAGTCAAATATTCTATTAGTTAAAATTGGAACACTATAAATTGAATTTAGATTAGGAATGGTTTTTGGTAAACCTGTACAACATTCTGTTTTGCAATTTTGTTTAAATGGGTCACATGTTGAAGAAGTACAACATGGTATAGGCTTGTGAAAGTGTTCATCATGGGTTTCTTTAGTTTCAAAATATAAATCTTTATCTTTACAATATTTATAATTGGACATATAAAAATCCTCCTTATAAAGCTTAGCTTAAGTTTATCATTTTATACAATATATGGTAATTAAACATTATTAGATATTTTTAATCTATAAAATAAAAATATTAAAACTATAATTTGAATTAAAGTTTATAATAAAAAATAATTTACTTACTTATATATTATGAAAAACTATTTATATGTTTACAGAAAAATTAAAATAAAAACACGATTGAATTTATACGATCAATCGTGTTTTTATTGAATGTTTAATGTATATTTAATATAAAATATTTAGTAATGATATAGGTTCTTCAATTAAAGTAGTTATAGTTTTTTTGAAAATAAATAGTGATTCTATATCTGCTTTAAAACTATAAATAGATTTATTTAATTTAATTTTTGAATTATCTGTATTTATCCCTCTTATATAAAGAGATGGATTAAAAGTTTGTCTTAAAGTTACATTTTTATAATTTGGAATTTTTATATTGCAAAAAAAATCAAATGTATAAGGTTGATTTAAAGCATAACATATAAATCTTGTACCAGGTTCATATGTTGCAGTAAATGGCAATAAATTTGTTGTTCCAGAAACAGTTATTTTTAATCCTGTAATTCCAAAAATAATATTTTGTTCAATTAATGAAGAAATTTCACTTAAATGGTCACAATCAACATTAAATTCAAAATTATTTGAAATACCAAATGGTATTGATCCTATTCCAGTACAACTTTCATCAGGATTTAGAATAAAATCAGTTGATTTAGACACTATTAATTCTGGAACTGCTATTGGATAAACTCTTTTTTTAGATAATACAAAATAACCTAATAAAATTTTACTTTCAGGTGTAAATAAAGCAGCTATTGAATCATATTCTAATTTAAAATTATTTATACATAAACTTTCTCCAATTTTATAATTAGTATTTTGTGGAGGTGAGCTTATAATATTAAAGTTTGCATCATTTTTTATTGTTACATTGGAACTTTCTAAATCTATATAATCAAATACTCTGTTTGATAAAATAGAAGTACTTTCAATTACGCTTAAGTCAGTTACTGAATTTAATATATTTTTATTAAACATTTAAATCCTCCTTTTAAAAGACTCATAATATATCTTATGATATTAATAAAAATATGTATATATAAGTAACAAGTCATTAATGTAAATTTATGAATATAACTTTTAAAGTGAAGTTATACCTTTTGTAATAGATGATAATAATAGGGTTTTTATTAATTGTAATTATGAAAAAAGATTTATAATTTAAAAAATTATAGTAATTTATTTAAGTTTTGTTGATGTTTGTTTTAATATAGATTTAAGTTAAATAGTAGTATTTTAGAATATAGATTTAATATAAAATATTCGTATGTATTTAATTAGCTGTATATAAAAGTCATAATATAGACTTTAAAAAATATAAATAATAGGAGAAATTATATTTTATAATTTCTCCTATTATTTTATTTAATTAACTATATATGGGTGATAAATAAAAAAATCATAACAATTTATTTAAGTTTTCATAGTTTAAATGGAAGGAGAATTTTTAATAAGGAGGAAAGTTATGAAAAATTTTGTTAGAAATTTAATTGAATATCAAGGAATAGATGCTTATGAAGATGAAGTATGTCCTATAAAAGAAACTACAAGTTTTAAGCAAACTACTATTGATGTAAATTTATGTGTACCAAAAGAGAAGCCAGATATTGAACAAGTAGTAAAAGTTTCTATAAAAAAAGAGGTAGTAAAATACAAAGTTGTAAAAACACCTGTTGGAATATCAGAAGAAGGTCAGGAAATTACAGGAAATAAACTTTTAGTCATGGGAGATATTATTCTAAAGATATTTTATGTTGCTGATGAACCAGAGCAAAGCATGCATAGTTTTCATGTAGTAATACCATTTTGCGAATATATAGTACTTCCATCTAAATTTAAGGGATTTAGCGTAGTATCACCAGAGATATATGTAGAAGATGTTTATGTAAGAGAACAAGATTGTAGGTGCCTTTTTGGAAATGTAACACTACTTACTGTAGCAGACTTATGTTAAAGGAGGTATTTTTATGACATTTAGAAGTGATTATTCACCAAATCAATCTTTACCAGAAGAAGTTAAATATTTTAAAGAAGAAATAATTAATGAGGTATTAACACTTCCTGATAAAAAACCTAATATGGAAAGAATGTTAAAGCCTCTTGTAAGTATATCAGTAGAAGATAAAAAGCTTATAAAAACAGAAAAAGGATTATCAAATGAAGGTCAAAATTTAACTGGTTGGAAATTAGTTGTAAAGCTTAGAATAAAAGAAAAAATAACTTATGTGGCAGATAGATGTACTCAATCAGTTCATGCAGCTCATTATGAAACAATTCAAAATTTATTTATCATATTACCTGAAAAAATAGACGGTGAGCTTGTTTGTGATTTATTTAAAAAATCAAAATTAAGTATTACTCCTTATGTAGAGTGTGTGGAAGCAAGGATGTTAGATAATAGAAGTATTCATAAATGCGTAATGCTTTTAGTTGATGTTAAAAAGATTTAGTTAATAAAGAATTGGGGGATGAAAATGATAAATCCATTGACGGTTGAAAAACTAAGCAATATTAGTGAAGCTGTAGTTTCAGATATAGTTACTTATTCCATAAAAATAACAAATACAACTGGAGTAATAATAAATCAAATCAATATAAAAGATTTATTGAGCCCAGATTTAAATTTTATAGAAGGAAGCGTATATGCAGGAAACATAAATATTCCTAATGGAAATATTTTATCTGGAGTTAATGTTGGTAACTTAGGTGTTGGTTCTGAAATTATAGTAACTTTTAAAGCTGAAATAGTTAGTAAAAGTGGAAAGTTAATAACTAATAAATCAACAGTTACTTTTAATTATATAGATCCAGATGAGGGTATTAATAAAATAGCAGTTCAAGATAGTAATGAAAATCAAATATTAGTTGAAATTGCAGATCTTTATATAACTAAGACAACGGATAAAGAAGAAGTTATGCTAAATGATGTAATAAGCTACAGACTAGTTATAGAAAATAAAGGAACAATAGATGTTTTAAATATAGTATTAAAGGATATTATAAATGCTCCAACTGAACTAGTATCAGGCTCTTTTAAAGTAAATGGAGTTATAGTAAATGATGTAAATACTGAAAACGGTGTAAATATAGGCGGATTACTTGAAGGAAAAAGTATAACGGTAGATTATAAGGTTAAAGTTAAAGGTGGAACTTGTTCAGGGTTTATAGTAAATAATGCATATGCAGAATATGATTATGTACTTCCAGATGGAGTAACTGGTAAAAGATCTAGTAATATAGCACAAGTAATGGTATCAGTTCAAATAGTTTCATTTAAACAACTTTGTTTAAGTAAAAATTGTATAATACCTTGTGAAAAGCCAGATATTGAAGAAATAAATGATGTTGAAGTGGATGTGGTTATTGATAATAGTTATGTGATAAATACAATTAAGGCTCAATCAAATGAAGGACAAAAATTAAGTGGTAAAAAATTAATAATTCATGGGCATTTAAATGTAATTATTGAGTATACTGCTGCATTAAAAACTCAGCCTATACATTCTGCACATTGTACAATTCCTTTTAGTACATTTTTAATACTTCCAGAAGATTATATAGATAATCAATATGTTGAAATTAAAAGTGTCATAGAGAATTTAGATGCAGATGCTATAAATGAGAGAGTAGCAACGGTTAATATAGTATTTTTAATAATAGCAAAAACAAATTAAAGAGAGGGGTTATTTTATGAAAAATAATTATACAAATGGAGTTCTAGGTAATTCAATAGATATTCATGTTGATAGATGTGATAATAGTGCTGAAATAAGAGCGGATATAAAGGTTGATGAGTTTAATTCTAAAAGAATTTGGGGGCAAGTTTTAAATTGTAATGGAGAACCAGTTCCAAATAGTTTAGTTAAACTAGTTAGAGTAGTTTGTCAAGGAAATAGAAAATATTATGAAGGAATAGCTCATACAATAACAGACTGTGAAGGATTTTATCAATTTGATGTATGCGAAAATTTAGATAATGAATGTTATAAGATAATAATAAATAAAGCAGTTACAGGTCCTGAAAAAGTAGTAAAGACTAATGGTGGAAATTGTAATGCCTGTGTGCCTGATAATGGATATCCGAATGGACATGGACAATATGATCCTTGCAGAAGGTATGAGCCAGTAGTTACTAATTATAATTCAACTGATTGTGATTGTAATAATCAAGGTTGTGGAGGACAGCATCATCATGAACACAACCATGGTAATAATTGTGGATGCAATGAAGAATATGTTGAGGATAGATTTAGAAATACACATGGTAAAGATAATAGATATACAAATTATGCATCTTATACAAGATAAAATATTTCATATTTAACTGAAATAAAGAAAGGAGGGTTCATATGTCCATTGATTTAAGATACAATACACAGGCAAAAGGTGCGATTACTTTTATAGGTAATACTATAGGACTTAGTCAATTAGCAAATGCAAATTTACCTGGAGTTGTTGGTAGTATAGGAGCATTTACATCATTAAATACAAATCTTCAAGTTGGTACATTTCCACCAGGGACTACATTAAATATTCAAGAGAATGGATCAGCAGCAAACCTTGTTTTACCTCCTGGAAGCACAGTATTGCGTGCAGAATTACTTTGGGGAGGAAATTATGCATACACTTATCAAGATACATCAACAACTCCTATAACAGATATTAGTGATAGTATAATTGGCCTTTTAAATAATTCTATATTATTTACAACGCCTTTAGCTAATAATATTAGTATATCACCAGAAATAGGGCAAGAAAAAAGTTTTAGTTTTGCAAGTGGAACTTTATCAGGAACAAGAAGTTTTTATGAGAGAAGTACTGATGTAACTCAATATGTACAAGCGGCAGGTTCGGGAATATATTCAGTTCAGAGAGTACCAGGTCTTGTAGAACCGATTACTAATTATACTTCTGCAACAAATCATGCTGGTTGGACTTTAGCTGTAATATATACAAATCCTACATTACCTGAGAGAGGATTATATTTGTGGACTGGTGCTGAAATAGTAGCAACGTCAAATCCTAATGTTGATATAAATGTTTCTGGATTTGAAACACTTCCAGGTGGTAGTATAAATGCTAGACTTTTATTAAGTACACAAGAAGGGGATGCCGATATACAAAATGATAGAGTAAGGTTTGGGCCAACTATTGCAAGCCTTGCAACTAATTTATTATCTGGACCTAATAATTTTTCAAATAACTTTTTTGGATCACAAATTAACAATGATATTGGAACTTTAAATACAACTGGAACTTTTGGTACTAGAAATCAAAGTTTAGCAACTAATACAAATATATCTGGAGGAAGACAAGGATGGGATATAACAAATATTGATGTAGCTCCATATATGTTGAATTCTCAAACAAGTGCAATAATAAGGCTTGAAACATCTCAAGATGCTTATATGGTAAATATGGTTGGTCTTTATACGGATATATTAAATCTTGATATTTTTGCAAATAAAACTGTTGATAAAACTTTAGCTAATATAGGTGATCAATTAACTTATACAATAGTTATAAGAAATGATAGTAATGTTCCAATAACTAATGTTTCTTTTGTAGATGTTATACCAAATGGAACAACTTTTGTTCAAGATAGTGTAACTATAGATGGAATAGCACAAATTGGAGCAAATCCACAAACAGGTGTGCCGCTTAGTAATTTAATTATAGGTTCTAGTACAACAGTTACATTTAAGGTTAATGTAACTAGTATACCAAATCCAAATCCTATAGGAAATATTGGGAATGTTAACTTTGAATATGGAGGAGTGGGACCTGGGACAAAAGCCACTAATATAGCAACAACAACAGTAAACACAGCAATTATACAAGCTGTAAAAAGTGTTGATAAAAATTTTGGACAGCCTAATGATGAATTAACTTATAGTACAGTTTTAACTAATATAGGTACAACTAATGCACAAAATGTAGTATTTACAGATAGTGTTCCAGCAGGAACAACATTTGTAGCAAATAGTTTAACTATAAATGGAGTTCAACAAGTTGGTGTTAATCCAGCTTCAGGAGTTAATATTGGAATAATACCTCCTGGTGGAAGTGTAATAGTAACGTTTAAAGCTAAAATTATAAATTCAATACCAGCAATAAATCCAATAATTAATAACAATACAACAACTTATGAATATATAGTAGATCCGACTAAACCAGTAGTAGTTGCACCTCCAACTGTTTCAAATAATACTTCAACTCAAGTTAATTCTGCTATTGTTTCAGTAGTTAAATCAGTAGACAAAGCAGTATCAAGTTTTGGGGGAGTTTTGACTTATACTAGTGTTATAAGAAATACTGGTAATGTAAGTGCAACAAATGTAAGGTTTTTAGATTCAATACCAAGTGGAACTACATTTGTAGCAAATAGTGTTTCGATAAATGGTGTTAATCAGCCAGGACTTGATCCAACTGTACCTATTAATGTTGGAACAATAGCTGTTGGAGGAAGTGTTACTGTTTTATTTAATGTAACTGTTAATAATAGTTTACCAGCAGTTAATCCTATTCCGAATATTAGTGGTGCAGCATATCAATATTTAGTTAATCCAGCGGAATCTCCTGTAGATGGTGTAGCTGCAATATCAAATGAAGTTACAACCCAAATAAATGATGTAGTAATAAGTGCTGTTAAAAGTGCAGATAAGCAAGTTGTAGATGCTTTAGAAGATATAACTTATACGGTAGTAGTAAGTAATAATGGTAATATAGTTGCAACAGGCGTCCAATTTGTAGATACTACTCCAGTTGGAACAACATTTGTACTAAATAGTGTTTCAATAAATGGGATTAATCAACCAGGAGCTAATCCAAATACAGGCTTTACATTACCGAATATATCTGTTGGTGGTTCAGTAACTATAACGTTTAAAGTTAATGTAAATAATGTATTACCACTTCCTAATACAATTAATAATTTTGCCTTAATAACTCCACCGGGAAAGACACCAGTTAATTCAAATACTGTATCAACAACTGTTAAAAGCGCAAAGCTTCAAGTAAATAAACAAGTAAATAAAGAATTTGCAGATTTTAGTGAGGTTATAACTTATACAGTTACTATAACAAATTTTGGAACAACCTTAGCTGAGCAAGTAATTTTTACAGATGATATCCCAATTGGAACAACATTTGTAGCAAATAGTGTTAAAGTAAATAATGTTAGTATACCTGGAGCTAATCCAGCAAGTGGAGTAAGTTTAAATAATATACCAATAGGAACAGCAGTTATTGTATCTTTTGATGTTACGGTGAATAATGGATTTCCAACACCTAATCCTATAGTGAATACTTCAGATGTAGATTATAAATATGAAGTAAATGCAGGAGATCCATTAATTACAGCTCCAACTGCTACTTCAAATGAAGTATCAACTAGAGTAAATAGAGCTATATTAAATCAAACAAAATCTGTAGATACTGAGTTTGTAGATTGGGGCGGTGCAATAGAGTATACAGTTGTAATAAACAATAGTGGTAATGTTTCAGCTAATAACTTAAACTTTGTTGATACAATACCACCAGGAACAACATTTGTACCAAATAGTGTTAAGATTAATGGAACTACCCAAATTGGAGCTAATCCAGGTGTTGGAGTACCAATAGCTAGTATAGCAGCTGGAGGTAGTGTAACAGTAACCTTTATAGTAACTGTAAACAATGCAAATCCAACTATTAATCCTATTTTAAATCAAAGTACGACAACTTACAGTTATCTTGTAAATCCTACTGGATTACCAGTAAACGCAGTACCAAGCCAATCAAATGTAGTTGATACAACAGTAAATCATGCTCAAATTACACTTACTAAATCATCAAGTGATAATGTTGTATTACTTGGAGATACATTTACGTATACAATTACTCTTGAAAATATAGGAAATGCTACGGCGTCAGCTGTTGAGTTAACTGATATAGTGCCAGATGGAACAACATTTGTAACAGATTCAGTTACAATTGATGGTGTAGTACAACTTGGAGAAAATCCAAATAATGGTATAAATATTGGTACAATAGCAGCTGGGGGAAGTGTAATAGTAACTTTTGATGTAGATGTAGATGCAACCCTTCCTACTATTAATCCTATGATTAATTTTGCAGAGTCTGATTATGAATATTTAGTTAATCCAGCAAATCCTGCTGTTACTGCACCAACACAGACATCAAATGAAATAGAAGTTTTAGTTTTAGATGCAGGTAATTTTGCAGATCTTAATGTTGTTAAAAATGTTGATAAAGCATTTGTAGAACTTGGAGATTCATTATTATATACATTTACAATAACTAATAAAAATACTTCTACAACAGATGCTTTAAATGTTGTATTAACTGATGTAGTTCCAAATGGAACAACATTTGTACTTGGAACTGTTGAGATTGATGGTACTCCTTATGTAGATGAAAATCCAAACGTTGGTATAAATATACCGGGTTCTATAGCTATTAATGGAAGCGTTGAAGTTACATTTGAAGTAATAGTTGATAATGAGCTTCCAACACCAAATCCAATCATAAATACAGGTGATGTAACTTATAAGTTTAGAACTAATCCTGGATTAGATCCTATAGATGGTCCGAAAGCTACATCAAATCAAGTAAGTACTTTAGCAAAAGAAGTAAATGTAGACGCAAGGAAAAATGTAAGTGATAATTTTGCTGATTTTGGAACTGAATTAACTTACTCTATAGGAGTTGCTAATTTAGGTACAGCAGAATCTGTTAATATAGTAGTTACTGATTCAGCACCTAGTGGAACAACTTTTGTAACAGGAAGTGTAACTGTTGGAGGAGTATCACAGCCTGCGGAAGATCCAGCAAGTGGAATAAATATAGCTTCAATTTCAGCTGGGCAAATAGTTCTTGTAACATTTAGAGTAACTGTAAATAATGGATTCCCAAATCCAAACCCTATTTTAAATAGAGGAAATATTGAGTATGAATATATTATAGATCCGGTAGATCCTGCAATTACTGGAGAAGCTTTTGAAACTAATGAAGTAAGCACTAGAGTTAATAGAGCTATAGTTACAGTAGTTAAAGAGGTTGATAAAGCTTTTGCAGACTTAGGGGAAGAGTTAACTTATACACTTACTTTAACTAATTCAGGAAATGTTTCTGCAACTGATGTTTTATTACTTGATGATATACCACAAGGAACAACGTTTGTGGATGATAGCGTTGTTATAAATGGAGTACAATCACCTGGTGTAAGTCCTGTGACTGGTGTACCTGTAGCATTAATAATTGCTGGTAGTGACGCGGTTATAAGTTTTAAAGTTAAAGTAATTACTACAGAACTTCCAATACCAAATCCTATAGTAAACCAATCAATAGCGGAGTATGAATATAGAGTTAATCCAAATGCGGCACCAGTAAATGCGGTAGCTGAACCTTCAGATCCCGTTGAGACACAAGTTAATTCTGCTATAGTAACAGCTACAAAAACAGTTGATAAGAACTTTGTAGATTTAGGTGAGGAGTTAACTTACACTATAACTGTAGTTAATGATGGTAATGTTGATACCATATCAACTATTGTTACAGATGTTGTAGCAGAAGGATTAATATTTGTAGAAGATAGTGTAGAAGTAGATGGTATACCACGTCCAAATGTGGATCCAAAAGATGGTATAGATATAGGAGTTTTATCTAACACAACTGTTGAAATTACTTTTAAAGTTGTAGTTAATGATAATAATATACCTGTTCCAAATCCTACTGTAAATATTGCAGTAGTTGATTATGAATATTTAGTTGATCCAAATGGTGACCCTGTTAAAGGGTCTACTGAATCAGGAGAGGTTGAAGTTAAAGTAAATCATGGGGAAATATCTTCAAGTAAATTAGTTGATAGGCAATTTGTTGGAATAAATGGAAATATAACTTATACTGCTTTATTAACTAATACTGGGAATGTTGATGTTAATAATGTTTTATTTGTTGATGTTCCACCTAATGGTACAGTTTTTGTTGCAAATAGCGTAATTGTTTCTGGTGTTCCAAGACCAGGTGAAAACCCAGTTTTAGGAATAAATATAGGAACAATAATTCCAGGAAATACAGTTCCTATTACTTTTACTGTAAGAGTAAATGGAGCAGTTCCAAGTCCAAACCCTATAGTAAATATAAGTAATACAAGTTACAACTATGTTGTTGATGAGGGTAATCCACCAGTCATAGTAGAAAATTTACCTTCAAATGGAGCAATAACTACAGTAAATGATGCAGCTATAATATCAACTAAAGATGTGGATAAAGAATTTGCTGATTTTGGTGAAACGTTAACTTATACAATTACATTAAGAAATACAGGTAATGTTAGCGCGAATAATATTGTTTTTACTGATGTTATACCTGAAGGAACTAATTTTGTTCCAAATAGTGTAATTGTAAATGGAGTTTTAATTCCAGGTGTATCGCCAGGTAATGGAATTAATATAGGAAGTTTAGGAACAACAACACCTACTGTAATTACTTTTAAAGTTGTTGTTTTAGATAGATTCCCTGTTCCAAATCCTATTAATAATACAGCAATTACAACATTTGATTTCTTGGTAAATCCAAATGGAGTTCCTGTAAATGGTATTCCATCAGCTACTAATAATGTTGAAACACAAGTTAATAATGCATTTGTTAATATTCAAAAGTCAGTAGATAATATGTATAAGGATTTAGGGGATATAGCAACTTATAGCTTTGTCCTTAAAAATACAGGTAATGTAGAAGCAACAGGAGTTTATTTTGTTGATGTATTGGAGATTTATCATACTTTTGTCTTAAATAGTGTTTATATAAATGGTTCATTAGTACCAGGTTTAAATCCTAATTCTGGATTTTTAATAGGAAATATAGCTCCAGGGGCAGAAGTAATAATAGATTTTGATGTAGAAATCGTAAGTATACCTCCATCAAATCAAATAAATAATTTTGCAAGTAGCACTTACACTTATTTAGTTGATCCTCAAGGGGAAGCTGTAGATGGAAGCTCAAGATCAAATATAACAGACATACATGTAAGGCATGGTGAAATATCAAATTCAGATATAGTAAAATTAGCAGATAGAGCTGTAACTACAGAAAATGATATTATAACCTATACAATAGAGGTAACTAACTCTGGTAATGTTCCGGTTAATGATGTTGTGGTTAATGATGTTCTTCCTGTTGGAGTAAACTTTATACAAGGCAGTCTAATTGTCGGCGGAGTAAGCAAACCTTCTATAAATCTAAATGATGGTATTGAAATTGGAACAATAAATGCTGGTGCAACTGTCGTAATAATATTTAAAGTAAGAGTAAGAGAAGATGCACCAAGTCAAATAGTAAATACTGCTACAGTAGATTATAGTTATATTGTTGATCCAGAAGAGCCAACAAGAGAAGATAGTTCAATTTCTGATGAAGTTAAAGTTAATAATATTAAAGCAGGATTATCACTTGTTAAAGACTCTAATGTTCATTTTGCAACTGTAGGGGATGACATAGTATATAGCATAGTTGCAACAAACACTGGAGAAATTGATTTGATAAGTGTAATAGTAAAAGATTTACTTGAGCCTAACTTAGATTTTGTTGAAGATAGCGTTAAAGTTAATGGAATAGCTGAATTAACATCTAGTATATTGCTTGGAGTAAACGTTGGACCTTTAGCTATTGGCGCTTCAAAAACAATTACATTTAAGGCAAAAGTTATAAGTAAAGGTGAAAGCGATATTATATTGAATAAGTCAACAGGAGTATTCACTTATAAGTTAACACCTGAAGATCAAACTCGTATTAAAGATACGGAAAGTAATGAAAATGAAATAATAGTTAAAGCAAATGAGCTTCAAGTAACTAAGATAGCTGATAAAATAGAAGCGAGCCTTAATGATATTATCAATTATAGGGTTACTATTTTAAATACAGGTGATCTTAAATTATTTAATGTAATATTTAAAGATGAGCTTCCATCAAACTTAAAACTTGTAGAAGAATCATTTAAATTAAATAATACTTTAATAAACGATGTTGATTTAAAAGCTGGAGTTAATATTGGAACTTTAGAAATAGGACAAGGTGCGACTATAGAATATAGTGTTAAAGTAATTAGTGGAACTTGTAGTGGTATAAGTGAGAATAAAGCTTATGCAATTTATGATTATATATTAGATGATGGAAGAGAAGGTAGTGGAATATCTAATATAGCATTTGTTGATATTGATATTAATATATCAACATTTAAGCAGATTTCATTAAACAAAGAGTTTGAAATTCCTAGTGAAAAACCGAATATTGAAGAACTTGATTTTGTTGTAGCTGATGTTGTAATAGAAGATAGTTATACAGTAAAAACAATGATTAGTTCATCAAATGAAGGACAAATATTAAGTGGATATAAACTTATAATTCATGGATATGTAAATATAAGTGTTGAATATACTGCTCTTTTAGAAACTCAACCTGTACATTCAGCACATTTTAAAATGCCATTTAGCACATTTTTAATATTGCCAATAGATTATAGCCAAGGAACACAAGTTGAAGTTAAAGCTGTTGTTGAATCATTAGAACGTGACATGATAGATAATAGAAGTATAATAACTAATATTATGTTGCTATTAGTTGGAACTGTTAAATAAAATTTGGCTAGGAATGCAATTAAGCATTTCTAGCCTTAATATTTAAAATTTTCTTAGCATAATAATAATTAGAGGAAATATTAGCTAAAGTATAGCTAAATTTAAAATATGGGAGTTTATTATGTTAGAAATAAATGGAGTGATAAAAAATAAAGAAATAGATTCAACTAAATTTTCTAAGGCAATATTTAAAATTGAAAATACAGATCTGGAAATATATAAGAATTTGACACTTTCTATATATTTAAATGAAGGTTTGTATATAAAAGATAAAAATATTTTTATAAATAAGAAGCTCTTAAGTTTTAATAAAAATCTTACTTTTGAAATAAAAGAAATGAAGATGAAGAGTAGTTTTATATTGGAATTTGAGATAGGAATTAAAAAAGAATTTAAAGAGAAGAATTTGGATGTTAGGCTTCAAATAATGGGATTTAATTTTAAAGGAATAATGATAGTTAAAGATATGATAGGTTATATTAAAAATGGAAATGTTAAAGAATTTTATGAAAGTGAAAATATAACTAATAATTTTAATGAAGAAGTTTCTTATGACATTAAACCTATTATAAAAGCGTATTATTTTGATGTTGATATAAATAATAATGAAGTTTCGCTAGAATTTTTGATAAAAAATAAAACTTATAGAAATATTGTTAATCTTAAGATTATAAATATAGTGTATGAAGGGGTTAAATTTATTGAATGTAATCAAATAATAAAAAGTAATAGCATATATATTGGAGACTTAAAAGGTGGAGAAGGCAAAATTGTAAATTTAAAGTTTAATTTGGATAATATAAATTTAAAAGATATAAATAATATAACTCCAAAATGTTTAGGCTTTTTTGAAGATAGTAATTATAAAAAGGAATTTAATATAAATTTAGATTGTATTAATTTAAATGAAAGGTTAATTGAAAAAACTAATTATATTAAATTTAAAGAAAATGCTTATTTAAATTGTAATGATGAAAATAATGAAAATAAATTAAAGGTATTTATTCAAAGTAATAAAGAAAAAGTTAAAATTGGTGAGTCTATAATTTATAAAACAGTAATAATAAATGGAAGCAAAAAAACTTTAATTTTTATGTATAAATTAACTAGTTGCAGTTCAATAAATTTATTAAATAAATATATTGTAGATAAAAATAAAGCATGCAAAGACTATGTTACTTTTAAGCTAGAGCCTAATTGTGGTGTAACTATAAGGAATAAAGGTAAATATTATAATGAAAAAGATACAAAATTATGGGTTCAAGGTTTATTGAAGTATAAATTTATAAAAAATAATAAAATAAATGATGAGGTTTTTAAATTAAAAACAGAAAGAGTTTATTTAGATAAAAGTTAATGTATTATAATAATTTGTATGGGAGAATTATATGAAAGATTATTTTGATTATGAAGATGAATTTGATAAAGAATTTGATAAATGTTTTGAATATGAAAAAAAAGGTGCTAATGAGAAAAAAGTGATTAAATTATTTCAAGGAAGTACAAGAGATATAGAAGTTTCAGAAGAAGATTTTGAAATAAGAGCAGATGTTATTTTAAACTGTATAGATACTTTAAATATATGGGGAGAAATAAAATTTGATAATTGTAAGCCTGTTGTTGGAGCAGTTGTAAAACTTTTAAAAGTTATAGATGATTGTTATGGTGAAGAATATATTGAAATTTGCAAAACAGTATCAGATAAATGTGGAAGATATAAATTCGAAATTGATAAAAATGATAAAAATGATAAATTTAAAATCGTAGCATCAAAAAAAATCGAAGAATGTTGTTATTAAAAAAAAATACTAATGCATTTTAAAGTGCATTAGTATTTTTTGTTTTAAATAGTACTTAATAAATTAAAATATAGGATACTTTTGGAGAATTTTTAATATAAGATGAACTTATGAAAAAGTATGGATTAAAGGCAGAAAATATAGTTAATGCATGTAAATAAATTCTATAATTTAAAAATATAAAATATAAATAAACTATAGTAAGTTTTTGTTAATTTTAATAATAAAACCTTATAATGGAAAATTAATAAAGTAAAATAGAATTATGAATATATAAAAGGGAGTGAGTTTTTTGAAGATATTTATAGATACTGCAAATGTAGAGGAAATAAGAAAGGCTAGTAAGCTTGGAGTTTTATCTGGAGTAACTACAAATCCATCTTTAATAGCGAAAGAAGGAAGAGATATTAAAGAAGTTGTAGAAGAAATTTGTAGCATTGTAGATGGGCCTATAAGTGCCGAAGTTATGAGTCTTAATGGTGATGAAATGGTAAAGGAAGCTAGAGAGCTTTCTAAAATTCATAAAAACATAGTAATTAAAATTCCTATGTGTGAAGAAGGACTTAAGGCTGTTTCGATTCTTTCAAAAGAAGGAATAAAAACAAATGTAACTTTAATATTTTCACCACTTCAAGCATTACTTGCAGCAAGAGCTGGAGCTAGTTTTGTAAGTCCATTCATTGGAAGACTTGATGATATTGGAAACCCAGGAATTGAAATTGTAAGAGAAATATCAGAAATGTTTGATATTCATGGTATAGAAACAGAGATTATATCAGCTAGTATAAGAAATCCAATGCATGTTTTAGATGCAGCTATGGCAGGTTCACATATAGCAACAATACCTTATAATGTTATAGTAAGTATGACGAAACATCCTTTAACAGATGCAGGAATTGAAAAGTTTATAAAAGATTATGAAAATGCTAATAAATAAAAATAATATTAGTTAAAATATGACCAAAATTTTCAAGTATAAAAGTGCTTAATAAGAGAAATCTTGTTAAGTGCTTTTTACTTTTTAGAAATTTATAATAAGTATAATATAAAATATTACAAAAACTCTCAAAGTTTTTATAATTGAATATTATGTGTTAAGTAAATTAATTTATAAATGAAAATTTTATAATTATAGTATTATAAAGGAAAAAGAAGAAAGAGGGGGAGCTTTTAGAGTTATACAAAGCTAACCTCTTTTTTAATATTCACTTTCGTTTGATAATTATTATTAAAAATTATATTATAAAAATATAAATTAAAATAAGGCTATGACTTATAAATATTAAAAAATAGTTGTGAAGTATTATATGAAAAGAAAAATATTTTAAAGTATAGACAAAAAAATTGGGAGCGAAAGCTATGAAAACACTAAAAATAAATAATAATGGTAAGGAGATTTATGTCACCCTTATAAGAAAAAATGTTAAGAACGTAAATTTAAGGGTTAAAGAAACTGGTGAAATAGTTGTAACAGCAAATAAAACAGTTGATGAAGAATATATTATAGATTTTCTTAAAAGAAAAATGGGTTGGATAATAAAACATAGAGATAACTTTAATGAGAGAAAAAAGATTAAAGAAAAAAGAGAAAATATAATTAAAGAAAATAATATTATATATCTAGGAAATGTTTATAAAATAAAAGGGGTTAAAAGTAATAAAGAATATGTAAAGCTTGGAAAAGATGAAATTTATGTATTTTTGGAAGAGAAAGATAACTTAGATGAAATAAATTTAGCTTTAAAAAAGTGGTATAAGGAAAAGATAAACGAAGTATTTTTAAAAGTTTATAGAGAAACATTTAAAAAGTTTAAGAGATATAATATAAAACATGTTGAGATAAGAGCAAGAAAAATGAAAAGAAGATGGGGATCTTGTAATCCATATAAAAGAGTAATTACTTTAAATAGCGAACTTATTACAAGAGACATTAAATGTATTGAATTTGTTATGGCACATGAAATTGCACATTTAGTCCATGCAAATCATAGTAAAGATTTTTATAAAGTTTTAGAAGATATTATGCCTGATTGGAAAAATAGAAAAGAGGCTCTAGGAAATATTTAAAGAATTATTAATTTTATATAGAAGAAATTATAAATAAAGCTTATTGAATAAATTTTGTTTTATTCTATAAGCTTTATTTATATGTTTTTAATATTTAGTATGTATATTTTATAGCATATTGATTTTATGATTTGAAAAACCACTGAAAGTGATGATATAATCCTAATGAAAAGGATTAAATAGACATAGGGGAGAGAAATTTTTTGAAAAATAAAGATAGAGTAGAAAAATGCTTGGAGGAACTAACTTCAAGATTAATAGATAGAGAAGATTTTTTAGGGATAGAAACAACAGAAATTGCAGAGAAACTTGATTTAAAGAGAAATTCTGTTAGTCATTATTTAAACGTTTTAGTAGATGAAGGTAAAGTTATAAAGAGAAAAAGTAGACCTGTTTATTTTATTCATAAAGAAGTTATGGATAAGTATAAAGAAGAAAAGGCTATTATTGAAGGTAAAAAAGAAAAATCATATTATACTTGTAAAGATACTATAGAAGAGGAAATTTTAAAGTTAAAAAGCTTTTTAGTTGAATATGATAAAAGAAATATAACTATAGATTATTTAAAAAAAGAAGTAAGATTATGTGTAAATAAAATATTAAGTATTGTAGTTTATAAAGAATTTAATCTTAGTAATGAAAAGTCTATTGATATTTATAATGAAAACGTAAAGATTGCACTTGATAAAAGTAGCAAGTTATATGGATTTAAATATTATAAAAATGCAGTAAATGCAGTAAGTAAAATATTACTTTTCTTTAAAAAGTATAAAGAGATTAATTTGCTTTTTGATGATTACAATAAAAAAAGAATAAGAGAGATAAAAAATAAAATTTTCTGGAAAGAAAATATAATTTCAGGTTATATAATAAGGGAATTAGAAATTTTATTAAATTATAAAAGTAGTTTTGTTATAGATTTTTTCTTAACTATGTATATTTTTACAATAACTGATAATAAAGATTTAAAGACAAATATTATACTTATGGCACATGGGACGTCTACAGCAAGTAGTTTATCAAGTGCTATAAATAAATATTTTGGAGAGTTTTTAATAACACCATTTGATTTTTCTTTAGGAACACCAAGGGAAGAAAAGATTCATGCTATAAAGTCTTATTTAAATTCAGCAAATACATCTTACGATAATATTATATTAGTTGATACTGAAGAATTACTTGGGATTAATGAAGAAATTGAAAGTGAAGTAAAGGGAGATACTTTAATTATAAAAAATATAACTACTGATTTTATTATAAATATAGCTAAAAAGGTTAATGAAAGAGCCCATTTACCATCAATTATTAATATGATTGAAGATGAAAATATTTTTAAATACAAGCTTGTGGAAGGTAAAAAGAAGGAGAGAGCAATACTTACAACATGTGTATCTGGTATTGGAACTTCTGTAAAAATAAAAGAGCTTTTATTAAGATGTATTGATGATAAGGAAGTAAATATAATACCATATGAGTATGGAAGACTTGCTAATAAAGGCTTAGATGATGAAATTTTTAATGATTATGATGTTAAACTTATAATAAGTACAACTGATTTAAAAATTGATGGTATTGAATGTATTTTATTAAATGATTTAATGAAAATGAAAAGTTATGAAAAGTTAAATAAAGCACTTAGTGAAAGTATTGATAAAGATAAAGTTCAAATAATAAGAAAAGACTTAGCAAAACATTTTTCTTTTGAAAATATAATAAGTAAGCTTACAATTTTAAATCCACAAAAAACTTTAAATGAAGTTGAATCTATAGTAACAATTATGGAAAAAAAATTAAAGAAAAGTTTTACACCAGAACTTAGAATGCTTCTTTATATACATATGAGCATAATGATAGAAAGACTTATGCTTAATAAAGGTATTGTTGCAGAAGGTGATGAACTTAAGGAATATGTTAAAAATAATAAAAAGATTATAAAAATTATAGAAGATAGTTTCTATGAAACAGGAAAAGAATATAATTTGTATATAACAACTAAAGAAGTTCAAATTATACAAGAAATAATTGAAGGACGTATAGGAAAAATATAAAGAAATAATTACAAAGTACTTTTAGTTTTTAATTATAAAACTAATGAAATAACAGCATTTATTGTTTATATTGAAGATAAATATTAAACATGCATATTTTAGGTTTAAACCTTAATATGTATGTTTTTTATTTTAATGAAAGTTTATCTAATGCTTGTATATGAATCTTGTTAAATTTAAATGTTTATGTTTTTAATTATAAAAATCTTAGAAAAATATTTAACAATTAGTTTTATTTTGGTTCACAAAAAAATAATTACTGATTAATTGCTATGATACAAATTATTGATAAAATTTTTTTATAAAATAGAAGTTATGCTTTGAAATTAATGTTAAATTAAAAAATAAATCAAAAAAGAAATGGGGAATTAATATGAAAAAATTTAAAATAAATGACTTATTAAAAAAAATAATTATAAAAAATGATAATATTGAACCAAATGAAAAAGATGCTTTAATAAAAGAAGTAAATTATGAAGAAGTAACTAGTCTTCAAGGAGATAAAATAATCGAAGGATTATTAAATTATGGAATTCTTTTGAATAAAGAACAAATGAAGGCAATTCCTTATGTTGATTGTAAAAAATTAAATACTTCACTTTATTTAATACTTAAATGTTTTGAAGTTATGGACATAGAAAGCTTAAATGAAGCTTTAGATTCTATGATTACAATTAATATTGATGAAATTACTGGTGGATTTTATGAAAGAGATACAATGGCAGAAGCATCAGCAGTAAATGATATTATAGAAGGATATGTTTTAGCATCAAAGCCATTAGAAGATAGTGATTATAATATAGCAAATGATGAAATAAGTATAGATAAAGTAAAAATTGACTATGGAAATAGAAAAATGATAAGAGAATTTAATGACGAGTTATTTAGCTAAATAAAATAAAAGCAAAAGGGGGCAAAAAATATGAAAAAGATAATAAGAATATTATTAGGATCAGCATTTATGTGCGTATTGGCAATTGCTCTTGTAGGATGTAACAATAATTCTGTAGAAAAAAATATTGATGCTGCAAAACAAGCAATAAATAATAAAGAATATAACAAAGCCGAAAGTGCACTTCAAAATGTAATAGACCAAGATAGTTCAAATAGAGAAGCAAAAGAATTAATGAATATAGTATCAAATTACGAAGGTGCAGTACTTCATTATACAGCTGGAGAATATAAAGATGCTTTAAAGGAATTAAATGAAATTCCAGCAGAATACAAAGATTATAAAATTAAAGATGATATAGATAATTTAAAGCATGAAATAGCTTTTCAAATGGACAAAGCAAAAGATGTTACTAGTTATATAAAAAAAGCAAAAGATTTAATTAAGAAAAACAAATATGATGAAGCAGAAAAAGTTATTGAGATGATAGATGTAAATTCACCAAATAAAGCACAAAAAGAGGAAATAAATAATCTAATGACAGAAATAAGCAAACATGATGATCAAAATTAATAGAAAAATTTGTTTGTATAAAATATATTCATTAGAAGTAAACTAAGCCTATAATGAAAGGAGTGTGTTTATATGTATACAACTATTTATGATACACTTTATGCAACAGGTTCAATTACATTTGGTATTATTGTATATGCTGTTATATATTTAATTGAGGTATATCCACTTTATGTAATGGCTAAGAAAGCGGACTTAAATAATCCATGGGTTATGTTTATTCCAGTATTTAATATGTTTAAGCTTTATCATTTAGCTGGACTTTCTTATTGGTATATATTACTAACACTTATACCATTTATAGGATGGATTATACCGATAATAGTTTTATACAAAGTATTTAGAAACTTTGATGTTGGAATATTTGGAAGTATACTTGGAGTTATATTTTCATTTATAGGTTTCTGGTATCTTGCATTAAGTAGTAAACAATTTATTGGTGAAATACCAGATAGATTTAAAGCATTTTAAAAAATATGTTTTAATAAGCAGTTACTATAAAAATATAATATTAAATTAAAATAGATTATAAATTAAACCTATCTTTTTTAGATAGGTTTTTTATTTTTAAGTAAAATTATGCTTTTTAATATTTAGAAAAATTTAATAGAGTAAATTTATATTTAAACTTTTTATGTGAAATCTACGTGAAATTTTGAAATAAAAACTTATATAATGTTAAAATAATAATTATTAATAATTTAAATAGGATATAGAAATATTAATATAAGGGGAAATTTTAGGAGGTATATTGATTTCATTATGGAGAAAATATTAGTAGTTGAAGATGATAAAAAAATAAATGAACTCATTGTGGAGTTTTTAAAAAGTGAAGGGTATAGTGTTGTAGGAAGTTATGATGGAATTGATGGATTTAGCAAATTTAAAGAAGATGAATTTGATTTAGTTATATTAGATGTTATGATGCCAAAACTTGATGGATATGAAGTATGCAAATTAATAAGAGAAATAAGTAATGTTCCAATAATATTTTTAACAGCACTTAGTGAAACAAGTGACGAAATTAAAGGGTTTGATGTAATGGCAGATGATTATGTAACCAAACCTTTTTCTTTTAATGTACTTATAAAGAGAGTTGAAGCAATTTTAAGGAGAAGTAAAAGGCTTAAAGAAGATAAAGAAAATATTAAAGAAGAAAAAATAAAATTTAATGAAATAATTATAAATCCAAATACATATAAAGTTTATATAAATGGAGAAGATGTTGAATTTACATTAAAAGAATTTAATATATTAAAATTATTAATAGAATATTATCCAAATGTAGTTTCAAGAGAAGTTATTATGGATAAAATATGGGGATATGATTACTATGGAGATATGAGAGTAATTGATGCTCATATAAAAAATATAAGAAAGAAAATAATTTATGATTATATAGGAACTGTAAAGGGTGTTGGTTATGTACTTAAAGAGTAAATGGGAGAAGATTGGAATAAAGAAAAAGTTATTTATTATATCTACAGCTGTAATATTAATTACATCAATAATAACATATACAATTTTATTTTTCCTAGCCCCAACTATATATTCAAACTCTAGAGAAAAATCAATAAAAAATTCAGCAGATACTTTAATAAAATCTTTAGAAAATAATAGTGAAGTAAATTATACGGAAGCACTTAATAAATTTTCTTATGAAAATAAAGGTTTTGTTTTACTTAGAACTTTAGAAGGAAATGTTTTATATTCTTCTAATGATTTTTTAATTAGTAAGTCACAATTTCCAAGACAAAGATATATGAATGCACCAATGGGTGAAACAAATAAAAGTGAAATGGATAAAAAAGAAGATATAAAAATTATTAAGCAAGTAAAAGTAAAATCTTTAAATGAGCATTGCGTTTTAGTTATAATATTACCTAATAAGCTTGGTCAAGAAATACAAGGTGTAATGCTTGCAATATTACCAATAATAGTTTTAATAACAATAGTTATAGGAGTTTTATCTCAATATATTTATTCATTAGTAATAAGCAGACCACTTCTTAAAATAAATTATGTATCAAGAAAAATTTCAAAAATGGATTTTGATGAGAAATTAGATTATAAAGGAAATGATGAAATAGCAGAATTATCAGGAAGTATAAATTCAATAAGTGAAAATTTGGAAAAAACTATAAATGATTTAAAAGAAGCAAATAAAAGACTTTTAAGTGATATTGAAAGAGAAAAACTTCAAGATAAGAGAAGAAGAGATTTTATAAAAGCTATATCTCATGAACTTAAAACACCTATTACTGTTATAAATGGGCAAATAGAAGGAATGATTTATAACATAGGCCCTTATAAAGATAGAGATAAATATTTAAAAGAAAGTTTAGATAGTGTAAATGATCTTAAAGATTTAGTTCAAGAAATAATAAATCTTGCAAAATACGAGGAAAGCATGTCTTTAAACTATGAAAAAATTAATTTGAATGATTTAGTTTATGATGTTATATTTGGATATGATTACTTGAAAAATGAAAAAAACATTGAAGTAAATATAGAAGAAAAAGGCGTTGTTAATATTCTTGCAGATAGTAATATAATTAAAAAAGTTATATCAAATCTTATAAATAATAGTATAAAATATTCAGATAATAATAAAGATGTAAATGTAATTTTAAGTTCTGATGGAACTTTAAAAATAATAAATTATTCAGAAGGAATAGAAAATATAGATAAAGAATCTTTATTTACAGCCTTTTATAGAGGTGAAGAATCTAGAAATAAAGAGACTGGTGGAAGTGGACTTGGACTTTATATAGTTAAAACACTTTTAGAGGCTCATAAAAATATAGATTATAAAGTTGATATTTATGATGGTAAATTTATATTTACACTAAAATTTAAGGTAATTAATTAAAGATAAAAGTATTTAAAAGTAGAGATAAAGAAAAGTTATTTCTACTTTTTTTATATAGAAAATTATAAAAATTAAAATATTATAAATTTCACTTGAAATTCATGTCCCTTTCATATTTATTACAGTTTAGTCCATTAATATTATAGCTGTAACATATGTAAAGAGAGAGGGGATAAAATGGATTTTTTATTTAGAGGATTTTTAAGCGTAAAAGAGAGACTTTCAAAATCCTTTATACTATTTTTAGTAATGACAGCTATTTGTGTCTTTGTATTGGCTGGATTTTCTATAAGAAGTGCAACAGAAAAAGCTGGGGTTTTGGCAAGACAAAAGCTTGGTGCAACAGTTACTTTTTCAGCTAATATGGAAAGGATTAGAGAAAGTATGAAACAAGGTATGGAAGAGAGTGGAGAACATAAAAAGATGGAAATGCCTAAAGTTTCAATTGATGATGTAAATAAGATTTTAACGTTGAATCATATAAAATCTTATAACCTAATATCAAAATCTGAAGGAGTTGCAGATAGCTTTGAACCTATAACAAGTAGTGAGTCAGAAAATACAAATGGAAATATGCAAATGGTTGGAGGATTTAAAGGACCTATAAACAATGGAGATATCACTATTTATGGAGTTTCAAATTTAAGTGCATTAAGTACATTTTCAAATGGAGAAAGTAAATTAGCTAGCGGAAAAACAATAGATGATAGCTCAAAGGATGATAAGGTTTGTGTAATTGAAGAAACTTTAGCTAGTCAAAATAATTTAAAAGTTGGAGATAAAATAAAAGTTAAATCAGCAAGAGATCAAGATAATACATTAACATTAAAAATAATTGGAATATATAAAAGTGGAGAAGAGGTTACAGATTTTGCAGCAAGAAATACAGCTATCAATCCATATAATAAAATTTATGTTCCATATACTGTGGCAAACACTTTAAAGGGATATGATTATAAAAATACTATAGATAGTGCGGAATTTTATTTAGATGATCCAGTAAATGTAGATTCTTTTGTTGAAAATGGTAAAAAGCTTGATATAGACTATGACACATATATACTTGATGCAAATAGCAGAGCTTATGAAACTATGATGGGATCAATTGAAAATGTAGCATCATTTGCAAAGATGACAGTAATAGTCGTATCAATAGCAGGAGCCGTTATATTAGGACTTATTATAATGCTTTCAATAAGAGAGAGAAGAAATGAAATTGGAATATTATTATCTATAGGTGAAAGTAAAATAAAAATTATAGGTCAATTTATTACAGAAACGCTTATAGTATTACTTTTGGCATTAGCCCTATCATCAGTACTTGGAAATACTGTAAGTAAAACAATAGGAAATATACTAATGTCTAATGAAACAAAAGTTACTGAAAGTTCAGGTAATATTGGTCCTGACGGCTTTGGAGGACAAGGTGGACCAGGTAGCATTATGGAAAAGGGGGAAAAATCAAGAAATAAAAATGTTGAAGCTATAGATAATTTAGATGTATCAGTATCAGGAGAAGATTATGGAAAAATGTGTGGTCTTGCTGCTTTGATATCAGTAATAGCAGTACTTATTCCTTCAGGTGCAATTATGAGGCTACAACCAAAAGAAATTTTAAGTAAACATGATTAATTAAAAAGGAGATTTACTATATGTCAGAATGTGTATTGAATTTAAAGGATGTAAATTATTATTATAATAGTGATAATAACATATTAGACAATTTAAATGTAAGTTTTGAAAGAGAAAAATTTTATACTATAATTGGACCTTCAGGAAGCGGAAAGACTACGTTTTTATCTATAATATCTGGACTTGATAAAGCAAAAAGTGGTGAAGTTTTATATAAAGGAGAAGAACTTGAAAAAATAGGACTTTCAAGTTATAGAAATAAGTGTATATCAATAATATTTCAAGGATATAATCTTATAAATTATATGACAGCACTTCAAAATGTTATTTCAGCTATGTCAATAAAAGGTGTAAAAGTAAAAAATAAAAAAGAAGTAGCATTAAATATGCTAAGAAAGGTTGGACTTACAGAAAGTCAAGCGGATCAAAAAGTGCTTACATTAAGTGGAGGACAACAGCAAAGAGTTGCAATTGCAAGAGCACTTGCCTGTGAATCGGAACTTATAATAGCAGATGAGCCAACAGGTAATTTAGATGAAAAAACATCAGATGATATAATTAATCTTTTTAAGAAGATAGTTAAAGAAGAAAATAAGTGTCTTATAATGGTAACGCATAATAATGAAATTGCAAAAAATTCTGATAAGACATATAGGATTAAAGATAAAAAACTTATAGAGGAAAAAGTTAAAAGATAAAAATTTAATTAACTAACAAATAAATATCCATAAGCAAAAAAGCTTGATTTAGCGATAAATATTATTATATTCTCCCTAAAAATTTAATATATATTTAAAGCTTATGGATAATTTATAATATAATTTAATACTATTGTTTATGCGAATGTTTAAAAATATATAGTCAAATAAAAAGCCTAACCATATAAAATATTAATATAAAAAAATAAAAGATAGTACTTTAAAAGTACTATCTTTTATTTATTATGGGATATTTTTTTGATTAAACTAATCTATTTAATTTTAATTACTTATTAGCTTTTTTATTTTTACTATCTAATCCACATGGTACCCAAGGGTAATCTGGATGTGATGGATCACATGGATCTTGTGGATTAACTTCTTTTTCTTCTTCTAAAATTTGTTCGTATTTATTTAAGTTTTCTTTATCGCTCATAATTAACATCTCCAATCTAAATTTCTCAATCGCTTTATGTTTATATTATATATTAAGTAATAATAATTATCAAGAAATAATTTGAGAAAAATTTATGAATTAATTTATATAAAGATTTAAATAAGAATTAATTAAGGATTTAAGAAATTCTTTAGTATTAGTAACTTATTTGTAATCGAAATTAAATTGCTTTGTATATAGCTTAAGAAAGAAAAGAAATATAATAAAAGTATAATAACTTATGAAAAAGGGGAGGATGGTTTTTATGAGAATTAAGGAACAATTAATTAATAATGTTTTATGGAATGGGGATAATGAATCACTTGAAAATTTGGAAGTTAAAGCATATGAAAAAGGAATTTTTGAAGTTGATAACGGTAGAGAAATTAAGAAGAAACATAATGAAAGCCTTGGGAATTATTTAGACAGATATTCAATTGATATTATGAAAAATTTTTCAAAAGAAAAATATGAAAGGTTTAAGTCATTAAATAATATTTACAAGAATAATGGAGATATAAATGATTTTGGAGTAATAGAAGAAGATAATAAACACAATTTTAATTTATTTAGTAAAGTTTCAAATAAAATTATGACATTAATGATGATACATTAATTAAATATTTTTAATTGTTAAAAGTACTATTTTGCTAATAGTACTTTTTTATAATAAACATTTATTTAATAGGAAAATATTAAATAAATGATTTTAAAAGTACAATTAAAATAAAAAAATTACTATTTTGTAATATTTATGTAAAGTAAAATAGTTTTTTATAAAGTATAATTTAACCAAAAGGTTTAATATATAGTTAATTTAGTTAACAAAGGAGAAATTAAAATGTGCGGCTTTTTACAATTATTTAAAAAAGACATTGAAATCTCGGATGTTGAATTACTTAAAGTCGGGGGACAAGTAATTTTTCATAGAGGACCAAATGACACAAGAGAAGTTATAGATAAAAATACAGCTTTTATATTTAATAGACTTAGTATTATAGATTTAGAACATGGAGCTCAACCTTATAACTATAACGATAAATATACTATAGTATTTAATGGTGAAATATATAATTATAAAAGCTTAAGGGAAGAACTTAAACTTAGAAAATATGAATTTAAAACAAATTCAGAAGTAGAAGTAATAGGGGCTTTATACGAAACTTTTAAAGAAAAATTAGTAAGCAAACTTAGAGGAATGTTTGCAATAGTAATATATGATAAAGAATGTGAGAAAGTAGTTGCTTTTAGAGATTATTTTGGAATAAAACCATTATATTATATAGAAAAAGATGGTGGATTATATTTTTCATCTGAGCTTAAAGGTCTTAGAGAAATGTTCCATAATTTCACTTATACAAATACAGCTCTTTGTCAGTATGCAAGCTTTCAATATATTCCTTCTAATAGTGATACTTTATTTAAGGAGATAAAAATATTACCTCCAGGATCAGTATTAGAAAAAAATCTTAATTCTAATTTAAATATACATAAGTATTTTGATGTAGTATTTAAAGAAGAAGAACATAATGAGGAAGAACTTAAAAAAGAAATAAAAAGTACTATAAAAGAGTCAGTAAAAATGCATTTAGAAAGTGATGTACCAGTTGCTACATTTTTATCAAGTGGTATAGATTCTTCAATAATTACAAAAATAGCTAGTGATATAAATCCAAATATTGTTTCTTATACTATTGGATTTGATATTGAAGGATATGATGAAACAGAACTTGCAAAAAAATTTGCTGATGATATTGGAATTAAAAATGTAAGTATAAAACTTAACTATAAAGATTATATAAGAGAGCTTCCAAAGATAGTTTATCATATGGATAGCCCAATAGGAGATCCATCAATAATACCTTTATACTATATTTGCAAAGAAGTAAGTAAAGATTATAAAGTAGTATTATCAGGTGAAGGTTCAGATGAATTCTTTGGTGGATATAATATATATACAGAAGATGAGTCATTAAAAGTATTTGAAAAGATGCCTAAATTTCTAAAGGGAATTCTTAAAAATATTGCAAAAATAATGCCAGATAATATGAAAGGTAAAAGTTTTATTTTAAGAGGAACAACTCCTTTAGAAGATAGATACGTAGGTAATGCAAATATATTTACTGAAGAAGAAAAGAGAAAAATATTTTATAACTATGATAAATGTGATAGTTATTTAAAAATAACAAAGCCACTTTTTGATAAAGTTAAGGGATATGATAATGTCACTAAGAGACAATATATTGATATAAATACATGGCTTATTGGTGATATATTAACTAAAGCAGATAGAATGTCTATGGCAAATTCATTAGAAGTTAGAGTGCCTTTTGTTGATAAGGAAGTATTTAAGTTAGGGTCAAGCTTAACAAAGAGTGAAAAAGTTAGAGGATTTACAACAAAAGTAATGCTTAGGGAAGCTTTTAGAGATGAACTTCCAGATTATTTATATGAAAAGAAAAAGCTTGGATATCCAGTTCCACTTAGAGTATGGCTTAAAAATGAAATGTATGATTTTGCATATGATATTATAAATAATAATCCTGTACCAGAAATAAATAAAGATGAAGTTTTAGTTATGCTTAAAAAACATAAGGAAGGTAAAGGGGATTATTCAAGAAAGGTTTGGAGCATTATAGTTTATATATTATGGTATAGATTATATGTTGATAAATCATTAGATAAAAATGATACTTTTGAAGTTTAATATTGAAATTGTTAGTTATAAAGTTTTTGTTATAAAGTTTTTTGCTTGAAGAAATGTTTTAAGAAAGGGACTGTCTAAAAATAGACAGTCTTCTTTTATTTAACTTATACTTTACTAATATTATAAATATTATGCAAAAAAATATATTATGAAAAAATAATAAGCAGGTTATAATACATTTTTCTTATCCTGCTTATTTTATCTATATTTCTCTATAATTCTATTTGTGAATTATGGTTTTAAGACAGCCCTTTTATAATTATTTTAACCAATCATTTATTATTGATATTTTTTTATTTGTAGCATCAAGTTCAATTTCAGCACCTATTGGTAGTGTCATCATTGGATGAGTATGACAGCAATCAAAGTCAGCTAAAAAAGGTAATTTTTTATCACCAAGAACTTCTAATAATATTTCATATGGTTTTTTACCAGTATTTGAATCGTTAAATAATTCATGTTTACCAAGAATAATTCCAGAAACTTTATCAAATATACCATTTAATTTTAAGAGAGAAAAACTTCTTTCTATAGTTGCAGCATCTTTTAATGAGTCTTCTATAAAAAGTATATCTCCATATTTAATTTCAGGCATATATTCGCTGCCCCATATTCCTTGCATAGTATTTAAGTTTCCTCCAATTAACCTTCCTCTAGCAACACCATCATAAACTGTAATCCAATTATTTTTATTTTTTTCTTTGCCTATATTTTGAGTTTCCCAGTTTATAAACTCATCTGTCCAGTATTTTGGAATTTCTAAGTTATGAGGAAATTCTAAATCCATCATTGTTATATCATGAAAATATTTATAAGTAGAATCAACAAATGGAGGAAATTCTCCAAATGAAGCTACTAATGCAGGTCCATAATATGTGTTTATTGAAGTTTTAGCATAAATTGCAAGTAAAATTGCTGTAACATCTGAATAACCAATTATTATTTTAGGATTTTTCTTAAATGCTTCATAATCAATATAAGGTAAAATTGAATTTGAATTCATTCCACCTATAGTAGCCATAATGCATTTTACTTCAGGATTTCGTATTAATTCATTTAATTCAGAAGCTCTATCTTTAATAGAACCAGATCTGTAAAAATCATGTTTAAAAGTAAGATTTCCTGAAAGTATTTTAAATCCATGATTTTCTAAATATTTTTTTCCTCTTTCAAACCTATTAGGACAGAGATAAGTTATAGGTGATGATGGCGAGAATATGCCTATTGTATCTCCATGTTTTAATTTTTCTAAATGTTTCATTTTAAAGCCCCCTTATTGAAACAAATATATAATGTAAGTATTATACAATATAATCTTATTATATTATTGAAAAAACATATAAATTTAAGTATTTTTTAATAATATAAGTGGAGGTAAAACATGTTATTTATGGAAAGTTGAAATCTTTGAAAAGCCTTGTTTTATAAGGGGTTTAAGTACTTAAATAAATCTTATGTTTTATTAATACAAAATTAATATTTAACATATTGTAAATAACCTTTAGTTATAATAAAATTTATTTAATTTATAAAATAAAAGGGAGGCTTAAGGTATGGACGTAAAAGAAAAATTAATAGATTTAATTATATTAAATGGTAATAAAGATGAGATTAAACAATTAGAAGATAAGGCTCTAAGTGAAGACATATTTGATGTAGATAACGGTAAAGAAATTACACGTAAAAAAAATGAAAGCCTTGGAAGTTACATAGACAGATATTCAATTGAAATACTTAAAAACTTTTCAAAAGAAAAATATTTAAAGTTAAAAGGCTTAGCAGAAATTTATAATAGCAAAGGTGATAGCAATGAAGTTGTTGTTACTATGACTATTGATAATGAACCAAAGCAAAATGTTATAGGAAAACATAAAGGTAAGATTGCAGCAGGAGCAGTAGCATTAGCAGCAGGAACAGCTTTATTTAAAATATTTTCAAAGAAAAAGTTTAAATAATTAATTAAAGATTAAACTAAGAGATAAACTAGATAATGCTTATCTCTTTTTTATTTATATAAAAATATAAAAAATTATATGAAGTTGCAGAAGGTATAAGTAAGATTTTAGAATAAGAACTTGATACAGCAATAGGACTTGATAAATAAAACAATGGAGTTACAACAAATTATCTAAGTAATTACCATAAATTGATGGTACTTTTAATTAAGATAAAGATATAATTAGAATAAAAAATTTATTAGTACACGTTAATATTTCACATAATCATACGAATAGCAAAGTATTTTTAAAAAATACAAATTTTACTTAATATTTATAGAATTGTAATTAATTGTTGATGTATAATAAATGTATATAGTATTGAACAAATCTATTATTATAATACATAAATAAACAAATGAAGAATAATTAGTAAGATAAAAATTATTTTAATATAAAAGGAATGGGGTTTTTGAGAAAAATAATTATAAGTATATTAATTTGTTTATTTTTTTTGGTTGGATGTTCTAATTCTAAATTTCCTAAAACTTATCCTAAAATGACTATAGAATATAATGGTGAAAATTTTGAAACCAAAGCAAATGAGGTAACATGGGCAGAAACTTATACTAAGGGAGAATCAATAGGAAGTAGCTTAATAAGTATGCCAGAGGTAGACATTGCAAAAGAAATGGATTTTATAAATGTTAATCCAAAAGGTACAATAAACTTTAAACTTGAATATGATAAAGATATTTCTGAAATATTTGCAGTTTCAGTAGAAGGAACAGGGCTTGATAGAAAAGAAATTCCAATAGATATTACGGAGAATTCTATTAAAGTTCCAAATGAAAAAGGTGATTATATTTACTCAATAAAAGTAACATGGGATTCTACACCTCAATCAACTCATTTTGTTAGCTATGTATTTAAACTTAGGGTTGTTTAAATTTGTACCTTTCTAGTATTAGTTTAAAAAAATAGATAATGTGTTTAAAATATAATTTTGAAATTTATAATTATAGTATAATGGATAAAATATTTTAATAAGGAGGATTTAAAATGAATCCAGGACAAGAAAAATTTTTAAACTTTATAATGGAAAGAGTATCTGATGAAAATAAAAATAAAGCAAAAGAATTATTAAGTGAAAGTTTTGAAAAACAAAATGATGGTACTTTTAATAGAGCATATTTAGTAGAATTTATTCCGAAGATGATGGGATTAATAAAAGAAGAGAATATTGAAGAAGTTAAAAATATAATGACTAATTTTAAAGGTTAATTAAATGACATAGCCCTAACATATAAGTAATTTATATAATGTTAGGGCTTAAGTTTATTTAAATATTATGTTCTTTATTTCTGATACTACTTCATGTAAATATTTAGAAGTTGTATCTATTTTAATAGTGTCCATTTTATTATATAAAGATAATCTTTCTAAGCTTCTTTGGATATTACTAGAATCTCTTAATCCATTTTTTATATCTTTTTCTATTCTAGAAATTAATACATCTTTTTTACATAATAATGATATTTTATATACATCTACATTACAAAGTATTAGTTTATTTAAAATAGTCTCCATTATTTCATCTGTATGTATAACCCAATTGAATATAATATATTGACTAGATGAGTTTTTAATAAAATTATTTAATATATAAGTTATATTATTTAAAACCATACTTTTATTTTCTTCATTTACTATAAAAGGATTCATCATCCAGCAATTATCACCATCTAACCAAAAAGAGTTTTCAAGTTCTTTATAAAGAAGCTTGCTTATAGTTGTTTTACCAACTCCCATAACTCCATTTATTATTATTAATTTCTTTCTCATAAAGTTCTCCTTAAAAAATATTAGTCTATGTTGAATTATTTAAAAAGCTTTATACTAAGTTAAAAATTAATTTATCAATACTTGAAAATATATTTAATAAGATTAATTAGTGAATTAATAGTAATAAAGTTAATACATAAACTAATATTAAAACATAAATTTATTCAAAAAGCTGTTTGTATTCATATGAAAGAATTGAATACATTGAGTAATCGCATATTCCTTGATTATTCATATCAGCTTGTCTAAGAGTTCCTTCATATTTCATATTACATTTTAACATTACTTTGCCTGAATTTGGATTATTAGGGTCATGTCTTGCTTCAACGCGATTTGCTTTAACTTCAGTCATAAAATAATCAATTAAAGCATTTAATGCTTCAGAAGTAACCCCTTTATGCCACCATTTTTCTCCGATACAATAGCCTATATGAACTATTCCTAGTTTTTCATTCTGGTCAACAATACTAATACTTCCAATAGGTTCATCACATGTTTCTTTAAAAACAATTGCCCATTGATAATAGTTTTTGTTTTTATACTCAGAGATCCAAGAATTTAAAATTTCTTTTGTAACTTCTATATTTTCATGAGGTTTCCAAGTCAAAAACTTAGTTACATTAGAACTATTTGACCAGTTTCTAAACATAGCTTCTGCATCTTCTAATTTAAATTGTCTTAAAATTAATCTTTCTGTTTCAATATATTTTGTTCCTAAATGATTCATAATAGCCCCCTTTTTAATTGTTTCTTTATAATGGATTAATAGAATATTTTAAATAATTAAATTGTTTTTTATAACCTAAATCAGTAATTTATTTTAAAAATATATTAGTAATTTAAAGTATATTACTTAAGTATTTTTTTTATTATTCTTCATGGAAAATTTTATTGTTATAAAAATAATAACTAATATTAAACATTCAGCCTCAAATATAGAAATACTTGTACTATGAATATCTGATTTATTGAATAATAAAATTATTATGCTGGAAATTAACATTAATAGACCACATATAGTCCATACTTGACCATATTTTTTATAAGAATTTAAATTTTCAGGTAGAGTAGTATTTTTATCATCTGATAAACCTGAAAATAACATAGATATTGGAATAATTAAATTTAATAGTTTATTTGTACTTTTATATAGATTATGTTTTTGCATTAAACCTATGATAATCATTAGTAAGGGAATACATATGTTACAAATTAAAATAAAAATATTCATACTATACGCCTCCTACATAAATTATATCAAAACATTAGAAAAAATAGAAATTTAAAGAAATTTTTAATGGAAGTATAAAATTTTATCTTTTTATTATTAATTAAATATTTTACTACAAATTAATAAAAATACTTAATTAATATGGTAATAAATGTAAAATTAGCATAAAATAATAATAGTGATATAAGTTTATAGGGGGATTTATTGTGGATAGTAAGAGCATTAAGTCATTTGTTATGTGTGTTATTTGGGGAATTGTATGGGGAGCTATATTATATGGATGTGCAATACTTATAGTTCAAAATAGTAATGAAAAATTAGCTGATGTTTTATTTATAGAAGGGGTTATAAGTATAATGTTTGGACTTTTTTCATGTGTTGGAGGAAATTCTATTGGTCTTTCTATTCAAGGACTTGGACAAAATAATGCTCAGTATATTGGAAGTTCAAATCTTTCTATATCAAAGATGGAAAAAGAAAAGTTTAAAAATAATGTTAAGATTACAGTTAGTACAAGTTTAAGTATGGTTTCTTTTATTGTTGCAGGAATCATATGTATTGGGATTAATTTTATTGTTTAGTAACTGATTAAATAAAATTAATTTTTAAATTTATGGATTTTAACAAAAAGATATGTATTTTAATTATAGGGGAGAATTACTTTAGTAATTAGTTTTTTTATAATTAGAAGGTTTAAAGAGTTTGCTTAATTATTTAGAGAATAATTGATTATTAAATATATAATAAAAGGGACAAGTATTGCACTTAATATGATTAATATAAGAATAAACTTTTATGTTAATCATATTTAGTATTAAACTTGTCCTTTTGGATTTAAGTATATAAAAATTTTATTCTAGTTACATAAAAGCAAAAGAATAATTAAGAAATATCAACTTACAAAATATGGTATAATAATAATAAAGACTATGGGATAGGGAGGAAAGTATGGAGTTAGTTTATTTTATAACACCAGTACTTCTTTGGGGAATTGCTTTAATAATAGGAAGTGGAAAGGCAAACTTTTTAATTGCTGGATACAACACAGCATCAAGAGCAAAAAAGGGGAAAATAGATGAAAAAGCATTAAGTAAATTTATGGCTAAGTTTCTTTTTGTATTAGGGTTTATTCAATTGATTTTACCAGTTGCTAAAATTTTTAATATTAGTTATTTTGATTCTATTTTGATTTTGGAAAACATAATATTTATTTTTGTTGTAATTGGAGGAATTATATATATGAATACGGGGAATAGGTTTAGTAAGTAAGCTGATTATTTATATAATAATAATTTGGAATAATGATTAAAAAAAGCTATGTTTTAAGTAAATATTGATTTTTATAAATTACTTTGAGTATTTAAATTTTAATAATAAATTTAAATAGTAACTATATATAAAAATCAAAACTATTTTAAGGCATAGCTTAAAGTTTATTTTAAATGAAATAGATTATAAAAATTTTAGAATAATAAAAGAAGGGGAATTTTATATGCTTAAATTATGTGGGAAAAATATTTATCTTTCAGCTATTGAAAGGGAGCATTGTATGATTTTATGGGCAGAAAATGAGTATGATTTTAATCTTATGACAGAGCCTTTAAATATTGGTCATTCTATAGTTAAGTCTGATTTATGGTTTAATGAAATACAGGAATTACAAGGAAATACTCATATAAGGCTTGGAATATTTTTAAATGATGGAACTATTATAGGAGATATTGCACTTCAAAATATAAATTGGCAACATCGCTCATGTGATGTTGGAGCTGGAATTGCAAAAATAGAAAATAGATCTAAAGGTTATGGGGGAGAGGCTTTAAAGCTTTTACTTGAATATGGATTTAATAATCTTGGACTTGAAAGAATAAGTGCAACTACTTTAGAACAAAATATTTTATCAAAAAAACTTTTAATTAAAACAGGGTTTGTTCAAGAAGGTGTAGAGAGAAAGGCATTTTATTTTGCAGGGAAAAGGTGGGATAAGCTAAACTATGGAATGTTAAGGGAGGAATATAATAAATAAAGAGTGGGGACAGTATATGAAAGAAAAAAGTTTAATAGGAATTAAGTTTATTGGTTGGTTTCAAATACTTGGTGCATTAATTGTACTTTTAACATTAAATGTTAAGCAAACTCCAGCATTTAATGTTAGATTTGCTGTACCATTTCTTCCAGAAGTATTAGTGAAAATATTTGTAATAATATTATCTTTAATAATTGGTTATGGATATTTAAAGAGAACTAAGTGGGGATATTTCAGTATGCTTATTTATTCTATTTTATTTTGTTGTATTAGTATATTTCAGATGAATCAATATAATGCTCAACCATTTATAGGTAATTTTATTTATTCGGCATGTGTTGTTATATATACAATATTACATTTTAAGTATTTCAATAAAAGTTTGGGATTGGTATAAATTTAATTAAAGATAAAGTTAAATACAATAAAAAAGCGAATATGATAAGTTGTGTTTTGGTGATAAACTTAATTAAAGATAAAGGACAGGCTAATGCTTGTCCTATTTTAATATAAATTATATATGGTACAATTATACAAATAAACTATAGTACTAAGGGAATTTTTAAAATGGATAATTTAAAGGAACATATATTAAATTTAGAAAATGATTTATTAAAATCAGAGGTAAGAAAAAGAGCGGAAAAAATAAATGAATTATTATCAAATGAATTTATTGAGTTTTGTAGTTCAGGAGGAGAGTACTATTATCAAAATGGAGATGTATTTCAAGAAAGTGATGATAATAATGAATTAGATTGGGAGATTACAGACTTTGAAATTAAAATGTTATCAGATGATTGTATATTGGCAATGTATAAATTAATAAAACATGATGAGATAAATGAAAGTAAAAAATATTTACTTCGTAGCTCAATATGGAAACTTATTAATGGAAAGTGGAAAATGTTTTTTCATCAAGGAACTTGTACAGAGAGGTTTGATAATTAAATATATTTTTATAAATTTTAAGCTATATAAAAATTAACATTAAAGATAAATTAGTAATTTAAATAAGGAGGGAAGTTATGAAGATTATAGATTGTATATATGGTGAGCATGAAGTTGAACCAATTATTGAAAAGCTTATTAATACAAAAACAATGCAAAGATTAAAAAATATTCATCAAGGTGGTGGAGTTTTTCTTGTTAATAATAAGTGTAATGGAAGCAGGTATGAACATTCAATTGGAGTTATGTTATTTATAAAAATTATGGGGGGAACAGTTGAAGAACAAATTGCTGGGCTTTTACATGATATATCTCATACAGCTTTTTCACATGTAATAGATTTTGTTTTTGATAATAAAAATGAAGATTATCATGAGAAAATATATGAGAAGATTATTGAATCCTCTAATATTCCTAAAATATTAGAGGAGAATGGATATGATTTTAAAGATATAGTTTTTAATGAGGAGAAGTGGACAATTTTAGAGAAATCTTTACCTAAATTATGTGCAGATAGAGTTGATTACACTTTAAGAGATATGTATCATTATGGAACTATTTCAAAAGAAGAAATAAATAATTTTTTAAAGGATGTAACTGTATTTAATGGGGAAGTAGTAATAACATCAATAGAAAGTACAAAATGGTTTGTAAATACATATTACAAGGAAGTTATAGATTATTTTATGAATCCTATGCACATATATGCAAATGATACACTTGCAAGAGGGATAAAGTTAGCATTAAATTTAAATTATATCAAAGAAGAAGACTTGTTAGAAGATGATGAGTATATTTTAAATTTACTTAAAAATTGTAATTCAGAAGAGGTAAGAAGTCTTATAAATTCAATTAATAAAGATGCAAATATAATTGAAGATGAAAAGAGATATGATATTTTTAGAAAAAATAAATTAAGAATAATTGATCCAAGTATTTTAATAGATGGAAAGCTGTTTAAAGCATCAGAGAAAATAGAATCTATAAAAGATATAAATGAAAAGGCATTAAAGAAAGCTAGTAAGGGTGTTTATATTAAAATATTAGATTGATATATATTGAAAAACATTAAGTTTAAGTTAGAAAATAAAATATGGTATTAAATAATAATTTTCTTTAAGGTTAAGTACAGGTTTATACTTATAATTATAGTTAAGATTATGTGTGTTTTAAAAATAAAATTTAACTAATATAACTTATAAGAGATTTAATTTAAGGAGAAAAATTATGATAAAAAAATTGAAGATAAATTAACAGATAGTCAATACATAATATTAGCAGTTATATTATCAATTTTATCAGGAGTATTAATACAAGTTTTAGTATATACAATATTTTCAAATATTAAATTTAATTTAGGAATTAATTCTTTATTAAGTGAATCAATTGGATTTAAAATTATATTTATGTGTATAGTTGGGCCTATTATCGAATCTGGATTAATTATATTTATAATTTTTATTTTAAAATCAATTCATATAAAAAATAAAGTATATTTATTAATAATAACAACAATTATTTTTTCATTAACACATAGTTATAGTTTATTATATATAATTATAATTTTACCATCTTGCTTTATATTAATATATTCATATTTATTTTATAAATCTAAAAAGTTATCTAATTTTAAAATAATGTTATATATACATATATTAAATAATACTTTAGGTGTATGTTTTAATTATTTATTATATCAAATTTTTATTTAAAATAAACATTTTATTTTTAGAAAAATATGGTATACAGACTAAAGAAAAATTATTATACTTAATATTATAAGATTATATTATTTATAAATAATAGGATAGTAAAATCTAGTTTATATAAAAGAAGCTAAAAATTTATTTTTGGATAGCTTCATTAAATGGATAAAATATTATTTAAGAAATGAGTTATTGTAGAAGCAAATATTGAGTTTGTTTTTAATGATATATAAGTGTAATATATGTGTTTAATAAATAATTTTAAAAATCCTAATAAGAATAATATTATATTAAATTTATAAAAGTCAAATACAAGATTTCTTCCTATATGAATAAAAGCAAATAAAATAGCAACAATTATTATAGAAAGAAATTTATTTTTCATAAATCCTGAAAATCTACTTTGAAGAAATCCTCTAAATATAATCTCTTCAACTAAAGCAATTTGTATGAGTTGTATAAATGAATATATTATAAAATTAAAATCAAATATTATATCTTTAAAAATGTAATTTAAAAAGATAAATCTTATCACTAATATAGGAATAAAATAAAAAATACCTTTAAAGATAGATAAGAAAAATCTATTGATATTAATACCTATAGTTGATAAAGATTGTTTTTTATAAGCTAAAAATATAAATATAGGGTATAGTTGTAATATAACTAATAAAAAATTAATTAATAATTTAAGTAATGGAATATTACTTAAAATTAATAAGTTAGATTTTACTATATTAAAATAAATTATAGTTATTAGGAATATATAGATATAATAAATTAAAGAAAATGCAATATCAGATTTATTGTATTTTTTAGAAAATATATAATTATTCATAAAATATCTCCGTTAATTATTAATATTATAATTATAACATGATTTACAAAAATTGTATTTTTTATTTTAAAAGAATGTCAAAGAAGAGGAATTGGAATGTTACTTTTAGATTATTGTTTTAATAAGATGATTAGTTATAAACGTATAGTTGTTTGGGATTTAAGTGAAAATTATAAGGTTATAAAGGTTTAGAAAAGTTATGGATTTAAGGAAGATTGAATAAAAAGAAACATAACACTTGAAGAACTTATAGAAGAAATAAGAATTATTAAAATAAAGGGGATAAGTATGGGGATAATTAACTTTATTATAGATTTAATATTTTATATTGTGGATATATTTGAAACATGGAAAGAAAAAGATGAGAAAATATTATCAAAAATAATTTGTACTATTATTACATTAGGATTTATCATTGTAAGTTTTAAAATTTGGAATTAATATAGAGAAACATTAGAGAGGGAATTTTTAATATTCTCTCCTTTTTTATAGGAAAGTATAAAATTTTAAATGTTATAAAATCATATATAGAATAATTTATAAAGTTTTAAAATTAAAAAAAGAAAATTAAATAGAATAACGAAAACTACTTTTTTATACAATAAAAAGAATAAAAATTAAGTTAGGGCTGAAGGGGTAGTATAGTATTAAACTTAATAATAATTTAGAATATAGTATAAATTTTTAAAAATATTTAAATTATTAAGTAATAATTTCCTTTAAATTAAAGTAAAGGGTTATACTTATAATTAGAGTTAAAAATATATGTGTGTTTTAAAAAGAACATTTAACTCATATAACTTATAAGGGATTTAATTTAGGGAGGTAAAAAATATGAAAGTAATATTAGTTAATGGAAGTCCAAATGAAAAGAAATGTACTTATACAGCTTTAAGTGAAGTAGCAAAAACTTTAGAAGAAAATGGAGTTGAAACTGAAATATTTCAATTAGGAAACAAGCCTATGGCTGATTGTATTGGTTGTGGAGCATGCAAAAAGACAGGTGAATGTTTTAGAGGAGATAAAGTAAATGAATTTGTAGAAAAGGCAAAAAGTGCAGATGGATTTGTATTTGGTTCACCAGTTTATTATGCATCAGCAAGTGGTTCTTTAAGTTCATTTTTAAATAGAGTATTTGTTAGTGGAGGAAAACATTTAGCATTTAAAGTAGGTGCTTCTGTTTGTAGTGCAAGACGTGCTGGAACAACATCAACTTTAGATGAAATAAATAAATATTTTACAATATCAAATATGCCTGTTGTAAGCTCACAATATTGGAATATGGTACATGGTTCTAATGCAGAAGATGTAAAAAATGATTTAGAAGGTATGCAAACTATGAGAACTTTAGGTAGAAACATGGCTTGGCTTTTAAAATGTATAGAACTTGGAAAAGAAAATAATATTAATAAACCAGAGTTAGAAGATAGAGTATGGACTAACTTTATAAGATAAATTATTTTTAAGGGGAAAATATATGGATAAGCACTTTACTGTTTCTGTATTTGTAGTATGTGAAGATAAAGTTTTACTACATTTACATAAAAAAGCTAAAAAAATACTTCCTTTAGGTGGACATATTGAAGTAAATGAATCACCAGAGGAAGCGTGTATTCGTGAAGTAAAGGAAGAAGCAGGTTTAAATATTAGTTTGTATAATAAAATAGATAAAAATTTAAAAGAGGCATGTGATTTATCTGGAGAAAAACTTTTAATAAATCCTATCCATTCAGTTTTTGGTAAAGTAGGTAAAGATCATTATCATATGGATTTTGTTTATTATGGAATTTCTGAATCTTTTGATTGTGTGCCAGGGGTTTTAGAATCTAAAGTCCTTAAATGGTATAGCAAGGAAGATTTAAAAAGGGCAGATAATATTCAAAGTAATATTTTAATTATGGCAAATGAAGCTTTAGATTTACTTTGTAAGAAATAATTTTAAATTTTATTAAATAGAAAAAGATATTATAAAGATTTATTTTTTATAATTTATTAAAACTCAAAAATTTTATTTAATAAAAAGAAAAGGGAAGTAGCTTTTATGCTATTTCCCTTTAAATTTATTTAAACAATTTATCTTTTTTATAATATCTAATTAATACAATAATAATTACAATACCTTTTAATATACTTGTTAAACTTACAGCCCACCAAACACCATCTATTCCTAAAAGATTAGGACTTGATAAAATATAAGCTAAAGGAACTCTAGCTCCAGTTAAAACAATACTAATTATTGATGGAATATGAGTTTTTGAAACACCATTAAATATTCCTGATGTAGTAATTTCTATACACATAAATATTTGTGAATAACCAAGTATTTTAAGGTAAGATGTACCTTGAATAATTGCATCTTGTTCTGGAATAAATATTGAGAATACATAGTTTCCAAAGAATATAAGAAGTATAGAAGCAAATAATCCAACACCAAGTGCAATTAATAAAATTGCTTTATATCCTTTAAGTATTCTATCGAACTTTTTAGCTCCAAAGTTTTGTCCAACAAATGCTCCAAGAGCAACAGCAAGTCCTTCTGTAGTCATCCAAGAAATAGATTCTATTTGAGAACCAACCTTTTGAACAGCAATAGGGACAGGTCCCCAAACTGCAATAATTCTTCCAAGTATCATTGCAAATACAGTGAATAATCCACTTTGGATAGCAACAGGAGTACCAATTTTACATATTGTTTTTGCACATTTAAAGTTAAAATTCTTAAGTAAATTAACCTTTAAATAAGAATAATTGCTTTTAAATATATTATATAAAAATAATAAAGATACAAATATTTGAGCTATAACAGTTGCAATAGCAGCTCCTAAAACTCCGAGTCCTTCAAAGTTTCCAAAGCCAAGTATAAGAATTGGATCTAAAATAATATTTACTATAAGACCACATGTATTTACGAAAAATGGCATTCTACTATTACCAATAGCATTGAATATTGAAGTAAATACTGGATTAATAAAATAAAAAGGTAATCCAAAGACAATAGCAACTAAATAAGTTTCTGCCATATGTATAACTTCTTTATCACCTAAATTAAAGAAACCAATTAAAGGTCCTTTAAATAATATTAAAACTAATGAATATAAAATTGCTAATATAATATTTATTTGAAGAGCAGTTCTAATATAATTTTTGGCTCCGTCAAAATCGCCTCTTCCAACACTTTGGGATACCTTAACTTCAGCTCCCATTTTTGAAACTATAACAAATGCCATTGCAAGCCAAGTAAAGAATCCAGCAGTACCAACAGCAGCAACAGCAGAACTACCAACTCTTCCAACCCATATCATATCAATCATGTTATAAGCCATCTGAATAAATGAAGTTCCCATTATTGGAAGTGAAAGTGCAATAAGTTTTTTTATAATAGGACCTTCAGTAAGATTTAATGTTTTTCCCATATATGTGTAACTCCCTCTCTAAATTTATTAAATTATTATATTATAGCCTTTATATTTTACAATTTCAAGAAAGAACAATAATAAAGTAGAGTACTTTAAAAATATTAGTACTCTACTTATTGTATTTAAAAATATAAAATCGAATAATATTATTTATACTTTTAATATATTAAAGTTGTGTATTAAAAATTAGTTTATTGAAATATACAAATTGGAATTTAACTTTTCTCTTTTAATATATCAACTAAATTAAGTATTTTAAACAAAGCATCACATAAGTATTTTAAAAATATTATTGCGAGTATTGGTTTTATAAATGTTAATATTACTAGAAAAATTAATGAAAATGAATCAAGAAATGGAGTAGGGAATGTTACACCCTTAGATAGAAGAATAAATATTGAAGATAAACAGTATAGCGTTCCGCTTATAAATATTCCACGAACTATTTTATTAGAATCTTTTTTACCAAACTTAAACATCTTTGTTTGTCCCCCTAATAAGTTTAAAAATTAATCAAATAATTTAGATAATAATTGTTTAAATATAGGAATAGAATTTATTACTATTAAAATAATAGAAAATATTGCTGTTAGTACAACACCAATAAATGATAATAAACTTCTAATAAAATCAACACTCATGGAAAGAGAATTAAATCCGATACTATTATCAAATATAGCAAATAATGCTGAGTTAAATATAGACGAGTTAAGTAATACAAGAAGAATACTTCCTAAAATACAGTAAAGTAATTTTATATTATTTTTATCCATATAAATAAACCCCTTTTTATAAATTTATACTCCCATGTCATCAATTAGCCATGGAGAATTTGAATCCTTTCTTATAACAAAGTACCAACAGTCATATGTTCCACTATCTTGAGGACCTATGCCATCTTTTTTGTAATTTATTTCATATTTAACTTTAAAAACTTTAAGGTTATCTTTTGTTGTCTTATTTATTGACCCCATTCCATTAGTTAAATAACCTCCTCTAACATTTTCATCCGTTTCTTCTTCAATATTTAGTAGTTTTACATTTTTTAAATTCTCAAATCCCCAAACTACATTTGGAGCATTATATCTTTGGGTTAAAGTAGTTAACATCTTGTCTTTATCTTTTTCATTTTGATATTTAAAATAATTTTCTACTACAACTTTAGCAGAGTCATTTGTAGAATCCTTTTCTTTATTGATATTATTTGAGCAACCAACAAAAATAAATAAAGTAATAATAGTAATCATTAAAATATTATTGATTTTTAAATTATTTTTCATATTGTACCCCCATACAAAACAATATTTGTAATTTAATATTATTATTTATAAAAAGATTTTTTTATTTGATTATTTGATTTTATGGAGGTTATCAAAGAATACAGAAATTTCTCCACACTTTGGGCATACAGCTGCTTTTATCTTTCCTTTATTGTCTGAAAGAATTCCACTTCCTTTTCCTAGTACAACAGATGCTTGAGCAGTAAAATTTTCAGTTTTTAGCATATAACCTTCAGCCATAATTTCATTACATCTTAAACACTTTCTCATAACATTACCCCTTTCAAATATAAAATAAATTATATAAACAAATTATACCATAATATGGAATAAAACTATTTATATAAATGGAGGTTATAACTTTAAATAAACTAATTATAAATATATGGTCAGAAATTAGGAGTTTAGTTCGTCTATAATATAAATAGGTAAATAAGGAGGGGGATTATATGACTGATAATGAAATTGTATTAGGGCTTACACATAATAATAAAAATGCTTTTAATGAATTAATAAATAATTACACGGTACCTCTTTTAAAAATTATAAAAGGAATATTAAATAAATCTCATGAAGGAGATTTTATAGAGCAATGCTTTGATGATACTATTATAAAAATTTGGAGAAAAATAGATTCATATAAAGGTGATAGTGAATTTAAATATTGGATTTTTACAATTGCTAGAAATACAGCATTAGATTATAAAAGAAAGTTAAACAAATATTATGAAGAGGAAGAATTAAAAGAAAATCACATAAAAACAAAGAGTGCTGAAGAAGAGTATTTTATTATAGAAAATAATAATTTAGAAAATAAAATAATAAATAAATTAAATGATAAAGATAAAAGGTTATTTTTAGATAAATTTATATTTGGATTAAGTACAGATGAGATTTGTAAAAAATATTTTTTAAGTGAAAATATAATCTACAAAAGAATAAGCAGATTAAAAAAGAAATGTATAAAAATTAAAAATAACATGGAAAAGGAGGGAAATGTATATGAGTAAAGAAGAAATCATGACTGAAGAGGAATTTAAAAAATATGAAAATATAAAAGTAAGTGATGAATTGGTTGAAAAAATTAAAGAAAATAGTAAGGACTCCTTTTATAAAAAAATGTTTAAAGAATCACTAAATAAATTTAAAGACGTATTAGACAAAGGGGAATATATAGAAAATTATATTGTTGGATTTAATTATACTGATAACGCAACAAGGTCATATACATCATTAATAGTGCCTTGGATTTCAAATCCAATGTTTTTTGATTGGACTGAATATTCTATATTAGTTAAAACAAATAAAAAGATTTATATAGTAAATCTTGATATGTTTAATAAATTTATAAAGAAGATTGAAGTTATAAATAATTTTGATAGATATACTAAAAATAAAAAGAATATATATGTAAAATTAAAATGTGTGGAAGAAAATGAAGATAGTGGGTATAAGGTACTTACATTTTATAAAGAGAATAAAGATAGGGTAGATGAATTTTTTGATGATTGTAATGTTAATATTATAAATAAAAGGTATATTGAATCTGTAAATGTAGTAGCTGTTATTGAAATGATAATTGTAATAATTGTAATAATTTATCTTGCAAAAAAGTGGAATTTTATTCAGTATTTTTAAGGTCTATAAGTATTGAAAGAAAAGCATATAAATAGTTAACCATTTAATTTAAGTAACAAATAATATGAAAATATAACTATTGTACCAATTATGGCAATTAAATTGTATCAAATAATATCAACAGAATAATATTAAGAAAAGATATTATCACTTTATAATTTTATTAATTTAAAGAGATTTGTGTTTAAAAATGATTTTATATTGTGATTAATATTTTATATAATAAATAATAATATTTATTATTCTTGTATGAGGTGGAGAGGTATTATGGAGCCAGATTTAATAGGAATTTTGATTTTTGCTTTTTTAGCAGGGGGAATAGTAACATTCATTGGAGCAATAATAAAATTCTTTAATGCAGGAGATATTCTTAATTTTTATGATGAAAAAAAGCATAATAAAGATAAGGTATCAAAGTTAGTGGGAGGGGATATGTTTTATACTGGTTTATGTATAATTTTTATTGCAATAATTAGTATATTTTTAAGTGATAAGTATCATTATGCTATGATGATGACTCAAGTAGCTATATTATTAATAGGCTTAATGATTTCATTCTATCACTTCTTTTGGACTTGTAGAAAAAAATGATAAGACTGTTCATTTTGGACAGTCTTATTTTTAATTTATAAAAGAGTATAAAATTTTTGAAATATTAAAGTTATTAATATAAATGATTTTAAATAGTTAAAGCTATAAAATTGCAACTAGGAATTAAGTTTGGTTAATTTTATTTTTATGTATTAAGTAAATAGTTTAATAAGAAAATACAATATCAATTTAAATTTTAATTAAAAACATTCTACTATTCCAAGAATAATAAGTATAACACCGGAGATAATACCAGAATATTTCCCAAGTAATTTTCCAACAACATGATCTCCAAGTGATTGTCCCAAAATTATTGTTCCTATACTAAATATAAAATTAAATATACATACAAGAGGAATACTTAATCCTGTAACACTTGAAGCAACACCAACTCCAAGATTATTTAAAGTAAGTCCAATAGCCAATACAATAGTTGCTTTAAAGCTAATATTTTTATATGAATTATTAAGAGATTTAGTGTCATTATTTTTACTTAATATACTTTGAAAGGTAAAATATACTCCCATAAGTATTAAAACAAAAGCACCTAAAAGGTTAGCCATTTCATTAGGTAATAGTTTGGATAAAAATGTACCAACAGACATAGATAAAAATGTACCTATAGTACCAATTATGGCAATTAAAAAGTTATCAAGTAGAGTTATTCTTTTATTGCTAATTTCATATGATGTTCCAATTACTAAGTTATCTAAATTAGCGGAAACACCAAATAAAATTGCTGTTAAAAATTTCATATCAAAAAGTCCTCCTTAAAATGATAAAAGGCTAGGTAGAATGTCTATATAAGACAGCCTACTTAGCCTTTTAATTTACATTTTCTAAGTGTTAATTAAATTTTTATAGAAAGTATATAAACTAAAATAGGGGTTTACTCAAAATCTTTTTTAAATTCATCAACTAATTTTCTTTCATCTGACTTACTAATGTTATTATCTTTAGCAAATTGTTTCATTCCGTCATCAAACATTTTGTTAAATTCTTTTATAATTTCAGCACTTGATTTGCCTTCTTCTTTTTCAATCTTAATAAGAATTCTTTCGCAATCTTTTAAGAATTTAATTTTTTCATGGGCTTCAAGTTTAGTTTCATGTTTTAAATCTTTTATAGTATCTAAGTCTAATTTCTTTTCAGCTCTTGCAATACTTGAAGGTTCATCAGAGTTTTTAGTTGTCTTAATATCTTGTTTCATTTTTCCAAGTTCATCAAGATCATTTGCTCTTTCAGTTTTAATGTCTTCTTTTACACCTTTAAAAAATTCTTTTGTTTCTTTAATTTCATTTTTTTCATTTGTTTTAACATCTTTAACGTCATTACTCATAATAAATCACCTCAATTTAAAAAATATTTATATAAGTTATAATTCCATATTCTAAAGCTCAAAATTATTTGAGCTTTAGAATATTAAATTTTATGGTTATAAAGGGGGGATGGGGAGTTAAGTAGATTAATATTATATTAAGGATAAGCATTAATGTTTTACTTTTAAAAGAATATTAATCTACTTAACTTTTCTTATCTACAAGTACATTATAACAAGTAAATTTAGAAAATAAACATGTGTAAATCAAGATTAATAGCTTTATAGTTGAATATTCAAAATTGGTAATATTTGTTCATTTATGACTCAAATAATAAAATTTAAAATAGAGTTTGAACAAATATATTTAATTTTAAACATAATAAAAAAAGCATTTATTTATGTGGTAATATAGTAAATAATTTTTAATTTTTAGAGATATTTTTATTTGAATTATAGAGGTGGTATAAAAATGAAAACAAAGGATATAAAATTAAACATTAATAAAGAAAATGCAATATATATTTTGCAAATGGAAATAAATAAGCTTAAAGATATGACAGGTACAAATTCAATAAAATTAGCAATAGAAGATATTTTATTAAAGCTTGATGAAGTTTTATATGATGAGAATTTAAAAAAGGTTTTTAAGGAAAAGGAAAGTGATTTACTTCATGAAGATATTTTAAAAGCAAAGGAAAATGCAATAGACTTTTTAAGTAGCTTAATTTATGAAATTGATGATAAAAATTATAATGATATAAAAGGAATTTCAGATGAAACTGCAATAAATATTGTTGAAAATGCTTTAAACATTAAAGATAAAAAAGAAAATTAATTATAATTGTATATTGATTTAATATATAAAAAGATGGGGTGCATATATTTTTATACAATCCATCTTTTTTATTTAATCAAATAAATCTTTATCTTTAACATCTTTAGTTAGTCTTCCTTTTAAGTAATCCTTAAGCTTAAAGAATTTAAATATTATAGGTAAAACTAAAAATAATATAATAAGAGTTGATGAAATATTTCTATATTTATATGAGATAAATTCAAAAAATAAATTGCTAATAAAAAATGTAATTACAAGAGCTATCATTAAACAAATAACAATAATTAATATTAAAACAAAATTATTTTTGTATCTAAAAAGGTTATCCCATCTTTCTTCATTCATTTTAAAACCTATTTTCATAAAAAGAAATGTTCCCATAATAAGACCAATTAGAATTAATGCAAAAACTATACTAAGTACAGAATAAGAAATTAAAAATATAATTAAATCTAAAATAAAACTCATAAATCCCCCTTTAATTTAAATACGTTCTGTTAAGTTATATGAAAATTACTATTTAAAATATTTAATTTTTAATAATCATTAGAATAATAATTTAGTACTATATGAAAGATAATATTATTAAAAAACATAACTTTATTAAAAAAATCTAAGCTTACTTTATAAATATATTAATATTATACACTGAATCAAATTAAAGCCTAAAAATATTTTAAAATTAAATCAAAAATTTTTTTTTGCGTTTTTTAATAAATGCATATATGTAAAGTAGATAAAAATTTTTTATAGGGGGAGTTTAGATTAATGAAAAAAATAATTTTAGGGTATTCACAAGAAGCAACATTAAATTTAGGCTTAGATCTTAAAGATTTACAAATTTTAAGATACATTTATGACTTTATAAAATTAGGATAAATTGATGGAGAAAGATTTTAGTGTATTAAATCAGAAATTTTACTTAACAGAGAAATGGAAAAACTGGTACAGTAGAACTTAGATATTTAGAAGAATATCAAAAAATAGAAAATTTATAAATAGGTATTTACTTATTATAAAAATAAAAAATAAATATTTGTATTATAACTGAGGAAGATGTATATTAAATACATAAAGAGCTTGTTTATTTTTTCATATATTTATTTTACTGTGAGGCATCTTATGACACTTACCTCACTTTGGATATTAATGTTTTCTCAAGACATTAAATTAGAATATTAATCAAAATTATAAGATGCCTTATATGATAAATAAAAAAACTTTATAAAACTTTATATTTGTTTATATTAAATTATTGTGAAAAAGTACCCTAGAATGATTTCACTAAAAATAAACCCTATATTAACTATCAATTGAAACTTAGTTACATAAATAAATATAAAGTTGGTGGCAGCAAAAAGACTTAGAAGTAGTACCCTAAGTCTTTTTTATTTACATATATTTATTTCTGTTTAATTTATAGGTGTGTTTTCAAATGAAGTTACACCTAATATTTTTTCAGTATCATGCAATGATCTTAAATCACCATTATATGCAGCATCATTAAGGTCAAATTTCTTTGGATCCTTGCTTGCAGGTATAACTGGGATAATTGTATGTGTATATAAATCTTTTCCTTTAGGTCTTCTATAAACCCAAGTTGGAACTACTTCATAAGAGTTAAGCTTTAATTTATTATTTGTAAGTCCTAAAGTAAATTTAAATAATAATCCATCTTCAGGTAAATAATTATGAAGTCTTTCATAACATTGGTTAGATAAGAAATTACCTTGAGAATATGTAACAAAAGTTTTAAAACCATGTTTATTACTTAAGACTTCATAAGGTTCAATTACATGAGGGTGTCCACCAAGTACTATATCAACACCTAAATCATTCATTTTCTCTGCAATTTCTTTTTGGTATTTATTTGGTTTAGTACTATATTCATCTCCAAAGTGGAATGAACCTACTATAAATTCAACTCCTTCTTTTTTCATTTCTTTTATAGAAGTTTCAATATTTTTATAAAGAGTACCTAAATCATCATAACTAAAAGCATTAACAAGTGGCTTAACAGCAGATGGTATAGGGATACTATTTATTGAGTTTTCTGATGTTTTATATGTATAAGCAAATAATCCAAGCTTATGTCCATCAATATTGTATACTAAGTAATTTTTATCAGATGGCTTTTCTTTAACTCCTAAGTTTAAAAGACCATCTTTAGTGCTTTTCTCCATAGTACTTTTAATACCAGTTAATCCTTCGTCAATAACGTGATTTGATGCATAGTTTATTACATCAAAACCAGTGCTTTTAAGGGATTTTAAAAATCCTTCTGGAGAATTAAAAGTAGGGTATCCTTGAGGTTTTCCACCTGTAACATTACCTTCAAAAATTCCAATACTTAAATTAGCATCTTTTATATAAGGTTTTACATATTCAAAACTTTTGTCAAAATTATATGTTCCATCAGACTGTTTAGCACCAGCTATTTGAGCATCATGAGTCATCATATTTCCAACAGAAACAATTGTGTATGTTTTTTCAGAAGCTTTATTAGAATTATCTACTGAATTTTTTTTAGTAGTATCATTGTTGTTATTTTTAGAAGTGCATGATGTAAGTGTAAATCCACTAATCATAACTATTAAAATAACAGAAACAATTGTAAAGTAATTTTTTAAAGAGCTACTATTTCTTTTGTTTGTTTTTTTCATGTTGTTCCCCCTAGGTTAAGCTAAAAATTATAGCTTACTTTATTTTTGTAATGTAGAAATTTTAAGGCATTATTAATTTAAGATAGTATTTTTTAGACTATGTTTTAGTAAATATTTATTTTTTAGATAACTTTTATATTATTTAAATTTTTAAATTAAAACATAACTAAAATTTATAACTTTTATAATTATAGAAATAAATTAATTTACAGAAATATCTATATAAATAAGAATTATAAAAATATATATATAATATGGTAAATAAATTATTAAGATAAGACAATATAAAGGGATAGCTTGTTAACGAATTGTTTAAAAATAAAACATTGACTTCATAAAGTTATTATATTATTATCAATATGATAATGATAATAAATATCAATAAGAAAGAGAGGAATGTTATGTATTTAATTTATTCATTAATTATAGTTTTGGCATTATCATTAATTTTACCAAAAGCTATAAGAAATTATTCAAAATTATTTTATGGACTAGCGACTATAATTAGTATTTTAGTTACAATTTATGAAATACTAAGATTAACAAATGGGTATAAATTAGAAGGGTTTATTGGAGCATTAGAAAAGGCATTTATGAAAGGAAACGTTGCAATTGCATTTTTTGTACTTGTTATGTTTGCAGGAGCTTTAAATAAAAAGTATGGTGTAACTAAAAAATTATTAAGTATTAGAGCAGAACTTGCTATTTTAGGTTCAATACTTATAATGCCACATTGCATTATGTATTTAGTAAGATTTATAAATAAGCTTATGGCAGGAAAGCCAATAACAATTCTTTACGTAATATATTTAATTATAGGACTTATAGCATTTTTTATAATGATTCCATTATTTATAACTTCATTTAAAAAGATTAGAAGTAAGATGGAATTTAAAAAATGGAAAAAGGTTCAAAGATTTGCTTATCCATTTTATTTCTTAATTTATGTACATATAATGATAGCTTTATTTAATCACAAGCTAGACTGGATTAAAATAATTACATATACAGTTTTATTTGTAGGATATTTTATTTTAAAAGTTTTTAATGAGAATAAAAATTAATTTCGTTTTGAATATTTAATTTATATATAATGGGTTATGTTTTTAGGAATATTGATTTTATATAGTTTTTAATTTGGTTGATTTATAAAAGTTTTCTAAGTAATAGTTAAAGAAAGTATATTAAAAAATTATTTTCTTTAACTATTTTTTATATTTATGGCGCTACAAACTTTGAAACTAATGAAGAGAGTTAAAATACTATTATTAAATTTAAAATTTAAATAAGATAAAAAAAGTATAAATTGAAGTTTAAGAAATTTTAAACAAGTATGGGATATTATTGTACATGATTATTTTTATTGATATTCTTAATACAAAATACTTAATGTAAATAAATTTAAAGGGGATCAATAAAGAATGAAAGAATTAATAAATAAGCCAATTAAAATAATTAATGCACTTATAGGTTTTATTTTTATTTTAATTGGATTTTGCAATTTAACTATATGGGGACTTGGAGGCTATGGTTATACTCTTTCATTATTTATAGGTGGATTAGTGGCTTTCTTAATAACATTTGGAGCAAGTGGGGTAAAAGAACTATTTTCAAAACCAGTTAAACCTATAAGTAATATTATTAAATTTTTACTTCTTGTTATAGTTGTATCAATATCTTCTGCAATTTTTCTTCAAGTTATAGGACTTAAAACTCATGGAAATGTTGTTTTAAATGGAGGATTAACACCAGAATTTTTTGTGATTTTGCCATTTCAAATGTTTGGAGAGGAATTTTTAGGACTTTTTATTCTTATAGTAGTTGCTAACTTATTTAATGGTAACTTAATAATTGGTAACTTAGTCAGTGGATTTTTATTTGGGATTATGCATTATACTGCATATGGTGCTGATGGAATTACAACAATTGTACAAATTCTAGCAGTTCAAGGAATTTCACGTATTATATTTAATTTTGCAGCATTAAAGGGTAATTCTATATGGACATCTTGGGCAGTACATACAATTTTTGATTTTATGACTTTTATGATTATCATGGGATTAACATAGTAATTTTTAAAACATTTTTTAAAATTTATTTATTATAGTCTTTTTTATTAATAATGTGCTTTATTATTCAGTTTAAGGTTAACATTTAGGAAAAATATTTATATTATAAAAATCTAATTAAAAATAGTGTTATCAAGGGTGACTTGTACAAATAATTTTTAGATGTTAAAATATACCAACAAATGTGGGAGGTATGGTATATGGAATATAAATATTCAATGGATGGTAAAGTACATGAGGATGAAATAAGTTATATAATTAAAAATAGTCCTTTTATAAATAAAATAATAAAAAGGCCAATAAAAGTTGTTTTTATTGTTGATGCAATAGCATTTGTTCTTTTTCTTATATCAAATGTAATTACCAATAAATATGATAGGGATTTTATTTATATATTTTTGGAAATGGTTATAATAGTAATTGCTTCAGCAATTTTTGTTTTAACAGGTTACTTTATCTATTTAAAAAGAGGAAATAAAAAATTTTTAAAATCTTTAAATAAAGAAGATATTCACATATTAAATATTAAAGAGGATAAAATATATTATTTTGGTTTGAAAAATAAAAAAATAAATTTGCCTATTTTTAGTGATAAGGAAATTGAATTAAATAGTGAAATTTTAAAAGATGTATTTGTTTTTAAAGATAGTATTGGAATTGTAATTGGAAAGAAGAAAAATAGTAGATTAAATATTAAGAAAGATATTTATTCTATTATTATAATTCCTAAAAATATATTTAAATCAACTGATGAATTCAATAACTTTAAGGAATTAATAAAGAATAAAGTAAGATAATTAAAAATTTATATAATGATTTAAAAAGTATAGGCAAGAGTAAATTACTCCTGCCTATATATTTTTTATTATTAATTTTGTTATCTCAATAGAGTTAAGTGAAGGCAAAATACAATTATTTTACATTTTAATTTGTATATATACTTTTATTATTTATCATAAAAAATAATAAATTTATTAGATTTTTACTATAAGGTATAAATATTTCTTCATCAATCATAGATAATATTTCTTCTTTTGAAGCCCATTTAACTGATTTAACTTCTTCATATTGAAGGTTTAATTTTGATATATCTATATCTTGATTAACTAAATACATATCATCAAAGCCTTCATCAAAGTTTATTGTAAGGGCTGGTCTTATATCATCTAAGGATATTTTATATCCAATTTCTTCATAAACTTCACGTTCAGCTGCTGATTGACTTGTATCACCAGATGTAGCACAACCTCCAGCAGTAACATCCCACATGTTTGGCCAGCCATTTTTAAATGGTTGTCTTTGTTGAATTAACATTTCACCTTTAGAATTGAAAATACATACATGAACTATTAATTTATAAAATCCTTTTTCAGTTTTTTCACCTCTAACCATTGTTTTTTCAGTTTTAATTCTATCTTTTGTATATAAATCTAAAAGTTCCATAAATATATCTCCTGTTAAATTTCTATTTAAAAAATTTCGTATTTAAAAGTAATTATGAATAATATTTAAGTTATATTTTTATTATACATTAACAAAAGTTATAGTTATTATCAAATTGAGTTTTTATACGTAATAAAATTAAAATATATAATATTTTATTGTTCATTAAATTAAAATAAAATTAATTGGAAATATTTAAAAATTTTTATATAATTCTAATATTTTATGATAAAATATAAATTATTTTTAAAATTTTATAATATTAAAAATTATTGATTCAGTTACTAATATTAAAAATCATATATTAAATTTATTTTATAAAGGAGATAAAATTTGAAGAAAAAGTATAAATACTTAATTGCTTTTGTAGTAATAATTGGAATGGGAACAATTAGTTATACTGTTTTTGTAAATTTAAATGTTCAGAGAAGCATTATTGAAGCTAATAGAAATAATAAATACATAGATAAAGCAAAAACAACAAAATTTCTAGAAAATAGCTTTTTAACAAAGGCATCTAAAGAATTACTTGAAGGGTATAATGAAAAAGAATTTAATAAAAATTTAGCTAAGGAAAAAATAAATAATGCAATAAAGGATAGTTATAAAATAATAGATCAAAATGTAATTGTATATGGAAATCTATTATTAGCAGAGATGGCATTAGAAGAAAATGATTATAAAAAATACATATATTATAATAGTAAAGCCGTTGATAATATTAAATGGTGGAATATAAGATATGTTTTTAAAGATGAAAGTAAAAATTTAGATAATTTAATGTATGATGAAAGTGAATATAAATATGTTTTAGACACTTTAAATAAAATATCTGAAAAAATTTCTTTTTTAGATTATGCAGATAAAATCGAAATTTATAGATATAAATCAAGAATTAATTTTTCTCTTTTTAATTATGGTGATTCCATAAAGGATCTTTATGAAGCTATAAAAATAGCAACTAAAAATAAAGATTCTTATGCAGAAGGTATGTGTTACATAGATTTAGCTAATATTTCAAATGAAATAGGTGGATATAAAACAGGAAGAGATATTTTGAAAAAATTAAATATGGAAATACCTGATGGAACAGAAAAGATTAAGTTTGAATTTTGTAAATCAATAAATTTGGCTGAACTAGAAATATTAAATCAAAATTATAAAAAATCACAAATTTATGGTGATGATGCAGTAGTATACGAGAAAAAATTAAATTATTTAGATTCTGGGGATATAATAGAAAAAGTAGAGAGAGAAAATATTATAACATTTATTCAAGTAGTTAATTATTCAAAGTTAAATAAATTAAATAAAGCTAAAAAAGCAATAGAGTCTTATGAAGAATATGTTCCAAAAGATTTAAAAGAGAAATATATAACAAACAATTCTATGTATATACTTTCAAAGGGTATATTAAATGAAGCAGAAGGAAATTTAAAACAAGCTGATTACTTATTATATAAAGCTTATAACATATTTAAAGATGCAAAAGACAGAAATTATATGCAATTTACATTAAGAAATTTAATAGATATAAATGCAAAACTTAATAGACCAGAAAAGGTAAATAAATATGCGGACATGCATTATTTAAGCTTAAAAGAGGTTCAAGATAATGTTTCAACAGAATATTTTGAATATCTTAATGAAAAAGAAGAGTTTGAAAATATATATAAACAAAATAAAAGAAGAAAAATTATAAATCATGTATTAGAAATGGTAGTAATTTTTATATTAATAATTATAGTAATTATATATTTATTTCCTAAAATTAAAAAGGAGTATTTTGTTTTAAAAGTAAATAATAATTTGAAAAATAATAAGTATAAATTATATTACCAACCTATAGTAGATCCAAAAGAAAAGTGTATAGTTGGATTTGAGTCATTAATTAGATTACAATTAAGAAAGAAAATTATTCCACCATATATACTTTTAAAAGAAATTTATAAAGCAAAAATGTTAGATGAAATAAGTATTTGGATTTTACAAAAAGTTCTTAATGAATATAATGAAATAAAAAAATTAGATACAGTTAAAAATAGATTTTATATATCATTAAATGTTAATGTTGACTTAATAGAAAATAATAAATTTATTGATAAAATAATTAAAGTTATTTATGATTTTAATTTAAAAGAAACTCCAATATGTATAGAAATATTAGAAAATAATAATTATAAATATAAAGAAAAATTAAGAAACAATATAAATAAGCTTAGAGAATTAGGATTTATTATTGCTATTGATGACTTTGGAATTGATTATTCTAACATATCAAGATTGGATGACTTTAAGTTTGATATATTAAAAATGGATAAAGTATTTGTTGATAGCTTTGGTGCTGATAATATTAATATGAGTATTATAGAAATGGTTAATATTAGTTCAATTAAAAACAATAAAAAGGTTGTTTTTGAGGGTATAGAAACTAAGGAACAAATGGAGTTTGTAAAATATAAATTAAATAATAAATGTTATATTCAAGGATATTATTATAGTAAACCAGTACCAATAAATGAATTGAAAAATATTAATATAAGTTAAATTTATTGAATATAAGAAATAAGAATTTTTAAAATATAAAACTATTAATAGAATATAGGCAGGGGTATATTAACTTGCCTATATTTTTTTATTTAATAATTGTAATATATGTTACTTAAATAATTAAAAATAAAGTATATAATGAAAATAAAGGTTAAAATAATTTATGAAAAGGGTGATTAATATGAATAATAATTGTGTGAATTGTTGTAATGGATGCAGAGGACAATATTGTGCAAGTAAAGTTCCAATATTTGAAAACCTTAATTGTGATGAACTTTCAGAGATTGTAAAAAGTATTAATCATAATGTTTACTCAAAAGGTGAAATATTGTTTGATGAAGGAACAACTGCAAACAATATGTTTTTTGTTAATGAAGGGAAAGTAAAATTATATAAATACACTAAAGATGGAAAAGAGCAAATACTTCATATATTATCTGAAGGAGATTTCTTTGGAGAATTAAATTTATTAAATAGTTCAATTCATAACTTTAGTGCAAAAGCAATAAAGAATAGTAAAATATGTAGCTTAAGTAATGAAGAAATGAAAAATATAATAATGAAAAAGCCACAAATAGGAATAAAGTTATTGGAAAGTGTTGGTGAAAGATTAGCAAATACTGAAAACTTAGCACAAAATTTAGCTACAAATGATGCTGATTCAAGAGTTGCATATTTACTTATAGATTTACTTGAAAAGTATGGCAAAGTAATTGGTGAGAAAAAAGAAATACAAGTTCCAATGTCAAGAGAAGATATGGCAAATTGTGTTGGAGTAACTAGGGAAACTATGAGTAGAAAACTTAAAAAATTTGAAGATGAAAACCTAATAAGTATACCAAAAATAAAGAAAATAATTGTTCTTGATGAAGATGGATTAAGAGATTATATATAACTGATGCAGAGAAAAATTATTATGAAGAAGGAAATAAAATAGAAAATATTTAAAGTGAATTTTTATAAATAAAATAAATTTATTAATAAAGAGAACCAAGTCTATATACATAAGTAATTGTATAGAGGCTTGGTTCTTTTTTGATTTTATAATTTATAAAAGTATATATAGGTTAGAAATTAATAAAATTTGAACTAATAGTTTTAAGCTTTAATATGTAATTTTTAAATTATAAATGAAAAATTTTTATGCACATAAGAATTTACAGTGAATAGTATAGTGTATAGATAAATATAAATGTTTATTTTTATAAATCTTTAAAATACAACTATATATTATCTATATATAAATAATTGTCTATATTAGCTATAGATAAATATTTACAAGATAGGAGGTATTACATGGAGCTAGATTATGAAGTAAATGCAAAAATAATAAAAGCACTTTCTGATGAAAATAGATTAAAAATAATAGATATTTTATCATGTGGAGAAAAGTGTGCATGTAATATATTAGAACATTTTGAATTTAAACAACCAACATTATCTCATCATATGAAAGTTCTTATTGATTGTGGATTAGTTAACTTTAGAAAGGATGGACTGTGGATATATTATTCTTTAAATAATACTAATTGCAATAAGTTAATTTTATTTATAATGACTTTAATAACAGAAACAGATGAATGTATATGTAAAAATAAATTAAATTGTAAATGTGAATAATATCAATTCAAATAGGAATTTAAAAGTAGTAATTTAATTTTTTGCTTTACAGTAAAGTTCAGACCTTTAAATAGTTGTAGGAGTATTAGTTTATTAGATTATATTGTGATTAAATGGGAATAAAGGGAGGGTTATATGGATATTATTGTAGCTTTTTTTAGCTTTTTAAATAATCAAATACTGAAGATGAATTGGTTATCAGATATTATAGGATACGCTGTTAAAAATATATTTGGTTTATCAGTAGATGAAAGATTAGGGGGAAGCATTCATTTTTTTATATATGATAGTATAAAAATATTTATATTGTTATCTATGCTTATTTTTATAATTTCATATATTCAAAGTTATTTTCCACCAGAGAGGACTAAAAGAATACTTGGAAGAGCAAAAGGAATAAAGGGGAATATACTAGGAGCTTTATTAGGAACAATAACACCATTTTGTAGCTGTTCTAGTATACCAATATTTATTGGATTTACAACAGCAGGTTTACCACTTGGAGTTACATTTTCCTTTTTAATATCTTCACCAATGGTGGATTTAGCATCATTTTTAATGCTTATGTCATTCTTTGGATGGAAGATAGCAACAGCATATGTTGTTGTAGGATTAGTTTTAGCTGTACTTGGAGGTACAATTATAGATAAATTAGGATTAGAAAGTCAGATTCAAGATTATGTAAGAGAAATAGAAGATGTAGATATAGATCCAGAAGAAATGAGTAAGAGAGATAGAATAATTTATTCTAAAGGACAAGTTTTAAATATAGTAAAAAAAGTATGGATTTATATATTAGTAGGAGTTGGAATTGGAGCAGCTATACACAACTTTATACCACAAAATATAATAGAAAGTATTTTAGGTGATAATAATAAATTTGCAGTACTTATGGCAACAGGAGTTGGAATACCAATGTATGCAGATATATTTGGAACATTACCAATTGCAGAAGCATTATTTTTAAAAGGGGTAGGAGTTGGAACTATTTTATCATTTATGATGGCAGTTACAGCACTTTCTCTACCTTCTATGATAATGCTAAGCAAAGTAGTAAAACCAAAGTTATTGGCTATATTTATAGGAATTATATCAGTTGGAATATTGATAATAGGATATTTATTTAACTCATTTGGATATTTGTTTGTATAAATAATTTAAATTAAAGGAGTTGTTTTATATTATGATAATTAAAGTTTTAGGACCAGGATGTATGAATTGTAAAAAGCTAGAGGCTAATACAAGAAAGGCTGTAGAAGAATTAGGAATTGATGCACAGATTATAAAAGTAACTGATATAAAAGAATTTATGAAGTATGGTGTAATGAAAACACCAGCTTTAGTTGTAGATGGAAAAGTTAAATTTTACGGAAGAGTTTTAAGTGCAGAGGAAATTAAAAAATATCTAAAATAAATATTATTATTGTCCTTGATGAAGAGAAATTAATATATTGTATATAAAAAGCTCTGTTAAATGCAGAGCTTTTTTTCTAAATAATTTAAAGTAGAAAAATTTATTTAGATGAGGTTAATTTAATTCCAATAACTCCAAAGGATATGGAAAGTATATATAAAAGCTTAACTATATTAAGTGTTTTTTATTAAAAATAGTTAAGGTAATAAATAGTATTTAAGTATTTTTGTATATATTAGCTGAACATAAGAAAAAATACTTTGTATATAAGAAAAAATATGAGGTGAGTTTATGGAATCAGTATGGAGTGAAAGTTGTAAATTTAGAAAAAGAGAAAGCTTAAATAAAGATATAGAAACGGATATTTTAGTTATTGGAGCTGGAATATCAGGAATATTAACAGCGTATATGTTAAAACAAAATGGAAAAGATGTAATATTAATTGATGGAGACAGAATAGCAAGTGGAAATACTAAAAATACTACTGCTAAGATAACATCTCAGCATAATTTAATTTATCATAAGTTAATATCAGAGTTTGGAGAAGAAAAGGCTAGACAATATGCAAAAGCAAATGAACTTGCTATAAAAAAGTATAAAGAAATTATTTATGAGAGAAAAATAGATTGTGATTTTGAAGAAAGACCTGCATATATTTATTCTTTAAATGAAACATATTTTCTTAAAGATGAGGTTGAATCTGCAAATAAGCTTGGAATTAATGCTGAATTTGTAAGTGAAACTGAGCTTCCATTTGAAATTAATGGAGCGGTTAAATTTAATAATCAAGCACAATTTAATCCCCTTAAGTTTTTAGAGAATATTTCAAAAGATTTAATTATTTATGAAAATACTAGAGCAATAGAAATTAGAAGAAATGAAGTAGTAACTAATAAAGGTAAAATAACTGCAAACTATATAGTTATAGCAACTCATTATCCAATAATGAATGCACCAGGATATTATTTCTTAAAAATGCATCAAGAAAGATCTTATGTTGTAGCTTTAGAAAATGCAGATAATATTGAAGGAATGTATATAGATGCTGACGAAAGTGGATATTCATTTAGAACTTATAAAGATTTATTGTTACTTGGTGGAATAAAGCAAAGAACAGGAGATAATGAAACTGGAGGAAGTTATGATGAGTTAAGAAGAGTTTCTAAAGAATTATACCCAAACTCAAAAGAGAAGTATTATTGGTCAGCTCAAGATTGCATGACTTTAGATGGAATACCTTACATAGGAAGATATTCAGATGATACACCAAATATATATGTTGCTACTGGATTTAATAAATGGGGCATGACAAGTTCTATGGTATCAGCAATGATAATATCAGATATGATACTCAAAAGAGAAAATGACTTTAAAGAAATATTTTCTCCAAAAAGATTTGATTTATCATTATCAATAAATAATGTTGCAAAAGATATAAGTGAAACAGCCAAAAACTTTATTGCACAAAAAATATATCTTCCAAGTAGTGAGATAGAACATATTCAAAATGGTCATGGAGGAATTGTTGAATACAATGGAGATAAGGTTGGTGTTTATAAAGACAAAGATGGAAAAGAATATATTGTATCAACAAAGTGTGCTCACTTAGGCTGCCAGTTAGCTTGGAATGCAGATGAGTTAACATGGGATTGTCCATGTCATGGATCAAGATTTGATTATAAAGGAAGATTAATTGGAGGGCCAGCAGTTAAGAGCCTTATTGAAGATTAGCTTTTTAAAATAGTAAATAATTAAAAATTTTATTGTATATTACTTCATATTGGATTTATAAGGAGTTGATATTTATGAAAGTAAAGATAGTATGTGAGGAGGATAAGGAAACAAAAGAAGTAAACTTACCAATAGATGAAAAAGAGCTATTAAAAATCCAAGGTAGTGTACTTGATAGAAATACAAAAGGATATATAACTGGTGCAGAGGTTAATTATTATGATGAAGAAGGAAAAGAAATAGAAAATATTTTTCTTTTAAATAGAAATTTTCAAAAGTGAATTTTTATAAATTAAATAAGGTAATAAGATTTTTTAAAAAAGAAACTTCGGGTTAATATTTCATAGAGCCTCATCTTTAAAGATGAGGTTCTTTTTGTTATAAAAGATAAAAACCTTAAATTCTAAATTTTAATAAACTTGAATAACCAATAGAAAAATAATAAAAGCAATAGAGATACGTTTATAAATTAACTAAGAAATCTTAATAATCCTTAATAATTCTTAGGGTTAATTTTTAATATATTCTTTCTATAATTAGCTTATTAAGTTAATTGTGGAGGGGATTAATTTTGATTAAATTTTTAATGCAATATATAACACATCCAAGAACAACAGGAGCTCTTATGCCAAGCTCAAAAAAATTATCAAATAAAATGGTTGAGAATATTAATTTCAATAATTGTAATTGTATAGTTGAACTTGGACCTGGAACAGGAGTTTTTACAGAAGAAATTTTAAAAAGAAAAAGAGGAGATACAAAGGTTATATTAATTGAGTATAATGAAAATTTTTATAATATATTAAAAGAAAGATATGGATATATTAAAAATGTATATATAATAAATGATTCAGCAGAAAATATTGACCATTATGTAAATAAATATGATATAAATAAGATAGATTATATTGTTTCAGGATTACCTTTTGCAAGTCTTCCAAAGGAAATGTCTGAAACTATATTAAATAAGAGCAAAAGTATTTTAGGTAATGAAGGAATTTTCATTACATTTCAATATACAAAATTTAAAATAGCATTAATAAATAATTACTTTAAAAATATTAAGTCAAAGAAGGAATTTTTAAATATTCCTCCAGCTTATGTTTTTAATTGTACAAATAAATTTTAAGGAGAAAGTAATATGAGAGGGTATATTCTTATAGTAGATGATGACGCAAGTATAAGAAATTTATTAAGTATATATTTAGAAAATGAAGGTTTTAAAACTATTAAAGTTAATAATGCAAAAGATGCAATTAAAATTATAGATGAAAAGAATATAGAGTTAGTTCTTTTAGATGTAATGATGCCTCAAATAGATGGAATAGAGGCATGTATGAGAATAAGGCAAGATAAAAATATGCCAATAATTATGGTATCTGCAAAGTCAGAGGACATGGATAAAATTCATGGATTAACAGCAGGAGCAGATGATTATATTACAAAACCATTTAATCCATTAGAACTAATAGCAAGGGTAAAATCACAACTTAGAAGATATCAAAAGTATAATACTTCTTCAAATAATTTAAAGGTATTAATAGAAATTGGTGATTTAATAATCAATACAGATACTAGACAGGTTTGGGTTGGAGATGATGAAGTTAGATTAACTCCAAAAGAGTTTGATATTTTAGAATTATTAGCTAGAAATAAAGGAATTGTATTAAGTATAAGAAAAATATATGAGGAAGTTTGGAAGGAAGAATTTTTTAAATCAGATAATACAGTTACAGTTCATATAACAAATTTAAGAGAAAAGATTGAGGCAGATCCAAGAAATCCTGTATATATAAAAACTATATGGGGAACTGGTTATAAAATATGATAAAGAAAATAAAAAATATAAAGATTAAATATAATTTAATTTTAGGTATTCTTATTGGATTTTTGTTAGGACAAATGGTAATGGCTGAAGGTTATGCAATATTAGTTAAAAAGTATCAATATAATAATATTAATGTTGCAATACCTTATGAGAAAATTAATTTCTTTAGAATTTTATCAGGAATTATTTTTATATTAACTATAGTAATATTTAATACAAAAAGATTTAAAAAAATGAATTTTAATAAAATTAGTATATATTTAATTTTAGTTATTATTGTATCTGTTGTTGTAGCCATTGAATCTATATTAATTATAAGTACAATTGCTTTTAATGTTTATCCAAATATTAAAGATCATATAGGAACAGATTATTTTCTATCAATAAATTTAGCTTATCTAGTTATTTTTCTTGGAGTTTCTATATTTTTAGCTGTCTTTGTAATTTTAGTAAATAGAAAAGTAAAATATATAAAATTTATAACTAAAGAAGTTAAAGTAATTAAAGATGAAGGCTTTGGAAAGACTATTGAAGTTAAAGGTAGAGATGAATTAGCAGAGCTTTGTATGGGCATAAATGATATGTCAGTAGAATTACGCCAAAAAATAGATAATGAAAAAATTATTGAAAAGGGTAAAAATGAACTTATAACAAGTGTATCTCATGATTTAAGAACACCACTTACATCTATTATTGGATATATAGATTTGCTTAAAAAGAATGGATTTCATGATAAAGAAAAGTTTGATAATTATTTAGAAGTTATAGATGAAAGAACAAAAATGCTTAATAAATTAATTAATGAACTGTTTGAATATACAAAACTAAATAGTCATGATATTAAGTTAAATTATAGTGAAGTAGAAATAGTATCATTGATAGAGCAAATAGTTGGAGAATATATACCTATATTTAATAAAGAAGGATTAGAAATTGAAAAAGATATAATTTATAAAGATATATTCATAAATATTGATATAGAAAAGATAGTTAGAGCTTTAGAAAATATTTTAACTAATGCTAAAAAGTACAGTTTGAAAAATTCTAAAGTATTAATAAAAGTTTTTGAAGAAAATAATTATGTAGTTATTTCTATATCAAATAAGTCAGAAAATATATCAATTTATGATTTGGAAAATATATTTGAGAGATTTTATAAAGTAGATAAATCAAGAGAAGATTTAGATAGTACAGGACTTGGATTATCTATAGTCAAAAGGATTGTAGAACTTCATAATGGAGTTGTTAAAGCAAATTTAGATGATAATATTATTACATTTAAAATATATTTACCTATAAAATAGAAGTTTATAAAATTAAATTAATTTAGAAAATATATAAGAATAATAATTATAATGCAAAATAATACCACTAGATATCTAGTGGTATTATTTATATTAAGAAGTTTTAACGATTCTATTCCAAATAATAAATGAGTAATAAGATATAAAAACAATAGCCAAAATTGCTAAAACATTAAAAATATAAGTTTCTTCAATTGTAGAACCTAAAAAGCCGTATAAAAATATCATTGGAGCATCAGATATTACAATAACGGAAATACATTTTTTATAATTTAGTTTAATACAAGCAGCTGAAGCTGTTATTAAGTCTGATGGTGTTATTGGACAGACAATTCCAAGTGCTAAAATTTTGTAGCCATATTTACGTATTATATCAACAATATTACTATTATTATTTAAAAAATCTTCTCCAAGAATTTCTCTGTTAAAATACCTGCCCACAAAATACATAATACTTTGAGATAATGCTAGAGATAAAAGGGATAATATAAATCCTACATATGGACCAAATAAAATACTACCGATAATTATAAAAACTGTTTGTGGTATAAAAAATACTATTCTAATAGTAGATAAAAATACAAAAATTAATTGCATCCTTAAGGGGCTACCAATAATAAAATCATTAATCTTATTTACATCTGTTGTTAATATTCCAGTGCTATATAAAATTGTTATAATAATTAACCATGAAATTACAATAAAAATTATTTTCTTTTGCTTTCTTTTCAAAATAAATCTCTCCTTTAACTTTTGATAAGGAAATTTTAAAATAATAGTTCTAAGATTTTATAAGGAAACTTATTAAGAATTATGAAGAAATTTTATTGTTTTTATTCTTTTTACAAAAATAATTTTTAAATAGGAAATTTTTTGAAATGCAATAAACTTGAACAATAAATGGAAGAATACTAGAATTAATATAGAGATGTATAAATATTAACAAAAGTTAAAATAAGAGGAGTGTTTGAGAGTGAAAAATTATTTTAAAATAGTATCCTTAAATGTACATAGAAATAAAGAATGGATGATTGAAGAATTAAGAAATGGAAGATTAAGGTTTGGATGGAGTGATAAAAATAGCAATCTAATTGATATAAGTAAAAAAGATAATAAAAACGAAAATGAAAAAAATATTTGGAGGCATTGTCAATTTATTTTAAATAGGTTAGAAGAAAATGATATAGTTATAATTCAGTTAGAAAGACCTATGAGAGAATTTCTTATAGCTAAAATCGTTAAAAATAATTCTAATATATATGAATTTGATGGAAAAGAAGAAGATTTCAACCATATAATACATTGTGAACTTATAACAGAAAATCCTGTAAAAATGGATTCAAAATATATAAGTAAAGCATTAGTACATGATGTAACTAAAAGAGGTAATTACTATAAAATTTATGAAGAAAATACTATAAATGAAATAGATAATATAATAGAAAATAGATTATGGGAAAAAGAAGATTTTAATACTCCATCAAAATTAAAAGACGAGATTGAAAGAACTAAAGATAGGTTAGTTAAGGATGTTATAGAACATTTGCAAAAGGAATGGAAAAGTAAAGACTTTGAGAAAATTGTAACTACTGTTTTTAATGCAATAGATGGAGTAAGTGCTGAAAATAGGGATTCAGGAAAAGGATGGGACATAATTGTAAAAATAGATAATCCGTTAATGAAAGATGATCCTTTAGAGTTACCAGTTCAATGCAAAAATTATAGAGGCGAAGTAAGTGCAGTAAGAGCTATTGAAGATTTAGAAAGATGTATAAAAGGATATGGAAGTAATTCAGCTTATTTAGTTATATTAGGTGATTTAACAGATGAATTTTTAGAAAAATTATCTTTAAGTGAAGAAAAGTTATCTAATGAATTAAATACTGAAATAAAATATAAATTAATAGGACAAGAAGATTTTGCAAATTTATATCTTTCAGTAATAGATAAAATATAATAAAGATATGGTTAAAAAGGAGAGTTATTATATATATTATGTATGGAAAATCAATTGAACTATTTTTAGTAAATGGAACAGTTGATAGTTTAACAACAGCAGAATTATCTAATTGGAATGGTAAAGCTATTAAAATTCCAAGAACAGAGGTTGAATCTTGTGATAGAGAAGATGTAACAGCAGCAGGAGTATACTTTTTATTTTGTAAAGAAGATGATGGAGTTGATTCGGTATATATTGGTGAAGCAGAAAATGTATTAAATAGATTAAAACAACATATGAATGATTATCGTTCTGGAAAAGAAAAGTATTATTGGAATACATGTATTATTTTTGTTGGGAGAGATTTAAACAAAGCATTAATTCGTTATTTAGAGAATCGATTTGTAGAAATTGCGAGAGAATGTAATAGATATACTGTTTTAACAAAGAATACATATAAAAATACTGTTATGAAAGAATCACAAATAGCTACAATGGAGGAGTTTATTGATAATGTTAAAATTCTTATTAATACTCTTGGATATAAAGTATTAGAGCCTACTCCAAAGGCTACTGATTCAACTATATATTTATATTGTAAAAGAAATGGAACTTATGCAAAGGGGTTTGTGAGTAATGGAGGATTTACTGTTTTAAAAGGAGCTAGTATATCTAACAATATTACTCCTGCATATGAAAACAGCAATAAAGGTTATTTTAAACTTAGAAAAAAATTAGAATCAGATGGAACAATAGTTGATGGTGTATTTGAAAAGGATTATGAATTTAATTCTCCATCTGCAGCATCTTCTGTTATAGTTGGAAGTTCATCGAATGGAACAGTAGATTGGAAAACTGATTTAGGTGTTAAACTTAAGGAATTATTATAAGTGTATTATTTTTATTATTTAAATTAAGATAAAGCTATTTAAGAAATTAATGAAAAAATAAAGGAGAACCAAATCTATAAAGATGAGGTTCTTTTTTGTTATAAAAGATAAAAAAATAAATTTTCTAAATTTTAATAAACTTGAACAATAAATGGAAGAATACTAGAATTAATATAGAGATGTATAAATATTAACAAAAGTTAAAATAAGAGGAGTGTTTGAGAGTGAGAAAATATTATTGTAACAAAAGAAGAATGGAAGATAAAATAAAAACCTTTTCAAAGTATGGACATACAGCGAAAGGTGGAATAACGAGGTACTCTTTATCAAATGAAGCAATACTTGCAAGAGAAGAATTTATAAAGAGAATGAAAGCTATTGGAGCAAAAATACAATTTGATGATATGGCAAACATATATGCAACAATAGAAGGTACAGACAAAAATGCAAAGAGAATTGTTATGGCATCTCATTTAGATTCAGTAAAAAATGGTGGAAATTATGATGGAATACTAGGGGTTATTGGTGCTATGGAAGTCTTAGAAACTATAGTATCAGAAGGGATAAAACATAAACATCCAATAACAGCTATGGTATGGACTAATGAAGAAGGTTCATTATATCCACCAGCAATGATGTCATCAGGAGTATTGTGTGGAAAGTTTGATAAAGAAAAAATGCTTAATTCAAAAAGTATAGTTGATGGAAAAACTACTTTTGGAGAAGCACTTAAAAAGAGTGGTTATATTGGAGATGAAAAAAATAGATTAAATTCTAATGATTATAAATGTATGATTGAGTTTCATATAGAGCAAGGGCCAATACTTGAAGCAAATAAAAAGGAAGTTGGAGTTGTTACTTGTGTTCTTGGAATGGTTAATTACAGAATAAAAACTTATGGACAAGCAGATCATGCAGGAACAACACCAATGAAATTTAGAAAAGATGCACTATATGCAGGGGCTGAAGTTCTTATTCATATTCATAATGAACTTGATAAGTTTGATAAAGATCTTGTATACACAACTGGTGAAATTACATGTCATCCTTGTGTTCATACAGTAATCCCAGACTTTGTATCTTTTTCATTGGATGTAAGACATGAAAATCCAGAAGTTATTAAGGAAGTTGTTAATGTAATTAATAATATTCCAAAGGAAGTTTGTAAGTGTAGAGTTGAATGTGAACTTGCTTGGGAGCGTGATACTGTTTATTTTGATGAGGAACTTGTAAAGCTTATCAAGGAAAGTGCAGATGAACTTAATATAGAAAATCAATATATAAATAGTGGAGCTGGACATGATGCACAGTATGTATCTAGTATTCTTCCTACTGCTATGATTTTTGTTCCATCAAAGGATGGACATAGTCATTGTGAAGAGGAGTTTACAAGTGTAGATGAATGTACAAATGGTGCAAGTGTTATGTTAAATACTGTACTTAAGGTGGATGAGAGATAGGTTGTTTTGGATTATTAATGGGGAAGTGTATAGCAAATAAGTGAGGTTTTTTAATTATAAATCTATATTTAAGTATTAAATTATATTATTTTTGCATTGAAATATCTTAAATAAAATTATTTAACTTATAGAATATTATATACGTTAATATAAATTATCATATAAAATAGATTCGGATATTTAAGTGTTAAGTATTTATTTTCGAAGTATATTTATGAATAATATAAATGATATTCAGTAGAAATAAGAAATATATAAATTTTTGAAAAACTTTAATAAAAATACAATTAGTATTATAATAGTTATGGAAATTTTAGAATATACAAGGAGGGAAATAGTGAATATTGATAAAAAATTATTAGAATATTATCTAAATAATCTTAATGATAAGGATTTAAATATTTTAATTAGAGAATTAAAAATTAAAATTAATGGATTTAATAATATTAAAAATAAAAATATAGTTATTCCTAAAGTTATATTAATAAATAATATTTTAAAAACTAATAAAATAAGTGAATTAAAAGAATATTTTTTTAATGATTCATTAAATATAAGAGATTATTCTAAAATTGGAGAAGAAGAATTAATAGATTTATTTAAAAAAGGAATTGAACAAAAATATATTATAGAATTTTTGATTATATCATCAAGTGATGATTATAAAGAAATAAAAAATATAATTAATAAAGACATATTAGAAAATAAAAAATTAAGGTTATATAATGATATATATTTAGAGAAAAAAAAAGAAGAGATGAGTGATATAAGCAATAATTTAAATGAAGAAAACATTAAACTAATAAAAAAAATTAGGATTTTAAATAAGGAAAAAGAGATATTAACTAAAGAAAATACACAATTTAAGAACTGTATAGAAGCTAGCAAAAAAGAAATTGAAAAATATAAACATGATTATAAAAATTTAAAGATTAAATATGATGAATCTAAAAAGAATGCAAATGACATTAAAACTTATAATATATTACTGGAAAATGAAAAAAAAAAGTTAGAGGAAATATGTGATAAATTAAAGTATGAAAATATTAAATTAAATGAGAAGATTGAAAAAAGAATAGGTGTTATTGGTGAAATAAATAAAAAATATTTTAATAATAAAGATTATAAAATAGATAAAATTACAGTAGATAATGTAGATAATTTAAATAACATAGTCAATGAATATGATGAGGTTTGGATATTATTATATGATTTTTCATTATTTAAGCAGAGAGAGTTTAGAAATATAAAAAAGAATAAAGTTTATAAATTTAAGAATTTTACAGAATTAAATAATTATTTAAATAGAGGAGTTTAAAAATGAAGTGGGATACATATATGTTAGGAAAGCTTGGAGATAATATATTTGTAAATAAGGTAGAATCTTTACAATTTGACGTAAGATTAATATCTGAGGAACCTTATGATTTTCCGGAAAACAAAGTTTTTACAGGATATTCATCTCATATAGAGAAAGATGGTTTTATAGATGATAAAAGTATATTAATTAAAGAAGAAAGAGAGTTTCAAATAGATTGTTTTTTTGAAGATAGACTTTTAATATTTAAACCGATAAAAAAAAGAGATAATTATAAAGAAAAAGATAACTATAGTATTGATGATGTAATAATAGTTAAAAAACCAAAAATATTTAGTGAAGAATTTACTTATAAGGCTGTTCCAGTGTATAGAAAAGAATCATTAAATATAGGGTTTGAGGAATTTAGAGAAAAATTATTAACAAACAAATGGTTAAAGAGTATAGAAGGTATATCAAAAGATATAGAAGATGTTCCATCAATGATATTTTTTGATGATGGTAAAACAATTAGAGCTATTGTTGGATTTGATAATCATGAATACAAATATGGTATGGTAAAGTATTCATTTAATGAATTATATTTTGTAGAAGAAGATAAAAGTTGGGATGATTATTTTATACAGAGTCCAGAGTTAGATGAAATAATATTTGTGGAAACTAATATGTATTATAAAATAGAAAAATTAGCAGAGTTTATTAGTAATAATAATCAACAATTAGAAAAGAATTTCAGTAAATTAAAAAATGAGGATAATAATATGAATAAAGAAATGAAAATAAATGAAGATGATTTCATAGATAAATTTATAAAAATAACTAAAAATATGAATTTGGCATATAAAAGTAAAGATTTAATAAACTTTCATATTGCAATGAAATCATCTAATTTGGTTATACTAGCAGGAATGAGTGGAACTGGTAAATCTAAAATAGTACAGGCTTATGGAAAAGCTTTGGGAATAAATGAAGATAATTTAAATTTTATACCTGTAAGGCCTTCTTGGGCAGATGACAGTGATTTATTAGGATATGTAGATACAATGCATAATATTTATAAACCATCTGATTCAAGGTTTATAGATACAATAATTTCTGCTTCTAAAAATAAAGATGATATATATATAGTTTGTTTAGATGAAATGAATTTAGCTAGAATTGAGCATTATTTTTCTCAATTTCTTTCTGTATTAGAATTAGATGAAGATAAAAGAATATTAAATTTGTATAATTCGGAACTAGAAAAGAATTTATACAATGCAGATAAATATCCTTCTAATATTCTTATAGGAGATAATTTATTTTTTGTTGGTACAGTAAATTTAGATGAATCAACATATCATTTTTCAGATAAAGTTTTAGATAGAGCTAATGTTATAACCCTAGATCAATGTGACTTCAAAGAGTTGTATAATCTTGAGAAATATATGGGACAGGAAATATATTGTGAGAAAATTTCTTTTTTAGAATATAAAAATATGATTAAACACAAAAGAAATATATATTTATTAGAAAGAGAAATAGATATGTTATCAGAAATACATAAAAGTATGAATTTCTTAAATAAGAATATCGGAATTGGTTTTAGAATTGTAAAGCAAATTGATAAATACATTAAGAATATACCAGATAATTCTATATTAACAAGAAAAGATGCAATAGATATACAATTAGTTCAAAGAGTTTTAACAAAAATAAGAGGAACTCAAGAACAATGGAATGAGTTTATTGGAACATATGATATTGAAAAGAAAGAGCTAATTGATAGTAGTATAATGGAAATATTAAATCGATATAGTGATATATCTGAATTTAATAATTCAAAAAAGTATATCAATGATAAGGCAAGAGAGTTAAGTATTTATGGATACACATTATAATATATTTAAAGTTACTTTTCATGAAAAAAAAGACTCAAAAGTAAAAGAATTGAATTTTTATAAAGATGATAAAGAAATATGTGATGATGAAATAGTTAGTATAGAAGAAAATAGAATAGTGTCAATAAAATTTGAGTGTAAAAATAAATCAGCTAAATTATACATGGATGGGCTAGATACATTACCATTAGAATTATTGCCTAATGATATAGTTAATTTAGAAAATAATGAAGTTTTTATAAAACCATCTGATATAAAAATTCCAATATATGAAGAAGGATTTTATCCACTTATACCTGGACAATATAGCATAAGAGTTATTGTTGAAGAGATTGTATACTATTCTTCATTTAAGGTAATTAATAAATTATTAACAGAGGATGAATCAAATATTATTAAGAGAGAATTAGAAGATGAATTAAATGGTATTGCATTTGAATTTATAAAAAGAACTTTTTCAGTTGCAAATCAAGGAATATTAAATGAAATGCCTACAATGTTTTATAAATTTTCAGTAATAGAAAATGATTTTCCTAAAATTATTAGTTCATTGATAGAATTAAAAAATAGAGCAAATTATAAAATAGATAATAAATATAGGATAGTTCAACAAGAAAAAGTTAAGAAAATAGATACTATAACCATAAAAAATTATCTAAGCAATTCTGTGAAACAAGGATTTATGAAAGTTCCTACAAAAACTATAGAATATAATTTACCAGAGAATAGATGGATGAAAAGAATAATAGAAGAAATAATATTTGATTTAAATGAATTTTTAAAAGAAATCAATAGAGTAATAATTAATAAAAGAAATAAAATAATAGAAATTAAAAAGTATTATAGGTATAGAAATAATAAGATAGAGTTTATTATGGAAAAAGAGTCTTTAGATTATATAACTAAATTAAAGAATAAATCTCTTAAGATGAAAGGAGCTATATCCCATTTAAGTCAATGGTGTAGAATATTAGATGGTAATACTAGTAGTAATATTCCTCATGTATTAATACAAGATTCCAGGTATAATATTTTATATAAAGTTTATAAGAAATTACATGATAATGATTTTACGAGCAAAAATAATAAATATTCTATACAGTGGAAAAAGACTGATAAATTATATGAAATGTGGTGTTATGTAAAAATATGCAAAATAATAAGAGATGATTTAGGTTATAAAAATGTTAATGGGTGGATATTTAATAAAAAAAATACTAATAAAGAATATATAATTCAAGATTTAGAGGCTAATACAACTGTAAAATTTCAAAAAGATGATATAATAATTAATTTATGTTATGATACTGAAATTCCTAAGTATAGTAGAGAAACTAATTTTTATAATAATCCACTATATATAACAGCTCTAAATAATAAACCTGATGCTAGGTTAGACATTTATAAAAATGATGTATATTTAGGAAGTATAATATTTGAATTTAAATATAGGTATAGGGAGCGAATTTGGAATAAAAATTATGATAGATATTTTGAACAAAGTGTTATAAAACAATTAGTTGCTTATGGAAATAATTGTAGGAGTATATATTTGTTAAAAAATAAAAATAATTATAATAAGGAAACAAAAACAATAGAATTAATTGAGATGCCGGTTCAAAAAGTAATAGTATTATATCCTGAATCTAAAAATGAAAATTTAGATATTGATGATGTAAATGATCATAATTTAAAATTTATAAAAATAAAACCTAAAAGAAATATAGAAAAGCTAGTAAAAGAAATAGATATTCAAATAAAAGAAATATTAAGGAAAGAAGAACTAATAGAATTCTATAGATGGCGTAATCAAAAATAATATAAAGCAAATATGATAAAGAAGAAAATGCGAAATGAGTGAAATCTATAATATGTGATTGATTTACTTGTTAAATGATCGACATATAGTTGTAGTTTATAAAATATTAAGGCGGTAAAGGGATATGATGAACAATGAAAAAAGTGCAAGAATTCAAGTTTTATCAAGCAGTTCTAATATGGATGTATATGATTTTAATTAAAATTGGGTTGTCGTATCCATTTTTAGAATGTTTATGTAGTTTGAGCTTTTAGATATTTCATTACTGAGTAATTCAGTTTAGACCAGTTTTTATAACTAGGTCTATTTTTTATGTTTAAAAATAATCAAATTTTAGTGTAGTGAAATGAATTAAAAAAGAATATTAAATAAGATTATTTATATAAATTTTTTTCAAATTATTATAATTGAAAGTATGTTTTATGGAACCAGTCTTATATTTTAAATGCCAACTGGTACCATTTCAGATATTTTAGTGAGAAAAAATTAAGTTTAATTTCTTGCATAATTATTATGCTTTATAATAATTTTAGTAAAAATAATTTGATTTTCTCTTATAGGGTTCTTTACCTCGATGTTATATCCTATTAGTTGAAATTTAATTAATAAATTAATTTTATGAGAAAAGAGATAAATAGTTAGGCTATTTTTAAATTGATGGATTATATCTGATTTTTTTCTAAAAATAGGATATACTATAAGCAAAATTAATTTTAAAAGTAATAAGGACTGTTAATATAATTGATAAGTGGCAAACTTATGGTAATAAGAAATGTAGAAATAAGTTATTATAACGAAATAGACAAATTGATACAGCATAATGCAAAATGGTGGAAAGTTTAATGATATAGGTTATTATCACATGCATTTGTTTCCAAGGTATATTAAAGATAATTTTTCTTGGATAGTATCTGATAAAAATTATAATGTAAATGAAATAATTGCAAATAAGATAAAGGAAAATATTTAAAGCATAAAAGGAGAGCGAGATGGAGAAAAAAGAGGAACAATATTTTTATCATGTTGTTACAGAAAAACCTATGAAGTTAGGACAAGTAATAATTTTTAACGAAAATAATCACAATGGAGTATATGAAAGAAGTTTAAATTTTGATTTTAGAAATTCAGAAGGTAAAACAGCACTTGAAATATTAAGAGAAAACATTAAGGATGGAAAACTAAAGCTTAATGAAGAAGATACTGATGTTTTATCTAAATATTTAGAGTGGTCAACAAAAGGTTATAGAGAATTAATATTAGAAATAGAAAGAAGAAAAGAAAATTTAAAAGTTCCATCAAGAATGGCTTGTTTATATGTATCAAGAAATTTAGAAGATGCTAAGAATTGGGCTGAAAGTTTTATTTATTTTGGAAGACCAACATTTCAAATAGTAAAATTAAGAGCAACAGGAAATTCGTTTGATGGAAATTCTTATAATATAAAAACAGAAACTGTTTCAATTAAAGAACAGTTTGAATTTGCAAAAAATTATTGGAATAATGAGCCTTGTGAAGATAAATTGATAGAAACAATTATAGATGGAGAAATAGAAGTTGTAGAAATAGTTGAAGAGTTTAATATATGCTTATAATGCAGTAAAATGGTATGTAAAATCGATTTTACATAGTAAAAAGTAGTGATGTAAAAGAGGTTTTATAGCATAAGTACGCTCCTAAAGATAGAATGTAAGCAGGAGGAATATCAAAATGGACATTAGTAAACAAATAAAAAAATTTAGACTAGATTCAAAATTATCTCAGGAGGCTTTGGCTGAAAAAGTATTTGTAACACGGCAAACAATTTCAAACTGGGAAAATGGAAAGAACTATCCTGATATAAATAGTTTGGTACTATTAAGTACTCTATTTGGTGTTTCTCTTGATACTCTAGTTAAAGGAGATTTAGAGGAAATGAAAGAAGAAATTAAGGCAGAGGATATCAAAAGGTTTAATCATGACGGCATGATTTTTACTGTGCTTCTTATGGCAACAGTAATATTATGCGTTCCATTATTTCTTTACTTAGATTTTATTGGAATTGCAATTTGGGTAGTATTATTTGGTGTTACAATGTATTATGCAAACCGTATTGAAAAACAAAAGAAAACTCATGACATTCAAACATACAGAGAAATTATAGCTTTTACTGAAGGAAAAAAACTTGATCAGATTGAAAAGAGTTGTGAGATTGGAAAACGTCCATATCAAAAAGGGTTCTTAGTAATTTGTTCTGCCCTTATTGCATTAGTTGTAAGTTTAGGAATGTATTTTTTACTTAGCTTAATTCATTAGATTAAAATAATAATAAGGAATTATTAGGTTACTTAGTTTGTAGAGTTGAAGACAACTTAGTTTGGGCAGAAGCTTTATTTGTTTTAAATAATTTGTATAAGTATTAATTTTAAATATTATAATTATAAAAATTATTTTTATTAGTATAAGTTTCATAAAAATATATTATGTATAAAATATGGAATAATAAGATGATAAGAGCAAAAATAAATTAATAATATAGGAATTAGAATATGTTTTGAAGTTAAAGCTCCTGAATATTTTATAGAATTATATAAATCACATACTGGTTTAAATGTAGTGATTTATTATAGTTTGCAAAAAAGAAATTTAGTTATATATATTTAGAAGGTAAAAAAATTATAAAAGGTAGAAAAAAGAATTATTAATTTAGAGAGGAATGAAGGCGTGAGAGAATATGAGAGTAAAGAAGAGTTAATTTTAGAAATTTCAAATAGGGCTAAATTATTTATAAAAGAGTTTGATAATATTAATGAAAATGATAAGGATAAATTAATTGATGAAGTGGATAGAACTCCAAGTCAAATGATTGCATATCAATTAGGATGGATGAACTTACTTCTTAATTGGGAAAAAGAAGAACAAGAAGGCAAAACAGTTATAACACCAACACCAGAATACAAGTGGAATAAACTTGGTGGCTTATATGAGAGTTTTTATAAACAATATGAAGGATATACTTTAAAAGAACTTCAGAGTATGTTTATAAATTTAGAAAATCAAATTATTAAACTTATAAATAATTACACAGATGAAGAGTTATTTATTCAAGGTAAAAGAAACTGGGCATCTCAAACCTCTTCCAATTGGCCAATATGGAAATGGATTCATATTAATACTGTTGCACCATTTAAATCTTTTAGAACAAAGATAAGAAAATGGAAAAAAATAATGTATAGTTAAAAATTAATTTCTTTTTTAATTAAAAGAGCAATTTATGAGTTAAAAGAGTAGCGTAAAATAGTAACATATGAGTTAAAAGATTAATATAAAATAATAAATACAAAGAATAATATATGAAATAAGTTCTATTATTTTAATAGGACTTATTTTTATTTAAAAATATAGTATAAATTAGGAAATAAATAAAAATATATCTAATTAAGGAAAATAGATATATAATTATTAAGAAATTAAAAATTAGGGGGATACATATGAAGAAAAATAATAAAGTTATAATAATTAGTATTGTAGTAATATTAATTATTGTTGGTGGAATTTTTGGATTTTATAAGTATAAAGAAAATAAAATTCAAAACATGGTAAACAAAGGAGTAGAGTATTTAAATCAAAAAGAATATGAAAAAGCAATTACTGCATTTGATTTTGTATTAGAGGAAAAATCAAATGATACAGAAGCTTTACAGTTAAAAGGTATTATAGGTAAATATTTAGAAGCAAAAAAACTTTTTGATAATGGAAATATTGAAGAGGCCAATAAGTTAATAAATGAAATTGGGGAAGAAGGTTCAAATTATAAGAAATTTCAAAGTGATGTAAATAATTTAAAAGAGCAAATAACTACTTACATGAAAAAAATTAAAGAAATAAATGATTATATAAATAAAGCAAAAGAGTTAGTTAAAGAAAAGAAATATAATGATGCTATAAATATAATTGAAAAGTTAGAAAAAGATAAGTTAAATGATAATCAGAAGAAAGAAATAGAAGATTTAAAAAATACAATTAATTCTGAATTACAAAAACAAAAAGAAGAAGCAATAAAAGAAGAAAAAGCAAAACAAGCAAAAAAGGAAAAAGAAAATAAAGAAAAAGTAACTAGTAAAAGTAATGAAGAGAAATCAAATAATAAAAAGAATACAGAAAAACAATCTTTTAATGAAAATGATGCCTTTAAATTAGCAAGAGCATATGCAGATAAGGTTGATCTTAGAGATGTTGTACCAATGGGAGTTGTTGAAATACCAGGCGAAGGAAAAAAAGGATGGGAATATTCTTTAAGACATGAAGGAGAAATGAGAGTATTTATTGACTATAATGGAACATTGTACTCTCAAGTAGCTGGAGAAGTAGGGGTTAGAAAAGAATAATTAAGATAAATAGTTATTAATAATTAAAAAGAAATAGGAAACTGGAGCAATTAAAAAAACTCCTTTAAGTAAATATAGTGAAAAGCACTATTTAAAGTTTACTTAAAGGGGTTATTTTTATAGATTGTTATAAGAAAATAAAGAAATGCAAATAGAATATTCTATAATAATTATGAAAAAATCCAAATAATCACAAAAAAAGATAAGGTTTACATATGCAATGATATAATAAATATAAGGTATATCTTATTGTATAGTACTTAAAAATGAGAAAGAAAGAGGGACTTTATAAATAAATATTTAATAAGGGTTTATAAAGAAAAGATATTATTGGATCAATGAAAGTTAATGATAAAGAATAATTTAGGGGGAAAGAATATGAGATTAGAAACAAAAAGAACAATTTTACGAAATTTTGAAAATAAGGATTTACAAGATTTAAATGATTATTGCAGTCAAGATGGAGTTGGTGAAATGGCTGGTTGGAAGCACCATAGTGATTTATTAACTTCAAAAGAAGCCTTATATAGAAATATTAGAAATAAAAATATTTTTGCAATAGAAAATAAAGAAGATGGAAAAGTAATTGGACATATATCAATAAATGATGATTCTGAAAATGGAAGAGAAGATACAAAGGAATTGGGCTTTGTACTAAATCGTAATTATCAAAATAAAGGAATTATGACAGAAGCAGTTTATAAAATTTTAGATTATTTATTTTCAAATAATATAGAATACGTGTATGCTTGTTGTTTTCAAAATAACATACCATCAAAAAAATTAATAGAAAAATGTGGGTTTACTCTTGAACAAGAAGGTGTATTTTATTCAGAATCACTTAATGAAACCTTTAAGTCATTTGAGTATGTATACAATAAATGTGAGTGGGAAAGTTAGATTATAATATTGAAAAGTAATAGAGCAATAAATAATAGAGAATATAAATGAAATTTAATAGACTAATACTTGAATTATCAGTGTCTAGTATTATTGAATCAAAAAATTTTTATATTGATATTTTGGGTTTTAATTTAGAGTATGAAATATTAGTACAAGATCCTGATGGATATTTATTAAAGTTTTCCTAAACAGTTAAGGAAATAAATAATCTTTAAAATTATTAAAAATATAAAGAAAAATCTTATTGGCATTAAACAAAGTTGTATAAGAATGTATTTTATTAAAATGAAAAATTAAATTTATAGTGGGAGAAGAAAATATGATTACATATAGAGAGATTGATAGTAAATACTTTGATAAGTATGATAAAAATCCAATGCTTGTTAATGTTAAAAGTATACTGAAATTAGAAAAGATTAAAAATGGCTTTGGAGGTATTTTATTAAAAGAGATTCTAACTGAAGAGTACATAAAGGATTTGGGAAAATATGAGAAAGTAGCAAAATACTCAGAAAAATTTGATATAACTAACTGGGCATTTTTTATGGCATTTGATAATGAACTTCCTATTGGAGCAGTTACTGTTGTTTCAAAAAAGGAAAATGTTAATCTTCTTGATGGTAGAGATGATATAAGTGTATTATGGGATATAAGAGTGGACGATAGAAAAAGCATGGAGTAGGTACAAAATTATTTTGAGTGGTCCAAATCAAAAGTATTAAAGCAAATGAAAATTGAATGTCAAAATAATAATGTTAATGCATGCAAATTTTATAATAAGCAAGGAGCTGTACTTAGTAAAATAGATGAATATGCTTATTATGAAGATATTGAAGATAGAGATGAAGTTCAACTTATATGGTATTTAGACTTATAAAAGTATATAAAGAAATAAAAATAAGATTGAAGGTGTACTGCATTTTCATAATTAAAGTATTTAAAATGATGCTTATAAATGGCTTGAAATGGTTGGAAAATATTAATATTTTTCTGGGCTTTATCTTAACAATGAGGAATATAAAAATAATTTAGGAGTAAATAATATGAGAGAGATAACATATAGAAGATTAATTAATAGTGATTTAGATACATTTATAAAATTAAGAATCAACCAATTAAAGGAAGAAGGAGCAGAAGAAACATTTGATTTAAGCCCTATGTTACATAGTTACTATAATAAACATATGGAAGATAAAACATTTATTTCATGGGTAGCAATAGAGAATGGAGAAATTATAGGTACAAGTGGTATTTCATTTGTTATAAAGCCACCATATTATAGCAATCCAACTGGAAAAATTGGATTATTATCTAGTATGTATGTTAAAAAAGAATATAGAAGAATGGGTATTGCAAGAAAATTATTAAATAAAGTTGTAAATGAAGCGAAAGTATATGGATGTGGTGGAGTTCAAATTACTGCTTCTGATATGGGAGTATTTCTGTATACTGATTTTGGATTTAAGAAAAATAATAATTTTATGGAATATAAGTTTTGATAAATTTTGAAGATGATATATTTTTTATAAGAAATTTAATTAAAATAATTATATTGGGAACTATCATGGTAATGGATAAAATTCATTTATGATAGTTCTTTTTATTTTAATAATTTAAGTTTATTTGGGTTGAATTATGTATTACTTAACATATTCAGATTATTTAATTGTTATGACGTATCAGTAATTAAAACAAAACTATTTTTAAGATTAATACTATAAATTAAAGATAACAAGAGATTTTTGGTTTAATATTTTATTATTGTTACAAATGTGAAAATATTGTAATATATACATGGAAAATAATTAACATTTTATAGGGGGAAGTATGAAGATAAAATTATTTGAAAACAAAATATTTAGAAAAACATTTAATATTTTTAAGAATTTAGGCGTATTTTTATTGGCTATGTTTATATTTACTATTTGTTCAGGTATATTGCCAGAACAACCTGTACAAGTAAATTATTCTAAATATAGTGAAATAGAAAAACAAGAAGTAAAAGTATCTGATGAATATAATGTCTTGAACTCAGAATTTGAAAAGAAAAAATCTGAATTAATAGAAAAGAAACAAGCAATATCTTCAGATAACGAAAAAATAACTCAACAGATAGATGACCTAAATAAAGAAATAAAAGAGTTAAGTGTAAAATAGGGGGAAGTATGAAAAATAATAAATTTATAAAATTTATATTTAAATATAAGATTGCTATAATAGTTGCATTTATTTTTTCTATTATAATGTATTTTAATCCTCATGATTATAAAAATGATTATGAGTCTAAAATAAATGAAATACAAGTTTTAAGTAATAAAATAAATGATATAAAATCAAATGATGCTTTAAATAAAATGAATTCAGAAATAAAAAAATTAGAGGATGATAATACTAAATTAAATAATGAATTAACTAATAAGAATAAGGAAGTTGAAAAACTTAAAGAAGAAAAGAAAAAAGCTGAAGAGTTAAAGAAAAAGGAGGAGGAAGAAAAGAAGAGATTAGCAGACGAAAAGAAAAAAGAAAACTTAGAGAAAGAAAAACAAGCTAGTGCTAAAAATAATGTTGGCTCTAATACATCATCAAATTCAAATAATACAAGTGTTTCAAGAGGTTCACATAGCTCAAGTAATGGAAATGGATCAAATAAGGGGAATACTTCAAGTACTTCAAATGCTTCAAGTGGTTCATCTAATTCAAGTAGTACAAGCGGTAATTATGTATATGCAAATGGAGGCAATTCAAAAAGTAATAAATATCATAAATCACCAAATGCACATAATATGGAAGGTGCTATAAAAATGACAGAAAGTGAAGCAAAATCAAATGGATATGTACCTTGTGGTAGATGTTATTAATAATAAATATGTAAAATGTAACTATTAGAAATAAAATTAAATGGAGTGGCTAAAAAGCCACTTTTTTTATTTATAAAGAAAATTACATTTATATTTTAAATTCCGACATATATTTATATAAAAAATTAAAATATAATAAGAAATTATAGCATTTAGTATAAAATTATTTAAAAAATAGAAGGAAATATTAAACAAATATAGAATTATATTAAGTATAGGATTATAAAAGGATGGTGATTTTTATGAGTAAGAAAATATTACTACCACTTGATGGAAGCAACAGAGATTTAATTGCGGTAAACTTCCTAAAAGACAATTTTAATCCACAAGAAACAGAAGTTATATTACTAAATGCTGGAGAAATAGTTTATGTTCATGGTATTGTTGTATCAGAAATAATAAGTTCAGAAAAAGCAGATGGAAATGAGATATTAGAAAGAGCTTTTGATAATTTAAAAGAGTTTAAGTGTACTAAGGAATTCCAATTTGGATATGCACATAACGTTATACTTAATTACGCTAATGCCTTTAATGTTGATATGATAATCATGGCTAAGAACACTAAAAAGAACTTTGTCCCATTTGTTGGATCAGTAACTGCTAGAGTAATTAAAAGGTCAAAACATACAGTAATAGTTCTTCCACAAGTTTAAAGTAATTTAGTAACTAAATTTAGAAAAATAAATAATTAAATAACAAAAATAAATAGAGGTAGTTAAAATTTTTAACTACCTCATTTTTTATATTATATTTAAAAAGAATTAATGATAATTTTTATAATTATAATAGCTTAAGTATAATTTTTGTAAGTACAATAAATATATAATTTAATAATTAAGTTTAAGCTTCTTTAAATGATAATTTAATAAGAATTGTAGAGTCGTTATTTTTTAATATTTCATTAGTTTCATTTAAATCAATAGGTGTGCCAAGTGGAATACTACTTAAGCTTCTACTAGGAGTAGCAAAGTAAATATATATTTCTTTTCCAAGTTCAAGACTTGTATTATTTACAAGAAATCCTTGAGAAAATTGACTTAAGTCTTCCTTAATTTCAAAATTACCACTTGAATATCCTCCATTACGAGATAAAAGATATCTTATTTTATCATTTTGAATATTTAAGCCTATTGTTGTATTATTTTCAGTTTCAACCAAAAGTGGTTCTTCTCCAAAAAGTTTATCTTCAACTATTTCAGTAGTCATTCCAGTAATTATTTCTTCTTTTATTTTCTTATCCTTTTCATATACTTCATAAGTTAGTAGTATTTGAATTTCCTTATTTTCAGGAATATTAGTAAGATTGTACATTAATATTTTGTTTCCAGTAAGATTAAATAAAAATTCCTCTTTTTCTGATAATGAATCATATATTAATTCAGTAGGTTTACCTTCATTGGTTTCACATCCAATAAAATTAGTAAAAAGTAATAAGGGCAAAAATACTAATATTAGCTTTTTCATAAATTCCTCCCATTTTAAAGTTTTTATACTATAGTTGATTATATAAATTTAAATTGAAAATAAGACTATAAAGAAATAGAAAAAAGTGCAATAGTAATTACTGTTCTTTTAATCTTTGTATTTATTTTTTATTAGTTTTAATAAAATTTTCTAATGATGATTTATCGTTTGTTATTTTCTCTAAGTTATTTCCAAAATCATCTTTATGCTCATTTACTAAAGAAGTTCTTTCATAAGTAATAATATTTCCATCAGCTATATTAAAATTTACTATATCAGCATTTTGAACAAGAGAAAATATTATTAAAGCGTTAGTTTTCATTACATAAGGAAAAGAAGATGACAGTAATGAATTATCCTCAAATCTAATGGAGATATCTTTAAAACTTTTATAGTATATAGTTATCTCATATGGTTTTGATGTTGTTTGTAGTTCTATTCTTTCATTATATATATTGCCTGGTAAGTTATTAATAATATTTGAAATGGCAGAATTATCTCCAACATAAGAATCTTTATATTTTAAAACTGTATTTAAATTTACGTTTGATTCATTAGTAGTTTCTTTTTCTTCAGAGTATTTACTGCATCCAATAATTCCTAATAATAATATGAAAATTGACAACACTACTATTTTCTTAAACGTAGTAATTTTCACTAAATTTCCCCCTCTTATTAATAGTGTAATAAAGATTTTTGAAATTTTCTTCTTTCTTATTATTATAACATTTATTGGAATATATTTACAAAAGATTTCACATATATACTAATATATATTAAATATAGAAATTTTATTATCCTTATGGGTTATATAACTTTCAAAGCTATGTAAAGCAATGGTTAATAATAGTTTGTTTAATATTTTAAAATGGTCTTTTATTTGAAATTTAAAAGGAAATATTAAACAAATATAGAAGTATATAAGTAACAAGTATAAAATTACATAAGGGAGGTGATTTTTGTGAATAAGAAAATCCTACTACCACTTGATGGAAGCTATAGAGATTTAATTGCAGTAAACTTCCTAAAAGAAAATTTCAGTCCAAAAGAAACAGAAGTTATATTATTAAATGTTGGACAAATAGTTTATGTTGAAGGTTCTATTGTAGCAGATATGATAGTTTCAGAAGAAGAACTAGGAATTAAAATATTAGAAAGAGCAGCTGAAAACTTAAAAGGTTTTCATTGTATTAAGGAATTTAAATTTGGATATGCAGATGAGGTTATAATTAATTACTCCAACGCCCTTAAGGTTGATATGATAATTATGGCAAAGAATACTAAAAAGAAATTTGTTCAGATTATTGGTTCAGTAACTTCTAAAGTAATAAAAAGAGCAAAATGTTCAGTTATGATGCTACCGCAAGTTTAGAGAGACTTAATAATTAAATTCAGAATAAGTTATATTTTATAAAATTGATTTTAAACATAAAAAAGTGAACAATTTAACTTGTTCACTTTTTACTTTTATATTTAATTATTTAAAGCTAATACTTAAAAGAAAAACTAATAAAATTAATATTTGTATTTAAAAAAATTATTTCCTCCTAATTATACTTTTATTATAATAGAAAGTTTTATAGTAGAAATTTAAAATAATAAAACCTGTTCTATAATAGGAGTTTTTTTATGTAAAGAAAATAAAAAAATATAAATTTTAGTATAAATATAATTTCTATTATATTAGTATAAAAGTTTAAAAAATCAAATATATATATATCTATATTAATTTTAAGGAGATACATATGTTTATATCAAGAAATGATAAATATATTGTGCCGATAGAAGAAATTGATTTTTGGGAAGCTAATATTTTTGAAAAAAATACTAGAGATAAAATAGATGATAAAAATTTAGAAAAAATACAAGGAAATATGAATAATAATATGAGCAATAGTTGTTATGAAAACAAAACTAAGGTGGCTATTGATATGATAAATGTTGCAATTGAAAATGTTCAGAAGAAAAGAAAAGGAAAAGTTAATGCTATATGGCTAGAAGCTTCAGGTTGTTTTGGTCAATTTATATCTCTTTTAAATTCAGAAAATCCTAATTTAATATATATGTTAGAAAAGTTTGTTAATATGAAATACTTTGGAAGTATTCAAGGAAATGAAGGAGAAGAGGCTTATAAAAATATAGTTGAAAATTTAGATAAAGAATATATTTTTATAGTATCTGGTGCTATTCCACTTAAAGATGATGGACTTTATGCAACTATTGCCACATATAAAGGAAGAAAAATAACTGCTAAAGAAGCTGTTAGTGTTATTTCAAAAAATGCTAAATATATAATTAATGTTGGGACATGTGCATGCTTTGGAGGGCCTACAGCTGCAAGACCAAATTTATCTGGAGCAGTAAGTGTAAGTGAGTTTTTAAATAGAAATGATATTATAAAAATTCCAGGATGTCCAGCAAATCCAGTTTGGGTTGCAGGAATATTAGGATATATAACTTCAGAAGGAATGCCGGAACTTGATAGTAATGGAAGACCATTAGCTTATTATAGTACTTTAATACATGATATATGTCCAAGAAGGAAGTTCTTTGATAAAGGAATTTTTGCAGAAAAATTTGGTGATAGTGAATGTATGTTTAAACTTGGATGTAAGGGGCCAGTTACTTATGCATATTGTCCAGTTAGTAGATGGAATGGAACATATAATTGGCCAATTGAAGATAATACAACTTGTATAGGTTGTGCAGCTCCAGGGTTTCCTGATGCATATGAGCCTTTTGTTAAATATGATTCAGATAATATATAAGGAGATAATTTATGGCAAAGATAATAATAGATCCTATAACTAGAATAAGTGGGTTACTTAATATTGAAGTTGAAGTTGAAAAAAATAAAGTTACTGAAGCTAAAGTAAGTGGAAGTCAATTTAGAGGCTTTGAAAAAATGTTTGAGGGAAGACATCCATTTGATATTATAAGGTTAGTGCCAAGGGTATGCGGTATATGTTCAACTCACCATGCAATTACATCAGTTAGAGCTTTTGAAAATGCAATGAATATTACTCCAGATTTAAATGGAAAAATAGCAAGAGATATTGCTAATGGATTTGAATTATTACAAAATTATTTAAGGCATATATATTTCTTTGTATTTCCTGATTATGTGAAAATAATAAATATTAGTCCACTCTTTAAAACAGAACTCCCTAAGAAAGCAGATTATAGATTAGATGAAAATCATACTAAAAAAATAAATGAAGATTATTTAGAAGTTGTTAAATTAAGTAGAGAATGCCATAAGGCTTTAGCTGTTTTGGCTGGTAAAGTACCTCATGCACATGGTATATGGATAGGTGGAATAACAACTGATATTGGTATTCAACAAATTGAGTCTATAAAATATTCTATTTCAATTATTAAGGAATTTATAAATAATAATCTTATAGAAGATATAGAAATAATATCAAATAAATATAGTGATTATTATAAAATAGGTTCAGGTTATGGAAATTTAATGAGTTATGGTCTTTATAATGATTATGGTGAAAATATTAAATATGTAGATTCTGGTGTAAGAATAAATGGCTATAATAATGAATTTGATATAAAAAATATAACAAGAGATATTAATAATGCTTGGATGAGGGCTAAAGATAATATTTTAACTCCAGGGGTTAGTAGTCCACCAGATCCAGACCCATTAAAACCAAATGGATACAGTTGGGTAGATGCACCAAGATATAATGGATTTGCTATGGAAGTTGGAGCATTAGCAAGAATGACTTTAAGTGGAAAATATAATAATGGAATATCTGTTATGGATAGAATTGTTGCAAAGGCTTATGAAGCAAAAGTTATTTGTGAAATAATAGAAAAACTTATAGGAATATTAAAGCTTGGTAAGGCTAATCAAAAAGTATTAAAAGTTCCTAAAAGTGCAAAAGGTATTGGCTTAAGTGAAGCAGAAAGAGGTTCATTAGCTCACTGGCTTTCTATTGAAAATGGAGTAATATCAAATTATACATTAATACCACCATCAGCATGGAATCTTTCACCTACTGATGGAAAAGGAGTAAAAGGAACTGTTGAACAAGCCTTGATAGGGACTAAAATAAATGATGTATCTGCACCAGTTGAAATAGGAAGAATAGTTAGAAGTTTTGATCCATGCTTAAATTGTGCAGCTCATGTTACAAGTGATAAAAACAAACCAATAAGTATAATTATAAATTCATGAGGAGAAATATGATTAAAGTTTTTGGAATAGGAAATATTCTTTTAAAAGATGATGGAATAGGAGTGAAGGTTGGAGAAAGAATTAAAAAAGATTTATATAAAAATAATATTAAAGAAATAGAAGTAATTATAGGGGAAACTAATTACTTTTATTGCTTAGAAAATATAAATGATGATGATTTTATAATAATAATTGATTCAACTTATTTAGGATTAAACCCAGGGGATATTACATTTAAAAGGTTAAAAGATTGTGATGAATTAATTGGAGAAATAATAACAGAACATGAAATAAGTCTTTTAAGAGCAGTAAGAACTGAAAAAAGAAATATAGATGGATACTTTATTGGAATAGAAATAAGTGAAATAAATTATTCATTGGACTTATCAGAAGTATTAACAGAAAAGTTTGATTATATATGCAGCAAAATTTATAAGTTTATTAATGAAATAAAATTAAAACAAAAAGCTAAGATTTAAAAAATATAATTGAACAATAAATAATTTAAATATATAATATTAGAAAGATTATTTTAGGAGGAATATTATGATAGCACTTAATAAGTTTACACAAAATAAGCTACATCATCATTGCTAGAGACTTGGTCTGTAAAAGACAGATACAAGTCTATTAGGGTTAGGCTTGTATCTCTCTGGCAGTGATAAATTAAGTGAAATCATAATTTATTTAGAGCCATGTAGGATATATGCCTAGATGGCTTTTTTGTATGAAAAAATTTTTGAATAAAAATATAGGAGCGATTTAAAATGAAAAGAAATATTATAAAACCAAGTATATTACCAGGATTTATGGAGTTATTACCAAAAGAGCAAAGAGTATTTAATGATATAGTATCAAAAATAACAAAAGTTTATGAAGACAATGGATGTCTTGGCATAGATACACCAATAATAGAAAAGGCAGAAGTATTACTTGCAAAGTCAGGTGGAGAAACAGAAAAACAAGTATATAGTTTTCAAAAAGGAAAAAATAACTTAGCTTTAAGATTTGATTTAACAGTACCGTTTGCTAGATATGTAGCTCAATATTATAATGATTTAGTTTTTCCATTTAAAAGATATCAAATAGGAAAAGTATATAGAGGAGAAAGAAATCAAAAAGGAAGATATAGAGAATTTTATCAATGCGATATTGATGTTATAGGAAAAGAAAAGTTAAGCATAAATAATGATGCATGGGTTATAAGTTTAGCATCAAAAGCTTTTAAAGAGATAGGATTAAAGAATTTTAAATTCCAAATAAGTAATAGAAAAATATTAAAAGGAATATTAAATGAATTAGAAATAAATAACTCAAATGAAGTTATGATATTAATAGATAAATATGACAAAATAGGAGGAGAAAAATTCAAAGAAGAATTAGAAAATCTTATAGGAATTTATAAAAGTGAATATATAAATAAAATGCTAAATATAAAAGGGAGCAATAAAGAAATAATTGAAGAGCTTTTAAAATTAAATGTAGAAAATGAAGATTTTATTGAAGGAATAAAAGAGTTAAAGAAAGTATTAAGTATATTAAATATATTAGGGGTAAGTGATAGTGAATTTGAAATAAATTTAAAAATAATAAGAGGATTAGATTATTACACGGGAACAGTATTTGAAACAATATTAGTTGGAAATGAAAGTTATGGATCTATTTGTTCAGGTGGAAGATATGATAATTTAGCAGAAAATTATACTAACAATATATTACCTGGAGTTGGGATATCAATTGGTATAACAAGATTGTTTTTTGTTTTAAAGGAGATTGGATTTGTTGACAACTATGAAATTGATGAAAGATTAGATTATTTAATCATTCCAATAGGAGATACAATTGAATACTCACTTAAAGTTATGAAATATATGCAGGATAATGGAAAGAAGGTTACTGTTTATTTTGAAGAGGATTCATTGAAGAAAAAGATGAATTATGCAAATAAAATAGAAGTTAAAAATGTAATATTAATTGGTGAAGATGAAGTTAAAAAGGGTGAGGTAAATATAAAAAATATGATTACTGGTGAGAGTATGAGTATTGATTATAAACTGTTGTAAAAGGTAAAACTTCAATATATAAATCTATATATTATAATGAAAATAAAGATGAGAAAAGAATAAATACTGATGAGATGGTAGCTAGAATTGGATCATGGAAAGATAGTAATCTTCAAATTAAATGTGCTAGAGAAGCTGTTAAGTTGATAAAACAATATATTTTAGAAGGTATATCTTTTAATCAAGAAACTACATTGTCAGGTAAAAGTATAATAAAGAATATTACAACGCATATTGATAAATTTTAATATTAGTACATATAAAATATAAAAATAATTAAAAAAATTTACAAAAAATTATTAAAAGGGTTGTAATTAAATAAATAGTGTGTTATTATAAGAGAGTGGCAAAGATGCTAACAAAAAAAGTTTTAATTAGGTAAATAGTTTCTCATAAAATTAGAGATTATTATATCGATTTAGAATCTTTAAATTTAGGAGGAATGTTTATGACAGATAAAACATTAAAATGTAGAGATTGTGGAAGTGAATTCGTATTTTCAGTAGGAGAGCAAGAATTCTACAAAGAAAAAGGATTCGATAATGAGCCAACAAGATGTGTATCTTGTAGAAGAGCTAAAAAAGAACAAAATAGAAGATAATTTTAGATTGTTAGAGACTGTAGTTTAAACTACAGTCTTTTTTAGTTGTTATAAAAATACCATTAGAAAAATAAACATTATTAATTGTATTTTATTTAGGGAATTTTTCAGTTTTTTAATTATAGCTTTGTAAATTTTAAGATCAATTTATATATTATAACAATTAAATTTGTTTTATTAAATATTAATAATGACATAGTTAATTTATAAACTTTACAAAAACATGTTTTATATTTTAAGTAGTTTTTAACAATGTTAATAATGAATATTTTTTTCATAAAGATGCTTGAAAAAGTACAATTTTGTAATAAGATGTATATAAGGTAGTTTATTACAAATAATAATATATATATAAATGTATTTACATACCATTATATAAGTATATTTATATGTAATGGAAGGAAGCTATATATATGAATAATATGGAAAATGTAAAAGAACTTATAAGTGACATGAATGCTGGATGTAGTTCAATAACTTGGTCTACAGAAGATGGAAAACATTTATGGGGAAGAAATTTTGACTTTAATCATATAGCTAATGGAAGCATGATAACTTATGTTCCAAAAGGAAAAGAATATTATGGTTGTGGAAACATATTAGAAAAGAACATAGATGAATCTACAAAATTAATTTCTAAATATGCAGCTGTAGGAACAGGATCACTTTTAATGGAATCAACACCTGTTTTATATGAAGGTGTTAATGAAAAAGGATTAATGGGTGGACAATTATATTATCGTAATTATGCTCGTTATGAAGATAAAGCTAAAGAAGGAACTATAGGAATACAAGCACCTTATGTTGTAACATATTTATTAACACAATGTGCAAATATAGAAGAAGTTATTGATGCATTAATAAACAAATTAACATTAGTTAATGTGCCAATGTTTGGAAGTATAGGAACAATTCATTGGTCATTTACAGATAAAACTGGAGAAACAGTAATAATAGAACCAGACAAAACAGGTATAACAATATATCGTAATTCAATGGGGGTTTTAACTAATAGCCCAAGTTATTCATGGCATCAATTAAATCTATATAATTACTTTAATATAAGAGATTTAGATTATGATAATTTAACTATTGATGGATTTACTTTAGAACAATGCGCATCAGGAAATGGTACTTTAGGACTTCCAGGAGATTTTACATCTCAATCTAGATTTGTAAGACTTGCATTCTTAAAAAAATATGGAGTTAAAGGTAAGACAGAAGAAGAAGGAGTTACTTATGGAATACATTTATTAAATAATGTAGCAATGCCTTTAGGTATAGTAAGAGTTTCACAACCTGGTGATTTAAAGCATGCTTCAGGTGTAGTTCCATTTGACTATACAGTATATACTTCAATGATGTGTGCTGAATCATTAAAATTTTATTGGGTAACTTATGAAAATCAAAGAGTACAATGCATAGATTTAAATCATTTATTAGATAAAGATGACTATGTACAATTTGATCTTGGAAGAGTAACTGAATTTAAATATTTAACAAAATAAAATTATTTTAAAAGAGCAGTTTATTAATAGTAAACTGCTTTTATTTTTTATTAAATATGTAAAATTATGATTTGATAATATTTAAATATATATTTATAAAATTAAAGAGTTTTTTAATAAAATAAATTTTTATAAAAAATAAATTTTAAAATTAAAATAGGACTTTATATGTCTTATTTAAGTATTATAATAATTACAAAATCATCAAGTAATAATTAAATAATAGTTATTTTTAGGAGAGTAATATGAGATTGTTAGAAATATTATTTTATTTATTAAAATTTAATTCTAAAATTACAATTAAAGAATTGGCAAAGAACTTTAATGTATCAGAAAAGACTATACAAAGAGATTTGGATAAATTATCAATTTTAGGAATTCCTATAATATCATATAGAGGTAAAAATGGTGGTGTGGAAATAGATCCAAATTATATAATAGCCAAATATATACTAACAAGAGATGATTATAAAAACTTAATTTTATCATTATATATTTCAGAAAATATAATGAGTGATTTAAAGGAATCAAATCTTATTGATAAATTTAGATTTATTAATGCTAAAAAATGTGAGGAAATATTATCAAAGTTAGAAGAAAAATTCATAATAGATTTGGATGAAGAGAAAGATAATAATAAAAATAGTATACATGAAGTAATTAATAAGTGTATGGATAATAAGACTTTTGTAAAGATAGAAATAGATAGAAAGATTATAGAAGTATTTCCAATTTCATATATTTTAAAAAATGATGGGATATATTTATATTATTATGATGGTGATTATAAATTAATTTTAGAAAATATGATATGTAATGCTTTTGAATGTAAAAGACATTATGATGGAAAAATAATTAAATACAAAAATAATAAAGATAATTTAAAATATTATTCTAATTAAAATAAATAATAAAATGATGAGGTGATAATATGTGTACAGCATTAAGTATTAAATCAAGTGAAGGACATAATTTTTTTGGTAGAAATATGGATTTGGCATATAACTTTAATCAATCAGTTTTAGTTGTGCCAAGAAATTATAAAAATGAAAGTAAAGTTACTGGAAAAGTTATAAAAGGTAATTATGCAATTATTGGTATGGGGACTTTAATTGATAATCATCTTGCTATGGCTGATGGAATGAATGAGAAGGGGTTATGTTGTGCAGGATTAAACTTTGAAGGTTATGCTTACTTTCCAGAAGGATTAGCAGAAGGAAAAGATAATATTGCAGCATATGATTTTATATATTGGGTATTAGCTAATTTTGAAACAGTTGATGAAGTTAAAGATGCTATTAAAGGTATAGAGTTAGTAAGTGTTCCTATAAATGAAAATACACCAGTAGCAATGCTTCATTGGATGCTTTGTGATAAAACAGGAAAATCAATAGTAGTTGAAAGAGCTGTTGATGGAATTGCAGTTTATGATAATCCAGTAGGAGTTATGACTAATAATCCAAAATTTGATTGGCATTTAACAAATTTAAATGAATATTTAAATATTACTCCAAATCATCCAAAAGAAACTAAGTGGAGTGATAAAAATTTAAAAGCATTAGGAGTTGGAGCTGGAACATTAGGAATTCCAGGAGATTTTGCTTCTGTTTCAAGATTTATAAGAATTGCATATATTAGAGCTAATATGCCTGAAATAAAAGATGATGAAGCTTCTATTACTCAATTCTTTAATATGCTTGACTATGTAAAGATGGTAAAAGGTGGAGTTATAACAGAAGATGGATTAGAAGATTTAACTCTATATACATGTTGTATGAATCAAGAAAAAGGAATTTATTATTATAGAAATTATTATAATAATAGAATAAATGCTGTTGATATGAATAAAGAAAATTTAGATGGAAATGAAATTAAAAAATTCCCATATGTAATTAAACAAGATTTTAATTATCAAAATTAATTATAAGTATTAATAATTAAAGATATTATATATAAAGAAATAATTTGATTTTAAATATTAAAGGTAAGTAAAATAAAAGCTGATTTCAATTTAAATATAGAAATCAGCTTTTTTTATTAATTAAGATTAGATTAAAAATAAATAAATTAAAATAAATTGATTATAGAAAAAATATAGTTAATAGAAAATAATAAAAAGATAGAAGTAAGTTCACTTCTATCTTTTTTATGTAAAAATTATAATTTATAAAATTATGCTATTTCACTTAATGACTTAACATATTCTTCGCCTTCTTCAGGGTTAAATTCCTTTTCCCATTTAGAAATAACAACAACAGCTAATGAGTTTCCAATTACATTAACAACAGTTCTTGCCATATCAACAATACGATCAATACCAGCAATAAATGCAACTCCTGCTACTGGAATACCTAAAGAACCAACAGTTGCTAAAAGAACTACGAAAGATGCACCAGGAACTCCTGCCATACCCTTTGAAGTAAGCATTAATACAAGCACTAAATTAATTTGGGCAGAAAGTGGAAGATGAATTCCATATATTTGAGCAATAAAAAGTGCTGCAATAGATTGATATAAAGTAGATCCATCTAAGTTAAATGAATATCCAGTTGGAATAACAAAAGATGTAATTGCTTTAGGACAACCGAATGCTTCCATCTTTTCCATAAGTCTTGGTAAAACTGCTTCAGAACTTGCTGTAGTATAAGCTAAAATAAGTTCATCTTTTAAAAGTTTTACAAGAGTTATAATGCTTGTTCCAGCCATTTTTGCAACAATACCAAGAATAAAAAATACAAATAAGAACATAGCACCATAAACAGTAACGATTAATTTTCCTAAAGGAATTAATGAAGTTAAACCAAATTTAGAAACAGTTACTCCTATTAATCCAAATACACCAATTGGTGCAAGTTTCATGATTTGATTAGTTACCCAAAACATTGCATCAGCAATACCTTGACATATTGAAAGAACAGGTTTTCCTTTTTCTCCAATTGCAGCAACGCCTAATCCAAACATAACTGAAAAGAAAATAATAGGAAGTAAATCACCTTTTGCAAGAGATTCAAAAAAGTTAGTTGGAACAATATTTATAAATGTATCCATGAAGCCATGGTTTGAGGCAGCTTCTGCTGTACTCATATATTTATCAATATTAGTAGATGCAAGACTGCTTATGTTTACCCCGTTTCCAGGATGAACTAAATTAGCTATAAGTAAACCTATTATAATAGCAAAGGTAGTAATGATTTCAAAATAAAGTATTGTTTTACCACCTATTTTTCCTAATTTTTTAATATCCCCAACGCCAGCAACACCAACAACAAGTGATGAGAAGACGATAGGTACAACAATCATCTTAATTAATCTTATAAAAATATCTCCAAGTGGCTGAAAATATGAAGTAACAGCTTGGTTACCATAAAAAACAGCTCCTACAATAATACCTAGTACAAGCCCAAGTATAATTTGAAATGCTAATCCGAATTTTTTCATTTGTTTAATAGCCCCCTTAAGTAGTTTATACCTTAAATGTCATATAAATAAAATTTCGCAAAATCCAATATATGCAAGATTTACATAACGTAAATTTCATTTTACAGACTATAGTATATCATAAAAAATGAAAAATGGTGATGTTTTTTGAAAAAAATTTAATTTAATATATGTATTTGAAAAAATAAAATTATAAAAATTGCAAATTGTTAAGGGGAAATTGATGAAAATATTTCATTTTATTTAATGAATGCAAGTTTTGTGTTAATAAACAAGAATTAATAGCGAATATTATAAGTAAAATAAATAATATTGTTCAGTTTTACATTTAATACCAATATACTTTGGTTATGAAATTTCCCCATAGCTATTGATACAAAATTATTGATTTTAGTATATGTGAAAAATTTATAAGTTGGATAATATAATTATTAATTACAAAATATTTTCAAAAATTAATATGTTTTAAGAATGAAATTGTATATAAGAAAAAATACATTTAAATTTAATAAAAGTTAAAATTTTAGAAGAAGTTATTTATGAAAAATAAACATTATTAGAAATATTACTATATATATGCATAAAGTAAAAGTTATCAATAAGAAATAGATTAAATAGTTTTTTTGTTTTTAATGTTTAAATACTAATTATAAAGTTACAAAAAATGAGATTTGTTAAAGAAGTTTAAATCTAAAAATTTAATTGTAGTGGTAACTCAAAGGTTACAGGGAACTTAAAAGTGCCTAATTGTTCAATATTTTCTCATGAATTAATATAAGTGCATAGGCAAGAACAAATAAATTTTAAAAAACTTAGGAGGAATTAAAATGGAATTTAATAACAAAGAAACTGCATTAGTGTTTGTAGATCCACAAAATGAATTTTTACATGAAATGGGGGAAGGATACAAGTTAGCTAAAGATGTTATTGAAGCTAATAATACTATAGAAAATATTGTATCTTTACTTAAAAAATCAAAAGAAAATGGATATAAAGTATTTGTATCTCCACATTATTATTACCCACATGATTATACTTGGAAATTTGGGACAAATGGTGAGCATATGATGCATCAGATGAAAATGTTTGAAAGAAAGAGCCCTTCAGCAGCAGTTGAAAAAGATTCAAGAGCAGATATACTTAATGAATTTAAACCATATATTGAAGATGGAGAAACTATAATTGCAAGTCCACATAAAATATTTGGACCACAAACAAATGATTTAGTATTACAATTAAGAAAGCAAAGGATAGACACAGTAATATTAGCTGGAATGAATTCAAATATTTGTATTGAATCACATATGAGAGATTTAGTAGAGCAAGGATTTGAAGTTTATATTGCAAAAGATGCAACAGCAGCACCAGGTATGGAAGCTTATAAAGCAGCTGAAGTTAATTTTGGAATGTTATCAAGTGGTTCATTAACTACAGAAGAAGTATTACAAGCTTTAAAATAATATATAATAAAAAATTTATAAAAATCTAAAAAGTATAATACAAATAAAAAATATAATATAAATAAAAAATTATAATACAAATAATATATAAAAGTATAACAACAATAATATAATACAAATGATATACAATAAATTTTAAAAGAGATAAAATAATAAAGTGCTATAAGAAGATTAAAGTTATTTTAAAAAATAGCTAAACAAAAAATAATACCATAATAAAAATTACACAAAATCTTTTCATTATCATAAAATACCCATAGAATAAGTTTTTAAACTACCTATTCTATGGGGATTTATTATTTTATATTTAATATTAATCACATAAGTACAATATAATTAATAAATTTGTTAAGTAGAATTTTATATTTTAATTGAATATAAATTTTTCAATAATAATTTAAATTAAATCATCTAAGTCGTTAACTTTAGCTTGTTCATCATCATTAATAGGAATAACAATACACTTTTGACCATCAATAACTTGAGATTTTATTTGTGGTACTTTTTCAGGCTTAACCTTAAGTACAACGTCATATTCAGAAATATCTTCATTATCTTCTATGTTTTCATCAATATTTTCATTATTGTTTTCTAAAGAATCTTCTGAATCTACATCAGTCTCATCATTATTTTCAGAAGTTTCCTCTAAAGCTATTTCAGAAATAGCTTCCATATTTTCTTCAAGAGCTACTTCTTCATCCATTTCAGCATTAGATTTTAAATCTTTATCTTCTATATTTTCATTATTTAAAGAAACTTCCTTAGTAACTTCTTCAAGTCTAGTTTTAAGAACTTTAACTTGATTTTTTAAGTGTTCTTCTTTTTTTCTTTGCTCATTTTCTTTAAGAATTTTTGAATCAATTAAGTGTTCTGCTAAAGGAACATCATCACCAAAACTTTCTACAAATGATTTTTCAATTTTAGAAGTAAGTTCTTCTGGAACTCCACTTTCAATTAAAAGGCTTTGAATATCTTTATCCTTTAAAGCTATAGGCTCAGCGTCTGTATCATCATACATTTCATTGTATTCTTCAATCATATTATTTAGATTTTCTTGAACATCCATAAAAACTTTATCAGCTAAATTTTCATCAGCAAAAGAGTCTTTAATAATTGATTTAAATGCTTCTTTTTGAATAGTTGCAGTTTGTTTTGAATAGCAACCTAAGGCAGTTTCCATAAGTTCTGGGTGAGTATCTTTTGCATTTTTTGTGTAATACATAATTGAGTTAACATCAGAGCTTCTGTCAATAAATGCAGGGAATACAAAACCATTAATTGGTGGCTTAACTACCCAATCTCTAACACGGGCTTTTATACTATTGTCTTCTTCAAAATATCTAAGTCCAGGCTCTGAAAGCTCCACGGGACATATTGCACATAAAACATATTCATATACTTCTTCAGATTCATCTATTTTTTGATTATCTTTAGTTTTTGTAAGAACATCATAAGAGTCATTAAAAATAAGTATTAAGAAGTTACCTGTATAATCATAGTTTTCAATAATAGATTTATAAAAATCATCAAGTAATTTATCATCATTTAATTGACTGCTTTTAAGCTGCATAAGTGAAATTTGTTTTTCATTTATAAGATCTTCGTTAAGTGGAAAGTTAAGTTCTAAAATATTGTTTCCTATAGTTCCAGATAACACTTTCTTTGCAATTTCTAAGTATTTGAAGTATTCATCTTCATCTAGGTTTAGAAATGTTTCTCTGAATTTTAAAATTATATTTTTTTCTCCGTTAACATAGCAACCACACATTTTGCTGAAGGTGCAGTAATCTTTTTTGAAACGCTTTTTTAATTCTAATATATCTTTTTTTCTCATATATAATAAACTCCTCAATTTGGTATTTTACATTTTGTTGGTATTTAATTAGTATTACTTTTTTATATAGCATTGCATGACTATTTTAATGAGTATTAGTGTTTCATTAATTATATGATAGAAACACTTTCGTAAATTAAATAGTCTAAAAGCTATCTAAAAAGCAATATATACTTTCATTATTTAAGTATAGTGTTTTTTTTGTGGAAATTAAAGATTTTATTAAGTTAATAATACTTCATTTTAATATAAACTATTTTTAATTTACTTATGTTAGAGTAAAATATTAATATATAATATAAATTTAATATTAAAAATATAATCTTTGTGGAGGATAAATGAAAAAAGTATTATTAATAAATGCAAGTAACAGAAAGAAAAATACTTATAGTCTTTTATCAACTATTGAAAATATACTAAAGAGCAAAGGATATGAAACAGAGCTTATAAATCTTTACAACTATAAAATAGATTTTTGTAAAGGGTGTGAAGTATGTGTATTAAAAGGAAATTGTTTTATAAAAGATGATGTGAATTTAATTATTAAAAAGATAATTGCAAGTGACGGGCTTATAATTGGAACACCTGTATATTTAAATAATATGAGTGGTATATTAAAGTCATTTATTGATAGGACTTGTAGTTGGTTTCATAGAAGTGAAGTTGCACAAAAACCAACTTTAATTTTAGCAAATACACAAGGTTCTGGAATAAAAAATACATTAAATTCAATAAAAGAAGTAATGATTCAATGGGGTGTTTGTATTTGTGGAACTATACATAGAAATGGTAGAACATTTAATAAACCTATTGAAGAGAAAGAATTAGAAAATTTTATCAACATGATAGAATCAAATGGAAAATTATATTCACCTAGCTTTAAAGAAGTTTATACTTACAATATACAAAGAGCTTTAGCTACAAATATTTTTCCGTTAGATAAAAAATATTGGAAAGATAAACAGTGGCTTTATAAAGCATATTTTAAAGGTTCAAAACTTAATTTAATAAAAAAATTATATGGCAATATTATTTATAAGATGTTATGTAAAGTTATAAAACCAGTTAATGATATAAATTCTTAAATTAATATAAATAATGATTAATAAAAGTAGAGAGAGGCTGAAAAAATATGATAAAACCAGTAGTAAAAGATGTATTATTTTTAGGACAGAAATCAGAACCTGCAACTAAAAGTGATATATCAGTTATTGATGATTTAGTAGATACATTAAGAGCAAACTTAGATCGTTGTGTTGGAATGGCTGCAAACATGATAGGAGTAAAAAAGAGTATATTAGTATTTAGCGTAGGAAACATTATAGTTCCTATGGTAAATCCAAAAATATTAAAAAAAGAAAATTGTTATGAAACAGAAGAAAGCTGTTTATCTTTAACAGGTTTTAGAAAAACAAAGAGATATGAAAAAATAGAAGTAGAATATTTTGATAGAAACTTTAAAAAGCAAAATGGTGTATTTACAGGATTCACTGCACAAATTATTCAACATGAAATAGATCATTTTGAAGGTATTATAATATAAAATTATATATTTAAATAGATTTTGATATATATATAGGTTTAAAAGTGGACAGATTAATATTATCCCATTATAGAACAGTTTTATTATTTTAACTGTCTAATATAATGAGGAATATTATCAGAGTGTCTACTTTTTTTTATATTATTAATTAGAATATTTTATATATTTTAATTTGTTTTTAAGGAAACTTTTTTATTTTCCTTTAACAATAAATCATAAAATTTGGAAAAATGCAATTATCATGTTAAAATTATTAATGTTTTGCAAATTACATAATAATTTTCTTTGCAATTTATTTATGTATTTAGCTTGAATCAAAATTATTATAAATAAGTTTAAAAAAATATTTGTGTAACTTAACATATATAACTTTACATAGGGGGATAAAATATTGAAAAAACACAAAAGAATAAAAATTTATACAGCTATAACAGGAATAGTATTAATAGGGGTTATAGGATACTTTTTTTGTTATAAAGATTATAAGGTAAATAAAATAATGAATGAAAGTATAGAGTGTATAAATCAAAAGCAGTATGATAAAGCAATATCAGGAATTGATTCAGCTTTAAGTACAAAGCCAGATGATGAAAAGGCTAAAGGATTAAAAGATTCAGTAAATAAATATTTAATTGCTAAAAACTTATATAGTAATAATAAACTTGATGAAGCAAATTTAAAAGCAAATGAAATAAGTGATTATTATAATATTAATGGATTTAAAGAAGATGTAGACAGTTTAAAAAATCAAATAAATACATCTATTGAAAAACGTAAGGAACAAATAGAAAAAGAAAAAAGGGAAAAAGAAATAGAAATAGAAAAACAAAAAGATTTAGAAAAGAAACAATTAGTTGAAAAAGAAAAAGCTAAAAAAGAAAATGATAAAATTTCAAAAGAAGAAAATTCTAAAAAAGAGGAAAGTTCAAATTTAAAAAATAAAACTACTACAAATAATGAAAAAGTAAAAGCAAACTTAGAAGAAAAATCAGTTTCAGAAAGTAGAAATAAAAAAGTAGAAAAAAATACTAATGAAAATAACAATAATAACAATGCTTTAAGATTTAAAAAGACTTTAACAAAAGATGAAGCTCTTGTGTTAATTAAAGAGAAGTTAGGTACAAAAAAGAAATATGAGTTTGAAGGAATATCTGCATCAGAACTTGAAGGTATATTTGCTTTATTTAGATCTTCAAAAACTTTATATGGTGTAAATTTATATAATGGTGAAATTTCAGATGCAAATACAGGAGAGATTTATGCTCCTGCAAGTAGATAAAAATATTTAAAGTATAGTTAAGTAAATAAATTGATATAAATATAAAAACTTAATAAATAGGTGTATCATCAAGAATTGTATGATGAAATTTTGTTTGTAATACAAAACATGAAAAGTATTCAATATTTTATTTGATATTGATTGTGGAAACATTGTTGATGAATTTATTGAAAATGAAAAATTATATTAATTAAGTAATATATAAATAATTAAAGTTATAGATTAATAGAAAAATTAAGAAGCACTAAAACAGAGTGCTTCTTTTTATTTTATGAAATCTTTAATCCAATTACTGAAATTATAATTAAGATTAAATAAAAAATTTGTTTTTTAGATAGATGTTCCTTAAATAAGAAAGCACCTAATAATAGTGATCCAACTGAACCTATGGCAACCCAAATACTATAAGCAGTTCCAGCTTCAGTTGTTCTCATAGCCATTGATAAAAGAGTTAAACTAGTAGCTGCAACTAAAAGAGTAATTAATGACCATAGTTTATTAGTAAATCCAACTGATTTTTTTATGCAATAAACTAAAAGAACCTCACATAAGCCAGATGAAATTAAAAATACCAAATCCATTATTACACCTCTTCTTTTGAATTTATTTTTAAACCAATAATTCCAATTAGTAATAAACAGCTAAAAATAATCTTTTTAAGACTAATACTTTCACCTAAAATTAAAATTCCAAAAACAATAGTTCCAATAGCTCCTATTCCAGTGAAAACTGTATAGGCTATTCCAGAAGGTAGTAAAGTCATACCTTTGGAAAAAAGACAGAAGCTGATTATAACTAATATAATAGTTACTATTGTATAGCCTAGGTTTGTAAATCCATTAGATTTTTTTAAGCAAAGAGCCCAAAAAACTTCTAAAAGGCCACCTACGACAACGTAAGTCCAAGCTTTATTCATATAATATCCCTCCAATTTTAATATAGAATAAAAACAAAAAAGACCGGATAAGATAAATATCTTATCCGGTCTTGCTTTTAACCCTCCGATAAACAATGCAATTCTAGCATATGAAAAAATAGTTGTCAAACTTAACAATATTAATGATAAAATAATAATATATAATTTTTATAATGGGAGTATGCTTTATGAATATTTGGTCAACAACTTGTTTAGTACTTGCAATAGTATTTTTAATAGTAGCAATAATATTTGCTATATTAAAAGAAAGAGGAGCAGTATTAATTAATGGCTTTAATTATTTTTCAAAAGAGAAACAAGAAACATATGATAGAAATAAAATGAGCAAAGATATGAGAAATTCTTTTTTTCTTTGGGCAATAATTTTATTATTAGGGGCTATAACATCTTATTTTATAAACAAATATTTTGCTATTTTTTCAATAATAATTTGGGTAATTCTTTTTATAAAGGATGTTCACATTGATCCAGAAAAAGCATTTAATAAATATAAAATATAAGAAAATTTAAACAAGTTCTGTATAAATTGCGGAACTTGTTTTTAATTATTAGTTATTCTCTAAAAGGGGCAATGAGAATACAATTATATTAACCGATGAGGCAAATAAAAAGTTATTTAATAAAAAAAATTTTAATTTAATAAAGGAAAAATAAAAGTTATTGATGAAAGGGATAGATTTTTTAAAGAAATAGCTATAAGGAGGTATATTTAAGGTGAATGTAATTGAGATTAAAGACCTTACGAAGGATTATGGAAACAAAAAAGGTATTTTTGGTGTTAATCTAAATGTAAAAAGGGGAGAGGTTTTTGGATTTTTAGGGCCAAATGGTGCAGGTAAGACTACAACTATAAGACATTTAATGGGATTCATTCATTCTAATAAAGGGAATTGCTTAATAAATGGTATGGATTGCAGCAAGGATAGCTATAAAATTCAAGAAATATTAGGGTATCTTCCAGGAGAAATTGCTTTTATGGATGATATGACAGGAATTGAATTTATTCATTTTATAGCTGATATGAAAGGTTTAAAGGATTTTAATAAAGCTTTGGAATTAATTAAAATGTTTGAATTAGATCCAAAAAGTAAAATTAAGAAGATGTCTAAAGGTATGAAGCAAAAAATAGGAATAGTATGTGCTTTTATGAATGATCCTGATATATTAATTTTAGATGAACCAACAAGTGGATTAGATCCACTTATGCAAAATAAATTTGTAGAACTTATTTTATCAGAAAAAGAAAAAGGAAAAACAATATTTATGTCTTCACATCTTTTTGATGAGGTAGAAAAGACTTGCGATAGGACAGCTATAATTAAAGATGGGCATGTTGTTTCAATAGAAAATATAAAGACATTATCTAACTCAAAACATAAATCTTATGTAATTACATTTTTAAATGATGAAATGGCTAAGGAGTTTTCTAAGGAAGATTTTAAAATAAAAGAAGTTACAGGAAATGTTGTAACTGTTGCAGTAAAAGGGGATGTAAATCCATTAATAAAAGCTTTAGGTAAATATTCAGTAACAAGCCTTGATGTTAAAACTCAAAGCTTAGAAGAATTATTTATGCATTTCTATGGAGGTGAGAGTAATGATTAGTTTAAGCTTATTCAAGAGGGATATAAAATCAAATTATAAATTAATACTTTTATTTTTTGCAATTTTAACTTTATATTCTGTAAGTATTGTTTATATGTATGACCCCAAAACTACTAATGCCTTTGAAGAAATGGCAAAAAGTATGCCAGAGCTTATGAAAGCATTTGGCATGGCATCAATAGGGGCAAATCTTACTGAATATATTGCAAATTATTTATATGGATTAATAGTTCTTATGTTTCCGATAATTTGTATTATAATACTTGGAAATAAGTTAATAGCATCATATATAGATAAAGGTTCTATGGCATATTTATTAGCTACACCAAATAAAAGAGTTAAGATTGCCTTAACTCAAGCAGTATTTATGTGGATAGCCAGTGCTGTCTTACTTATATATACATCATTATTAATAATATTTTTTTCTAATACTATTCATGGTGGAGAATTAAATATTAAAATTTTTATTATTATGAATGTTGTTTTATATTTTCTTCAGGTTGCAGTAAGTGGTATATGTTTCTTTGCATCATGTATAAGTAATGATACTAAACTTTATTTTACAATTGGAGCTGGAGTTCCAGTATTATTTTATTTATTGCAGGCTTTAGCTAATATGGGAGGCAAGCTTGAAAACTTTAAGTATTTTACACTTTTTACATTCTTTAATACAGGAGATATTATTGCTGGAAAGAGCGTAGCAATGCCAATATTAATTTTTTTATTTGTATCTATAGTCTTTTATGGAGCAGGAATATATATTTTTTCAAAAAGAGATTTATCATTGTAATATTATGGTTTAAAGTTAAGTTATTATAAAAAAGCAGTAGACTATTAAATGTCTGCTGCTTTTTAAAAATTATTTTAAAGATTTTCTAAATTCTTTATATCCAATTAAAACTACCCAAACATAAGCTAAAGTTTTTGGAATCATAAGCATTCCAACAAGAAAGTTTTCTGATGCCCAAAGTACAACTGGAATATAAAAGGCAAATGATAAAAATACAGCTATTCCAAGATGTTTATAATCTTTATCTTTATACTCTACTCCATAACTATATAAAAGATAAATCATAATAAGTCCCATAAGTGCAAATGGTATATTCCTATATATTCCCCAGCTTATTGGTGGATTGTTTATAAACCATTCATTCTGAGGGAATAAGCAAAGAATAATTCTAATTCCTGCAAGTAAATACATTGTTATATCCAATACTTTTGAATTCTTAATATCAAATCTAAGCTTAAAAATTTTATAAAGTATTAAATAAAAGATTGTCATAGTTATTGATGTAATTAATTTACCAAAACCTAATGATGATGCATGATTCTCAAGTCCTGTAGTTAATAGTGAATATATTCTAGGGATTAAGTGAAATGAATCACCAAAGCCTAATATTACAGACATTAATCCAAAAAGTTTAAAATATTTGTCTTTTGATTTTGTTATCATTATAAATCCTAAAGTAATTACTGTAGTTAAATAAATTACATGAAAGATTGGTTCCATAATTGCTTGCATAAATTATTCTCCTTAATTATTTATTTATATTTAAAAAGCTTTTTAGTAAATAAAAATTTACTAAATTAAAGCTTGTCTGTCTAATATAAGTGTATTATGTCTATATTTAATTTGAATAAAATCTATCTTAAATCCATCTTAAATTTAAATTGTATATTAAAATCAACATTGACTTAAAACTTGTTCCTTATGATATAATCTAAACCACAAAGGGGTGGGGAAAATTGAATAATATTTTTGAAAAATATAAAGTATTAATAATTGATGATGAACAAGATATTGTAGATATTTTATGCACTGTATTAAAGAGAGAGGGCTTTAATAATATTTTTATAGCTAATAGTGGAATAGATGGAATAGAATTATTTAAAAATATTAAACCAGATATAGTTCTTTTAGATATTATGCTTCCAGATATAAGTGGTTATGATGTTTTTAATAACATTAGGAAGTTAAGTGAAGTTCCAATATTATTTATATCTGCAAAATCAGAAGAAGTAGATAGATTATTAGGATTTGCAATTGGTGCAGATGATTATATTACAAAACCTTTTAGTGCTAAAGAAGTAGCTTTTAGGTTAAAGGTAAGACTTAAAGCATTTAATAATATTATTCCAAATAAAAATAGTATTATTAAATTTGGTGATATTGAAATAAATGAAGAAACTAGTGAAGTATATAAGGGTGGAAAAGTTTTAGAATTTACAGCTAAAGAATTAAAGTTACTTAAATATTTAATTAATAATCCAAATAGAATAATAAGTAAAGAAATGATTTGTAATGAAGTTTGGGGAGAAAACTTTTTTGGGTTTGACAATACAATTACAGTTCATATAAGAAAGCTTAGAATGAAAATTGAAGATAATCCATCAAAGCCCAAATATATAACAACGATAATTGGATTAGGATATAAGTTTATAATGAATGGAGAATAATTAAATGAGGAAAAAACTTATTTTTCATTATCTTATATCTTTTCTTCTTGCATGCTCTGTTATTGTACTTATAAATATGATTTTTATTAGAAATAGTATTTATAAAGAAGGTGCATTATATAACTATCATCCAGAAGAGATGATATCAAACTTTAAAGATTACTTGTATTTATCAAAGGATAAAAATATAAAAGTAAATAGAGAAGGTATTAATTGGTTAAAGGAAAATAATATAGGACTTCAAATTTTAAACGAAAATAATGATGAAGTTTATAGTTATAATAAACCAAGTAATACATTAAAAAGTTATTCTAATAAACAACTTATAGATAGTTTTAATAATAAAAGTAATACTTTATTTTTGGATGATAAAATTTTAAATAATAAAAATTATACTTATCTTTTATTTTTAGATACTAACAAAGTAAAAAGGGTAAATTATTCTTATGATGTAGCCTTAATTGAAAAGGCTCATAAATTTCCAAGTTTAATTATAATGAATGTAATTTTACTTATTGTAATAAGTTTCTTATATACTTTAAAAATAACAAAGCCTATAAGTAGAATTGTGTGTAAAATAGTAGATTTATCTAATGGAACTTATTCAAAAAATAAAATAAAGCTTGGAATGTATTATGAAGTTGAAAATTGCTTAAATCAACTAGAATATAAGCTTCAAAGCAATGAGAAAGAAAGAGAAAAACTTGAAAATATGAGAGAAGAATGGATTTCAAATATTTCTCATGATATAAAGACACCTCTTACTTCAATTATTGGCAATGCAGAAATAATGGGTGATACTGAATATTATATTGATGACAATACTAGAAAAAAATGTTGTAACACTATAATAAGAAAAAGTGAGTATATAAAAACTTTAGTTGAAGATTTAAATTTATCAACAAGACTTAAAAATAATACTTTAGTTTTAAATAAGAAGAAAGTAAACATTGTATCTTTAATTAGACATGTAATAATAGACATTATAAATGATGAGAAATATAGTTATAGAAATATAAAGTTTACTTATTCAGAGGAAAAAATATTACTAAACTTAGATGAACATCTAATAAAGAGAGTATTTGTAAATCTTATAATAAATGCTTTTGTTCATAATAATAGTGATGTAAAAGTTAATATAAATATTAAAAAAGTAAATGATTGTGTAGAAATTTTCGTAGAAGATAATGGTAGAGGTGTATCAGAAGATGATCTTATAAATATATTTAAAAGATATTATAGAGGAACAAATACAAATAAAAAGATAGAAGGTTCAGGGCTTGGAATGGCAATAGTTTATGACATTATTAAAGCACATAATGGGGAAATTAATGCTGAAAGTAAGTTAGAAGAAGGATTAAAGATAAATATAAAGCTTTGATTTAAGTAAATTATTATCTGAATTAATATATTTAGGAATGAATAAATTTAAAAAATAAAATATATTAAATAAATTTTATGAGGGAAAATAAATGAAAAGAAAAATAATTTTTAATTTAGCAATGAGTATTGATGGATATATTGCAGATGAAGATGGTGGTTTTGACTGGATTGTTGGAGATGGTAACAGTAAGTTAAACACAAAAAATAAATATGATTTTAATAAGTTTTTAGATAATGTAAGTGTTGTAGTTATGGGAAAGAAATGTTATGATCAAAATTTTCATAAAGACTATGAAAATAAAAAAGTTTTTATAGCAACATCAAAAAAGTTAGAAAACTATGATAATATACATTTTATAAATGGAGATATATGTAAGGCAGTTTTAGAAGAAAGGGAAAAAGAAGGTAAAGATATATTTTTATTTGGGGGAGGTATTCTTTTAGATAACTTTATTAAAGCTAATATTATAGATGAATATATAATAGGAATAATACCAACTATACTTGGAAAAGGTAGACCTTTATTTTTGAAAGATAATCCTAAAATAGATCTTGATCTTAAAGAATGTATTATAGAAGATGGAATCACCATTTTAAAATATAGTAAAAGATAATATTTAATATTAAGAAGAATTGTAACTTTGTTTTAAAGTTACAATTCTTTTTTATTTTAATATTAATATTTAGATTTTTTTATAAAAGTTATTGAGCCTTTTACTATTAATGAAATTAATCCTATAAAGAAAAAAGCAAATCCAATAGGAACTAAGAAAAATGGTTCATGAACAAATCCATTAGAATCTACAGTGGATCCTATAATATTGAAAGAAATAAAGCAAAAAGCACTTAGAATAAATGGTAAAAAGTAATTAATTTTTTTCATATAAAATTCTCCTTTGTTTTTATTATGTTTGTATAATATCATGTGAATTAAATAAAATCAATAAAAATTTATCGTTTATCGATAAATATTTAAATTAAATTGATAAACAATCAGAGTGGACGGATAGCTTTAGAAATGAGAAAATATGTTGGGAATTTTATAGAAACATATTTATAAAATAGAAATATATAATATAAATATTTAAAAACTTTAACAATTTTAAAAAAGCTTTGTATAATTTACAAGGCTTCTTTTTATATATAGTAATAAGAAGTATTTATAGAAATTATTATATTTAAGTTATCGTTTAGTTTATTTATGTAAAGATTGGAAAGTTTTTGTTAAAACTTAATTTGTTAAGTAAAATTTCAAGACTTATTACGGCAATATTTTGTAAAATTAATATAAGTATATATGTTTATCTAAAAATAAAAATTTACTTAAAGCATAGCAAAATAATATATAAACTAATCTTTACTAATATAGGCGTAACTTAAAATTTATTACCTTTGAAGGGAGAGTTAATGATGAAAAAGGAAAGTTTAAAAAATCAAATTAGGAGCTCAACCAAGAAAGAATTAAGTGATTTAGTAATTAAAAATGTAAATGTAATTGATGTATTTCAAAGTGATATATTTACATGTGATGTTGCAATAAGAGATGGTTATATTATTGGACTTGGAGAGTATAGTGGAAAAGAAGAAATAGATGGAACTTCAAAGTATATAGTTCCAGGACTTATTGATGGACATGCTCATATAGAATCTTCCTTAATTACTCCAAATGAATATTATAAGGAAGCTTTAAAACATGGAATAACATCAATAGTAACAGACCCTCATGAAATAGCAAATGTACTTGGAGTAGAAGGCATAAAGGTTATGATGGATTTAAGCTTTGGTTTGCCTTTAGATTTTTATTTTATGATATCATCTTGTGTTCCATCAACAGATTTTGAAGATTCAGGAGCAAGAATAGAAGCAGAAGATTTAAAAGATTTATATCAAAATAAATATGTACTTGGACTTGCTGAAGTTATGAATGGACCTGCAGTTTTTAATTGTGATGATAAAATGTTAAACAAAGTTTTAGAAACTAAAAATAGAAATTTAATTATTGACGGGCATTGTGCAGGTTTTAATGAGGAGATGATAAATAGTTATAGAGTTTGCAATATAAAAACAGATCACGAATGTCATACAACAAAGGAAGTTATAGATAGATTAAGAAGAGGAATGTATGTCCTTATGAGGGAAGGAACTGTAGCAAAAAATTTAAAAGAATTACTAGCTTCAGTTAATATATATAATACAAGAAGATTATGTTTCTGCACAGATGATAAGCATATTGATGATTTAATCAAAAATGGAAGTATAGATAAATCAATAAAAATGGCAATAGATTATGGAGTTAAGAAAGAAACAGCAATACAAATGGCAACATTAAATACAGCTGAATGTTATGGATTAAATAATAAAGGGGCAATAGCACCAGGATATGTTGCAGATTTTATAATATTAGATAATTTAGAGAGTTTCCTTATAAATTCTGTATACAAAAATGGAAAGCTTGTTGTTAAAGATAATGAGCTTATCTATAAAGAGAATAAACTTAAGAAAACCATAAGTATCAAAAATAGTATTAATTTTAAAGAAATTACTTTAGATAATTTGAAAATTGATTTAAAGAATAAACAATATATAAATGTTATAGGGCTTATAAAAAATAGATTAGAGAGTAATCATTTAAAAATAAAAGTGGAAGATTTAGAAAATAAAGAGGAATTTATAAGTAGCACAAAGGATGATTTGTTAAAAGTTGCAGTTATTGAAAGACATAAAGGGAGTGGAGAAGTAGGTCTTGGTATTATAAATGGACTTAAAATTAAAGAGGGTGCAATAGCAACGTCAGTAGCACATGATTCTCATAATATTATTGTTACAGGAACTAATGATAATGATATGATTCTTGCTGTTAATGAACTTAAAAGAATTGGTGGGGGAATTGTTGTTACAAAAAATAATAAAGTCTTAAATTCTGTTCAGCTTGAGTTTGGTGGAATAATTACATTAAGAGATACAAACTATCTTTTAGAAGACCTTGATAATATTCATAAGTCAGTTTTAGAAATAGCTCCAGAAATTGATTTTAATCCATTTTTAACTTTATCATTTTTAGCATTGCCAGTAATTCCAGAACTTAAAATAACAGATAGAGGTTTATTTGATGTAAATAATTTTAAGTTTATTAACGCATCTTATTAAGTGTTATATAATTATGAAATATATATAAAATTTAGGTAAAAAACAATATTTAAAGGATAAGTTTAATTATAATTATAGATAAGAAAACGTTATTTTTAATATAGGAGATGAATTATAGATGGTAGAAAATGATATTAAATATTATTTAAATTTATCCAATGAACCATTTAAATATGATGAATATATAAGAATATTAGAAGATTTAAATGAAATATATAATGATTTTTCCAATAATTTAAAGAGTCAAGCAAAGGTTTATAATATAATAAAAACTACAGATGGTAACGTAACATTAAAACTTATTTCAAACTCTAATAATATAGACTTAAATTTATATCCAAAATATAAAATTGAGTTTAAAGTTGTTGATGATGTAGATGAATATCTAAATAAAACATTTAAAGATAATGTTAGAAAATATGATGCTTCTGACATGAAATTTATAAAAGATGGTGGAGTAATAGTAAAATCTACTCTTAAAGGCTTAGAAAATATTTTAAAAGTGGAGAGGGATACACCTGAAGAATATTATTCATTAGAAGAATATAATTTGGATATTTTTATATCAGAATTTGATAACTTATTAGATGAAATTGATATAAGTGATTTTATAATTTATAGTAAGCAAAAGAAAAACTTTTATGTTTTAGAAAATGGGAATTTTAGAGTTCATAATCTTTATTCACGTTCAGCAGTTAAATATGTTACAGAGCTTATAGAGAGCGTATATGATTTTATAAGAATAACTAGCTGTGAAAGTGTAGAAGAATATTTAGGAAGATTAATAGAACCGTTTGAGGAATCAGAAAATATATTTAATGAAAGAATTCAAGAAATGGTTGATTTAAAAAATAAATTTATGAATTTATTTTTTAGTGAAATAAATGAAAAGTATAATAATCAATAAAAATAGAGATTAATATAAGATATGTAATAAAACCAGTAGAAAAAATTCTACTGGTTTTTTATTCAAAAAATACTATTCAAAAACATAGAGAAATTTACTTAAACAAAAGAAAGACTTTTATTGAAATATTTACTTAGTACTTTAGGTGCAAAATAATTTAAAATAATAAATAATAAAACAGTTGGCATCATTATATCTTTATCAGAAACAAATGTAGCAAAAATAATTATAGTTTCAATTGATAATAAAATTATTTTCTTTTTATCCAGTGAATTATTAAGTATAGATTTTTGAGTATAGTACATTACAGTAAGTATCCATGATAGTGATATAAACAAAAATCCAATATTATTTAATATAAAGTGTAGTGAATTTGATATATCAGAGATACTAAAAATTTGACTTGTTATAATAGAGTTTCTATATGAATCATAATCAGTTTGTTTGTAGTGTACAGTCCAATTGTGTCCCTTACTAGTCATTCCTGATAAGTCATTTTTTATAAGATCAGGTGATACTTCTCTATTAAATTCATATAAAGGTATATTATCTTTTAAAATTGTAATGCTATAAAGTCCATTTTCATATTTATTATTATAGTCATTTAAAATACTATCAAAGCCTTTTTTGTCTTGTTCTGTAATCTCAGCTTTATTTAACACATCTAAAATTCCATTTAAAACATCGCTTGATGTTGTTTCTCTAGTTTTATTAAAATCATCTATAAATTTATTTTCGGCAAAGAATGCAGAAACTTTAAATAATGATCCAACAATAAATAGTATTATACTTATTCTAATTAAAATATTTGTATACTTTTTTTGATTTTTAACTATTGATTTAACATCCTTAGAAACACTTACTTCATCACCAAAAGTTTCAAGTGCAACAGTTATACTATCTTCTTCAGTTAAGCCTTCCTCCATTAAATCTTTAACTTTATCATATAAATGAAGTTTCATTTCTTCTTTTAGAATCTTAGTTTCTTCATCACTTTCATTGACCCCACTATATATTTTATCAATATATTTTTCAATTCTTCCCATACTTATTTCCCCCTCATAAAGTTACTTATAACTTCTTTTAAAACATTCCACTCCCTTGAATTTTTATTGAATACTTCTTTCCCTTCAGAAGTTATAGAGTAGTAGCGACGTCTTCCACCACCAGTACCTGAATTATCATTCCAATAACCCTTTAAATACCCACGTTTTTCTAATCTTTTTAATGAAACATAAAGAGTGGCTTCTTTTATTTCAAATTCATCTTTTGATATTTCTTTAATCTTTTTAAGTATTAAATATCCATACATATCTTCATCATATAATACTGATAAAACAATTGAATCTATGTATCCTTTTAATACCTCCTTATCAAATTCCATATAATATCACCACCTTTTAAAAATAAATATAATTTAAGTAAATGCTTATTTTATAAAACTTTTATATTAATTTAAAATAATCAGTTAGTTTTATAGTAAAACAAATATTTAATAATTTATTTAATAAAGTACTTTATATTATTAAGTATAATTATATTATAAGATATAGTACTTAATAATGTAAAGTACTATTTGTTAAAATAAGGGAACTTTTTTAGTTCCCTTAAATTTTAGATTTTATTTTAAGATATAAGACTATTTAAAATCATTCCAAGAATTATTAAGGCTAGTCCAATTAATCCATTAAAAGATGGAATAGCACCATTTAAAATAATAACTTCACCTATTATAGTAAATAAAACTTCAGCGGATTGAGTTGCTTCAATAACAGCTAACTGATTAAAATTATGTTTAACCATATTTGTAGCTTTAAAGAAAAGTATAGTTGCAATAACTCCAGAGAAAATAGCAACAGAAAATGATTGGAACATTTGATTAGTACTTGGAAGTCCAACATTTTTATAAGCGACAAGAGAGAGTATTAACCAAAATGGAAGGCTACAAAGAGTCATTCCAAAAACTCTTTCAGTAGTACTTAAATCATCCTCGCAAAGCATCATCATTTTTCTGTTTCCTAAAGGATAAGAAAAAGCTGCAATTAAAATAGGGATAATCGATAAAAGTGCTTGAGTAATATTTATATTTTTAGCATGTTCATATTGAATTAAAAATACACCAAAAAGAATAAATAATGATAAAAATAAATTTTTAAGTGGTAATTTACTTTTAAATATTGGTGTTAAAAGTATTCCAGCAACAATTGTTATTTGCCAGCAACCAGCAACAAGCCATGATTCACCATAGTTAGAGGCGAAGGTTAATGGAGCATAAAATAAACCAAATCCAACTGTACTCCATAAAATCCAATACTTTGGATTCCTTTTTATTGAGTTAAATATAACATTAAGTCTATTGTTTTTAAGAACAATTAATAAAAGAATTGGTAACATAAATATGTATCTTAACGATGCGCTCCACATCCAATTTCCACCTGAGATATTCATACTTTTATTTAGAACAAAGGTAAAGGAAAAAAATACAGAAGCTAAGATACCATAGGTTAAAGCCTTTTTCATTATAAAGTCTCCTTTTAAAATACGATTAATATGTACAATATATTGTATAATAGTATTATATAATATAAAAAGTTTTTGGACAATAAATGATACAAAAGTGTAATATATTACACGAGGAGGAACTATGGAAAATTTAAACTTTATTATTGGAGAAAATTTAAAAAGTATAAGAAAGAAAAGAAATTTAAGCCTTGATGATGTAGCAAGCTTAACTGGAGTAAGTAAAGCTATGATAGGTCAAATTGAACGTGGAAAGTCTAACCCTACAGTATCAACTTTATGGAAAATAGCAACAGGATTAAAAATTCCATTTTCATTCTTTATGGAAAATAAGTCTGTAAATTATGAAGTTATAAATTGTTATGATATACAACCAATTTTGGAAGAAGATAATAAGATGAAGATATATACTATTTTCCCTTTTGACACAAAAAATAATTTTGAAATATTAACTATAGATTTAGAAGAAGATTGTGTACATTCATCACCTAAGCATGATGATTTTGTGGAAGAATATATAATTGTAACAGAAGGTACTTTGGAGATGGAATTTGAAGGTGAAAAAGTAGAACTTAAAAAAGGAAGTAGTATAAGATTTTCAGCAAATATAAATCATACATATAGAAATAATGAAAAAGAGAAATGTACATTTCAAAACATTATAGTTTATGGAAAATAAATTAATATTTATGATAAAGAAACCATTTATATTATTCTGAAAGAGTTTGTTTATCATTTTAATTAGTTCAGTATTAATTTAATAGTGGATTTTAAAATTTTTTAAATTTATTATTATAAATACAATAAAGTTTTATAATAAAGATAAACATAAGTTATATGTATGTATAGGTATAGTAAATTATCCAATAATAAATTTATATATTTAAATAGGAGAATTATTATGTTGTTAGATAAAGATTATTTTCAAAAAGACGCATTATATTTAGCAAAAGATTTACTTGGAAAAGTTTTAGTTAGAGAAATTGATGGAAAAGTAATAAAGTCAAGAATTGTTGAAACAGAAGCTTATATTGGAAAAGGGGATAAAGCTTGCCATGCTTACAATGGAAGAAGAACTAAAAGAACAGAAACTCTTTATTTAGAAGGTGGAGTAGCTTATATTTATCTCATATATGGTATGTATAATTGCTTAAATGTAGTTACAGGAATAAAAGAGGAAGCAGAGGCTGTGTTAATTAGGGCATTAGAGCCTTTAAGTGAAATAGACTATATTTCTAATAATAGATTTAATAAAAGTTATGAAGAACTTACAAAGGCACAAAAATTAGCTCTTACAAATGGTCCAGGGAAGTTATGCAAAGCTTTATCTATAGAAAGAGATTTAAATGAAACTAAGCTTTATGAAAAAGGAAGTCTGTATTTAATTGATGATGGATTTAAAGATTTTAATATAGTAGAAACTAAAAGAATAGGCATTGATTATGCAGAGGAAGCTATAGATTTTCCGTGGAGATTTTATATTGAAGGAAATAAATATATTTCTAAAAAATAAATTTTTAAATAAATAGTTTATATTGCCTTTACATAAGAGGAATATTTTCTATGTATTTTTCTATAAAAAACTTGAGATTTCGTAAGGGTTTTTTATAAATTTTTTAACTATTTCACCCTAAAATAAAGTCATAGTATTTTTAAGGAGTTGAATAAATGGAAAACTCAATAAAAGTTAGTTTATAAAATTTATAGTAGACTAATTATGAAAAATACAGTTTAACAATAAAACCAGTAGAAATATTGAATTCTACTGGTTATTTTATGTAAAAAAGCTTAAATATAAATAATTATATTTTAAAAATGGACTAATTTTTTTTATATAATTTAGTAAATCATATCCTTATAAATAAATATTTTTATATAACTTATTAAATTATAAATTTAAAATATTATTTCTTTTTCCATACAAATTGTACTTTAGTAAGTAACTTACCTGTATTATTGCTTGTAATAGTATGAACAGTTGTAATTTCACTATCTTCATCATTAATTATTTGGGATGAAATATGTAAAGTGTCCCCATCAGTTGTTTCTTTTTTAAATAAAACTTTGATATTAAATAAGTTATAATCATTTAAAATATGTCTTGGTAAAGTATCCATAGCCATTTCCATATATCTAACATTATTTACATGACCATTAGAATCTATATCACTATATCTAATTGGATATTCTTTTATAAAATCTTCATTTATAACTTCTTTGATATCATCTAAAGGTGGAACTTCTTTTAATTCACCTTCTATGCCATAAACTTCACATTGATCCTTTGATATTTTCATAGGACGTCTCTTTTCAAAATCTATTAATATAGCAGTTGAAGTAACTTCTCCTATAATTTTTCCATCAGAATTTTTTATAGTATTTTTTCTGTAACCATAGAATTTTTTTGTTCCTAAAACTTTAGTATCAACAGTTATAATATCTCTAAATTTAGGATATTCGTATATTTTCATATCATACTTTAAAAGAACCCAAACACATTGATTGTGTACAAAGCCTTCTTTAGTTTCTCCTAAATAGTCAGATTGAGCTATAACAACATCCCATAAATAATCAACTAAGGTTGAAAATTTGCAATTATGTTCAGTATCAACATCAAAAGCATTTATTTTATATTGTTTTTCAAAAGCTGTACTCAAAGTAAATTGCCTCCTTGGTTTAATTTAGTAGTTAACTATAATAAATATTATAGCATAACTTAAAAAATATATATTTCATAAAAATATATATTTAAAAATATGAATTTTAAATTTTATAAAATATTTTAAGGATATTTGCTTTAGGGAGATTTTATTCCATGGTATACTTTTGTTATAAACTTTTAAAAGTTTATAACAAAAGTATAGGGAAGGATGGAGAATATTAAAATGAAAAAGTATAAAGGAATAATTTTTGATTTAGATGGGACAATGTTAGATACAGAGGAAATGAATATTATCCCTTTGCAAAGATTAATTAAAGAAGAACTAAACAAAGAAATATCATATGATGATTTATTAGTTTATAGAGCTTATCCTGGGAAAAAGACATTAGAATTATTAGGATTTGCTGATATTGAAAAATCATATTCAAAGTGGGTTAAGTATGTTAATGAATATGAAAATGGTGCAAAGTTATATGATGGATTTGAAGAAGTAATAAAACGTATATATGAAAATGGAGTTTTATGTGGTATATCTAGCTCTAAAACAAAGGATCAATATGAAATAGATTTTTTAAAAACAGGATTACAAAAATATATGAAAAGTGTTGTTTTAGAAGAAGATACAGAGAAGCATAAGCCACATCCAGAGCCATTATTAAAAGCAATTGAATTATTAAATATAAAACCTGAAGAAGCTATATATGTTGGCGATACTATTGCTGATTATAAAGCAAGTAAAGTTTCAGGTATGGATTTTGCCTTTGCATTATGGGGAGCTACTGATATTAATGGAATACAAGCAGATTATGATTTAAATGAACCAAAAGATTTATTGGAGGTACTTGGAATATAAATGAATAATATATTAGGAAAACCAGCAACATTAAAAGAAATTAATAAATCACTAATAATTAAATGCATAAAATCAAAAGAATCAGTTACAAGAGCAGATATTGTAGAAGCTACTAAAATTAGTCATACAACTGTAAGGAATATTTTAAATGAACTTATAGAGAATGAAGAAATAGTTAGTGTTGGATTAGATAATTCAAGTGGTGGACGAAGAGCTGAAAGGTATAAGATAAATGCAAATAAAAATTGTATAATTGCGGCTACAATTGAGGATAAAAAGATACATTATAGAGTAGTAAATATTATTGGTGAAATTCTTGAAGAGAATAGTAGTGATATAAAATCAAAGGATGATAACGAAGGAATATTTAACACATTTGATATAATTTTTAATAATTATAATAATATTAAATATATAGGAATTAATGTACCTGGTATTGTTACGGATAAAGGATATATTAATGGATTATGTGTAAATGATTGGAGAGAGATTTGTTTAAAAGAGCAGATAAAAACAAAATATAATATTCCATGTATATTAGAAAATGACTTAAATGCTGTTGCTATTGGATACTATAAGAATAATAAAGAAAGTGCAAATATGATTTATTTAAGTTTTACAGACTTAGGAGTAGGTGCTGGAATTGTAATAAACGGTAAAGTTTATAAGGGATATAATGGGTTTGCAGGTGAAGTTGGAGTAATTCCTATTGATGATTCTTATTTAAATGAAATAGTACTTGGAAATTATAACGATAAAAAATATATTGATGCTATAGTAAAAGTATTAAAAATAATATCTAGTTTATTAAATCCTAAAACAGTTGTATTAAGTGGAGAAAAGTTAAGGTATAGCCTTAAAGATAAAATAATAAATGAATATGAAAAACAGTTTAATATTAAGTCTAATATTATGTTTGTTCATAATGAAAGTAATTATGGGTTATTGGGGATTACAGAATTAATTTTAGAAAAAATATAAAGTTAGAGAGGGAAAATATTATGACTGAAAGAGAAAAGATGTTATCAGGTCAGCTTTATGATTGTGGAGATGAGGAGTTAATTACACAATGGCATAAGGCAAAAAACTTAATTAGAGAGTATAATAATTTCTTATCAGAGGATAAAGATAAAAAAGATAGTATACTTAATAATTTACTAGGTGGTAGAGGGGAAAATCTTTGGATTACGCAACCTTTTTATGTTGATTATGGTAATAATATATATTTTGGGGATAATTGCGAAGTAAATATGAATTGCACTTTTTTGGATGATAATAAAATCATAATAGGTGATAATGCATTAATAGCTCCAAATGTTCAAATATATACTGCTTTTCATCCAACAAATGCAAAGGATAGATTTGGAGAAACAAAAGCTGATGGTTCTTTTGAGTTTTGCAAGACTATTACAGCTCCTGTTGTTATTGGAAATAATGTATGGATTGGTGGGGGTACAATTATTATGCCTGGAATAACTATTGGTGATAATGTTGTAATAGGTGCTGGAAGTGTTGTAACAAAAGATATTCCATCAAATAAGATTGCATATGGTAATCCATGTAGGGTTGTTAGAGATAATATATAATTAAAGTAAAGATGTGTATTAAATAATATAATTACAAATTTTTTATTAAGTAAATTGTAAAATATTATATTTTATAAAGAAAAATTTAAAATTTTGATTTATAATAAAAATATAATTTAATTTAATAAAATCCTTTGATAAGGAGTAGTAACTAAATTTAGGTTCAATAAAGAGAGCTTTGGATGGTGGAATCATAGCAAGAATAGATTTAGTGAATGGACCTTTGAGGAACAAAGAGAAATTTTATTTTAATATATTTTTAAAAATAAAAAAGTATCAGAGTGGTAGGCTGCACCTTATAGCAGATAGAGTATGTTAGTACTTGAAATTGAGTGGTATAGTTTGAATTTTAATCTATACAATTTAGGTGGCAACACGGATATTATCTTCGTCCTATTTTTTTAGGACGGAGTTTTTTTATTTTATAAAACTTTTTTAATTTAAAGTTATATTTTAAAGTCTAGATAAAAATTTAAAATAACTTAAAACATAGCTTAAATTAAAATTATATATTAAAGTAAAGATTTTTCTAATATAGCTTAATTTAAAAAATATATTTAAGGAGATGGAATTAATGAGTAAAGAAATAATATTAACAGGGGACAGACCAACAGGAAAACTTCATATAGGACATTATGTTGGGTCTTTAACTAACAGAGTACAATTACAAGAATGCGGAAAATATGATACTTATATAATGATTGCAGACCAACAAGCATTAACAGATAATGCTAGAAATCCAGAAAAAATAAGAAATAGTTTAATTGAAGTAGCTCTTGATTATTTATCAGTTGGAATAGATCCAAAAAAATCAACTATATTTGTACAATCACAAATACCAGAATTAAATGAATTAACTATGCATTATTTAAATTTAGTTACTGTTTCAAGACTTGAGAGAAATCCAACAGTTAAAAATGAAATAAAAGATAAAAATTTCAATATGAGTATTCCAGCAGGATTTTTAATTTATCCAGTAAGCCAAGCTGCAGATATAACAGCATTTAAAGCAACTGTTGTTCCAGTTGGAGAAGATCAATTACCTATGATTGAACAGACAAGAGAAATAGTTAGAACATTTAATCAGACATATAACAAGGAGATTTTACTTGAACCAAGGGCTGTACTTCCTAAGAAAGGCTTAGGTAGATTACCTGGTATAGATGGAAATGTTAAAATGGGTAAATCTTTAAATAATGCAATATATTTATCTGATGATGAAGATACTATAAAGAAAAAAATAATGTCTATGTATACAGACCCAAATCATATAAGAGTAGAAGATCCAGGTAATGTTAAAGATAATCCAGTATTTACATACTTAGATGCTTTTTGTGAAGATAAAATAACATTAGAAAATATGAAAAGCCATTATGAAAAAGGTGGACTTGGCGATGTTAAAATAAAAAAATATTTAAATGAAGTTATGCAAGAGAAGTTAAGACCAATAAGAGAGAGAAGAAGAGAGTATGAAAAAAATATTGATTATGTTTATAGCATTTTAAAAGATGGTAGTGAAAAGGCTAGAGGTATAGCAAGTAATACATTAACTGAAGTTAGAGATGCTATAGGAATAAATTATTTTAAATAATAAAATAATTTAATTAAAAGAAATATTAGAAGTTTTATAAATAAAAAGAATTTAAATTTAGAAGTAATATTACTTTTTTATAAAAAATAAAAGCTAAGAGAGAAATGATAGTAAAAGGTAAATTTATAGGTTTATACTCTCTTAGCTTTTTAGTATTATTAGTTTATAAAAATGCTTTTTAAATTTATAAATTTGGATTAATTTTTATTAGCGTATATATCTTTTTCTACATCTATAAATATTTTTGCAATAACTCCATAGGCTTGTCCCCAAGCTTCTAATACTTCAGCTGTTGCAGTATCTCCTAAAACATCTTTAATTGCCCTTAAAAGATTTTCTCCAACTATTGGATAATGTTCTTTTTTAATATTAGCATTACAATGTTTTTCTCCAATCTTTTGTACTACTGGAAGTAAAACTTCTAAGTTATCTATATTTTCAGCTGCAGCTAAAATAGTCATAGCTAAAGCTTTTGGTTGTTTACCTGATTTTTGTCTATCCATATTAAATAATGGTTTAACTTCTGGATTATTTTCAAACATATTTTTATAAAAAGTTGTAGTAATTTCTAATCCATGTTCCTTTAATGAAGGAACTGTACTTTTAATTATATTTATTGTTTGTTGATCTAACATATAAAAATCTCCCTTTCGACACCTATTATCCAAGGATAATTATTATCAATTACTTTATGAAATAAATATAGCATAATAAAATAAAATGTGCAAGTAAAATGCATATTTTATTTTGTATGTTAATTTTGTTATAATTTTAATTAGATTTAATACTAAAGGAGAGAAAAAATGCAGTTATCAAAGTTTACAGATTATGCTTTTAGAATGTTAATATATTTAGCAAAAAATAAAGATAAAAATTCTGTAGTAGATGAAATGGCAAATGAACTTAATATACCAAAACATCATTTAAAGAAAATAGTTAATAAACTTGCAAAGACAGAATATATAATATCTCTAAAAGGAAGAAATGGTGGACTTAAGTTAGGTCTTGAGCCAAAAGAAATAAATTTAGGAAATATATTAATTTTAACAGAAGAAAATTTGAATTTAGTTGCTTGTATGGGAAATAGTGATATATGTCCACTAATGAAAGAGGATTGTAAGTTAAAAGGGATTATATCAAAATCTTTAAATGAATTTGTTAAGGAAATGAGTAAATTTACTTTAGAAGATATATTATAAAGTTTTATTTTAATAATTAACTTGGAGATGATTTTTATGAAGAAAACATTGTACGATTATATAGATATAATAAAAAAGTTGCCTTTAAAAAATAAGTATACAAAAGAGAAACTTTTAACTAAGGATTTTTTAATAGAAAAAGAAGATAATATAGAAATATATTACGCTCCACATAATGAGTACATGAATGAAAAAGCAAAAGTATTTATAATTGGGATAACCCCAGGATTTCAACAAATGAGTACAGCAATAGCTGAGGCTAGAAAAGAACTAGAAATAACAGATAATATAGAAGAAATTCAATATAAATGCAAAGTAGCAGGCAGATTTAGTGGTTCTTTAAGAAAAAATATAATTAAAATGTTAGATGAAATAGAACTTAATAAAGCTTTAAATATAAATAGTACAGAAGAGTTATTTTATGAAAAAGATTATTTATTACATACAGTATCTTTGATTCCTTATTCTGTTTTTGTAAAAAAACAAAATTATTCAGGTCATACTCCGAAATTAATTAAAAGTGAGTTTTTAATGAAATATGTTTATGATAACTTTATAAATGAATTAAAGAGTTTAAATAATTTTGAAAATATATTATTAATACCTCTTGGAAGAGCAGTAGAAGAAGTTTTAGTTAAATTAGAAGATGATGGAATAATAAATAAAAATCAAATTCTTAAAGGATTTCCACATCCTTCAGGGGCTAATGTTAATAGAGTAAAGCAACTTGAAGAAAATAAGGAAGAGTTAACTGAATTTATTTTAAATTGGAGTAAAACAAAATATATAAATAAGTAAATATATAAAAAAAGAAGTTAATTAAGGAAAAAAGTGATAGTTTTAAAGCTATCACTTTTTATTTATATACTAAATCATTTTAAATAAAATACTATTTTCCTTATGAATATGAACATATAAATCTTTTTCAAGTTCTTGAAGCTTCATATAAACTAATTTGAAAGTCGTACATGCCCATTCAGGTAATTTGTATCCGTTAGTTTCTCTATAAAGGTCTTGTAATATATGACCTGCCCCTCTATGTTCACTTTCAATTATTCCAATGTATTCAAAGATTTTATCTCTAGTTTTTAAATCTTTAGTTTCTACATATTCAGCTATTCTTGGGAACAATTCATTTTCCTCTTTAATTAAATGTTCTTCAAGCTCTAATTTTAATTCTCCAAATAATTTATGAATAACTAATAATTGTTCAGGAGCATGATTATAATGTACTCTTGTTATTTTTAATATTAATTCATCTAATTCTTTTAAAATATTAAATGTAAAGTTGTGATGTGTTTCAACTATATGATTTATTAAATCTCTTGGATCTTCTTTTCTCCAATCTACATATATTTCATTAGAATTTAAAAACTCATTATAATCATTGTTTAGTGATTTAATAAATTCATTATCATTTATATCTATATCGCTTAAAGCTTCAACTAAAGTTCTATTTCCATGGCAGCAGTAATCTATTCCATATTCATTAAATTTTCTTGCAGCACCTGGATATTCAGCAACTATATCTCCTAATTTTTGTTCTAATTTTAATTGTTTCATAAAAAATCAACTCCTAATTTGTTAAGTCTGTTTTGTATGAGTTAATAATAATTAATTTATGAAACATTTAATATGATTCAAATCAAAAAATATATTTAACATAAATTTATTAAATATTATTATGCACTTTAATTTTAATAAAATAGAAAGATTATATTGATTATTGCACATAATAATGTATTATAAGTATAAAGATAAAAGATAATTATTATTAAAAGATAAAAATTACAATCAGTCCATTAATCATATAAGAAAATTAATATTCATATATGGTGAACTGATGATAAATTTATTAAACATATTATAAGGTTAAAATCTTATAATATGAAAGGAGGGAGGATTTAGTAACGAGTTAGTTATACTAATACTTGGGACTAAAAATAATTTATGAATATAGAAAATACAGGTTTTAATATAGAAAATAGTTATTTAAAACTTAAAAATAAGTTTTTTACTATACAAAACCCAAGTCATGTACCTAAGCCTAAGTTAGTTATATTTAATGATAAGATATCAGAGGAGTTAGGATTAAATACTGATATTTTAAAAAGTGATTATGGATTAAATATATTGTCAGGGAATGAAAATATAAAAGGGTCAACACCTATTGCTCAAGCTTATGCTGGACATCAATTTGGACATTTTACTATGTTAGGGGATGGAAGAGCAGTTTTAATTGGAGAGCATATAACACCTGATGGTGAAAGGTTTGATATTCAGCTTAAAGGAGCAGGAAGAACACCTTATTCAAGAGGTGGAGATGGAAAGGCGACTCTTGGTCCAATGCTTAGAGAATATATTATAAGTGAAGCAATGGCTGGGCTTAACATCCAAACAACTCGTAGCTTAGCAGTAGTTACAACTGGAGAAAAAATAGTTCGTGAAGAATACTTAGAAGGGGCTATTTTAACAAGAGTAGCAAAAAGTCATATTCGTGTTGGAACATTTCAGTATATTTCTAATTTTGGAACAGTTAAAGAGCTTAAAGATTTAGCAGATTATACTTTAAATAGACATTTTAAAGAAGGATTAAATAAAGAAAATTCTTATGTTTATTTATTAGAAGAAGTTATAAAAAAACAAGCAAAACTTATTTCTAAGTGGCAGTTAGTTGGATTTATTCATGGTGTTATGAATACTGATAATATGACAATTAGTGGAGAAACAATAGATTATGGCCCTTGTGCTTTTATGGATATTTATAATCCAGAGACAGTATTTAGTTCAATAGATGTATCTGGAAGATATGCTTATGGAAATCAACCAAACATTGGAGGATGGAATCTTGCAAGATTTGCTGAAAGCTTACTACCACTTATTCATCCAAATAAAGAAGAAGCTATCAATATAGCTCAGGATGTAATTTCAAAATATCCAAATATTTATAAGGAATTTTGGCTTGATGGTATGAGAAAAAAACTTGGACTTTTTACTAAAGAAGAGGAAGATGAAACTTTAATAGATTATCTTTTAAGTATAATGTATAAATACAAAGCTGATTATACTAACACTTTTATAGCATTAACATTTGATAAAGTAGAAGAGGATATTTTTACTAAAGAAGAGTTTAAAAACTTTTATAAATTGTGGAAAGATAGATTAAAGAGACAAGATAATTCTAAGGAAGAAGTAATTAATCTTATGAAAAATAATAATCCAGCAGTAATTCCACGTAATTATAGAGTTGAAGAAGCACTAAAGGCAGCAACAGAAAATGGGGATTATAGTGTAATGGATAATTTAATGAAAGCTTTAAAAAATCCATATGCACATACTAAAGAACAAGAATATTATGCTAAGTTACAAGAAAAGGTAAATTGTAATTATAAAACTTATTGTGGAACATAAAGTATATAAATATATTTTAATTTATATTACAAAAAATTTTAGATTTAAATATTAATATTAAATAATTAAGGGGCTGTCTCAAAATAGACAGCCTTCTTTCATTTAACTTATACTTTAAAAATATTACAAATATTGTGCAAAAAAATAATAAGAAGGTTAGAATATATTTTTCTTATATTATTTATTTTATTCAGTTTTTATATAATTCTACTTAAAAATTTCGATTTTGATACAACTCTTTTAGTTTTAAAAAATACTTTATTATGAAAATAAAATTGTTGATGTATAATTAAATAATAAGTTTATGAGAGAAAGATAGATTAATTTATGATTTTTAAACGTGTATTATTTTTATTTTTATAAAATTTATGTAAAATATAAATAGAAAAATTTTAGAGTGTAGAGGAAGTAAAAAGATGGGAACAAATATAAAAAAGAGATATCCAACCTATTTAGAAGAATTTAAATGTATAGGTGGTGCATGTGAAGATAGTTGTTGCATTGGATGGAATATAGATATAGATAAAATAACTTTTAGACAATATTATAAAGTTAAAGATCAGGAAATGAAGAGAATGTTCCAAAAAAATGTACACAATAATGAATATAAAACAAGTGATGATGTAGACTACGGACAGGTAAAATTAAAAAAAGATAAGAGATGTCCATTTTTAGATGAAAAAAATTATTGTGTAATTCAATCAAATTTAGGAGAAGAATATCTTTCAAATGTTTGTACATCTTTTCCAAGAATATTAAATAAAATAGATGGAATTTATGAAATGTCACTTGATGTATCTTGTCCAGAAGCTGCAAGAATACTTTTATTAAGAGAAGATGGAATTAAGTTTTCAGAGTCAGAAGAGGTTTTAGGCAAACATATAATATCAAGTGAAGTTAATACAGGTGATAAAATATTTAATAATTCACCAGTAAAATATTTTAAAGAAATAAGAGATTTAAGCATAAAAATAATTCAAAATAGAAAATTTGATATAAATGAAAGACTTTACATATTAGGTGAATTTATAAGTTCATTAGAGGAAGAGGTTTCTTATAATTTTAAAGGTGTAAAACAATTTATAAATAATTATGATATAAATAAAATGAATGATTATTATGGAAAAGATAATATGAGCTATATTATATCTTTGGATTTTTTCCAAAAGGTAATGAAGTTTTTTAAGAACTTTAGAGATGTAGATAGTAAGTTATTTAAAGAGCATACAGAAGATATAATTAAATCTTTTAAACTTAATGAAGAAGATAACTTAAGTAAGTATTCTAAAGATTATATAAAAGTTTTTGAAGATTATAATAAAGAGTTTTTAGATAAAAATAGCTATATTTTTGAAAATTATATAGTTAATTTTATTTATAATTATATGTTCCCATTTTCAGAAAATGATTCAATGTTTGATGGATATATTATGCTTTTAATGAGATATTCACTTATAAGATTTTATTTAGTTGGTATGTATTTAAAAAATGGAACTGATTCAAAAGAAAATGTTGTTAAGTTTATTCAACTGTTTTCAAAGGGACTTGGACACCATAAAGATTATTTAATAGATATGCTAAAGTATATTAAGGAAAAGGAATTTGATAATTTGGAGTTTTGTAAAAATCATTTAGGAATAGATAGTTTGGGACTTTAAGGATTAGGTATATAAGCTTTTTGTAAAAGAAGTAATTTTATGTAGTTACTTTTGTTTTTTGATTAGTGTTAAATTATAGGAATTAGATAGTAATAGAACTCTATTTGTATTGATTATATTAAACTAGTGGTAAAGTTTTAAGCGTGAATATTAAATTGATAATTAATTGCTCATTTGATATATTTTTGAAGAATGGAATGAAGTTAATAGAATTAATAATAGTGAATTCTATTACAAGTAAATGATGTTATTATTAAAATTGTAAGTTGACGAGGTTCATATAACCTCGTCAATATCCTAAACTAATGTTATTTCAACCTCTGTATCTGATAGCCATTCAACTCTAACTGTATTACCAGGAATAGCATTTAAATGCCCTTTCAAATATCTACCAAGATGTCTTAATCCATTAGCACTAGTTAAATTTTTCCCGTATATACCATTAGTACCTTGAGTACCAGTAGCTTTAACAGTAAAATCTTGTCCATGTACATTAAATTCAGTACAATTATTAAGTAAGTTTAAACGCATAGCTGTATCCATTGTTATGGGTATATATACTTCATCAGGATGTCTATTTCTAGAACCATCTCTACTAACAGTTCCCCAATTTAAATGCACATCATGTAAGTCAACAGTAAAAAAATCACCAGTAGTTGCCATAATAAATATCATCCTTTCTTTATTTAATTATAATTAAATAATATAACTAATAACATAAAAAGTAAATATATGAATTTAAGGAATAATTTTAAAAATCAATGTGTAAGATATAAATAAAATAATACGAAAAACATTGTTAAAATTGCAGCAATATTTTGACGCATGTGATATAATCGTTTAAGGAGGTGATTAATATTATGATTTTTAGAAAAGGAGAATTGTTCTGTGGTCCAGGAGGATTAGCATTAGGTGCAAAAATGGCTTCTTTTATGGAAAATGGAGAAGAGTATGGAGTACAGCATGTTTGGGCAAATGATTATGATTACTCAGCATGTAGAACTTTTGCAAGAAATATATGTGAATCTACAGAAGAAATAATAACAGATGATGAAAATAATGTATTACAAGGCAATGCTTCAATAATATGTAAGGATGTAAGAGAATTAAATGTAGAGTTATTACCTCCTATTGATGCATTTACATTTGGATTTCCTTGTAATGATTTTAGTAATGTAGGTGAAAAAAAAGGATTTAATGGAGAATTTGGTCCATTATATACTTATGGGGTGAGTGTTCTAAGGCATCATAGTCCACAATGGTTTCTAGCAGAAAATGTTGGCGGATTAAGTAATGCTAATGAGGGAAATGCATTTATTAAAATATTAAGAGACTTATCAGATGAGAATATTAATGAATATGGGGGATATAACATAGTTCCTCATTACTATAAGTTTGAAGAATATGGTGTTCCACAGGCTAGACATAGAATAATAATAGTAGGAATAAGAAGGGATTTAGGATTAACATTTAATGTTCCAGCACCAACAACTCCTAGAAGAGAGGATTATAAAACTTCTAGGGAGGTATTTGAGTATGGGAATTATGATTTAGAAGGTAATGTTGAAGATGCCTTATACAATAATGAATTTACAAAACATCCAGCAAGTACTGTTAGAAGATTGGAGTTTATTCCACCAGGTGAAAATGCATGGTATGAAGGAATACCAGAGGAGTTAAGACTAAATGTAAATGGTGCTAAATTAAGTAATATTTACAAGAGATTACATCCAGATTTACCAGCTTACACTGTAACAGGAAGTGGAGGTGGAGGTACACATATGTATCATTATGATGTTCCAAGAGCATTAACTAACAGAGAAAGAGCAAGACTTCAAACATTTCCAGATAGTTATGTATTTGAAGGTGGTAAAGAAGACATAAGAAAACAAATAGGGATGGCAGTTCCTCCAATGGGAGCAAGTATTATTATTAGGGCAATTATGAATACTTTTGCAGGTATAGAATATGATTCAGTACCGGCTAAATGGAATATTGATGATATAAGGGACATTACATAAGTAATGTCCTTTATAATTTGTCAGATATTTGAGTAAAAGAAGTATAGCCACTATTATCAATTAATTTCAAAAATAAATTTACTCTATTTTGCTGTGGAAGATTATTATCTATACAATAATCTAAAAGTGCTAATAGAGTTTTAGCATTAATCATTATGCCAAGTATTTCCCCATTAGATGATTTAGTAGATATTTTTGAAAGATTAGATATACCACCAATATCGTTGCATGTAACATAGCCAAAAAACTTTAAATTATGGTTATCATAATTAATATAGTTAGGTATATACTCAGATATCATGTGAGATGATAGTGATGATGATAGCGTAAATTTTTCTTTATAATTTTTAGCATCAATTATACCACAAAGATTACCATTGTATTTTAATAATATATCTATCTCAGTTCTTTCACCATCAACTTTAGGATGCATTGATACTTCAAAGCCTAGTTGATCTAATATTCTACCAATCTTTTTTTCAAACTCTAAATTATTTGGTTCATTTAGTACGCCATTTATAAAGTTTTCATCTAAGTTTTCTATAATTGGATTAGAGATAATGTATTCAGATAGCCTTTTTGATTCGCAAATAGAAAAAGACGATGATAGTATTTCTATAATTTTATTATTAGACAAAGATGATGGATTTGGATATTTATTTAGTAACTTTTCTACTTTTTTTAATTTTTTATCTGAGTTTGTAGCTGGCTTTATATTACCATATCTGCTAGCTTTATAAGAATTAATATCTAATCCATTAACTTCGGCCATTCTTTCTAATGAAAATAAGTATCTATTATTAAATGGATAGCGTGTATCATAATATTCTAAATCAGAAATAACATTTGAAATATTGCATAAGGGTATATATATTTTAGCGTTGATACCTCTATTATATTGAACCAATCCAGTATATTCAGCTATAAGCATAAATGTGTGAGCTACATCTGAATGAGCAGTATAAAAATTTCTAGCTGCGCTATCCGAACGTTCTCTATGGTCATATTTATTTGAAATCATAGTTTTATAGGTATTCTTTTCTTCTAAAGACATATTTCGAAATGCTTGTACTTTTGATATTATGCTTTCTAATTCATTATCGCGTTGAGCTGTCATAACAATAAAAGTAATTTCTTCTTTTGTTAGATGATATTCTAGTTTAGAGCTAGCACATAATTTTATTAAAAATCTTACAGGTAATATTGCAAAATTTGAATCAAATTTAGGTTTAAATCCACTCTCAAGAAAATAGGAATTAGGAATTTGTAAAGTTAGAATTTGTTTTTTTATATTTTTAAATATATTATTACCCTTTAATATTTCAATAGTAACTTTTGTAGGAATTAAAAGTCCGTTATTGGAAGTATAACAATAAGCAAATGTTTTTAATAAGGCAGCCCATGTTCTTCCACCAGAACCATCTTTACTAATAGAGTTTCTTTTAATACCAATATCTATTAAAGCTTGTTCGTAATTTTTATGAAGTTGTCTATTACTTGACCATTTAGTAGTAAAATTATTAGTGGCTGTAGATAACGCTTTTATTGCTTCTTCATGAAATGAAGGATCTCTTTCGGGTCTGGTTATAAACCATATTTTTCTTAAATTAGTATCATTCATATTATTAACCTCTTAATTAAATTTATATATATAAATTATAGCGTATTTATAGATAATTAATCAAATTAAGGATAAATTTTCAAGTAAGTATTAATTATAGTATATTAAAAATACAGAAGAAAATAATATAGTCTCTATAAAGGAATTATAGAAACGGCGTTATACAGATGAAATTTGAAATTTAGAAGAAATATTGAAAATGACATATTAATATGTGTTAATATATTTGGAGTAAGAAGTAATAATGAATTTTATTATTAGATTACAGATATTTTTTCCAAGTTGCAATATATTAAATCCTTATATATGAGAAGTGATTATATTAATAAGATAGATAAAAGAAAATATATAACTAAAATTGATATTCTGGATAAGAATATTAGAATTGATTTAATTATGAATAAGAGTTACGAACCAATAGTAGAAGTAAAATACATTTCAGAACAAAAGAAAATAGAGGAATAATTCAAATGATATATAGAACCTTATTAAATCCACAAATTGATTTTATTTTTAAAAAGATTTTTGGGGAAGAAAAAAATAAACTAATATTAATAAATTTTTTAAATGCAGTAATAAAACCAATAAGCCCTATAAAAGAAGTTGAAATAAAAAATAATGATATAGATAAAGAATATATAGAAAGTAAGTTTAGTAGATTATATATAAAAGCAACAACAAATAATAAAGAGCATATAAATATAGAAATTCAAGTTAAAAATGAATATAATATGATTCAAAGAACTTTATATTATTGGAGCAGGATGTATTCAGAGCAAATACAAAATAGAGAAAATTATAAAATATTAGAAAGAACTGTATGTATAAATATATTAAACTTTAAATATTTAGATAATGAAAAATATCATAATACATATAGGTTAAAAGAAGTAACAACAAATGAAGAGTTAACAGATCTTCAAGAAATACATTTTATAGAATTACCTAAGTTTAATGAAATAGGAAATAAAGAAGAAGTAGAAGATATAGAAAAAATGGATGCATTAGAAAGATGGTTAGAGTTTTTAATAGAACCTGAAAGTAATACAGTAAGACAGTTAGAATTAAGTGATGAAGCAATAAAACAAGCAAAGACAGAGTTATATAGACTAAGTATGGATAGCAAAGAAAGAGAAAGATATAACATGAGAGAAAAGGCTATTTATGATGAAATATCAGCATTAGAAAATGCAGAAGAAAAAGGAGAATTGAAAGCTAAAAGTAAAATAGCTAAAAATTTATTATGTTCAAATATAGAAATTGAAATAATATCTAAATCCACAGGACTTACTGAAGAAGAAATAATTAAAATAAAAGAAAATTTATAGAGTTATATATTAATATTAGATAAAGGCAGTAAGTTAGTTTATTGTCTTTATTTTCATGAATATATTTAAATATAAACAACAAATAGAAAAGAGATGTTATATTTATCTTCAATAAATTAAAGAGGTCAGTAAATAAAATTGAAAATTTGGGACAAAACAAAGCAGATTACTGGAATAAAAAAGCTTAAGTTAAAATACTTAAGCTTTTTGTATTATAAATATAATTTATTTTTTATCTTTACAAAATATTAAACCTAATATTATTATAACAAAAGGAAGAAATATAAAAGATAAAGAGAAAATCTTTGGTGGTAAAAAAATTCTCATAAGGGTCAAAATTATCAGACAACAACTTAACACTATTGTCATTTTTTGATTTTTCATTAGAAAACCCCCTTTTAAAAATTAATGTAATTATTATACATTATATTTAAAAACAGGATATTTATAAAATGTTAAAAACTATAACTATATAAAAATACATCAAGCTTTGCATTTACTGAATCAAAAGAAATAGATTTTTCATTTATACGCTTAAAATTTTGACTATCATAAAATCCATAATTACATCTGTCATCAGTATACAAATACAAAGACTTAACATTTACAGTATTCATGTAATCAAATAAATAATTCAAAAGAGTTTTACCAACGCCAAATCCTCTGCACTCTTTTGAGACAATAAATAGTTGTATAGAACCTTCAAAATTATCTTTTTTACCTTTAATAATTTCATTATATGCATCTTGAATTTTCATAAAATCTTTAAGTGCTTTTCTATTTTTCTTGTTAGTAAAAACAAGTTTAAGTCCGTTAGAAATAAATTTAAAACTATTGTGAGGTTTTCTTAAAGCGTTTTTCTCAGCCTTGCTATTTCCTAAAATAATCCCAACAACAGTACCATCTTTTACAGCAACCTTACAAAAGGAACTTTCTAATATACAGCTTTGAAGATAAAGAGTTAATAATGAATTTAAAAGTTTTTCATCTTTAATAAATTTTCTAAAACCAAAAGCATCACAAATCATTTTTTCTACAGTATTATAATCTTCTTTAGCTAAACTTCTATAAATTATTTTGCTCATAATAACAAACCCCTTTTTATAAATTATTATTATATTTAGTACTTTAAATACTTTATAATGATAGTAATGTATACTCTAAGGGGAGAGTCAATAAGTAAATTAAAATAAATTTATATTTTAATTGAGTTTTAATATAGTATTTATATTGTTTAATTTTAAAAGTGTTTTATTCTATATTAAAAATTGACATAAGCTTAAACTAAATTACAATATAAAACTTATAAAGGGGTGAGATTTATGGAAAAGCTATTTTCAATTGGTGAAGTTTCAAAAATTAAAGATATTACAATAAAGGCATTAAGATATTATCATAAAATTGGAATACTTATACCAAAATATATAGATAAAGATTCAGGGTATAGGTATTATTCAATTGATCAATTTATTCATATTGATATTATAAAAGGGTGTAGAACTTTAGGAACAAGTATAAAGGAACTTCAAGAAATATTTGAAAATTGTAATACTGATGAGTTAATTTTATTTTTAAATAAAAAGAAGTTAGAAGCAGAAGAAAATATAAAGAAAAAGGAAGAAGTAATTGATAATATAAATAGATTGGATTCGGTTGTAAGCTATTCAAAACAATTATTAAATAATACTGATATAAAAGTAAAATATTTTAAAAAGCGTTATGTAGTTATAACTCCATGCAAGGAAGCAGGAAGTCTAAAGGAGCTTATTTATTATTCTGATTTGGATAAAATTATTAAAAATAAAAGGTTAAAAGTTTCTATGGAGAGAGGAATAATTTATAGTTTAAATTCAAAAGATGGAGTTTTAGAAAATGAGAATTTAAAGTCTAAATATGTATTTAATACAATTGATGATGATTTAGAATTTTTTAATAATGAGATTTTTAAAGATGATAATATTAAAGTTTTGGAAGAGGGAAAATACTTAACTTTAGCTTATAGTAAAGATAATGAAAAAGAATGTTTAATTAAGCTGAATAATTATATTAAGGAAAATAATATAAAGATGAAAAGTTATATAGAAATTGATTTATTTAATGATTTCTTTGATACAGATTATTATAGTTGTCAGATACAAATACTTATAGATGAATGAATATAAATTTGTTATATATAAAGTAAAAATGACAGTATAATTTATCAAGAGTAAATTATACTGTCCACTTTTTTAAAAGGATTCAATAATAACATCCATAATTCCGCCACAGACCATTCCCATTGATTCTGCTACGTCACCTGTCATATCAACACGTTCAATTAAGAAGCCTTTATTTAACATAATATTTCTAGCTTTAGATAATACAGAAGCTTCACTACAACCTCCACCTATACTTCCTAAAGTGCTTCCATCAAATTTATATATCATTTTAGCACCAGCTTTTCTTGGAACTGAACCTTTTGAAGATATAATAGTTATAATAGCTTTTGGATTATTTTCATTTTTACATATTTCTAAAAAGACTTCTTTATCAAAATCAGGATAAGAGAATTTTTTAGAATTTACAGTTAAAATATTTTTATTTTTAAACATAATAAGCTCAGAAACAATTGAAATAGCTATTTCATCAGGTGTAATTGCGCCAATATCAAGACCAATAGGAGAGTTAACTTTATCTAATTTTTCTTTTGAAAAACCTTCTTCAATTAATTCATCCATCATACCTTTTACTCTACGTTTAGAGCCAATCATTCCAATATAACTAAGATCATAATTTAATACTTTTCTAAGTACTAATCCATCATGCTTATGTCCTCTAGTTATTATAACTACAAAATCAGATTTTCTAAATTCAATAAGGTTAAATGATTTTTCAAAGCTTTCACAAATAACGTTTTCAGCATTAGGAAAACGAACTGAATTGGCAAAGGAAGGTCTGTCATCTATAACAGTTATAGCAAAACCTATCCTAGATGCAAACTCCACTAAAGGCTTGGCCACATGACCACCACCAAAAACTATTAATCTTGGTTTTGGGAAGAATGGTTCAATTAATAAAAGTTTGTTTTCTGAAAGAGAAATAGAAGTTACTTTTCCAGTTGAAAGTGCTTCATTAATCTTTTCATAAATAGAATCATCTAAACTTATAGATTTTTTATTTATATCATCATAAGTTAAAACTAACTTTTTTTCTATGGAACCATATGTAGAATCACTTGAATTTAAATATGTAAGCATTACAGCTTGGTTTCCACAATTAACTTTTTCTAATAAATCTTCATAAAATTTTTCAAACATCTCATATACCCTCTAACTTTTTAAATTTTAAACCTCTATACAAAATAATTATAGTATAAAGTTGTATTAAAAAACAATAAAAGGAATTATATGTTTTAAATTGATTGAGGGCGTAATTCAAAAAGTTTATATACAAATATTGGAAATTTTATTATAATTTATTTATATAGGATTATAAAATGTGGGTTTTAATATTTTAAGGGGTTAATAAAAAATATATGGTGGGGGATGATTAAAATTTTAATATTAGTAGTTTTAGTTTTTTTATTTGCTATAAGAGTTTGTATAAGCTATAAAGTTAAGCTAGATTATTTTTTAGCTGGAATGTATTTAGTTAATATTATAACTTTTCTTATTTTGGCTTCTGCTCTTTTATTTAATAGCAATAATAAAAATGAAATTTTTTTAATTAACTTAATAATGATTATAGGAATAATTATATTTATTTGGGCTTTAGTAGTGAGTATTAGAAATATAAAAAGCCAATATATAAATACTAATAAAATAATATTATTTTTAATTAATATTTTATGTGTAATAACTGTAATACCAGCTGTTTTTATATCAATTATAATATATTTAGTTGATATAGGATTGTTTATAAAATATATAGTAGCAGTTCAATTTAACTTTAGATGATAATTATAAATTAATGATTAGGAAGAAATAAAGAACATTAATTTATTTATAGAGTGTTATATTGAAATAAATATAGATTCAAATTAAAAACAATAAAGACTTATTCTTGAAAGATAATTCAGGAATAAGTCTTTTTTACTGGTAACTAAAAAGTGCCTAATTGTTCAATTAAATTATGCCTGATAGAATTAAGCCAAGTTAAGAAATTGGAGGAATGAAAGATGGTAAAACATATAAATGAAAATGAATTTAAAAGTGAAGTATTAAAAGACAATGGGATAGTTGTTGTTGATTTTTTTGCAAATTGGTGTGGACCATGTAAAATGTTAGCTCCAGTATTAGATGAAGTAGATGTTGAACTTGAAAATGTAAAAATAGTTAAAGTAAATATAGATGAAAATAAAAATATTACTGAAGAATATGGAGTTAAAAATATACCAACAATAAAAGTATTTAAAAATGGAGAAGAAGTTGATACAAGAACAGGCTTTTTACCAAAAGAATTATTAATAGAGTTTATAGAAAAAACTATAAAGTAAATATTAAGTTTAATGTAATTAATAAAATACATAATAACCTACTAGAGACTTAAGAGTATAAATTAAGAAAGGAGGTTTTAGTGAGAGAGTATATAAAGTATATTTTTATTATATTAAAAGTTATTTTTAAAATTATAAAACTTTGATATAACTTTTAATAATAAAAATAATATTCTCTTACTAAATAGCTTATGAAAAAATATGATGCTATAATAATTGGATTTGGAAAAGGTGGTAAAACACTTGCAGAATATTTAGGAAAGATAGGAAAGAAAGTAGCTTTAATTGAAAAGTCAGATAAAATGTATGGAGGAACTTGCATAAATATTGGATGTATTCCAACAAAGGCATTAGTTAATAGAGCAAAAATTGCTTCATATAAAAATTTAAATACTTTTGAAGAAAAGGCAGAGGAATATAAAAAGGCTATAAATTATAAAAAAGAGTTAACAGCTATGTTAAGAAATAAAAATTTTAATATGTTAAATGATAATAAAAATGTTGATATTTATAATGGCGTAGCTTCATTTGTATCAAATAAAGAAGTTGAAGTTAAAGGAAAAGATGGGAGTATTATTTTAGAAGGGGAAAAAATATTTATTAATACAGGTGCAACTACTGTAATTCCTAATATTAAAGGAATAAATGATATTAATAAAATATACACAAGTACTACAATAATGGATTTAGAAAAGTTACCTAAACATTTAATAATAGTAGGTGGAGGGTATATTGGTCTTGAATTTGCATCAATATATGCAAGCTTTGGTTCAAAGGTAACAGTAATAGAAGCCTTTTCAAAAATTGCAGGCAGAGAAGATGAAGAGATTTCTAATAGTGTAAAAGAAATATTAGAGAAAAAGGGAGTTTCATTTGTTTTAAATTCAAGTGTAAGATCATTTGAGGAACAGGGCGAAGATGTTAAAGTATCTTATGTAAATAAATTAAGTAACGAGGAACTAAGTATTTATGGAGATGCAGTTTTAGTTGCAATTGGAAGAAAGCCTAACACAGAAGGATTAAAGTTAGAAAATGCAGGAGTAAATGTTACAGAGAGAGGTGCAATAGCTGTAAATAATAGATTACAAACAAATGTAGAAAATATATGGGCTATTGGCGATGTTACTGGTGGATTACAATTTACTTATATTTCATTAGATGACTTTAGAATTATAAAAGATAATTTATTTGGTGAAGGTAAAAGAACAACTGATAATAGAGGAGAAGTTCCATATTCAGTATTTATAGATCCAAGTTTATCAAGAGTTGGATTAACTGAAAAAGAAGCTATAGAGAAAGGGTATGAAGTTAAAGTAGCTAAACTTCAAGTGGCAAATATTCCAAGAGCTAGAGTTATAGAAGAAGTTGAAGGAATGATGAAAGCTGTTGTTGATGCTAAAACAAATAAAATACTTGGAGTTACATTATTATCACCAGAATCAAGTGAAGTAATAAATATAGTAAGTACAGTTATGAAAGCAGATGAAGACTACACATTTTTAAGAGATAATATATTTACTCATCCTACTATGAGCGAAGCATTAAATGATTTATTTTCATTAATATAAAGTGAAAATATATTTTGAATTTTATAAAGTAAATATATTAATATAGTTAATCTTTATAGTATAATTATAAAAAACAATAGCTAGATTATATTTCTATTGGAGGTAGTTTAATGTATAGTGTAGATGAAATGATATATGATTGTCCTGTTGAAGCTTTATCAAATATATTAGGGAAAAAGTGGGTTGCAGAAATAATTTGGAGTATGCAAGAAGAAAGAATAAGATTTGGAGAGCTACTTAGAAATATTAAAGGTTGCAGTAAGAAGATGCTTATACAACAATTAGATTTATTAATTAATAATAATATTATAATTAATGAAAAAAAGACAATTAATAATACGGTTGAATCTACATATTATTTAAGCGATTCAGGACTAGCATTACTACCTATTATGGAAAAGATGATTAATTGGAGCAATTGCAATTTAATGTGCGAAAACTAAGTTTTATTTAATAAAAATAATTTAAATACAGTAAAGATGGATAGATTTAAAATAAATATATATAATTAAAAGTAATAGTTAGTAGATAAGCTTTAAACTACTAACTATTACTTTTTGTAATTAAATTATTCTTAATGTAACTAAATTAATATATATAAATAAATATTCAAAAACTATTTCCTTTGATGTTATAATTAATATAATAAATGATAAAAATTAATGTATATAAGATTTATAAAGGTAAGGGTAAAGATAAAATCATTAAAAGATTTAAAAATAGAAAAAATAATGCATAGTAAAAATATTATGCATTATTTTTATATTTAATTTTATTTATCTTTAATGATATTATAAGCGCCTGAAAATGCAGCAAAGAGTAAAACTGTTATAGGGAATACTATCCAAGCAATATGCCAAAGATCAAAAACGAAGCCTGAAAATAAGAAGATACACACTGCAATAGGCCAAACTATTGATGAAACAGCACTAATAGTTTTATTTTTTTTACGAGATTTAATGCTATAATCATTAATTTTAAGAAGCATTTTACATCCATCAATTGTTCCACTTACATTAATTAAAATAAATACACCTATAGCAACTAAAAGCAATAAAAAGAAAGGTCCAAAAGTATTTTCAAAAGTTTCACTTATTGTTTCAGCAATAATAACACATAAAGGAGATATAACAAATAAAGATATTGATATAATTTTTGCTCTAGTAGAATTATTTTTTAAAGTTTTATATTCTGAATCTATATAATTTTCTGTTTCATTTGATAAATTAAATTTACCATTTTTAATGAAATCATATTTTTGAAGTCTACTATTTGCATATATAAATAAACCAATTGCAATAACTACTAAAACAAAAACTGGAGCTATTGACATAGTACCGACTAAACTAAGATTTTTTTCAAAAAGCCCAGAAATTAATGCTGAAAATGCACCACTTATAATACAAAGGAAAACCCCTATACCTACAAGGCGTGAAGCTTTTTTCTTTTCTTTTAAAAATTCAGTACAGTCCTCTAATGTAATAATATTAAACTTAGAATCATTATTTATATTATTAGTATTATTAAAATTATCATCAGAATTTATTTTTATATCAAGTTCTTCAATAATTTCATCAATATTTCCAAATTCAGATATAACAATTCCTATTGCTTCATTTTCAGATTTACCTGAAGCTTTTAAATCATTATATTTATCTTCCATATTACATAAAAGATCACTTTTAAGTTTTGAAAGTTCAGAAGTTTTAGGTAATGCTTTAAACATATTATCTAAATAATTTTTTATAGTTTCCATAATTAATCAATCTCCCTTATAAATTTATTCACAACTTCTTTAGTTAAAATCCATTCTTTACATTTTTCTTTATAGTAAGATATTCCTTTATCAGTGATTTTATAATAAGTTCGTTTCTTACCAAATGTTTCATTACCTTGAAAAGAAATAATTAGTCCTTTTTTTTCAAGTCTAGTAAAGGCTGAGTATAAAGTTGTTTCTTTTATAATGTATTTATCATTTGTTATAGCACGGATTTTTTTTGAAATTTCATAACCATATGAATCACCATCTAAAAGTATATTTAAAATAATAGTGTCATTATATCCACGCATAACATCGCTACTAATCAAATAATAAAACCTCCTTCTTTAGCAAAATAAAATTACTTTATCTGTCGTAGTAATTATATAATACCACAATTACTACGATAGATGAAGTAATATTGCATAAATTATCCAAATATTTTATTAACTAAATAAAATGAGACTAAATAAAATTATAAAATATGTATTTAAAATACAAAATTAAACATAAAATACCAATATATTTTTAATAATTATTAAAAATAATTAAAAAATCATGATAAAAATAAATAATATAAGATAAATTTTAAATAAATAGATAAAAATTTATTTTTGAAAATGTTTTCAATGGGTGATACAATTTGAATTGTGAAGAAGTTATCCAATTTGTACATTAAAAAGAGTGAGTTAGACAGAGAGAGTTTTAGAGAGGTTCTACTTAAAATTTTTAAATAATTTTAGGTGGGACTTTATTTATTTTTAGGAACAATAATTTAAGGAGAGAAAAATGTTAATTCAAGATGTATTAAAAATTTTTTTAAGGCTAATATTAGCTGGTATTTTAGCTGGTGCTATTGGTTTTGAAAGAGAAATGAATTCTAAAGAAGCAGGTTTTAGAACCCACTTTTTAGTTGGAATTGGAAGTGCTTTATTCATGATAGTTTCAAAATATGGATTTTATGATTTACTTGCTTTGCAGTCAGTAAAATTAGATCCAAGTAGAATAGCATCTCAAGTAGTTAGTGGAGTAAGTTTTCTAGGTGCTGGAACCATATTTTTAGAAAAGAAAATAGTTAAGGGATTAACTACAGCAGCAGGAATATGGACAACTGCGGCAATAGGACTTTCAGTTGGTGCAGGAATGTACTTAGTTGGAATTTTTTCAAGCATTATGGTACTTATAGTTCTTCAAGTACTTCAGAAGATTAACAGATTACATTGCTGTAAGGCTTTTGATATAACTTTAAAGTTATCAAGTACACCAGATAAGAAGCTTATGGATACATTAGCTAAAGAAGATTATACAATTTCAAGATTGAAAACAGATAAGATTAAGGAAAGTGATAAAAGTATTTATATTTTAGAATTTGTATTAAAGACGAAAACTAATAATACTACATCAAATATAAGCAAGGAATTGTGTGGCATAGGTAATATAATATCTTGCGATGTAGAAAATGTATAATTTTTAAAATATATAGTTTTGGGTTTAATTAAATATTTATATTTAACATATCCTAAAATATAAAGCAGATATGGAAGCTATTAAACTTCAAATATATAAGCATAAAGGTAAAGTATAGGAGGAAATACTTATGGGAAAGACATTAAATATAGCACACAGAGGATTAAGTGGATTATATCCAGAGAACACAATGTTAGCTTTTGAAAAAGCTATAGAAGCTGGATGTGATGGAATTGAAATGGATGTACATTTAACAAGAGATAACAAGTTAGTTGTATGTCATGATGAAGAAGTTGATAGAACAACTAATGGTTCAGGATTTATAAAAGATTTTACACTTGAAGAATTAAGAACTTTAGATGCAGGAATTAAATTTGGAGAAGAATTTAAAGGACTTAAAATTCCAACACTTGAAGAATTTTTAGATTTCATGAAGACTAATGATAAATTTATAAATATAGAAATTAAAAATAGTATAATTCATTATGAAGGTATTGAAGAAAAGCTTTATGAAATGATAGAAAAGTATGGAATGGAAGATAGAATAATAGTTTCTTCATTCGATCACTATTCAATAAGAAAATGTATAAGATTAAATAGAAAAATAAAAACAGGACTACTTTACTGGGATTGTATATACGAACCATATAACTATGGTCAAATGGTAGGAGCTAATGCACTTCATCCAGAATTCAACAGTATAACAAAAGAAATTGTAGAAAAGGCACATGATAACCTTTTACAAGTTAATGTTTATACAGTAGATAAAAAAGAAGATATGCAAAAAATGATTGATTTAAATGTAGATATGATAATAACAGATTACTGTAACATATTAAACGAGTTATTATAGTGTGTTTTAAATTCACTTTACTTTAAATTGGTATTTAGAGTAAACGTTTGTAAAACTGTGGTAATAATTTTGACAGACTAAAAAAGGGGATGAGGAACAAATGAAAAATAATAATGTGAAAAAGTGGATTACTCTTTTAGTTCTATGTGCTGGTGGAGGAGTAATTTATAGACTACCATATTTAAGAGAAGTTTTTTACATACCAATGCAACAAGCTTTTCATTTAACAAACTTTCAAATGGGTTTCTTAACAAGTATGTATGGAATAGTTAATTTCTTATTATACATACCAGGCGGAATTATAGCAGATAAGTTTTCTTATAAAATATTAGTACCATTTTCATTAATTGCAACTGGTGCATTAGGTTTTTGGTATGCAACAATTCCTTCCTATACTGTATGCTTGATTATAAACGGGGCATGGGCAATAACAACTGTATTTACATTTTGGCCAACAATGGTTAAAGCAGTTAGAATGCTTGGAGATAGCTCAGAACAAGGTAAATTGTTTGGATTTTTAGAAGGTGGTAGAGGAGTTGCTTCTACAGTAGTATCTTTCATAGCACTTGGAATGCTTGCAAAACTTGGTGAAGGTGTATTTGGAATAAGATCAATAATAATTTTCTACTCAGTTACTCTTATAGTTATTGGTATAGCAGCTTATTTCTTATTAGATGATTCAGAAGAAGAACAAGAAAAAGACAAAGAGGCTAGGGGCGCAATAATGCATGGTATTAAAAAAGTTATAAAAATGCCAGAAGTATGGCTTGCAGCAGCTTTAGTATTTACAACATATGCAGCATTTTCAGGACTTGCATTCTTAACACCATTTGTTACAGATGTATTTAAAATGTCAGTAGCAGTTGGAGCATTTATTGGAATAATTAGAAGTTATGTAATAATGGCATTTGCACCACCAATTGCTGGTGTAATTGCAGATAAGATGAAATCAACAATTAAGTTTATGATAATAGGATTTGTATTATCAATTATATTTACAGGAATTTATGTAATAATACCAGGAAAACCTTCATTTGTAGTATTAGTATTAATAAACATGTTAGTATTATCAATAGTTTTACTTGGAATGAAAGGGGTATTCTTCGCACCACTTGATGAAGTTAGAGTACCAAGAGAATATACTGGTATTGCAGCAGGGATAGTTTCATTTATTGGATATGTTCCAGATATGTTTATAAATTCATATTATGGTGGATTACTTGATAAACATCCAGGACTTGCAGGATATAAGTTAATATTTATATCAATGATAGTATTATGTGCTGCTGGATTAATTTGTGGTGTAGTACTTTACAAATTAGTATACAATAAAAGAAAACAAGAAAAAGTTATTGTAGAAGAAGAGGAAGAAGTTTTAGAAGTAGTACATCAATCATAATTTTAAATTTTGGTTGAACATCATATTAACATAAAAAATGGAGTACCTTTAAATAAAGTTTAAAGGTACTCTATTTTTATTTTTATATCTGTATAAATAATGTTTGTATTTTTAATTAGTAATATAGAGTATATTTAAGTATAAAGAATTTAGTTTGATTTAATTATGTATTAAAGCAAAATTTGCCTTATGAAATTACTTGATTATTTGTATTATAATTATTCTCATGGTTTTAAAATAATTAAACAAAAGATGAGAAAGGATGAATTAAAATGGAAAATAACACGTACAATGCTCTACATGACAATAGATGGAAAATACTTATATGCGTAGTAACAGTAACTTTTATGAACTGTTTAGATAGTAGTATAGTCAACGTGGCACTTCCTATGATATCTGAAGACTTAGGTGTAACTATGGCTTCTGTTCAATGGATTGTTACAAGTTATCTTATAGCAATTTCATGTTTAATATTACTTGGAGGAAGATTTGGGGATGTAAAAGGTAAATGTAATACTTTTAAAGGTGGAATATTTTTATTTACTTTAGGATCATTACTTTGTGGATTATCACATACATTACCTTTACTTGTTGCATCAAGAGTTTTCCAAGGTATTGGAGCATCAATAACTATGGCAAATAGTCTTGGTATAATAACAGACGCTTTTTCAAAAGGTGGAAGAGGAAGAGCAGTTGGAATATCTGGAGCAGCAGTTGCACTTGGAATAATGGTTGGTCCAGCACTTGGCGGAATGATAGTATCATTTAAATGGGAATATATATTTTTAATAAATGTACCAATTGGAATTATAGCATTTATAGCAGCGATGAAAATATTACCTAAAGAAAATGGAGAAAAGAATAAGAAAATTGATATAATAGGAACTATTCTTTTTGCAATATTTATAATATCAATAGTTTTATCATTAACAGAAGGTCAATTCTTAGGATATAAAAGCACTCCTATAATTATTGGATTCTTAATAAGTATAATATCATTTATATTATTTATAGTTACAGAATTAAAAATAGAATCACCAGTTTTAGATTTAAGTATATTTAAAAATAATTTATTTTCAATTAGTGTATTTTGTGGATTTATATCATTTATAGCAATTAGTTGCTTTACAATTTTATTACCATTTTATCTTCAAGATGTATTAAATCTTACACCATTTTATGCAGGATTATTTATGATGATATATCCAATAACTTTATCAGTTGTATCACCTTTAAGTGGGAATTTAGCTGATAAAATTGGTTCAGAACTTATAGCTCTTATAGGTCTATTTATGCTTGCTTTAAGTTTTGTATTTATGTCAACAGTACATGAATTAACTCCTTTATGGCTTATTGGAATATATTCTGTTTTAATGGGAATTGGTAATGGAATGTTCCAATCTCCAAATAATACACTTGTAATGTCTACAGTAAAAAGAGATAAACTTGGAATTGCAGGTAGTATAAATGCTTTAGTTAGAAACTTAGGTATGATATTTGGTGTAACACTTGGAACAACTCTTTTATATAGTAGAATGAGTAGTATGCTTGGATATACTGTTACAAACTATGTTAAAGGAAAAGATCATGTATTTATAAGCGCTACAGATTTTGTTTATGTAGTTGCAGCAGTAATATGTTTTATCGGAGTTTTAGTTAGTGCTACAAGATTTAGAAAGAAAAGATTAGCTAATAAATAATTGTTTTTAAAATATTTTAAAGGACTGTAATTATGAAATTACAGTCCTTTTTTTATTAATTTACCATCTTCAATATATATTTTTTTATCTGCAATTCTTTCAGCTTGATCTAAGTTATGAGTTACAACTATTATCGTATAATCTTTCTTTAAAGATTTTAAAAGATTTTCTATATTTAAAACATTTTTATAATCTAGAGCAGAACAAGGTTCATCAAGTAATAAAACTTTAGGATTTACAGTTAATGCTCTAGCTATGCATAATCTTTGTTTTTGGCCACCTGAAAGTTTTAATGCATTCATCTTTAAGTTACCTTCAATTTCATTATATAAAGAAACTTTTTTCAAGTTTTCATAAACAATTTCTTTTAAATTTTTTAAGCCAAAGTATTTTGGGCCATAAATCATATTTTTATAAATTGAAAATGGAAATGGAGTAGGATTTTGAAAAACCATACCAATTTCTTTTCTTACCATTTGAAGTGGCATTTTTGATATGTCTTTATCATCTAAAAATATTGAACCTTCTTGTTTAAGTGAATTATCTTCATCTATCATTCTATTTATAGTTTTAAGCAAAGTAGTTTTTCCACCACCTGAAGGTCCTAAAATTACTGTTATTTTATTTTTTTCAATATCCAAATTTATATTATTTAAAATAATTTTATCTTTAGAATTAATAGTTAAATTTCTTATTTTAATCAAAGTGTTCATCTTTTTTAAGACCTCCTAAAATTGCACCTAAAAAGTTTATAATAAGAACTAAAATTATAAGAACAAATGCAGTACCATAAGCTTTATCAATACCTATACCTTGTTGCATTAAAATATAAAGATGGTAAGGTAATGACATAAATGGATCGAGTAAACTTTCTGGAGAATGAGTATTAACAACAGCACCTGTTAACATTATAGGAGCGGTTGCTCCCATTGCAAAACCAGAAGCCATAGTTATGGATGTTATAATTTCTTTTTTTGTTCCATTTAAGACTAGGTGTATTATTGTATATTCCTTTGATACACCAAGGGAATAAGATGATAATAAATATTCTTCTTGAAATTCTCTAAAACATTTTTCAAGTCTAACTTCTATGTAAGGATATATCATAATTGCTAAAGTTATTGAAGCTGAAAGAACACTTTTACCAAAGCCTAAAGTTACTACTAAAAATGCATATCCAAATAAACCAAGTATTATTGAAGGAACACCTGATATGCACTGAACAATAGTACATACAACATTATTAAGTGTCTTATTTTTTATGTAAAATACGTTAAATATAGATGTACATAATCCCATTATTCCAGCTATAATACTTGCAATAAATGTAGTTAATAAACTTCCTATAATTGCAGGGAATATTCCTCCATTAGAACCTATTGGCATACCTTTTGGAGATTTGAATAAAAATGTGAAATTTATTTGTGATATTCCTTCTTTAGCTATAAATATTAAAATAAAGCTTAATACAACAACAACAATTAGCATACTTAAATATATCCATATATTAATAAGTTTTTTCATTTAAATTACTCCTTTATTACTGAATCTTTAACTCTTTGGAATACTATGTTTATTATTATAAGTACTATCATAAGGACAAAGCCTGATGCATAAAGACCATAGTAATGAAAGCTATAAAGTTCTGATGAGCCAACTTCAAGTGCTAAAAGTGAAGGGATAGTTTCAGCTTTACCTAAAAGTTTTGGCATAATAGGAGCATTACCAATAACCATCATAACAGCCATAGTTTCACCCATAGCTCTTCCAAGGGCTAATACTATACTTGCTATTATACTTCTCTTTGCAGATGGAATTATAAGATTTAAAATCATATAATTTTTTGATACACCAAGAGAAGATGATGCTTTACCATATTTATTATAAATTTTAGTGAAACTTTCTTCTAAATTGGATATTATATATGGAATTATCATTATAGATAAAACTATAGCACCAGCTAGTACACTTTCTCCAGATTCCTTATTGAAAGTAATCTCTATAAATTTAACTACAACTAAAAGTCCAATAAATCCATAAATTACTGAAGGGATTCCAGCAAGTATAGATATAAAGGAATGAATTAAATTTTTAAGCCTTTTATTTACAAAAAAACTAATATATAAAGCAGCACCTATTGCTATTGGAGTTGCAATTAAAATTGCTAAAAATGAAATGTAAAGAGTTGATAATATCATAGGAAGTATACCAAGCTCTACTGGATCACTTAATGGATTCCATTCTTTTGAAAAAATAAATTTTGTAAAAGAATAGTCCTTAAAAAGAGCTATACTTTCTTTAAAAATAAATAATACAATAAGTGCAATTAAACTTAAAGAAATTATAGCTATTACTTTTATTATAAGTTTAAATAACTTATCTCTTATATTCATAAAATAAATCCTTTCTTTTAAAATAAATTAACTTGTAGCATAAGATTACACTACAAGTTAATTAAATAATTACTTTTCAGGAATAAAACCTAATTTTTCTACTACAGCTTGACCATCACTAGAAAGAATGAAGTCAACAAATGCTTTTTCAGAAAGATTTAAATCTCCACTTTTTATAATTAATAATGGACGAGAGATTTTATATTTACCATCTTTAATATTTTCTTTTGTAGCTTCAACTCCATCTACTTTTAGTGGTGTTAATTTTCCTTTATTTTGATTAACAACACCATATGATGCATAACCTATTGCATATTCATTTTCCATGATTTTGCTTGTTAAGGCACCCATTGAAGGAGCTTGTATAACATCTTTTTTTACTTTTACATCTTTCATAACATTCTTTTGGAATACTTCATGAGCTCCACCACTTAAGTCTCTAGTAATAACTACGATTTCTTTCTTTGGTAAGCTTTTATCTAAGTCACTCCAATATTTATATTTTCCAGAGAATATATCTCTTATTTGTTCAGTAGTTAAGTTATCAGTTTTCTTTAAAATTGGATTCTTTGGATTAACTGATATAGTTAAAGCATCAGTACCAATTTTGAATTCTTTAAAATCTTTTATTTTCTCTTTTTCTTCTTTTTTTACAGTTCTAGATACAAGTCCAAGGTCAGCAGTTTTATCAATTACAGCTTTTACCCCTTCACCAGAACCACCAGATGTTATTGGCATTTTAATTTCTTCTTCTGGAAACTCACTATTAATTTTGTTCCAAGTAGTTTTTCCATTGCTTGTAAAAGCTTCTTTTTCAGCATCAATTACAGGAACTAAAGTAGAAGATCCAGCAAAAGAAATTTCGCTTTTAAAATCCTTTGAATCATTTGTAGATTTGCCACAGCCTGTAAATAATAAAGATACAGGAATTAAACATGACAGCACTAAGGTAGTAATTTTTTTCATTATTAACAATCCCCCTAAAGTTAATTTTAAATTTGTCTTTTGAAAAATTATACATATTATAGAAAATATATATAAATTCTATAAAAGTTTCTAAAAATATTTTATCATAATAAAAATATATATAAAAGATATTAAATAAATATATAAAATTAGAAATTTATAAGATAAATAAAGATAATCTATATCAAATATATATTTAAATAAATTTTTTAATTTATATTAAAAGGATTTAAAAATAATATTAAATCAATTTACTATAGTAAAGTTTTAAAAATAATATGTAAATTTAACTATTTAATTAAATTATTTGAAAAAGTTATTATAAATACTTTAAAAATTTTAAAATAATAGTTAAAAAAATAATAAAAGTGAATTTAGAGAAGTTTGAAAACGTTTAATAAGGGTTTTATAATAAAATCTGAATGGTTATAATAATTTATTTTTCTTTTAAGATATTCAAGTTAGTTATGGAAAATTTATATATTATAGGTTAAAAGATGTATTAAAAGTAGTTTATAAAATTCCATAGTTAATTTATATAACTTAAAAGGAATAAAGGGGGATTTTTAATGATTTTTAAGAAAAGGGCAATTAAGTGTATTGCTTCTTTTGGAATGTCATCAATGGTACTTTTAAGTTGTACGGGAGTAAATGCTTTTGCAGCAGAAAGCGGAAAGGAGGTTACAAATTATAAAAATGTATTAAATGTAAAAGGAAACATAACAAGTAGTTTATATGGGGAAAATTCAAATAATAAATATAATAATTTCTCTGATAAAGGAGCATGGCATGGATATTATCTGCCAAAGGAAAGTGATACAAAGAATTATGGGGACTTCCAAGGTCCAGTAATAATTGGTCAAGAATATCCAATTAATTTATCAGATTCAATAAGTAAAATATACATAACAAATTCAGATACTGGTAAAGTATATGATTTAGGAAAAGATAGTAAAGCTACTTTTACATATTACCCAGGAAAATTAGTTGAAAATTATAAATTAAAAGATTTTACTTTAGTTTTAGAACTTATATTTCCAACTAATAGAACTGCATTAATTAAAACATCTATAATAAACAATACTGATAAAGATTTAAATCTTAAATTAGGATGGAAAGGTCATATATTTAATGAATTTAAAGAAGGAGGAGGTTCAGCACCTCTTAATCAAAAATTATTAGCAACTAAAAATGGAGTAGAAATTACTTTCTCAAATATTGAGTATACTTGGAACTTTTTTTCAACAGATCAAACTAGATTTACAATAAATTATAATGGAGATACAAGTACAAAGGTAGATGGTAATAGTTATACAACTGAATTAAATAAAGGTATAAAAATATCACCCAAAAAAGAATTTAAAACATATACAACAGAAAGCTACACTTTTACAAAGGAAGAGCTAAATAATGAAAATGAAAAGATAAATAATTTATTAGCTAATGGAGATACATACTTTAATAAGAATAATGAACGTTGGCAAGGATACTTAAATAAAACTTTTGATGGAACAAAGAGTATAGATCCTAAATATGAAAAAGTAGCAGTAAAAGCTATGGAAACTCTTACTACAAACTGGAAGAGTAAAGCTGGAGCTATTAAACATGATGGAATTGTTCCTTCAATGTCATATAAATGGTTCTTAGGAATGTGGGCTTGGGATTCATGGAAACATGCAGTTGCAGCAGCTAATTTTGATGGAACACTTGCTGAAAATAATATAAGAGCTATGTTTGATTATCAAGTAAAACCAGGAGATAAAGTTAGACCACAAGATGCTGGAGCCGTAATAGATGCAATATTTTACAACAAAGATTCAGAAAGAGGGGGGAAAGGTGGCAACTGGAATGAAAGAAACTCTAAGCCACCTCTATCAGCATGGGCAGTATGGAATGTATATAAACAAACAGGTGATGTAAGTTTCTTAGAAGAAATGTATCCTAAGTTAGTTGCTTATCATAAATGGTGGTATGAGAACAGAGATCATGATAAAAATGGTATAGCTGAATATGGAGCTATGGTTCATAATGCTCACTACTTATATGATAAGGATGGAAATGTAGTTAAAGATAAAGATGGAAATCCAAAATTTGATCCTAATGCAATAATCGAAGCTGCTGCTTGGGAAAGTGGAATGGATAATGCAACAAGATTCGATGTTAAAGGATCAGGTGAAGGAGATGTAGGGGTAAAAGTATTTGAAAATAAAAATAAAGATGGAAAAGTTGTTGGATACTCTATAAATCAAGAATCAGTTGATTTAAATGCATATCTTTACGCAGAAGATGGATTCTTAAAATCAATGGCTGATGTTTTAGGTGAAAGTGGAGATGCTGCAAAATTTGAAAAGCAAGCTGAACATATAAAACAATATGTAGATAATAATATGTTTGATAAGAAAACAGGATTTTTCTACGACCTTCAAATTAATAATGATGGAACAAAGAAAAAATTATTAGTTAATAGGGGAAAAGGAACAGAAGGTTGGATACCATTATGGGCTAAAATGGCAACTAAAGAACAAGCTCAAGCAGTAGAAAAAAATATGGTTAGTCCAGATAAGTTTAATACTCCAATGCCATTCCCAACAGCTTCAAAGGATAATCCTAAATATTCACCTACTCAATACTGGAGAGGCCCAGTATGGTTAGATCAAGCATTATTTGGAGTAGAAGCACTTCAAAATTATGGTTACAATAAAGAAGCAAAATCAATGACAGAGAAGTTGTTTAATAAAGCAGAAGGATTAACTGGAGATGGTCCAATAAGAGAAAATTATGATCCTGAAAATGGTAATGGATTAAATTGTAAAAACTTTAGTTGGTCATCAGCATCATATTATTTATTATATAAAGATTTACTTGCCGCAAACAAACCACATACAACTTCACAAACTGCATTTGCAGTAGAAAACCCAAATACTAATAATGATAAAGATAATTCAGATAAAAATAGCGGAACAACAAGTAATGATAAAACAAACAACGATAAAACAAATAATAACCAAGACCCTAATAAACAAACAGATAATAAAAATAATAATACAAATACAAATAATTCTACTAATGCTTCAAAAGATAATAATAGCACAGCCAATGCAACTACAAATGATAAATCAAAGGACACTGCAAATGATAAAAAACAAGTAGTAAACTCTGAAGCAAATAGTCAAGATAAAGATTTAAATAAAACAGATAAAAATAACCAAGATGATAATTTACCTAAAACAGGTTATGAATATGGAATATTATCAGTTATGGTAGCAGCTTTATTAATGTTAGTTGGGGTAGTATTTATAAAAAAGAAAAATAAAGTAGAAGATGAAAAATAATATAAAGTAAAAATAAGGAAGAAGTTAAGAGGTTAAAAATTTTAACTTCTTCTTTTTATTTTATAGTACCTTGTTTGACAAAGTATATACCTTGTAATACAATACACATATACTTAAGAATAAATATTATTTAGGAGATGGTAATATGGGTATTAAAGAGAAATATTTAAAAGAAATAAATAAGCTGAGTAAAAGAATGACCAAAGAAGATGAGAATATATACGAAGAAATTGTAGTTTATATGAGACTTTCAGATTTAAAAGATATAGATGTAGAAGAAACTTTAATAGAAATTGCAGATATGATTATAGAAGCTGAAAAAGATGGTAAAGATATAAAATATTTAGTTGGAGATAATTATATAAAATTTTGTGATAATATAATAAATGAAATAAAAGTTAAGTATACTAGAGTTGATAAAATAATAAATAATTTTAAAATTCAAGTATTTTTAATTTCTATGGCTGTATTATTTACTATAAATTACTTAATGTCTCAATTAACAAGTATATTAATGGGTAAAGGATTTACATTAAATTATAACCTGACAATCAATCAATTAATTTCAAATTTAATAATAGCTTTAATGTGTTATTTAGTATTTTCAGAAATAAAAAAGGATTCTATAAAAGAATGTAAAATTAAAGTTTATGGTGAAAAGATTAAAAAAGATAATAAAATATTAAAGTTTATTATTTTACTTATAATGATTTCAATTTCTATAATAATAACTGTAAAAACAATAGTTCCACAAATAAATTTAATTGATATAAAAATATACTTTTTAGTGTTACCATTTGGAATTTTATATGAGCTAAATAACTATATAAGTGAAAAAGAATATAAGAAAAGAAGAGGATTAAAGAAAGAGTTGATATAAATGAGCAAAAAAACACAAATGCTTAAAGGTACATTGGAAGGATGCATACTTGCAATAATTCATAAGAATGAAACTTATGGATACGAGATAATATCAAAGTTAAAAGAATATGGTTTTGATAATGCATCTGAGGGAACAATGTATCCACTGCTTTTAAGATTAGAAAAAGCAGGGCTTTTAACTGCTACTATGAGAGAATCAAATGTTGGAGCTAAAAGAAAATATTATAGACTTACTGATAGCGGAATAGATGAGCTAAATAATTTTATAGAAAATTGGAATGAGCTAAAAGTAAATATAGATAATATAATAAATTCAATAGAAGATTAGCTTTAACTTTTAAAACAATAATTATTAACATTTAATACTGCTTATATTATTTATATTAATATACAATTAAATAACTTTTAAGTACATTGAAAATGAAACTTCATTGAACTATTATGTATGTAAAGATTTGGAGGTAATATTTATGGAAAAGTATTATGAAATAATTTATGTATATGATGGTTTATGTTCATGGTGTTATGGTTTTGATGATGTAATAAATGAAGCTTATGAAAAGTTTAAGGATAAATTTAATTTTAAAATAGTAAGTGGAGGTATGTTTACAGGAGAAGCAATGGTACCAGTAAAGATGATACTAAAAGAACATTATAAAGAAGGATATAATCGTATTTTTGAAGTTACAGGTGCTAAAATAACAGAAGCGTATTTAGAATTAATAAGAAAAGAAAACTATAAATTAAATTCAGAAAAAACAGCACGTGCTTTAAGTGCATTTAGAACTTATGGATTTAAAAAAGAAGATGAATTTAAATTTATAAAGAAATTACAAAATCAAATATTTTTTGAAGGATTAAATCCTAATTATGATGAGTTTTATAAATCACTTGCACAATATTTTAATATAAATGAAAATGAATTTTTAAGTAAAATGAAAGAGAAAAGTGTCATAGAAGATTCTATTAAAGATTTTGAATATGCAAAGATGCTTAAAGTTAACTCATTTCCACAAGTTTTAATAAAAGAAAATGAAAAGAAATATTATCTTGCGGCTAAAGGATATACAGATTTAAATACTTTAATGCAAAGAATTAATAATATAGTTAATGAAATAGAATCTAATAAATAAACTAAAAAAAATACTAAGGATTATAAAATAATTTAATTTATATTCCTTAGTATTTTTAGTTTATCTTACTTTAAAGAAACTGTTTCAAGCGGCTTAACTTCAATGATTTTTTGAGTTTTTGAAAGGTTAGTAAATATAGATAACCAAATAGATATTCCGTTTGGATTGAAAACTTTACTACAATCAGCAAAGAATTGAAGTCTTTTTGAAGCATTTATGTAATCTACTATTTCAATATTAGTTGCATACCAGATATCTTTTTTATGACCAATTTTTTTTGCAAAGTCCTCTATTAGTTTCCAGTTATTATCCCTATCGAATTCATAGCTATGTCCCCAAACATAGAAAAGACTTAGTAAATTTTTTCTATCTCTTTTTAAAAATTCATCACAAAGTTCTAATAATTTATGATTATGGTGACAAGTTGGTTTCCATTCATAAAAATCTTTTGGCATATTAAAGTTTTCAGAATTACCAGTAATTCTAGAATAAGCTATTCCACACATTTTCATAATATTTTTAATTTCTAAATTAAATGTACCATAAGGATAAGACATACCACGAACAGGATAATCAACTACATCTTCAATATTAATACGATCATTTATAACTTCTTGTATATTAGTAGTCATATTAGTTCGTGTCATATCAGGATGATTTAAAGTATGGCATGCTACTTCATGACCTTTATAAAGTTCTTTAACTTCATAAAATGGAACTTTATCATAAACATCTACATCATCTAAAATTAAATTTGAATTTAAATGGAAAGTTCCTTTAATACCATTTTCATTTAATATTTTAACTAATCTTATATCAGCTAAAGAACCATCATCATAACTTAAAGTTAAAGCTTTAACTTTTCCGTGAGGAAAACAAGTATAGACTCTTCTCATATAAAAAACCTCCCTTATTACTAAGTAAAATTATACTACTTTAGAAATAAATATAATTAAATTATACAAAAAGTTCATAGTATTTAATTTAAATAGAGATAAATTAAAAAAATATTTTTAGTATTATATGATTAATTATTTTAAAAAGTAGATAAAATATTAATTGATTAAGGCATATATTTCAATTGACATATGACAGCTTGTCATATAAACTTATTAGAAATGACAACTTGTCATATAATGTTAAAGTTAGAGGAGATAAAATATGGATTTATTACAATTAAAAAATATTAATAAGTATTATAAACTAGGTAATAATCAAGAGTTTCATGCATTAAAAAATATTAATGTATCCTTTAATAGAGGGGAGCTTGTATCTATAATAGGTGAGTCAGGTAGCGGTAAATCTACAATGATGAATTTAATTGGAGGTTTGGATTCTGATTTTACAGGTGAATTACTTATAGATGGAAAGAATATAGGTGATTTTAAAGAAAAAGAATTAGATGAATATAGAAAGAAAAAAATAGGTTTCGTATTTCAAAGTTGTAATTTAATACCACATTTATCTATATTAGATAATGTAACTATTGCACTTACTTTATCTAATGTAAGTAAAGAGACTCGTATAGAAAAAGCTACTAAAGTTTTAAAGGAAGTTGGACTTGAAGAACATATTCACAAAAAACCAAATCAGTTATCTGGAGGTCAAAAACAAAGAGTTGCAATAGCAAGAGCTTTGGTTAATGATCCAGAGATAATACTTGCAGATGAGCCAACAGGGGCATTAGATTCTGAAACAACAGAACAAGTATTAAACATTATAAAAGATATTGCAAGAAAAGGTAAGCTTGTAATAATGGTTACTCATTCAGAAAAGGTTGCAGCCCATTCAAGTAGAATAATAAAAATATTGGATGGAGAAATAGTTGAAGATATTGAAGGAGTAGAATTAGATAACGTTTCTTTTGAAAATATAGCAGAAAATAAAAGCAACAAAAATTTAAGCTTTTTTTCAGCAATAAGACTTGCAGCAAATAATATGAAGCAAAAACTTAAGAGAAATATATTAGTTGCTGTAGGGGTAAGTATAGGGATTATGAGTGTTGTATTAATGTTATCTTTAGGGAATGGAATGAAATCATATTTTAATGATATGATAAAAAGTTTTATGAACCCTTTAGTAGTTGAAGTTAATATGCCGGCAGAGAAAAATTCTAATAATCCAAATGACCCAGCAGCCGCTATGAAAGCCATGATGGGTGCAAAAGAACCTTTTAAAGATAAAAATATAAAAGAATTATCAAAAATAGATGGTGTTAAGGAAGTACAAAAAGGATTTAGTTATATAAATATGTCAGGAAATAATTCATTAAAATATGGAGATAAGAAAAGCGATATAATGATGTTAAATAGTATGTCATCTGCCATAACTGATAAAAATGTAGAGAAAGGTAAATTACCAAAAAACAATGAAATTTTAGTAAGTGAATTAGTTGAAAAAGAACTTGGTGAAAATATTATTGGAAAAAATGTTAAATTAAAAGCATTGGTTCAAGGAAAAGAAGTTGAAGGAACATTTAAGGTAAGTGGTATTTATACAACTGGAAACAAAGACCGTATGTCAGAAACAACAGAAGTTGTGTTTATGAATTATAATGATTTAAATTCATTACTTAAAAAGAAAGATGAAAACTTAGATGCAAGTGTTATATATCTTGTTGCAAATACAAAAGAAAAGGCAAGTAATATAAAAACAAAGATTTTAGATATGGGGTATCAAGGATCAACTCAAGAAATTATGGGAGATCAAATGATAACAATGTTAAATGTATTAACAATAGTTCTTGCTGGTATTGCTGCTATTTCTTTAATTGTTTCATCGATAATGATATTAGTAGTTCTTCATATAAGTGTAGTTGAGAGAACAAAGGAGATTGGATTATTAAGGGCAATAGGAGCAAGAAGTAAAGATATAAAGAGAATATTTGTATCAGAAGCATTTTTAATAGGGTTATTTAGTGGTATAATTGGCTTAACTGGTGCATTTTTAATATCAATTGTTGCAAACATTGGTTCAATGGAAGTTTTTGATATGAAAGTTATAAATATAACTCCAGCTTATGCAATATGCGGTATTCTTGTAAGTACAATTGTAAGTATGTGTGCAGGTCTTGTACCAGCTAGAAAAGCTGCAAAATTAGATCCAGTTGATTCATTAAGAACAGAATAAAATAATTACTTTAAATATTGATAGGAGAAGATTATAGATGCCCTTCCAAACATTTTTTAATTTACAAAAAGATAAACAAAATAAAATTATAACTGCTTCAAAGGAAGAGTTTAGCAAATATAGTTTTTATGATGCTTCAATAAATAGAATAATAAAAGAAGCGTGTATATCACGAGGAAGCTTTTATCAATATTTTGAAAATAAAGAAGATTTATTTATATATATTTTAGATGAATTTAAATATAGAATGCTTGAATCATTAGCAAAAAATATTAAAGGTAAAAAATATGATATATTTGAATTTTTAACTTTAGTTTATGATTTTATAACTGAGGATACAGCAAATAGTGAAGATAGAGATTTTATAATAACTACAGTTTCAAATATGGATATAAAACTTTTAAATCATTTATTTGCATTTTTAAAGCCAGATAATTTTTTAAAATATAAAGATTATTTTATAAAGCTTGTTGATGTAAGTAGTTTAAAAGTAAAAGATTTTGATGAACTTATAAGTCTTAATAGTATGCTTATGAATATAATGATGAATCAGATTTCTATATTTTTTAGTAATATGTGTCATAAAGAAAAGTGTAGAGAGGACTTAATAAGAAAATTTAAATTTATAAAATATGGTGTAGTAGAAAAGTAAAAATTTAAATATTAAAATATGTAATTTTAAAATTGCCTAAAAGTTTCTAATTATTTTAGGCAATTTTTATTTTAAATGATATAAATAGGAAAGAGGAAAAATATGAATGGAACTAGAAGAGCGGATTTAAAACTAGGTATGAAAGTTATGGTAGTTCAAAAGCAAGACCAACGTTCTGGTAAATTAACAGAAGGGGTAATACAAAGAATTCTTACAAATTCACCAAATCATCATAGAGGTATTAAAGTTATGCTTGAAGGTGGTATTGTTGGAAGAGTTAAAGAAATAATTTGAAGAAGATTTCAAAAATGTAATTTATATGAAATATAAATCGATACTTAATTTTATTGTGAAATTATATAATTTGAATTGTAAAAAGAAATTAAACAATAAATTAGTGGAGAGTGATAAGGATGAAAAAATTTTTTGGAGTATTAAAAGCAATAGCAGTAGCAACTTTTATAGGATATGATGAAAATAATATAGAAAATTTATAATTACTAAATTTTGAGGACGATTATGGATGAATTTAATATTTTAGAATATACAAAATGGCCTATTTAAATAGAATTAAAATTTTATTTAAATAGGCTTTTTTATAATTAAGTATAAATTTAAAACAAATATTATAATATATGGAAATTTATTCTTGGGAGTTATATTATATAAGTAAGAAGATAAAAAATAATCTTATAAGGAGGTAAATAAAATGAATAAAACAATTCATATATTTTGGATATATAAGATAGGTTTTTGGGATTATTAGGAAGTGTAATAGGATATTTAGTTAATAACAAATGGCTAATATTTGGAATGATAATCGGATTAGGATTAGGATGTATATTAGAGATAACTACAAAAAAATATAACTGTGAAAAATAAATTTGAGGGGATGAGTTTATGGAGAAGTCAAAAGTTACTAGGAAATTAGGTGTAGGAAGTTTATCTTTATTAATTTCTATAATATCTATAGTTTTTTCTTTTACTTATGTAAATGGGAATTATGTTGGAACTTTTATAATGAGAGCATTAGGACTTGAAATTCCAACTTCAATAATTTCTATAATATTATTTTTAATAGCAATATTTATTGGTAATAGGTACCGAGGGGATAAGTTTGCAAAGATTGGGAAAATTTTAGCTATGGTTTTTATTTCAATAATGGCACTATTATCAACAATTAGCTTAATAATAGGAATGCTGTAAAGCGTTATTTTAATACTTTGATTAAAGAAATTAAAGAGAAATTTATAAGTTAAAATTCTAAGAAATTTATTTTAGAAGGGAGTGAGTTTATGATTTATAAAGCTGTTTTAAAATCTAATAATGAATTAAGAGATAAAGTAATGAAGCTATTTAGTGGAATGGATGATACATTAATACTTTCATGTATTCAAGGACATATGGGAAGTATTTTTGTTGATAATCTTAAAGAACCTACTTGTGTACAAGCTTTAGTTGGAGATTTTACTTTCTTTGCAGGAGATTCAAATAGTGATGGGCTAGGTGAGTTATTAAATAATATTCCTAAAAATATGTTTATAGTTCCTCAAAGTGATAGTATTGGAAGGCGTATTGAACAGATGGATGTAGAACTTTCAGAGAAGTTTAGCAGATATTCATTTAAAAAGGATATAAATAATTTGGATATTAACAAAATAAAAGGATTTTTAATTCCATTAGAAGATGGATATGAATTAAAAAAGATTGATGAAGAAATTGCAAATAGCAAATCTTTAAATGAGCTTTCAGAAGATTTTACAGGTCAATTTGAATCAGTAAAAGATTTTCTAAATAGGGGAATTGGATACGTTATAATTCATAATGGTAAAGTTGTTAGTGGGGCATCAAGTTATACAATTTATGATAATGGAATTGAAATAGAAGTTGATACAGATATTAATTATAGAAGAAAAGGACTTGCAACTATAGTATCGGCAGCACTAATTAAAGATTGTCTTGAAAGAAATATATATCCAAGTTGGGATGCAGCAAACTTAAATTCAAAAAGTTTAGCTGAAAAGTTAGGATATGTGTTTGATAAAGCATATGATACTTATTATATAAAAGTTAAATAAGGTTATTTTACTTAAGGGGGAATAATTTGAATAGTATAATAAAAAAGATTGATGATGTAAGTTTTGAGTTGAAAAAAGATTTTGATTTTAGATTTTTAAATAAATATGGACAGGTTTTTAAAGTATTTGATAAACAAGATTCAGGAAATATTTGTTTTGGACTTAAAGATGGCAATAAAAAGTTATTTATAAAATATGCAGGAGCACCTACTATTAATTATGGTGGAAAGAGTGAAGAGGCTATTTTAAGATTGAAGAATACAATTTTAATATATGAGGATATCAAAGATTCAAATCTTATAAATTTAATTGATCATTTTGAAGTAAATAATGGGTATGCTTTAATATTTGAATGGATAGATGGTGAATGTTTGCATGAACATTGGAATTTTGACAAGTATCCAAAGTATGTTCATCCAAAATCTCCAAATTATAAATTTAGTAAATTGGATTTAAGATATAAGCTTAAATGTCTTGATGATATTTTTAAACTACATGAATTAATAGCTAAAAAGGGATATGTAGCAATAGATTTTTATGATGGAAGTATCATATATGATTTTTTAAATAATAAAACTACAATATGTGATATAGATTTTTATACTAAAGGTCCTATAATAAATACTATGGGAAGAATGTGGGGATCAGATCGATTTATGTCACCAGAAGAATTTGAATTTGGAGAATCAATAGATGAAATTACTAATGTATATACTATGGGAGCGATTGCTTTTGAAGTTTTAGGAGATAATAAAACTCGGGATATTGAATCTTGGAAAGCTTCAGAAAATTTATATTATATTGCCAAAAAAGCTGTAAATAAAAATAGAGAAAAAAGATATAAATCTATTAGTGAATTTTATAATGCTTGGAAAATGGAGAATAATAAGTTAAAGGATTATAGTGAAAATGATATTTGAAGCATTAAATTGGTCAGGAAAGGCTTTGCAAGCTATTGTTATGAAAAGGAAACTATAAATAATGATAATGATATATAGGTTAAAAAGGATAAGTTTATATTTGTTCTTTTCTTTATACTATAATGATTAATTATGTTTTTCAAATATTAATTAAATAGGGGGAAATATGAATTATAAAATTAGAGTATCTAATTTAAAGAAGAGTTATGGGAAAAAAGAAGTTTTAAAGGGAATATCATTTGACATAAAAGAAGGAGAAATATTTGCGATTTTAGGAATAAATGGTGCAGGTAAAACAACTACTCTTGAATGTATGGAAGGTTTAAGAGAATATGATTATGGAAAAATATATATTAATGGAAAAGTAGGGGTGCAGTTACAAACATCATCTCTTCCTGAGAATATAAGATGTTATGAAGTTTTAAATTTATTTTCAAAGTGGAATAAAGGAAGTATTGATAATGAATTAATAAAGAGACTTGGATTAAAAAATATATTAAAAAAACAGTATAAAGAGCTATCTACAGGACAAAAAATGAGATTACATTTAGTATTATCAATAATAGGTAATCCTGATATTATTTTTCTTGATGAGCCAACGGCAGGCTTAGATGTTGAAGGAAGAGTATCTTTTCACGAAGAAATTAAAAGGTTAAAAAGCTCTGGTAAAACAATAATAATAGCAAGTCATGATATGGCAGAAGTAGAAAGCTTATGTGATAAAATAGCTATTTTAAAAGATGGATGTATAGTTTTTATAGGAACAGCAAATGAACTTACAAACAATATAAAAAGTGTATATAAAATAAAAGTAAAATTATCAGCTAAATTAGAAAATTTACAAATTAATTATTCAGAGTATAAAGGAATCGATAAAGAATATTACAATTTTGAATCCAATTGTGTTCATGAAGCATTGTTAGAACTTCTCAATTTAATAAAAGAGAATAAAATTGATATTAATGATATAAAAATAGAACGTGCAAGCTTAGAAGAATGTTTTATGAGTATTACTAAGGGGGATGAGGAATGAGTGCATTTTTATATGGTGTTTTAATTAAGTGGAAGTTGGATTTAAGAAATAAAGGAATACTACTTACTTATTATATAGTTCCTTTAGTTTTCTTTTTATTTATGAGTAGGATATTTACATCAATTAATGAAGAAGCATATAAAACACTTATTCCATCAATGACTGTTTTTGGAGTAACTATGGGAGCAATTATAGGGTTTCCAACATCGCTAGTAGAATTTTTTAATAGTGATATAAAAAAATCTTACAAAGTATACAACATACCTTTTTTCTCAATAATAGGTAATAATTTTATTTCAGGATTTATACATTTATTCATTATGAGTTTGATTTTATTTTTTATTGCTCCTATAGCATTTGATGCAACTATTCCAAATAATATATTTTTATATTTTATTGGACTTTTAATATTTCTTTTTGCATCATTGTCAATTGGAACATTAATTGGATTATTTGTAAAAAGCATATCTAAGCTTACAATGATATCACAGTTTATCTTTCTTCCATCAATAATGCTTTCAGGTATTATGTTTCCAGTAGATTTATTACCAAATATATTTAGAAATATAGGGAAAGTATTTCCAGCAACTTTAGGTTATGAAATAATGAGTACAGGAAAGTATGATACAACTAGCTTATTACCATTAATTATAATAATTATATTTAGTATAATTATTAGTATTTGGAAGGTAAAAAGGTTAGAGATTATTTAGTATTTAATATATTTTTTAAGTTATGATTGTGGATTAATTAAGATTAAAAATTTTTAGTGTTTACAAGTTAAGCAGATAGAATAAAAATTTCTATCTGCTTTTTGAAATATGTTACAATTATAATAAAATTTTCATCACAAATAAGTAATAAAAAATAGTAAGGAGTTATTGGGCGTGGATAAAAAAGAAGAGATAGAGGTTTTGAAAAAATACTTAAAGAAAAAATATAATTGTCATTCAATAATATTATATGGATCATTATCAGACGGAACAGAAACTAATGAAAGTGATATAGATGTAATTTGTTTCTCTGACAATGTTAAAGAACAAAATGATACAAATAAATTATTAGGAAGAGAGTTAGATGCGTGGATATATGATACTAATGTTATGTATGACTTTAAAAAATTAATTCATATTTTGGGTGGCAAGATAATATTAGATGAAAAAAATATGTGTAATAAGCTCTTAGAAGATATTGATAAGTATTTGAAAACAGAAGAAAAATTAAGTGATGAAGAGATTAATTTTCAAAAGAGTTGGCTTCTTAAAATGATAAATAGAGTAAAAAGAAATGATATTGAAGGGAATTTTAGATATCATCTTTTATTAACAGAAGGGCTTGAAATATATTTTAATATAAAGGGTATTAGGTATATGGGACCTAAGAAATCACTTAATTTTTTAATGGAAAATGATAAAATTGCATTTAATTATTTTAATGAAGCTTTAAAAATTAATTCAGGGTTAGAAGAAGCAAAAAGATTGGTTGAATTTATTGTTAAATAAAATAAGGGAGAAAAGTAATGAATAATAGTAAAGAAGTAATACTAGATAAATATTCACTATTAAGTGATATAGGAAAAAAGTTTAATAAAGAAGGAATATTGTGGGCGGTTGGAGCTTCAATAGTGTTAAATTATTATAATTTAATTGAAAATCCAAATGATATAGATATATTAGTTAGCTTAAAAGATATTGAAAAAGCTGACAATATTTTAAAAGAAATGGGAATAAAGAAAGAATATAAAAAAACAGAAGATTATTCAACTGAATATTTTTATGAATATGTTATAGAGAATATTGATATTGATGTTATGTCAGGATTTAAAATTAACCATAAGGATGGAGTTTTTGAATATATATTTGATGAAAAATCAATAGACAATGTAATGCAAATAAATGGAGAAAATATACCGCTTACATCTTTAGAAGATTGGTATGTTATATATCAACTTATAGAAGGAAGAGAATATAAAGTACAGAAAATAGAAAAGTATTTAAATGATAATGGAATAAAAAATAATGAGTTATTAAAAAGATCATTGAATGGAATTTTACCAAATAAGGTTAAAGAAAGAATTAGTAAATTAATATAATAATTTAAAAAATAATATAAAATGTTTAATAAAATAAGTTTTAAATTAAATGAATTTTATATTATTTTATTATTTACAAAATATTATTTTATATGATAAAATGGACAAAACATATAGCATTGTAGAACAGAGTAGTACAGTTAGGAAAAGTAGGATTTAAGTTATTAAACTTAAAAGAAGGAAAGTTAATAGTAGTATAGGAGGTATGAACATGAATAAAAAGCATGATTTCATAGCAGTAGGATTCACAATATTTGCCATATTCTTTGGAGCTGGAAATTTAATATTTCCACCAGAGATTGGTATAAATTCAGGTAAAGATTGGTTTATGTCTTTATTAGGATTTTTTATTTCAGGTATAGGATTACCTCTTCTTGGAATATTAGCTCTTAATAAAGCAGGAAGTTTAGAGAAGTTTGGAGAGAAAATAGGTTCTAAATTTACAAATATTTATACAGCACTAATACTTATATGCTTAGGGCCAATTGTTGCTATCCCAAGAACTGGAGCTAGCACATATGAAATGGGTATTTTACCTAACTTAGGTGATTCAATAAGCTCAGTAGTTTTTGCAGTAATATTTTTCTCAATAACACTTGTGTTAACTTTAAGGCCAACAAAAATTGTAGGATATATTGGTAAGGTATTAACACCAATTATTTTGGTTATACTTTCAGTAATTATAATTAAAGGTATATTTTTTACTGAACATATATTTAGAGATGGAACAGTAAATGGATTTAGTTATGGATTTATAAATGGATACCAACCAATGGATGCATTAGGAGCACCTCTTACAGCAGTAATTGCAATAAATGCAATTGTTGCTTTAGGTTATAATAAAGATTCAGATAAAAAGTCTATATTAAAGAAAGCAAGTATAGTATCAAGTATTGGATTTGTATTTGTGTATGGAGGATTATTATTTTTAGGGGCAGCCCTTGGAGGATATTTTCCACAAAATATAAGCCAAGCTGAATTAACTATAGGAATTGCACATTTAATTTTAGGTAATTTTGGTAAGATAGCACTTGGAATTGCTGTTGCAGCAGCTTGTCTTACAACTGCAATTGGATTAACAGCAATGGTAGGAGAGTTTTTCTCAAAATTATTAAAAGTTAAATATGAAATTATAGTTACAATAATTTGTGTTTCTTCAGCAATAATTTCAATTGCTGGTATAGGAAGCATAATATCACTTGCAGTTCCAATACTTATGATTTTCTACCCAATACAAATAGTTCTTATATTATTTAATATAATTGGAGTAGAAAGTAAATTAACTTACAAAATAACAGTTTACACAACTCTTGTAGTATCTGTATTAGATGTACTTCATACTAAATTTGGAGTTACAGCACTTAATGGAATATTTAAATTTGTACCATTTGCTAGTGCAGGATTTGCATGGATAGTACCAGCAGTAATTGCAGTAGTAGTTTCATTAGTTATTAATATTTTTACTAAAGAAGAAGAGGCAACTGTTAATATGTTAGATGTGGAATAATTTGTTTAATAATATAAATAAAAACGACATGTTTTAAAACATGTCGTTTTTATTTTGAACAATTGGAGTATATAGTGGTTTATTTTAAATTATTTATATTATAAAAAATAATTATTAAATTTAGTTACCTAAAACTTGGGATGCATTTTTGATTACGTTTTCAATGTAATCAGTAGTTTCTTCACCAAAGTAATTTAGGATTTCTTCACAAGAGGATGAGTTTTTAGCAAGCATTTCAAGCATTTTGATTTGATTGTTTAAAATATCTATTTGTCTTTCCATTTTTTTGATTGATTGTTTTTCAGTCATATTGAACACATCCTTTTTTATAAAATTTATTATATTAATTTTAGATTATTATTTAAATAATATTATTTGATTTTGCAAATTCAGTAAGTTCATCTCTAAATTTAGGGTGAGCTATTTTTATTAAACTTTTAGCTCTATCTTTTACACTTTTTCCAGTAAGATTTGCTATTCCATACTCAGTAACAACGTAATCAACATCATTTCTTGAGTAAGATATAGAAGTTCCTGGAGCATGTCCTGTTGATATAGTTGAAATTTTATCATCTTTAGCAGTAGAGTGGAGAGCTATAATTGATTTACCACCTTCTGATATAAATGCACCAATTCCAGTATCGCTTTGTCCACCTGTACCACTGTATTGATTAAAGCCAAAGCTTTCAGATGAACACTGACCAGTTAAGTCAACTGATAAAGCTGTGTTTATTGAAATCATTTTATTATTCTTTCCAATTACAAATGGATCATTTACATAATAACAAGATTTTAATTCCACACAAGGATTATCATCTAAGAAGTCATAAAGTTTTTTCGTTCCAAGAGCAAATGTTCCAATTATTTTATTTTTATGAAGAGTCTTTTGGCTGTTTGTAATAACTCCAGCATCAAAAAGATCAACTATTCCTTCTGTAATCATTTCTGTATGAACTCCTAAATCTTTTTTTGTCATTAAAGATTTAGCAACAGCATTTGGAATTCCACCAATACCAAGTTGGATAGTAGAACCATCTTCAACTAAAGAAGCTATATAATCACCTATTATTAAATCTTTATCTGATGGTTCTTTTGGTTGAAGCTCTGGAACTTTAGTTGTGTTTTCTATTATATAATCAACTTCGCTTATATGAACTTGTGTATCTCCATGAGTTTTTGGTAAATTTTCATTTACTTCAAAAATTACTATATCTGCTTTTTCTACATTTTCACGTTCATAAACTAAAGAAAGTGAAAGAGAAAAGAAACCATGTTTATCCATTGGAGTTACAGCTCCAACAAAAATATTAGGTTTTTTATATTTTAATCTTTTAGTTGCAGAATATCTTAAGTGAGTAGGGATGTATGAACCTAATCCGTTTTTTCTAGCATTTCTTGCAGGACCTCCCATAAATAAAGATTCATTAAAAAAATGTCCCTTCATAGCTTCATTTGTGTTATAAACATACTCATTTAAGCTTAACATTGTTACTACATTAACATTTTCAACCCTGTTTTTTATTGTGTGTAATTTATTAAGAAAACCTTGTGGTTCACATGGTCCTAGTGAACAAACTATTTCATCATTTGATTTTACAAGGTTTAATGCATCATCTATTGAGATAAGCTTTTCATTATATTGTTTTGAATAATTCATAAAAATACCTCCATTATACCAATAATAAGTTAAAAAATTAACAAAAGGGATAAAAAAAATCGCAGCTAATCTATAGACTTTATAGAATAGCACGCGACTCCTAATTCTCATAATGCGTACATCAAATATATATAATCTTTTTATATATAGTATTTAATTTAAGTTTATTATATACCATATATAAGAAAAATAAAACATATATTTGAAATTGTTTACAATTTATTATTATAACTCTTTTTTATTACCTTCAACAAAGCAATTCATATCATATATTTCATCTTCAGTTGGCTCTTTTTTTAATTCTTTTCTGAATTCATTTATACAATCTTCTATAGAAGTTTTGTCAGATACAATATTACTTAATAGTTTCATATGGTTAACATATTTATCAAAACTTTCTTTAGTATATATTTCATGATGAGATGGAACGTAATAGTCTGCTTCATAACATTCAAGTTCTATTAGAAGTGGTATAAATTTATCTTTTGAATAGCTCCAATTACCGTTATACATGTCCAAATAAAGAGAATCACCAACAAAGGCTGTAGTTTTAGATGGTTCCTCAATTAAAACTATTGAGTTATCATTTGAATGATCACTTGAAATGTGTTCAACAAAAACTTTAACTCCACCTAAATCTATCTTTAAAAATTCATCATAAATTATATCACCTGTAGGTATTAAAATTTCTCTATCATCATTTGGGTGTTCTATTTTTATATGTTCTAAGCAAAATTCAATTTCTTCACCAGTTTTAACTCTTTCTTCAATTGCACTGTTTGTCCATTTTAAATCTCTAAGTCCATCAAGTTTTTCATTAGTTATACCATTTACTATATTTATTAAGTTCATATAGCTTGCTCCAACTATATGATCCCAATGCCAGTGAGTTATAACTAAATATTTTATTTCTGAAGTTGCTAGTTTTTTTGCTTCTTTTAAAAAGCTTTCTGCATGAGCTTTTGAATTACCTCCATCAATAATTAAACTATATTTATCTCCAATTACAAGGCCAAGTGCAGGTCTATCACCAGACTCTTTATTTTCCATATAATATACTCTATCTGTAAGCTTTTTTAACATAGTCTCATCCCTTCTTTTCATTTGATTTAATTAATTATAACACTTATATATATCTATTCTCAATTTACTAATTTATTAAAAAATCATTTCTTTTATTGTTAAATATTATTTAATAGTCTGTTCATTGTATTTGTAGCCTTAAAATATTATTATAATAAAGTAGTTAGTATACTAACTAAATTAATTGTGGGAGGAAAATATGAAAGACTCACATGAATTTAAGATTTGTCTTTATTTAAAAGAAATTAATTCAATTATAAATAATAGAATTAATCAAAAAATTAAAGAGAGAGGTCTTACTCAAAGTCAAATTACAGCTATAAAACTTGTAGCACATTTTAAAAGATTAACTTTAACAGAACTTAGTGAGTATATGTCAATTAAAAAATCTACTTGTTCTGGAATTGTTGATAGATTGGAAAATATGGAAGTATTTGAAAGAGTTAAAGATGAAGATGATAAAAGAGTTACTTATATAGTATTTTCTAAAAAAGGACAAATTTTATCTAATGATATAAAAGAAGATATAAATGGTAGTTTCAAAGAGGTTTTTAATGGTATTTCTAAAGATGATTTAATTCTTATAGAAACTAATTTAGAAAAGCTAATTAATAAAATAGATAAATAATAAGATTGAAAAGGAGAGATTTTTATGCCAAAATTATTAATTCCAGCAATTATATTTATAACACTTGCATTAATTTTCTACACAGTAGGAGTATGGGGAGAGCATAGAGCTAAAGTATTAGAAAAGAAACATGTTATTATTTTCTGGTGTGGTTTAGTTTGTGATACTTTAGGAACATTTACAATGAGCAGAATTGCAGCAGCACATGCTGACAAAACAATAACACCAGCTCAACTTTTAATTCATCAATCAACAGGCATGCTTGCAATATTATTAATGTTATTCCATGCAGTTTGGGCAACTTGGGTTTTAAATAAAGGAAGCGAAAAAGCTAAAGAAGCATTTCATAAATTTAGTATGGTAGTATGGTTTATTTGGTTAATACCTTATTTTGTAGGAATGTACATTGGAATGGCTGGTTAATAGAATATATATAAGATAAAGGTGCTAATATTTTAGCACCTTTTCTTTTTAATGCCAGGAGGTCAGGAGCATCAAAAAGGTTTATATTAATATATATTAGTAAAAGTTGAAAAATAGCATAAAATAATCATTTGAATTTATAAAATTTATTTAATAATAATATTTAAAGGGATATTAAAATAAAAATAGAATTAAATTTAGTAATATATTAAATAAATACTATTAATTGAAATGAATCAATAAATTTTTAGTGTATTAAGTAAAATCTAATAAACATTTAAGGATTTTTTAAAAAATTTTATGTATATTTGAATTAATGAAAGTAAAGGGGAGATATTAATGGAAAAGAAACAATATATTTGTCCAAAGTGTGGGAATGAACATTTTGAATCAGATCAATTTCAAGCAACAGGAGGTAATTTCGCAAAAATATTTGATGTTCAAAATAAGAAGTTCATTACAATAAGTTGTACAAGATGTGGATTTACTGAGTTATATAAGGCTAAAACAAGTGATGGTTGGAATATACTTGATTTTTTAATGGGTTAATATAAATAATTAAATAAGTTTTAAAAAGAGATTTTTGCATTATTTGTAGGAATCTCTTTTTTATTTAAGTTTAAATAAAGTTACAATTAAGACTTCTTATAAGATTTCTTAAAAATTTTCTTATAAATTTTTTTGCGTTTTTTATAAAGTGCATATTTATTAAATGAAAGGAGTTGATAAAGATGGCAACAAAAACAATAAAAGAATTAGCTTTATCAGTAAATTATAACAGAGGAAAAGATGGAAAGGGAAAGGATATAGTTAAGTATCAAAGATATAAAAATATAAATTTAACAGCAAATGATACAGACATATATTTAGTTGGAAAAGCTATATCAAGTTTAATATCTTATCCATTAGTAGCAATCGAAAGAGAAGAAGATAGTGTATTGGTATCTGAATAATTTTAAAAGAATATTTTATAAATAAAAGGGGGTATATTAGAATGATTGAAAGAATATTAGTTATGAATTTTAAAAATGAATTAGATAATAGTATTAATTTAACTATTAAAGAAATAAGAGATGACTTAACAAACACAGAAGTAAATGATTTAATGGATTTAATTATAGAAAAGAATGTATTTGTTACATCAGGTGGATCTTTAGTTAAAAAGGTTAAGGCGGAAGTAATTACAAAAGAAAAAACAGAAATGGAATTAGTAATAGGATAAAATATAAGATTAAGAGCAGATTATTAAATTAGTCTGCTTTTTATTATATATATAATTATAAAAATTAAAAAAATTTAATTATATCTTAATTAAATTATAATCTATATTTAATTAAGTATTTAGTTATTTTGTGTATAATAAGCATTGATAAAACAAAGGAGGAAGAAATTTTGAGCTTAAATATGGAAATTTTTCATGCGATTAATGGACTAGCATATAAAAGTAATGCTTTAGATAGTTTTATGATATTTTCTTCAAAGTATTTACCATATATATTTGCTTTAACTATAATCGCAATATTTTTAATAGGTATAGTTAAGAGAGATATAAATTATAGAAAGATGGCTGTTAGCACAATAGTATTTACTATTATTAATTTAATAATAAGTTTTTTAATAGGTGTATTCTATTATTCTCCAAGACCTTTTGTTCATAATAAAGTTAATTTACTTTATTATCATGCAGCAGATACTTCATTTCCAAGTGATCATGCAACTGCAAGTATGAGTATTGCATTAGGATTTGGAATGTTTAATAAATTTATAGGCTGTATATTTACAGTGCTTTCAGTACTTATTGGAATATCAAGAGTTTATGTTGGTCATCATTATCCAACAGATGTAATAGGTGCTTATATAATTGTTATAATAACTAGTATTTTATATAATAAATTTTTAAAGGAATTTGTTATTAATACATATGAAAAAATAGAAAATATTATAATAAAAAAATAGGGACGCATTTAGCGTCCCTTAAGTTTTTTATTTAAATTTTACAACGCTAAATCGAAGTATTTTACTTGAAAAATATATTGGTTTGAATTAAAAGATTATAGAAGCGTCTAATAATTTTTCTGCTTCATTATTAGATAAGTCTTTAGATTGACATATTTCTTCGATTAAAATTTTTTTTGTATTAGTTAGCATTTGTTTTTCAACATTATTTAGACTATGTTTTGAATTAATTTTACTAAGATTACATATAACTTCGATACAATCTGATAAAGTTCCAGATTTAATCTTTTGATTATTAATAGCAATTCTTTCTCTAAAATTATTAGAAGTAAAATCATCATCTACATCTAAGAATTTATCCATATTATCAAATACATTATCAATTTCTTCTGTATCACTTACTAGTCTTATATGTGATGGTTCAATTACACTAAATGGTACCATTAATTTCATTGAATTATTAAATAGGTGTATTTTATAATATTTTTGCATTTTACCTTTAAATTCTTTTGATTCAATAAGATCAATAACACCTACCCCTTGACTTGGATATACAATTTTATCACCTACGTTAAACAAATGAAAAACCTCCTTATAACATTTTTCTTGCGTATATGACTTCCTTTGAAGTAATAGCCTTAAATTAAGGCAAATTAAAAGCAATAATAGTAGATTATCGCTTTTTAAACAAAGATTAACTTATTATATATTATATTATAACATACATTTTTGAAATAGTGAATTTTTTATTATATCACAAAATATGGTTGGTATCAATTAAAAATTTGTAATATTATAACAATGAAATAAAAAATGTATAAAAGCTTAAAAATTATATTATTTATCGTAATATTGTTTCAGAAAATATAGTTAAAATATTTAATAATTACTATTTAAGTTGTAAATAATATATTAGTAAAATAATGTTTCTTATGGGGTGAGATTATGAAAAAAGAATTCAGATTCTTGCTTGTAGCTTTAATTGTAACTAATATATTTTTTATTGCTATAGCAACAAATTATAAAAATAAATCAGATAAGATAAACAAAGCATTTAAAGTTTATTCAGTAAATGGTGAAAATGACTACTTGAAGATTACTGATGGTATTATAATAGAAAGTTATAATAAAGATATATTAGATGCTGGTAGAATTGAATATTTAGGTGATAATAAAAAAGATTTAAAATCTTATAAAATTCAAATATGTGCTTATGGAAACAATAATGAAAAAATTTTATTTTGCACTAATTGTAAATCAGAAAATTATGAGAAACGCTTATTTTCATTTCCAGGAGATTTAGAAACAAATATAGGTAGAATATCTGGTGAATATATAACTAAACAATATGATAAAAAATATTTACTTAGTAATATGTATTTAAAACTAAATTTGCAATTTGAAAATGGAAAAAAAGAAGAATATAAAGTTAAATTAAATGTAAAACAAATTTAAAATGGTGAATAAATCCTTTTCTTTATGGTGATAATTCTAAGGTAATTAGTTATTATCTATTGTAAAGAGAGGGATTTTTTTGATTAAGGAGAAAATAAAAAAAGTAATATCAAATAAATTTGTAATTTTTATAAGTTCTTTTTTGTTAGGAGTTTTATTTATGCATTTTGTAGGAAATGGAGTAAATATTACAAAAGAGAGATATAAGTATCTTTTGGAGATGGAAAGTAAAGTTTTAAATAATGAAAATTTATATAAAGAAATAAATTCTTATGATAATAACAATAAAAATAATGAAAGTAATGATGAAGAAGTTTCAAGTAAAAATTTAAATAATAAATATAAAATAAAAGAATCATATTATGAAAAAGATGAAGACGGCAATAAGCTTATGTCAGTTACAATTAATAGTTTAAGTGAAATTAAGGAAAGAAATAAATTTTTAAATACAAAGGCTAATAAGGTTATCTTATTAGAATTTATGTATGAGAATCTAGATTTAAGTGAAAAATTATTTATATCAGATAGTAACTTTAAAGTTTATGACAAAGAAGGAAACATATTAGAAAGTTATCCAGTAGACTCTGAGAAAGTTGCAAAGAGTATAAGTAAAGGTAAAAAATGCACAGCAAGTGCAGCTTATGCCTTAAACAGTAAGTCAAAAGAGATTATAGTTGAATTTTATTCAAATATTTTAGATAATACACCAAGTGCTATATTTAATTTGAAACTAAAATAATATTTATTAAAGAAACTACCGTATATAAAATTATATACGATAGTTTTTTTAAAATACTCTAATACCTTCATTATTGAAAAATTCTACTTTGTTTGAGAATACATTATTAGGATCTACTTTATATACACCTAGAATATATTGATTAACATTTAAATTTTCATCATAAAGTATTTCATTATTATTTAAGATTTCATATTTAGATGCATGCAGTTTTGAATTATTTCCAAAGACTACAAATAAATTATAATCAGAATGAGGGAAAATATATATTTCAACAGGATCTGTTTTAAATGAAGAGCCTGATGAGCCAAAGAATCCATAGCGATTTCTTAATATATTATCTCTACTTAAAATTATAAGTTTATATTCATTACTTGAGTTGTTGTTTGTAGTATATAAAAGAAAGCATAATTTTCCATAATCTTTTTTCTTTTTAATTTCAATATTTGAAGAATGTTCTCTTTTTTCAATATAAGAAACTAAAGAAGTATTATTATTAACATTTACAGTATCGCAAATTTTAAAAATAAGTATTATTGCTATTAATACAATTACAGAGGATACTATTTTTATGATTAAAGGGATTATTTTTTTATTTTTCATAATAAAACAGTCCTTTTTAATTATATTTAAAGTTTCTTTTGTTTATAAATATTCAATTTTATAAAATTAATAATATATATATTAAGCTCAAAAAACTTTAAAATAAAGCTTAATATAAAAAGAATTAAAATTAGATTCAAAAAATAAAATATGATTAAATATTTCTTCTATATACTTATTATACCATTAACATAAAGATTAAAATTATAGTAAATATTAATATAATGAAAATATTTACATAAAACTTTATCTAATGTATAATATTAGATAAAGTTGTAAAATATGGGGGTAAAATAATGAGAAGGGAATTAAATATAAAAAGGATTATTGTATCTATTATTATAGTAATTATAATGATAACTACTATGTCATGTTCTATTGAAAGTTCTGGAAACCTTTCCAAAGAGAGTTATAATGGACGTGTTTTTTATGAAATCTTTGTAAGAGCATTTAATGATACTAATGGAGATGGCATTGGAGATATAAATGGAGTTACTGAAAAACTAGATTATATTAAAGAATTAGGAATTGGAGGAATATGGCTTATGCCAATAAATCCTTCACCAAGTTATCATGGTTATGATGTAGTTGATTATAAGGATATAAATAAAGATTATGGAACAATTGAAGATTTTAAAAAATTATTAGAAGAAGCTCATAAAAGAGATATAAAAGTATTTATAGATATGGTAATTAATCATTCTTCAAGTGAGCATAAATGGTTTAAGGAAGCAAGTAAAGGAAAAGATAATCATTATAGAGATTATTATATATGGACAGATAATAAAGAAGAAGTATCAAAGATGTCACCAATGGGCACAATGCCATGGTCAAAGTTTAAAGGAAATGATGACTATCATTACGGAATATTTTGGGAAGGTATGCCTGATTTAAACTTAGACAATGAAAAGGTAAAAGATGAATTAAAAGATATAGCAAAGTTTTATATTGATATTGGAGTAGATGGATTTAGAATGGATGCAGTTAAATGGTTTTACAATGAGATAGAACCAAATAATAAGTTTATAACAGAATATTCTAGTTACTGTAAGTCATTAAATAAAGATTTTATTTTAGTTGGTGAAGTATGGGATGGACCATTTTCGATGGCTGAGTATCAAACATCACTTGATAGTTTTTTTGATTTTTCACTTGGTGAAAAGGTAACTAAAGGATTACTATCAGGTAATATAGAAAAATTACCTGAGTCTATAGAAATGAATTATGAATTATACACAGAGAAAAATAAAAATTTTGTTGTTGCACCATTTTTAAGTAATCATGATCAAAATAGAGTTATGAATACATTAGGTAAAGATGAAGAAAAGATGAAAATGGCAGCTGTAATTTATTTAACTTTACCAGGAACACCATTTATATACTATGGTGAGGAAGTTGGAATGACTGGCATAAAGCCTGATGAAGATATAAGAGAACCATTTATATGGGATAATAAAGATATGAAGAAAAATACAAGTTGGAGAAAGATAACAAATGATGTTAATAAAGTTGCTTTAAATGTACAAAAAGAAGATAAAGATTCATTATATAATTTTTATAAAGATATAATAAAAGTTAGAAATGAAAATAAATCATTAAATAGTGGTACAGTTTCTATGGTTGAGTCAGGAAATAAATCTGTAATGGTGATGAAAAGAGAAGAAAATAAAGAAATATCATACGTAATAATAAATAATTCAAAAGATAAAGTTACAGTTAATATGGAAAATGGAAAATATAAAGTAACTTATTCAAATAAAGAGAGAGAAGAAAAATTAAAATTAAAAGAGAAAATTGATTTAGATTCAGAAGAAATATTAATATTAACGAAATAATATTTTAAAGTGCTTATTTTTATTAAATTATAAAAATAGGTGCTTTTTTTTTATTTCAAAAGATATGTAAAGAAATAAAAGGGTTACATTACCAATTAATTGAGTCAAAGTAAAAAAATGTAGTATTTTGTATTAGGGAATGTGTTGTATAAATAACAATATACTGTATAATTTGAGATAATAATGAAAAAAATTTAATTTTAATTAATAAATTAATAAAATGGGGGGAAGAATGTTGAAAAATAAATATAGTAAAGTTATAGCTGGATTAATTTTTGGCGCAAGTTTAAGTGGATTAATTATTTATTATTTTACTGTAAAAAATAACATTCTAAATGGTAGGGACGGAAGAGTTTATTATGAAATTTTTGTTAGAGAATTTAGTGATAGTAATGGAGATGGAATTGGAGATATTAATGGTGTAATTAATAATTTAGATTATTTAAAAGATTTAGGTGTTGGAGGAATAATTCTTTTGCCTATACAAAAGTCAAATAGTTATTATGGTTATGATATTACAGAGCATAAGGAAATAAAAGAAGAATATGGCACCATTGATGATTTTGAAAATTTAATAAAAGAGGCAAAAAAAAGAGATATAAAGGTTAATCTTAGTTTAGTTTTAAATAATACTTCAGATAAACATAAATGGTTTGAAGAGGCTAAAAAAGATGAAAAAAATAAATATAGAGATTATTATATATGGAAAGATAATGAAGAGAAACTTAAGGATTTTAATCAAAGTATAGTATCACCTTCAATAAAGTTTGCTTGGAGAGAATTAAATGAAAAGGATAAATATTATGCTACTTGGTCAGAGTGTATGCCAGATATAAATTTAACTAATGAAGATGTAAAAAATGAAATAAAAGATATAGCAAAATTTTATATTGATAAAGGGATTGATGGATTTAAGTTAGAAGGAGTTAAATGGTATTTTAATTATTATGAAGAAAACACTAAATTTATAGAAGAATTTTCAAGTTACTGTAAGGACTTAAAGAATGATTTTATAATAATGGGTGATGTTCGTGAAGGACAAGTTTATATGAAAAATTATACGGATGTTTTAGATAATTTTTTATATGTAAACCTTAGTGATTTTATTAAAGATGGTTTGTTAACGGAAAATATAGATAGGTTATCAAAAACTTTAGAAATTCATTATAATGAGCTAAATAAATTAAATAATAAAAATTTTAAAATATCACCAGTTTTAAATAATAACTATGAAGATAGATTTATAAATAAATTAGGAAATTCAGAAGAAAAAATGAAAATGGCTGGAGCTATATATTTAACTTTGCCAGGTAATCCAGTTATATATTATGGGGAAGAGATAGGACTTTTAGGTGAAGGAGTAGTTGAAAGTAAAAATGGTGGAGAATTACTTGAATTTACTAATAAAGGTTTATGTGAAGATATTATTATTTATGATAAAAGTAAATTGATAGATAAAAAAATTTCACCAAATGATTTAGAAAAAAATAAATCTATATATGAATTTTATAAAAAGTTATTAAATGCTAGAGAAGAAAATATCTCTTTAAAAACTGGAACGGTATCCTATAAAAATTCTAACAATAAATCTGTAATGGTTATGAAAAGAAAAGCAAAGAATGAAGTTTCATATGTTATAGTAAATAGTAGTGAAAATCCAGCTAATATAAAATTACCAATTGGAAATTATAAAGTTACTTTATCTAATAAAAGAGATACAAAATCAGAACATATAACAAAAGATATTCAGATAAAAGGTGAAGAAGTTTTAATATTAACTAAATAAAATAAAAATTAAAAACTATCTCAACTAATATTATATAGTTGAGATAGTTTTTTTAGAATTTAGAAGATATTTCATTTTTTTCGATTCTTTTTATATCTTTTAATCTTAAATTAGTTTCAGCTATTATATCATCATATGATTCACCAGCAATAAGCATTTGTTTTGCTTTTTCATGTGAAGCCTTTTCTTTTATAGTCATAATTATAACCTCCTAAATAAAGAAATTTCATATTTAGTTTTCCTAAATTGAATATTAGATATACACATCTTAATAAAAATGTAATTGCAAACCGTTTGCAATTATGATAAAAATAATTGTAGTTGCAAATGATTTGCAAAAAAACTTTTTGTAAAGGAGGTTAAAGTTTAAGGTGTAGTTATATAAATAAATTTTTATTTAAAAGATAATTAAAAAAATAAAAATAGTGGGAGAGAAAATTTAAGATGATAAGCAAGTTTTTTACAATATTTATTAGTATATTGTTAGAGACAATTCCATTTATACTAATAGGAGCTATAATTTCTTCTTTAATACAAATGTTTGTTTCAGAAGATTTTATAAAGAAGATAATACCAAAAAATATGTTTTTAGCATTAATAGCAACATCATTTTTAGGAATTATTTTCCCAGTGTGTGAGTGTGCCATAATTCCAATTGCAAGAAGACTTATGAAAAAAGGAGTACCACTTCCAATAGCAATTACTTTTATGCTGTCTGTACCGATAGTTAATCCAATAGTAATAATGTCAACGTATTATGCTTTTACAAATAAGCCAATTATATTTTTTATGAGATTATTATTTGGAATAATAAATTCTATAGTAATTGGATATTTAATTCATATTTCTTATAAAGATAAGGAAAGTCCATTAAAAGAAGCAAAGGAAATACATAATTGTAGTTGTTCATGTTGTCACCATGATCATAATAATGAAGAACATAATCATAAAGAAGAAACTTCAAAAATAAGAGAGTTACTAACTCATACAAAGATTGAACTTTTTAGTGTTTTTAAATATTTAGCTTTTGGAGCATTTATTTCTAGTTTATTTAAAGTAGCAGTTAAAGAAGAAAGTTTTGAGTTTTTAGGTTCTAATATTCTTTTATCAATTGTTGTAATGATTATATTAGCAATAGTACTTTCAGTATGTTCTGAAGCAGATGCATTTATAGCAAGTGCATTTACGTTAAAATTTACTACTGGTTCAATACTTGCATTTCTAGTTCTAGGACCTATGATAGATATAAAAAATATTGCTATGTTACTTGGTAATTTCAAAAAATCATTTGTTATTAGGCTAAGTATTTATATAATTGCAGTAACATTTATTTCAACTCTTTTATTTAATCTTTTAGGAGGAGTATAATTTATGAATTTTAAAAGAAAAGAATTTATTGATTTTTTAATACTTTTATTTGGAGCATTAATACTATATTACTTATTAGTAACAAATAAAGTTATATTATTTTTAAATCCAAGAATGAATAAATATATATTATTTACATTTATAGTTTTTATAGCTTTATGTATAAATCAATTTTTAAATGCATTTTCAATTGATAGTTTAAAGTGGATTAAAGGTGGAGTTATAGCATTTTTCGGAATATTGATATTATTTACTTATCCAATTTATAAGGTTCATATGGATAATAAAATAGTACAAAAAGAAATAAATGCAGAAAAAAAGTATGAAAAAGATAACTTTAATGAAATATATAAGTTAAAAGAAGAAAATAAAATAAAAAGTGAAAATTATAATAAAGATGATGATAGCTTAATATTAAATGAAGATAATTATATGAGTTTGTATCAAGAAATAATGATAAATCCAGATAGTTATAAAGGGAAAAAAATAACAACAGAAGGATTTATTTTTAAAGAAAAAGGATTTAAAGAAGGGGAGTTTGTAATTGGAAGAGAGCTTATGACTTGTTGTGCTGCTGATACTCAAATTGTAGGACTTTTATGTGATTACAAATCATTATCAAATTTTAAGGAAGGGGACTGGGTTAGTGTAGAGGGTACTATAAATGTAATAGATAATAAGCCTATAATAGAAGTAAAGACAGTTTTAAAAACTGATAAGGTAGGAAGTAAATACATATATTCAAATTAAAATATATATAAATTACATAAAAATATAGCTAATAAGAATAATATCTTATTAGCTATATTTTTATTTTTAAATTTTAGTTATGACCACAAGAATGTCCTGAAGTGTGTCCAGCACAAGAATTTGCAGGATTAAATTCAATTAGTTTGTTTTCCATAAATAAATTAACATTTTCTTTTAATGAAGTATTTTCTGCTTTAAATACTTTTTTACCTAAGCTGTTTAATTTATTTATAGCACCAGCACCTATTCCAAGAACTAAAACAACATCAATGTCAGCTCCACCTATTGCTTTTATTGGTTGACATTTACCGTGTTCATGATTTAAATCACCATTATTTATAGCTGTAATTTCATTTGTATCAGTATCAACAACTAAGAAAAATGGTGCTGAACCAAAGTGATTATAAGGAATACTTTCAAAACCTTTATTTTCTTTTACAGGAATACAAATTTTCATTATTAATATCTCCTTTCGAATTAGAATTGCAATTTTTTTTGCAATGCTTCTTACCTTCGCATTTAAATATTGGAAGGTCAATATAATTTTTAGTATCTAAAGTTTTGCCTTTAATGGCGTTTATAAAATTAACTAATTCATCTAAAATATCTTCGTTAATTGAGTAGTGAACAAAATATCCAATTTTTTCACCTTCAATAATATTAGTTTCTTTAAGAATTTTTATATGTTGAGAAACTGCAGCCTCAGATATATTAAGATGTTTAGCTAAACCTTTAGCACAAATATTTTTTTTTGAAAGCAAGATTAAAATTTTTAATCTAGTTTCATCACCAAAAGCTTTGAATATTTTTTCTATATTTTTCATAAGTACCTCTAAATTTAATTAAGTAATTACTTAATTAAATTTTAATACTATTAGGAAAATAATTCAAGTGTAAATTTGGAAAATATATAAATTAAATATTAAAAGATTATTCAAATTATAAATAAAAGATTATATAGAAATTTTTAAAAGAAAGTAGATGATATAAGTGAATAATTAATTAGATAATATAGAGAAATTAATAAAAATAGATTATCTTATTTAAAATAAGATAATCTATTTTTTTGTCCTAACATTTATATCTTAGGACATGTCTATACATATTTACTACATAATTGTATCCATCTATCCAGTAAGATAAAAGTTCAGGTTTATAAATTACTACATTTTTAATAAAATCATCAAATAGGTTAAGCTTTAGTAAAACCTTAATTATATCCTTTGGGTATGGAGTTAATTTATCATAAGATTTTCTTGGGTCTATAACCATTATGTTTTCGTTATCATCTATAAATATATGAGCATTCCTTATGTTTATACGTTTGAATTTAAGTCTTTTTAAATCTTCAATAAGGTCTATTATTTCAGTTGATGTTTTAAAAGAAAGTCCTTTAATTTTTAAATATTCATAAAGAGTTTCACCATGAACACAGTCTCGTATTACTATATTACTAACTTTAAGAAGAAGATTTGGGAAAAATCTACTGCTTTCGGTTTTTTTTAGTATTTCTGCTTCACTTTCAGCAGATTTAATGCTAGTAAAAACTTTAAGAGCATATCCTTCAGGAGTCAAGTAAACACTTCCTTCACATCCAGAGCCTAAAATTTCGCAATCATTTAATTTTATAATACATTCCATAATATCACTTTATACATTGATTATAATCATTATATGCAAAGTAAAGTTTATTGATTAAATAAATTTAAAAGATAAATTTTATAAAAATTTACAAAATAGTAAATAAAACTTTAAAATTGAAAAAAGTGTTTAATGATATTATTAATTTATACATTTATATAAAAGTGTAGACATATTTTAAGGGGGATAAAAATGAAAAAAGCTTTAAAAACTTTAGGGATAGTAATTGGATTACCTGTAATTTTTGTAATAATACAGATGATAGTTCAAAGCATGCAAATATTTATAGTGGCGAAACAAAATAATTTGCCATTTGATTATGGAAAGGTAATGCAATTAATTTCAAATACAAAGTTAGGATTGAACCTATCTATATTTATTAGTGATTTAATAATGCTAATAATATTGTTATTAATATTTACAAGACATAAAAATGGACTTATAAATAAAGGTGAATTTAATAAGATTAGCATAAAAAAATGTATATATATTATTATGTTAGCTTGTGGATTATATATGGTTTCAATGATTATAATATCTTTATTAGCTCCAATTTTTTCAAGTTATAAGGCGGTTCAAAATAATTTGAGTCATGCACAAAATTCAATAATAGGAATTTTAATAATATCAATATTTGTACCTATATTTGAAGAAATATTTTTTAGAGGTGTTATATTTGGATTTTTAAAGAAGAATTATAATATTGTAATAGCTGTTATAATTCAAGCATTAGTTTTTTCAATTATGCATTTTAATATAGTACAAGGAATATATACTTTTATATTAGGGGTTGCTTGTGCATTAATGTATTTATATAGTAAATCATTAATAGGAAGCATAATAGTACATATAGTATTTAATTTTCTAGGAATGACACTTTCAAAATTAGCTACTATTTCAGTAGCACTAACAGGAATACTTGGAATTATATTTTTAGTTATATTCTTACCTGTTTCTATAATCTTGATTTTAAAATCTAGAAAAAAAGCATTTTAAAAAAATAATATTTTAACTTTAAAAAAGGAGTTTTACAACTCCTTTTTTTTATATATTTAACAGTATAAATAAGTAAAAAATTATTTTTATAGTGTATAAAATATTAAAAATTTAAATTATTTATATATAAAAAATGTAAATAATAATTAGCCTATAAATAATATAAAATATTTATATTATAATAATAAATCAATGAGGAGTATAATGTTATTATGTTAAAAGAGGTAATAATTAAAGGATGTGAAAACTATGCTATCTAGCAAAAAAATAGTAGATGATTATATAGATAAAATGGACTGGAGGGTAAATGAAAATTCGAATTCACCGTACAGTTTTGGAAGCCTTAATAAGCATATAATAGCAGAAGTTTCAAAAGATTATTGGCTAAATGAAGTATATAAGGATAAAAATATAATAGATGCTTATAGAAGTGGAGATATGCATATTCATGATTTAGGAGGATTAACACTTTATTGTTGTGGATATTCATTAAGAAATATAATTATGATGGGTGTAAAAGGAATACCAAATATTCCAACAAGCAGCCCAGCAAAGCACTTTGATGCTATTTTAAATCAGATAGCTAATTTAGTTACAATATACCAAAATGAAATAATGGGAGCTGTTGCATTTAATTCTTTTGATACATTATTAGCACCATATATTAAGGTTGATAGCTTAAGTTACAAAGAAGTAAAACAAAATTTACAAAATTTCATTTTTAGTATAAATAGCAATAGTCGTGCAGGAGCAGAACCTGCATTTTCAAATATAACATTTGATCTTTTTCCACCAAAGGATTTAGAAAATGATTTTGCTTTAATTGGTGATGATATAGCAGATTTTAAATATAAAGATTGTCAAAAAGAAATGAATATGTTAAATAAAGCTTTTTATGAGCTTATGAATGAGGGAGATTATAATGGAAGACCATTTTCTTATCCAATTCCAACATACAATATAGGAAAAGACTTTGACTTTGATAATGAAAATAATAAAATGCTATTTGAAATGACAGGAAAATTTGGTTATCCATATTTTGCAAATTTCATGAATTCAGACATGGATCAAAGTGATGTAAGATCAATGTGTTGTAGATTAAACTTAGATCTTAGAGAACTTAGAAAGAGAAATGGAGGTCTTTTTGGTAGTGGAGATAGTACAGGAAGTATTGGAGTTGTAACTATAAATTTACCAAGACTTGCATATAAAAACAAAAATGATGAAGAAGCTTTCTTTGAAAATTTATATAAAATTTTAGTTATTGCAAAAGATAGCTTAGAAAAGAAGAGAGAATGGTTAAATGAAAATATAATAAATAAGGATATGTTACCTGCATTTTCAACATATGTTGGAACACTTAATAATCACTTTAGTACAATTGGAATAGTTGGATTAAATGAAATGTGTGAAAACTTTAATGGGAAAAATATATTAACAGAAGAAGGATTAGATTTTTCAATTAAAGTTTGTAATTTCATAAGAGAAAAATTATTAGAATTTCAAGTAGAAACAGGAAATCTTTATAATTTTGAGGCAACTCCAGCTGAATCAACATGTTATAGATTAGCTAGAAAAGATGCTAAAGACTTTGATGACATAATATTTAGAGGGTCAAGAGAGTATCCATATTATACAAACTCATGTCATATACCACCAAGTGAAGTTTCAAGTTTAAATCAATTATTTGATCACCAAAATAAACTTCAAGTATTATTTACAGGTGGAACTGTTGTTCATATATATTGTGATGGAGCAATAAGTGGAGAAAAAGCAAAACATATAATAAAGACAGTTTGTCAAAAATATAAAACTCCATATGTTAGTATTTCACCTTTAAATAGATATTGTGAAGAGCATGGATATATTGAAGATAAAGTTGAAGAGTGTCCTATATGTGGTAAAAAGTTAGATTTGTATCAACGAATAACAGGATATTTAAGGAAAGTAGAATTTTTTAATGATGGTAAAAAATCAGAATTTAAAGATAGGAATCAATTAAGTTTATGATTATAAAAACAAAGGGAATAGTTCATGAAAGAGTTGAAGATGCACCTTTTATGGGAGCATTAATATGTGCAGTAGACTGTAAGTTTAACTGTAAGGGCTGTTTTAATCAGCATTTGAAAAATTTACCTACAATAGAAATGGATTCAGAAGAAATACTTGATGAGGTAATAAAAAATCCTTTTAATGAAGGAATAATACTTGCTGGACTTGAATGGTCACTTCAACCAAATGAGCTTAGAGAACTTGTAAATTCTGCTATAAATAAAGAGCTTAAAGTAATAATTTATTCTGGCCTTAATGAAGAAGAGTTTAAACTTAAATTTCCTGATTTATATAGTTTGAAAAATATATATTTTAAGTTTGGAAGATATGAAGAAGGTTTAAAAGTAGAAAATAATATATATTATGATGTAAAGCTTGCAACATCAAACCAAAAAATTGTAAAAAGATAAAACATAAATTATATTTATATATAAAAGAAATAAAAAAGAAAGAAGATGAGGTTATGAATAATGTAATTAATTCATATTGGGGAGTAGAACTAAAACCACTTTCAGTTAAGCAAGGAAGTGAAACTTTGGCTATAGTATTACCTGGAATAGGATATACTTTAGATAGAGTAACATTAGAATATGCTAGTGAATTAGTATTAAAATTAGGTTATGATTTAATGAAAATTGAATATGGATTCCAAGCTGTAAGAAAATCTTTTGATGTAGCTAAAGAATTTGATATAGCTGCAAAAGAAACTTTAGAGCAAGTAAATAGAATGTTAAATTCAAATTATAAAAATATAGTTATAATAGGTAAAAGTATAGGAACTTGTTTACAAAATGTATTAAATGAAAATATAAAAGGATACAACATAACAAATGTTTATATAAGTCCTATAGATAAAACTGTTAATATGGGAATTAAAGAAAATGCATTAGTTATAACTGGAAGTAAAGATCCACTTTTAACAAAAGAAAATTTAAATAAAATAGCTAATTTAAATGGAGAAAAATTAATAGAATTTGAAGGTGCAAACCACGCTTTAAATATAGAAAAAGATCCAATTGATAGTTTAAGAATACAAATGGATATAATAAAAGCAATTGAAGATTATTTAAAATAATATAATTTCAAAAAAGCCTTTATAGATAAACTTATTTATCTATAAAGGCTTTTTTATTATAAAAAAATTGACATAGTAAAAATTTAATGCTAATATGATTTTACTAAATTAAATTGTATAAAATTAAATTTAGTAAAATTAATAAAGGGGGTAAAAAAATGAATTTTTATAATTTTTCAGCAAATGATATGAGTGGTAAAGAAATAAATATGAAAGAATATAAAGGAAAAGTTGTTCTTATAGTTAATACAGCAAGTAAATGTGGTTTTACACCTCAATTTGAGGAATTAGAAAATTTATATAAAAAGTATAAGGAGCAAGGTTTCGAAATATTAGGTTTTCCATGCAATCAATTTAAAAATCAAGATCCAAACAATAATGAACAAATAAATAATTTCTGTAAATTAAATTATGGAGTTACATTTAAAATGTTTGAAAAGATAGATGTAAATGATGACAGTGCTCATCCATTATATAAATTTTTGAAAAATGAAAAAAGTGGAATTTGGGGCAAAAAAATAAAATGGAATTTCACTAAGTTTTTAATAGATAGAGAAGGTAATGTAGTAGATAGATTTTCACCAACTACAAAGCCTAGTAATATGAAAAAATATATAGAAAAATTATTAAAATAAAGGAGAGAGTTATATGAAAATTAAAGCACTACAATTTTATAAAGGTGGATATTTAACAGAAGGGTTTGCTTTTGGAGGTTCAGGAAAAGAAGGAATAAATTTAAATAAAAAATATAAATCAAGTTTACAAAATTATTTGATAGATACAGGGAATGAGGTTATATTAATAGATACAGGACTTCCAATGGAAATTAAAGAACAAGAAAAAAAGGAAGGTCAGATGATATATCCAGGAGAATATATTCAAAGTTTTTTAGAGGCTTTAAATGGCTTAGGATATGAAGTTGAAGACATAGATAAGGTTATAGTAACTCATAAACATCCAGATCATACTGGAGAATTACGAATGTTTAAAAATGCAAAAATATATATATCAGAAATAGAAGCAGAAGATATGGAGTTAGATGGAGATAATATAATAAAGGTTAATTTTAAAGATGGAAAATATAAAAATTTTAGTGAAAGTGAAAAAATCTTAGACGGATTATATATGCTTCCTGCTTATGGACATACAAAGGGAAATTCAATTGCTATATTAGAATATGATAATAAATATTATATGTTCTATGGAGATGTAACTTATACAGATGAGGCATTGAGAAAAAATAAACTTTCAGTTGTTTTTGAAGATTTAGAATTAGCTAAAAATACTTTAAATAAAGTAAGAGAATTTATTAAAGAAAATGATACAGTTTATTTAGGAACACATACAGAAGAAAGTATAGAATCATTAAAATTAAATAAAATAATGAAGTTATAGAATGTTGACATATAAATTAAAAGATAATAGCATAATAATTGTATAAAATTAAATTTAGAAAGATTAATTATGGTGAAAGTTCATGGATAAGAAAGATACGTTAAAATTAGATAATCAAGTATGTTTTAGTTTATATGCTGCATCAAGGGAAGTAATAAAAAGATATAAACCAATATTAAGTAAATATAATTTAACATACACTCAATACATAACAATGCTTGTAATATGGGAATATAAAAATATAAGTGTTAAGGATATAGGTAAAAAACTACATTTAGATTCTGGAACACTAACTCCTCTTCTTAAAAAATTAGAAGGTATGGAGCTTATAAAAAAATACAGAGATATTGAAGATGATAGAATTGTTATTGTGGAAGTTACTGAAAAAGGTATGGAACTTAAAGAGAAGGTTAGCGATGTTCCAATGAAATTATTTTGTTCAGTTGGACTTCCAAAAGAAAAGTTATTGAAGCTTAAAGAAAATTTAGATGAATTAATAAAAATATTGGATTAAATAAAAGACTTAAGTTATTTGTGATAGTTTAATAAAAGGAAAGATTATAATAAAAGCAATTGAAGATTATTTAAAATAATATAATTTCAAAAAAGCCTTTATAGATAAAATTATTTGTCTATAAAGGCTTTTTTATGTAAAAAGATATATTTTGTAAATAATTTAGGTTATAAGTGTTATATTTATTTAAATAATGTTTTAAATATAAAAGTCAAAATAACGTAATTTTAAATCAATAATTCGTAAGAAATAATTAAAATAAGATTTTATAATACAATTATAAAAAATAAAGTATAGGTTATGTTTTAAGTAAATGTTTAATTTAAAGTTATAAAATTTTATATAAGATAAGCATTATTTTAAAATATAGTTTAAGTAAAAAGGGGATAATTTTATGAAAAAAAGATGGTGGCATAATTCAGTAGTATATCAAATATATCCAAGAAGTTTTAATGATAGTAATAATGATGGAATTGGTGATATAAAAGGAATTATAGAAAAATTAGATTATTTAGAAAAATTGGGAATAGATGTTATATGGCTAAGTCCGGTATATAAGTCTCCAAATGATGATAATGGATATGATATAAGTGATTATAGAGATATAATGGACGAGTTTGGAACTATGAAAGATATGGATGAGCTTATAAAAAGGGCAAAAGAACATGGAATAAAAATAGTTATGGACTTAGTAGTAAATCATACATCAGATGAACATAAGTGGTTCATTGAAGCTAAAAAATCAAAGGATAATAAGTATAGAGATTATTATATATTTAGAGAACCTGTAAATTCAAAAGAACCAAATGAATTAAGATCAGCATTTAGTGGAAGTGCTTGGGAATTTGATAAGGAAAGCAATGAGTATTATTTACATTTGTTTAGTAAAAAGCAACCAGATTTAAACTGGGAAAATGAAGATTTAAGAAAAGAAATTTATGATATTATGAATTTTTGGATAGATAAAGGCATTGGTGGATTTAGAATGGATGTTATTGATTTGATTGGGAAAATTCCAGATAAGATGATTAGAGAAAATGGACCAATGCTACATGAGTATTTAAAAGAGATGAATAAAAATACTTTTGGAAAGCATGATTTACTTACAGTTGGAGAAACATGGGGTGTAACTCCAGATACTGCAAAACTTTATTCAAATCCAGATAGAGATGAATTAAGTATGGTATTTCAATTTGAACATATAATGCTTGATCAAGTTGAAGGAAAAGATAAGTGGGATTTAAAAGAATTAAATTTATTAGATTTAAAAAGAGTATTATCAAAGTGGCAAATAGAATTAAGTTCTGATGGTTGGAATAGTTTATTTTGGAATAATCATGATCTTCCAAGAATAGTTTCAAGATGGGGAAATGATAAGGAATATAGAGAAGTAAGTGCAAAAATGCTTGCAACACTTTTACATGGAATGAAGGGAACTCCATATATTTATCAAGGTGAAGAACTTGGTATGACAAATATTAAGTTTGACACTATAGATGAGTATAATGATATTGAACTTAAAAATATGTATAAGGAAAGAATAGAAAATGGTTATAATCATGATGATATAATGGAATCTATTTATGCTAAAGGAAGAGATAATGCTAGGACTCCAATGCAATGGGATGATTCAATAAATGGAGGATTTTCAGAGCATAATCCATGGCTTAAAGTAAATCCAAATTTTACTTATATAAATGCAAAAAAATGTTTAGAAGATAAAGATTCAATATTTTATCATTATAAAAAACTTATAGAAATAAGAAAAGAAAATGAAGTAATAGTATATGGAGATTATAAATTATTAAATAAGGATAATAGAAATGTATTTGCGTATGTTAGAGAACTAAATGGAGAAAAAATATTAGTAATATGTAATTTTTATGATAAAGAGGTCCAGTTTAAATTAGATGAAAATATAACTGGTGATGCAAATATATTAATAAGCAATTATAAGGATTCAAGTACAAATATTAATGATTTAATGTTAAGACCTTATGAAGCTGTAATGTATAAAATAATATAATGGTATTAATTGTATTTTAATTAGAGAGTTTTTATAGCTCTCTAATTTTTTTACTTAATAGTTTCTTTAAATAAAGTTCATTAAAAAACTAATTTAATTAGGTATAATTAATAAAAATAGTAAAAAATACCAGGAGGATAATGTGGAAAAACAATTACTTGAAATATATTTATATTTAGTTTTAGGAATTATATATGGAGTATTATTATTTAATTCATTTAAAAAATTATTTAAATTTGAGGATAAGGGTCAGATAATAAGGAACTTTATAGCTATATTATTTTTGATTATTGGATACACAATAGCTATATTTACAAGAAAAGTTTGGTTTATAGTATTTCCAATAATTTTGATGATAGCATTATTAATAAATAAAAATGATACATTAGGAAAATATAAATAGATTTAGTAAATAATATTTTGAGGTGATTATATGGATTTTAAAAAATTAACTGAAAAATTAAGGGATATTCAGTATGCTGGACCTACAAAAAATATTAAAACTATAATTCTTCAATTAATAGATGCTTTATTGACTCTTCTTTAAAATTTTATTAGTTGACAATTATACTATTAGAAAGTATTTTATATATAGACCAATCGTTATAATTATTAGGAGAGATATTATGGCAAATAAAATAGATACAAGAGAAAAAATATTAAAAACAGCATCAGAAATGTTTTTTTCAAATGGTTATCATGCAACAGGATTAAACGCTATACTTAAAAGGAGTGAATCTCCAAAGGGATCACTTTATTATTATTTTCCAAATGGAAAAGAAGAGTTGGCATTAGAAGCAATTGAAGTAGTTAAAAATTCTGTAAGAGAAGAAATAAGAGAAAATTTATTTAAGACAAAAGATCCAATAGAAGGAATTGAAAAGGTTATATTAAATGTTTCTGACATAATAAATAGAGAAGAAATAGTAAAAGGTGTAACTGTAAGTTTGTTAGCATTAGAAGCTTCACAAACAAATGAAATTTTAAGAGAAGCTTGTGCCGAAACGTTTAAAGAATGGGAAAGTCTTTATGAAGAAAGGCTTAAAGAACTTAATATAAGTATAGAAGATGCTAAAAATTTAAGTAAAATAATTCAGATAATGATAGAAGGTGCTATAGTGATGGCATTAACTAAAAAGGATAACAGTTCTCTTATATTAGTTAAAGATAATATTAAAGCAATAATCAATCAATACATAAAGTAAAATAATATTTTACTTAATTAAAGTTTACATAAAAGATTTTATAATAAGGGGAAATCCCTTTATTATTTTTCTAAAAATTATATAGACTGGTCTAATTATTTTAAAAGGAGTTTTTTATGATATCAAAAGAAAAAGTTATTAAAATTATGGGGGTTCTCCTATTTGGAGGATTTTTAGCATTATTTAATGAAACTATAGTTAATGTTGCACTTCCAAAGCTTATGGAAGAATTAAATGTTTCAGCACAAACTATACAATGGTTAAGTACAGGATATTTACTTGTTATTGGTATATTAGTTCCAGTAACTGCATTTTTAATTCAAAAATTTACTTTAAAGAAATTATATTTAGGGGCAATGCTTTTATGTTTGATTGGAACAATAATTGCAGCAATAGCACCAAATTTTAATATTTTACTAATAGGTAGATTAGTACAAGCTACTGGTACAGGAATGTTAGTTCCAATAATGATGAATACAATTGTAGTAATAAATCCACCAGAAAAAAGAGGGGCTGCTGTAGGTCTTGGATTATTTGTAATATTATTTGCACCATCAATTGCACCAACAATATCAGGAATAATAATACAAGCTTTATCATGGCGTTATTTATTTATAATAGAAGTTCCTTTAATATTAATTGCTATAATTTGTGGATATAAATTTTTAGAAGAAGTAACAGAATGCACTAATCCTAGTATAGATATAATATCAATTATATTTTCAACATCAGGATTTGGTGGAATAATTATGGGATTTAGTCTTCTTGGAAGTAAGACATGTTTAATATTTTTTGTAATAGGAATTGTATCACTAGTATTATTTTCTAAAAGACAATTTAAATTAAATGAACCTATGCTTGATTTAAAAGTGTTAAAGAATAAAAAATATTCAATTGGTGTAATTTTTATAATGATGTCAATGATGACTTTATTTGAGACTTTAGTAGTTATTCCTATGTACTTAGAGGGAATGTACCATTTAACACCACTTCAAGTTGGTATGGCTATATTTCCAGCAGGTATAATAAATGCTATAACATCAATAATAACAGGTAATATATATGATAGATTTGGAGCTAAAAATGTTGTAAGGATAGGGTTTATTATTCTTACAGTATGTTTCTTTATGTTGTCTATGGTTTCAGTTAATACAAGTTATATAAATATAATTGTAATTCTTTGTGTTTTAAATATAGGAATGCCTTTTGTTATGACATCATCTCAAACTAATAGTTTAAATCAATTAAAGCCAAAAGAATATCCTCATGGGACTGCAATAATAAATACAGTTCAACAAATATCAGCAGCTATGGGATTATCACTTTTTGTAAGTTTAATGGTTATGAAGAGAGATTCTTATTTAAATTTATTTGAAAGTGTTAGTAGAGATAATGTAGCATTAGCTTTTTCAAAAGGATTTAGTTTTACATTTTTTGTTGGAGTAGTAATTTTATTTGTAGGGTTTATAAGTTCAATATTATATTTTAGAGATAAGAATAATAAAGTTTATGAAACAGAGTTAGAATAGAAATTTACATTAATTTGAAAGTTATTATATAATAAATTTATATAGAGAAAATTTATGGGGGGTAAAATAATGGAGAGTTTCTTTTGGGTTACAGATTTATTAATTCCATTAACTATGATAATAATGGGCTATATTTTATATAAGAATCCACCTAAAGATATAAATGGTTTATATGGATATAGAACAAGGAGATCTAAGCAATCTATTAAGGCATGGAAATATGCCAATACACTTTGCGGATTATACTGGATAAAGATTGGATTAATAGTTTTAATGATAGTAGTAATTGATAAATTATTAGTACCAATGAAACCAGAAAATTTATCACTTATAAATATGGTTATTGGAATTGGTGCTTTAATAATTCCGATTTTTATAATAGAAAAGAAGTTAAAAGATAAATTTCATAGTTAGTAAATATTATAATTAAGTTATACCTTCTTAAGTATATAAGTATTTATATACTTGAGAAGGTAATTTTTTTATAAATATTACCGTTTAATAATTAATAATTAATTTAATAAACGTTCATTAATTTTATTATAAATAAAGTTTATAATAAAGGAAAATAAAGTAATATATTCAAAAAATATAAAGAAAATAGATTTATGTATAGTAGTTATCAATAAATATATTCCTTGTAAATGATTTCTATTAACTAGGAATAAGTAATAAAATTATTTTAGCTAATTAAAAAATAAATATTATATGTGTTTATGGAAGAGTAAATGAGAATAAAAATAAATTATAAAATAAAATTTATTTATGGGAGGGAAAACTATGAAGATTTTCTTTTGGGTTACAGATTTATTAATTCCATTAACTATGATAGCTGTTGGTTATATGCTTTATAAAAATCCGCTTAAGGACATGAATAGTGGATTGGGGTATAGAACTAAAAGAGCAATTAAATCTATTGAAACTTGGAGATATGCTAATACACTTTGTGGAGAATATTGGATGAAGGTTGGAATTGTACTTTTTATTTTTATAGTATTTAATAAAATATTAATTCCAGTAAGACCAGAGTATTTATCTATTATAAATATGGGTGTTGAAGTAATTTCCTTAATGATTCCAATGTTTTTAATTGAAAGAAAATTAAAAGAAAAATTTTATAATTAAAAATTAAATTATACTTCTTTAAATATATAAATATTATTTTTATATATTTAAAGAGGTAATTTTTTATAAATTTAATTATAGGGATTTGTATAAAAATAAGACAAATAATGAATGTTATTTACCATAATAAGTAAAAATGTGATATAATTATTACGCTAATCTATAAAGTTTTTCTTTTAATTAGAAACGTTTCCAAAATATAGTTTTAAATGTAAACGTTAATAAAGCTATGGATAAAGGGGGGATATACTTGATTAAAGTTGAGAATTTAACAAAAGATTTTAAATTAAGAAAAAAAGATGGAGGTTTTAAGGGCGCAGTCAAATCTTTATTTTCAAATGAATATGAAACAAAAAAAGCAGTATCAGATATTTCTTTTGAAATAGATGATGGTGAAGTAGTTGGTTATATTGGAGCAAATGGAGCTGGAAAGTCAACGACAATAAAAATGATGACAGGAATAATGACGCCTACATCTGGAAGAGTTATTGTAAATGGGATAGTACCATATGAAGAAAGAGAAAAAAATGCTATGGATATTGGAGTTGTATTTGGACAGAGAACGCAACTTTGGTGGGACTTAGCACTTTCTGAAACATTCACAATATTAAAGGATATTTATAATATTGAGGATGATGTATATGAGAGAAATATGAAATTTTTAAATAATGTTTTAGATTTAGAGGAATTTATAAAAAGACCTGTTAGAACTCTTTCTTTAGGACAAAGGATGAGGGCGGATCTTGCAGCATCACTTATTCATAATCCTAAAATACTTTATTTGGATGAACCAACTATTGGACTTGATGTTGTTGTAAAAGAGAAAGTTCGTACAGCTATTAAAGAAATAAATAAAGAGTTTAAAACAACAATAATTTTAACAACGCATGATTTAAATGATATTGAAGAGCTTTGCAATAGAATTATAATTATTGATAAAGGAATAAAAATTTATGATGGAAGTCTTGAAAATATAAAAAATAAATTTGGTTATATGGCAAGTTTAGAAATAAAAATAAAAATAAAAGATAAAAGAGACAGAGATTTATTAAAAGAAAATTTAGGATTAGATAAACAATTTAAATTAGATATAGAAGATTTAAGTTTTGATATAGAAGATTCAAAAATTATAATTAATTTTAATAAAAATAAAATATCATCTTCAGAAATACTTTATTATGTTATGAAAAATGTAAAAGTTTTAGATTTTGCCTTAAATGAAAGTAGTATAGAAGATATAATAAAGAAAATCTATAGAAATGAGGTGTAGTCTATGGATTTAAGAGAATTAAGGGTGTATAAAGCTTTTGCAAAGGGAAGAGCTAAAGAATTTGCTGCATATAGATCAAATATTATTATGGCAGTAATAGGCAGAGTTATAATGGTTATTGTAACATATTATCTTTGGAAAGCAATATATAGTAGCTCCCAAGATAGTGTAATGAAAGGCTTTACTTTAAATGAAATGCTAACTTATGTTATGATTACTTTTTTAATTGGAATTGTAACTTCAAGTGATGTTTCTTTTATGATTTCAGATGATGTAAAAACTGGAGCTATTGCAATGAATTTAATAAAACCAATTAATTATAGAAGAAGAATGGTTGCTGCAAGCATAGGACAATTTATGTTTATGTTTGTACTTTTATTTTTACCAGGTGCAATTGGAATAACATCATATGGAATTATAAATGGAGTAAACATTACATTTGGATCAATTGTTTTATTTATATTAAGTATGTTTTTAGGTCTTTTAATAAACACATATTATAGTTATATATTTGGACTTTTAGCATTTAAATTTTATAGTATTTGGGGAGTAGGACAAATAGCAGAAGCTATAGTAATGTTAGTTTCAGGTAGTCTTATACCGCTTACATTTTTCCCAGAATTAGTTCAAAAATTATTTAACTTTCTACCTTTTAGTTCTATTGTTTATACACCTGCAATGATTTATTTAAATAAGTTATCGGTAGCTCAAATAGTTAATTCTATGATATTACAAGTTATATGGATTTTAATACTTATAGGACTATCAAAGGTTATGTGGAATAGGGTAGTTAATAAATTAACTATACAAGGGGGCTAAAATATGAAGAGATACTTTAAAATATATATTCAGTTTTTAAAGCAATATATAAAAACATTAATGGAATATAAGGAAGACTTTATGTATGGCTTAATAGGATTTATCTTAATACAATTATCTTCATTAATATTTATAGGTCTTATATTTAATAATATTCCGTCTATTAAAGGTTGGGGATTTTATGAAATAATATTTATATATGGATTTTCACAAATACCAAGAGGAATAGATCATGTATTTACAGATTACCTTTGGATATTTAGTGGACACTCTGTTAAAAATGGTGAACTTGATAGATATCTTTTAAGACCTTTAAATCCATTATTTCAAGTTATAGCACAAAGATTTCAACCAGAAGGATTTGGAGAGCTTATAGTGGGACTTATATTAGTTGTATTTTCTGGAATTAAGCTTCATATTAATGTAACTCCAATTACAATAATAGGTTTTATATTAGCTATAATTGGAGGAACTCTTATATATACAGCTATAAAACTTGCAGCTGCTTCAATAGCTTTTTGGACTAAGACAAGCTTTAGACATTTACAAATGGCCTATGAATTAAGTGGGTTTTCTAAATATCCAGTTACAATATATCCTAATGTTATAAAAAACTTTTTAACATATATAATCCCTTTTGCTTTTACAGGATTTTATCCAGGAGCATATCTTTTAGGAAAAGAAAGTTTTTTTATAGGTGTTATTATGACTTTTATAATTGGAATTATAGCAATATTTGTTGCTTATTTTATATGGCTTAAAGGACTTTCTTCTTATGAAAGTGTTGGTAATTAATAAAAAGTCGACTTATTAAAGTCGGCTTTTTATGTTATATAAACAAATAGTTATATATAATATAAGAAATTACTATTAAACTTCAATTAATGTTTATACTTTAGAAACAGAAGAAATAATATAGTCTGATACAATTAAAGTAATAAAGGAGATGGTTTATATGAAAGTAATTTTACATGTAGATGAAGAGGGAAAATTAGAAGTTGCATTAGGCAACATAAAAAACTTATTAAAATTAAATAAAGACATAATTATTGAACTATTAGTTCATGGACATCCAATATTTAATTTAAAAGAAGATTATGCTAAAGAACATGGTGTATTTAGTGATTTAAAGGATGTATCTGATAATGGAGTTGTAATTGCAGCTTGTAATAATAGTTTAAATAAATTCAATATAAATAAAGATGAACTTTTAGCTTTTGTAAAAGTTGTACCTGCAGGAGTTATGGAGCTTATAGAAAAACAAAATGAAGGCTTTGCATATGTAAAACCTTAAAAGGTTTTATAAATTAAGAGGATTTTATAAATGGAATTAATTTGTTTTATAGTTGCTATAATTGCAACTACAATAGGTGCATCATCTGGAATTGGCGGAGGAGTTATAATAAAACCAGTACTTGAATCTATGAATATATTTACTCTTCCAACGGTTAACTTTTTATCTTCTGCAACAATATTTGCAATGGCAGTTGTTTCTATTGCAAAGCAAATAAAACAAAAAGATAAAATAAATTTTAAAAATACTTCTATATTAGCTATAGGATCTATTATAGGTGGTATAGTTGGACAAAAAATACTTAGAGTATTAGTTTCTATGTCAAAGGATACATCAGGTATATCAATACTTCAAAGTATAATGCTTATAGTACTATTATTATTTGTATTTATATATATGAGATATAAAAATAAATTAAAAACTTATAATTTGAAAAATAGTTTTATAATAATATTAATTGGTATAGTTTTAGGTGCTATTGCTGCATTTTTAGGAATAGGTGGAGGTCCAATAAATGTAGCTATATTTGCAATATTTTTTGAGATGGAAGCTAAGGAAGCTGCAAGAAATTCAATTATTGTAATATTCTTTTCTCAAGGAGCTAAAATACTATCAGTAGCTTTTACAACTGGATTTGCAGTTTATAATTTAACAGCACTTCCTCTTATGATTATTGGAGGAATACTTGGAGGATTTATAGGTTATAAACTTAATAAAACAGTTTCAGAAAAGAATATATTAAGAATGTTTAATATAGTTTTGATATTAATTATTTTAGTAAATATATATAATATAATTGCTGCTTTATAAATGAGATTAATTTAGCATATAAAAAGATAGATTTTCTATTTTTTTATATGCTTTTTTATTATAAAAAAGTCCCAAAAATATTATTTAACATTGTATTTATTAATGAAAGAGAAAATAATGTATAATTATTTTATGAACTAATGGTTAATAAAATATGAATAATAGGGGGATTAAATGATAAATGAATTGTTCATTCAAGATAATATAAACGATGTTATAGAAGAGCATATTGGATTTATAATAAATACGATTTCTAATGTAACTGGAAAATATGTTTCAATTGAAAATGATGAAGAATTTAGTATAGGTTTAATGGGATTTTTAGAAGCTTTAGAAAAGTATGATGAGAGAAAAGGCGCATTTATTTCTTTTGCAAAGCTTGTAATTGAAAGTAGAGTAAAAAATTATTTAATTAAAGAAAGTAAAAATAATAATGTAGTTTCTATAGATAAATATAATGAATTAGGAATTGATATAACTAATTTAATAAGCAATCCCATAGAAGATAAAGAGGAGCTTTTAAATGAAATAGATAAATTAAAAAATGAACTAAAGTTATTCAAGCTTACATTTGAAGACCTAGTAGATGAATCACCAAAACATAAAGACACTAGAAAAAATGCTATTAATATATCAGAAAAGGCAAGTAAGGATATTGAAATTACAACATTTTTGTATAGCAAAAAAAGACTGCCAATAAAAAATATGTCTTTAAAGTATTTAGTTACTGAAAAAGTATTAAAAAGAAGTAAGAAATTTATAATTTCTCTTATAATAATATTTTTTAAAAGGTATAGAAATTTAATACTTTGGATAAGGGGGTAATTGTATGTATTATAAAGGCATAGTTATTGATATTAATGATAAGTTTGCAATAGTTATGATAAATAGTGGTGAAGTAATAAAGATAAAATTAAAGGGTAAATTATCTGTTGGAGATACAATAATGTTCACTGAAAAAGATGTTGTTAAAGATAAAAATGTATCTAAATTTAAAAATAAAAAGTTTATTATACCTATAGTCACAGCAGCATTAATATGTTTAATAGTAACGTTTAATGTAACGAGTAAATATATAAATAACATTTTAACACCTTATGCATTAGTAACATTAGATATAAATCCAAGTATAGGACTTGAAGTTGATGAGGAAAATATAGTATTAAATACAAAAGGTTTAAATAATGATGGAAATAAAATAAATATTGATGAATTAAAAGGAAAAAGTCTTAATGATGCAACAAAAATATTAAAAGATTATATTGAAAATAATAAAGAAATAAAAAATAAAGATTCTATGATTGTAGGATTTGCATTTTTAAATAATAAAGAGGATAAAACTTTTGAAGAAAATGTTCAGAACACAATCAGAAAGAATTTTAATGGTGTTGAGATAGTTTATATGCATGGAACAAAGGAAGAGAGTAAAATAGCTACTGATAAGGGAATAAGTCTTGGTAGATATAAAGCTGATGAAGAAATAGAAGATGATTTAGAAGATCAAATAGAAAGTATGTCTGTAGATGAACTTATAAAATTACTTAAAAAGAAAGGTAATCCTGTTTATTTAAATGAAGAAATAAGAGATGAAATTGAAGATAGATATGAGGATTTAAATGAAAAAGATGATGATGAAAAAGATGATAAATCAGATAAAGATGATGAGAATGAAAAGGATAATGATAAGGAAGAAAATAATAGAGATGACCATTAATAAATTATAATATAGTTCATTAAAATAGCTACCTTAAAGTGATTTTAGGGTAGCTATAATTATTTTAAGATAATATAATTAATCTATGAGATAACGTTTTCTTAAAGATTTAAATAAGCTTAATTTATAGGGGGAGAGATATGGCTAAATATACAATAGGAATTGATTATGGAACATTATCAGGAAGAATACTTTTAGTAGATGTACAAGATGGAAAAGAAATTGGAGTTAAAGAAGTTTCTTATAAACATGGTGTTATGGATGAATTTATGCCAGATGGAAAGACAAAACTTCCACTTGATACTGCACTTCAACATCCACAAGATTATTTGGACGTTTTATATAAAATACCTAATCTTATAAAAGAATGTAAAATAAATAAAGAAGATATTATTGGAATTGGAGTGGATTTTACAGCATGTACTATACTTCCAATAGATAAAAATAATGAACCTTTATGTTTTAAAGAAGAATTTAAAAATAGAAAACATGCTTATGTTAAGCTTTGGAAAGATCATTCATCACAAGATGAGGCCAATAAGTTAAATAAAATAGCAATTAATAAAGGAAAAAGCTTTATTAAAAGATATGGTGGGAAAATATCTTCAGAATGGCTTGTTCCTAAAGTCATGAAACTTATAGAAGAAGATGAAGAAATTTATAATAATTCATATAGAATAATAGAGGCACTTGATTGGATTATATTAAAGCTTACGGGAATTGAAAGTAGAAGTATATGTAGTGCTGGATTTAAAGGAATGTGGTCTAAGGAAAGTGGATATGAATCAAAAGAATTTTTAAGTGAATTAGATAGTAGATTAGAAAACTTTACAGAAGAAAAACTTAGTAATAATATAAAAAGATTAGATGAATGTGCTGGAACTTTAACTAAAGAAATGGCAGATAAGTTAAATTTAAAAGAAGGAATAAAAATTGCAACTGGAATAGTAGATGCACATGCAGCACTTCCTGCTTTAGGTATTGTAGGACCAGGTAAAATGCTTATGATTATGGGAACATCAACTTGCCATATAATGATGGATAATAAAGAAAGATTTATAGATGGTGTAAGTGGAGTTGTTGAAGATGGAATAATACCAGGATATTATGCTTATGAAGCTGGACAGGCTTGTGTTGGGGATCATTTTGATTGGTTTGTTAGAAATGGTGTACCAAAAGAATATGAATATGAAGCAAAAAATAAAAATATAAATATTCATGAGTTGTTATGTGAAAAAGTAAAAGACCAAAAGCCAGGTGAGAGTGGGCTTATTGCATTAGATTGGTTTAATGGAAATAGAAGTATTCTTACAGATGCAGATTTAACAGGAGCAATTATAGGATATACTCTTTTAACAAAGCCTGAAGAGATTTATAGAGTATTAATTGAAGGAACAGCTTTTGGAACTAAAATAATTATAGATGCATTTGAAAATGAAGGCGTTAATATTGAAGAAATATATGCAGCTGGAGGAATAGCACAAAAAAATGAAATGATGATGCAAATTTATTCAGATGTATTAAATAAAGAAATAAATATATCTGATTCAAATCAAGCTTCAGCATTAGGTTCAGCAATACTTGCAGCAGCTATTGCAGGTAAGGAAAATGGTGGTTATGATAATATTTGTGAAGCTTCAAAATATATGGCTAGAAAAAAAGAAAAGACATATAAGCCTATTGAGGAAAATGTTAAGCTTTATAGTAGACTATTTAAAGAATATAAAATACTTCATGATTATTTTGGAAAGGGAGAAAATAATGTAATGAAGAGGCTTAAAAACTTGAAAAATGAATTAATATAATATTAGTTATTATTAACTTAAATTAAGTAGCTGAAAAAGAGCTACTTTTTTTATGTATATAAGAAAGTATAAAATATAAGTTAATTTATAAAGTTTATAAAATTAAAAAAGAAAAGTAATAGGGTAAAAACAAATTTTAATTTAAAAAAGTCCCAAAATAAAAAATATATATTGTATTTAATAATGAAAATAATAATTTTAAAAAATATTGAAAAAGGGCCCTAAAATTTAAAATATTATTGTATTTAATAGTGAAAAATAAAATTGAGAAAGTTTGAGAAATAGTTTAATTAGGAGGAATAAAATATGAAAAAAATCGCTTTAGGAATAGCTGTTTTAACAGTAGGTATTGGTATAACTTTAGGAGGAGTTGCTTTTGCAGATGATAATATAGGTGTAAAAGAAAATAATAAAAATATAAAAACAATAGAAGATGATAAATTTAAAAATAATATAACGAAAAATGAAGCTCAAGTAATAATGTTAGAGAGAGCTGGCGGAGGAAAAATAGTAGAATTTGAATTTGATAGTGATGATAATCAGTATGAAGGAAAAATAATAATGGGAAATGCTAAATATGAAATTAAAGTAAATGCTAATAATGGAGTTGTAGTTGAATGTGAAGCAAAGTTAATAAAAGATAATAATATAATTGAAGACGATAATGATGATTTAGATGACAAAGATGATAACAATATAACTTCATCAAAACATAAAATATCAGATGAAAAAGCAAAGGAAATAATGAACAATAAAGTTAACGGTGGTAAAATAGTAGAATTTGAATTTGATAGTGATGACAATGAATATGAAGGAAAAATAATAAAAGATAATAAAGAGTATGAAATAAAAATAAATGCAGAATCAGGAAGTATAAAAAATATTGAAGTAGAAAATATAGATAATGATGATTAATCAGCCAAATTTTTTATAGTTTAAATATATTTAAAATTCCAAAGAAAGATAAAGTAAATGAAATTAAATCATTTGCTTTATTTTTTATTTAAAAAAGTTAAAAGTATATTGCACATTTATTCTATTTGTTATA
>NZ_AVSV01000028.1 GCF_000498355.1 Clostridium sp. Ade.TY | reverse complement strand
CTTACAAGCAAGAGTAGATGCAGAATTTGGAGCATGCGAAGGAAAGAAAGAATTAGCAACACTTGCTAAACAATTAAATTTAGATGCAATTCATGACACAGTACACGAAATGTGTAAAGATGAAGCAAGACATGGTCAAGCATTCAAGGGTGTGCTAGATAGATACTTTGGTTAATATAAATCATTAATAAAGTTCACAAACTTCCTATAATTATACATTTAAAGTTACATTAAATTTAGATATTTAATGTAACTTTTTTTATGTGGAAATTATTATGAAAAAAATATTTATAAACGTTTACAAATTTAAATAAAAATAAAGTTATATTAAATTTAGGTTAAAAAATGAAACAATGCGTTAACAAAAAGGTTAAACCATTTAAATAAAAAAAAGTAACGATTATACTTATTAAGGAACGGTTTCAAACCGTATATGTTAATAAGGAGTGACAATGATGTTCAATTTAAATCCAAGAGAAGATAAATTTTTTGAAATGTTTGTTGAAGAGGCTAAAAATATTCACGAAGCTGCTAAATTGCTAAAAAGAGGATTTGTTGAATTAGAAAACAAAGAAAAAATTTCTAAAGAAATTGGAAGTCTAGAACATAAGGGAGATAAAATAGTTCATGATAGCATATTAGAACTTGAAGATGCTTTCATAACACCTCTAGATAGAGAAGATATTTATAAGTTAATAAAGAAAATGGACAACATATTAGATTCAATCGATTCAGCAGGAAGTAGGCTTACAATGTATGACGTAAAGGTAAGTAAAAAAGAAGCTATAAAAATGTGTGAAATGATTGAAAAGGTTACTGAAGAAGTTGTTAAGTTAATGGAAGAACTTAAGAAAATAGGAAAGAAAAATAACAGAATAGTAGAGCAAATAAAGAAAATAAATTCTATAGAGCATAATGGAGATTTACTTTATAGAGAAACAATAACAAATTTATTTAAAAGTGGTGAAGATGTTTTAGAAATAATAAAATGGAAAGAAATAGTTACACTTTTAGAAACGACTTTGGATGATTGTGAAAAAGTTGCGGCTATAGTTGAAGGAGTTGTAATGAAGAATGCCTAGTACAGCGATTATAATAACAATAGCTATAGTTGTTTTAGCTTTATCTTTTGATTTTATAAATGGATTTCATGATACAGCAACAGCAGTTGCTACAACAATAACAACAAGAGCATTAAAGCCTAAAACAGCAATACTTCTTTGTGCTATATTTAATTTTTTAGGTGCATTTATGGGAACTGCAGTTGCCAAAACTGTTGGTGATGATATAGTAAGTCATAACTATATGCCACAATGGGTTCTAATTGGGGTGTTAATCTCATGTATAATCTGGAACATAATAACATGGTATTTTGGAATACCAAGTAGTTCATCTCACGCATTAATAGGATCACTTATTGGTGGAGGGATAGTATATAACAGATCTTTTCATGTTGTTCAATGGGCAAATGTATTTGATCATGTAATAGTATGGTTAGTACTTGGACCAGCGATAGGATTTGTTTTAGGATACATAGTAATGGTTATATTAAACTGGATACTTAAACCATTTAAACCAAGAGGAATCAATAAACTATTTCAAAAACTTCAAATATTAGCATCAGCATTTATGGCGCTTAACCATGGTGCAAATGATGCACAAAAATCAATGGGGATTATTACTATGGCACTTTTAAGTGGTGGACTTATAAGTACATTTGAAGTTCCAACTTGGGTAATAGCAGGATGTGCACTTGCAATGGCACTTGGTACATCCATTGGTGGTAAAAAAATAATAAAAACAATGGGAAGTGGTATGGCAAAGCTTACTCCAGTAGGTGGATTTGCAGCTCAAATGGGAGCGGCTACTTCAATACTTGGTGCAACATTATTTGATGCACCTGTAAGTACTACTCAAGTTATAACAACAACTATAATGGGAGTTGGAGCTTCAAAAAATATAAAATCAGTTAAATGGGGAGTCGCAAAAAATATTATATGGGCTTGGATTTTAACAGTACCTTTAAGTGCTATAATAGCAGGTGTAGTAGTAGAACTTTTAAAGATAATAATGTAATTAATAATATAAAGAGATGAGGATTTACTTGTCTCTTTTAATTTTCTTAAGAATAGCTTGAAAAAGTAGATTTTTGTAAGAAAAAATTGTAAAATATAATTTGTGACAAACATACACAATATAAACATATACAAATAAGAGGAGAGATTAAATGTATATTATAAATTTTATAAGAGGTTTTTGTATGGCACTAGCTGATAGTGTACCTGGAGTTTCAGGAGGAACTATAGCATTTATTTTAGGATTTTATGATAAGTTTATAAATTCACTGAATGATGTTGTAACTGGAAATAAGGAAAAAAGAATTGAAGCTATTAAGTTTTTAATTAAATTAGGTATTGGTTGGATTACAGGTTTTGTATTATCTGTATTATTTATAACTTCAATTTTTAATGAGCATATTTATGAAATAAGTTCATTATTTGTTGGATTTATAATTGTTGCAATACCAATAATATTTAAGGAAGAGAGAAAAAGTATTGTTGGTAAATATAAAAATATAATATTTTTAATAATAGGTATACTTATAGTTGCAGGAATAACTTATTTTAATCCAGCATCAGGTGGTTCAGGTGTTGTAGTGTCAGTAGAAAGTTTAAATATAGGACTTTCAATATATGTATTTGTTTCAGCTATGATTGCAATATCAGCTATGGTTTTACCTGGAATATCAGGTTCAACTATTCTTTTAATATTTGGTCTTTATGCACCGGTTCTTGGAGCAGTTAAACAAGTTTTAAAGTTCAACTTTGATTACTTACCTGTAGTTATAATATTTGGAGTTGGAGTTTTAACTGGTATAGCAGTTACTATAAAAGGAGTAAAGTATGCACTTTCACATTATAGGTCTCAAACCATTTACTGTATATTAGGACTTATGATAGGTTCTTTATATGCTGTATTTATGGGACCTACTTCATTAGAAGTTCCAAAACCTCCAATGGATATGAGCACATTTAGTATTGTTTATTTTATAATAGGTGGAGCTATAATAGTTTTATTAGAAAGATTAAAAGTTCAATTAGAAAAGAAAAATTTAAAATAAAAAAACTACTGCATTTTGCAGTAGTTTTTTTATTGTGAAGTAATATAAACCTTATTTCTTCCACTATTTTTAGCTAAATATAAGTTTCTATCAGCTAAATTTAAAAAATCATTATCTGAAATGTTTCTATTGTATAGAATATAGCCTCCTATACTACAAGTTAAATTTATTTTTATGTTATTATATTCAAATGAATGTGATTCAATAGATTTTCGTATTTTTTCAGCAACTTTTTCAGTATTTGCAATTGTATAGTTATCAAGTATTACTACAAACTCTTCGCCACCAAATCTTCCAAATAAGTCATTATCTTTAAGACAAGAAAAAACTAATGAAGAAAAATCTTTTAATACATTATCTCCAATAATATGGCCATATAAATCATTAATATCTTTAAAGTAGTCTAAATCAATAACTAATAAAGAAATTGATGAATTTTTTTTAGTATCTGATAGTAATTTATTTAATTTTTCATAAATTATACGTTTATTATATGCACCTGTAAGTTCGTCTTTATATAAGCTTTCATTTATGTTAGATATTAATTCTTCAACTTTTATTTTATGAGAATTATCTGTTACGAAGCTATTTTTTGATATGTCTTTTAGAAGCTCTACTATATATAATTTATCATTATATTCAAATGGTGTAGCAATTATTAAAAATATTTTATCTTCCTTTAATTCTAATTTTACAAATGTATCTTGTTTTAAATAAGCATTTAAAGAAATACAGTTTTTACATTTTTGATTTTTATTCCAAAATTTATAACAGGATATTGGTTCAAATTGCTTATTATCATTTTCACTAGTTGATGTAGTTATTACAGATGAATTAACAGGGTCGATAAGTCTAATTACATCATATAAGTTTTTAAAGTGTGATAATTTATTTTTAATTTCATCAAGTAAATTCATAAAAAACCCCTTACTAATCAATATGATTAAATTTTATAATAATACACTATAATATTATACTATATAGACAAATTTTATCAAAATAAATTAACATAAAGCATTTATAGACAAGGCTTTTTTTCACAATTATAATAATAGTATACTATTATTACAATTAGGAGAGAAATATATGATTATTGAGTTAAAAGATAGAAAGTTAGAAGAATCAGTAAAAAATTTAAAAAAGTCTATAGAAATAGTTGGAGGAAAAGATTATTTAAATAATATAGATAGTCCTGAAAAACTTGTTGAAGAAATAATAAGTAATTTATTTTATAAAGGAGAAGCAGATATTAATGTAGAAGGAAGAAGATATGAAATTTCAGAATTAAATTCATTAAAAATAGAATTTGAAAAATATTTTCTGAAAAATAAAAAACAAATGATACAAAGAATAGTATCAAAAATAAAACAATATAATACTTCTTTAGATAGTAAAATAAGAAAATTTAAAAAAAGTAATTCTATTGAAGAGTTTAGAGAAATAGTAAAAGAAATAGAAAAAACTTATAAATGGGAATTTGATAACTTCTTTTTAGTATATATAGATAATATAAATGAAGAGAAAGATTATTATGGAGAATATTTAACTGAAAAAAGAAAACAAATAATAGATAGCGTTTTAGTTAAATTAGGTATATAAAAATTTAGAAAAATATATTATAATGATTAAGTAATTCAAATATTAAGAGAGAAAAATGTATCTTTTTATATTTGTTTGTTTTAAGTTAAAAATATCTAATAGAAAAGAGTAATCTAATCTAGAAGAAAAAAGGCTAATTAAATACTTAAGTAAAACGAACATAGGCATTTTATAAATATTATAATACCTATTATTTGTGTACATATTTTAAGCTGATTTTCTATTTATTTTAGAGAAATCAGCTTTTATTTATTTTGGAGGTAATATAAGTGAAAAAAATAGCAGTAATAAGTGCAATTCTTGAAGATCCGAAGCTATGCCAAGAACAATTTAATTCTATAGTAGCAGACTTTAGAGGTAGTATTAGGGGTAGAATGGGAATACCATTTGATTATGGAATTTCAGTTATATCATTAACAGTTATAGGAGAACTTAATGATATAAATAGTTTAACTGGAAAACTTGGAAATATAAATGGAGTAACAGTGAAAACAGCCATAGCAAAAAAAGAGATATAAAAGAAAGGGAGAAAGATGAAAGTAAGAGACATTATTGATAAATTATATAAAGAACATAATGCCACAAAAGAGGAACTTTTATATTTGTTAGACAACATAACTTTAGAAGAACAAGAATATTTAAGTGAAAAAGCAAATGAAATAAGAATGCAAAATTATGATAATAAAGTTTATATGAGAGGTCTTATAGAATTTACTAATTACTGCAAAAAAGATTGCGCTTATTGTGGAATAAGAAGAAGTAATAAAAATGCCGATAGATATAGATTAACATTTGATCAAATTATGGAATGTGTTGAATTAGGAGATAAACTAGGATATAAAACTTACGTATTACAAGGTGGAGAAGATGCATATTTTACAGATGAAAAAATGGTAGAAATAATAAAAGAAATAAAAAGAAGATATCCAAACAATGCAATAACTTTGTCTTTAGGAGAAAGAAGTTATGAATCATATAAGAAAATGTTTGAAGCTGGAGCTGATAGATATTTATTAAGACATGAAACTGCTACAAAAGAATTATATGATAAACTTCATCCAGGAGCATCTTTTGAAGAAAGAATGCAATGTCTTAGAAACTTAAAAGAAATAGGATATCAAGCTGGAGCAGGATTCATGGTAGGTCTTCCAGGTCAAACAAATGAAGATTTAGTAAATGATTTATTATTTATAAAAGAATTTGAACCTGCTATGTGTGGAATTGGACCATTTATTCCGCAAAAAGATACACCACTTGGCAAGGAAAAAGGTGGAACTTTAGAAAAGACTGTAATAATGCTTGCACTTCTTAGATTATTACAGCCAGATCTTTTACTTCCAGCAAGTACTGCATTAGGTAGTGTTGATCCATTAGGTCGTGAAAAGGGAATAAAAGCAGGCGGAAATGTTGTAATGCCAAACCTTTCCCCAACAGAAGTAAGAGAAAAATATGCATTGTATGATGGAAAAATATGCACTGGAGATGAAGCTGCTGAATGTAGACTTTGTATAGAAAAAAGAATGAGAAATTTTGGATATGAAGTTGAAGTAAGTAGAGGAGATAACGTAAGTTGGCTTAAAGAAAATAAATATAATAAAGATGATGCTCTTAATGATTTGAATTCAAAAAAATATTTATTCTTGAATTAAAGTCACTTAGGAGGAAAGAAAATGTTTATAGATCACCAATTAATAAATAGTATTTTAGAGGATACAAAAAATCCAAGCATAGAAGAAACAAGAGAAGTAATGGAAAGGGCAAAGAGAAGAGAAGTATTAGATTATAGAGATATTGCTATACTTTTAGCTACTGAAGATAAAGAAATTGAAAAAGAAATTTTTAAACTTGCAGGAGAAATAAAAGAAAGCATATATGGTAAGAGAATCGTTATATTTGCCCCATTATATGTAAGTGATTATTGTGTAAATAATTGTGTTTACTGCGGATATCAAAGATGTAATTCATTTAAAAGAAAAAAATTAACTCAAGAAGAAATAGCAGAAGAAGTAAAGCTATTAGAAAAGATGGGACATAAAAGATTAACTTTAGAACTTGGAGAAGATCCAGTAAATGCCCCTATTGAATATGTTTTAGAATGTTTAGATACAATGTATAAAACTCAAAATGCAAATGGTGAAATAAGAAGAATTAATGTAAATATAGCTGCCACATCAGTGGAAAATTTTAAAAAGCTTAAAGATAAAGAAATTGGTACATATGTATTATTTCAAGAAACATATCATAAACCAACATATGAAAAAATGCATCCAAATTCATTAAAAAGTGATTATGAATATCATTTAACTGCTTTTGATAGAGCGATGGAAGCTGGAATAGAAGATGTAGGTGCTGGAGTCCTATTTGGACTTGCAGATCCAAGATTTGAAGTTTTAGGACTTATGATGCATAATGCACATTTAGAAGAAAAATTTGGAGTTGGATTCCATACAATATCAGTTCCAAGAATAAGAAAAGCAAAAGGTGTTACAATGGAAGAGTTACCAAATCTTTTAACTGATGAAATGTTTAAAAGAGTAGTTGCAGTTATTAGAATCGCTGTTCCATTTACAGGAATGATGATTACTGAAAGAGAACCTAAAGAAATAAGAAGAGAATTATTAAAGTATGGAGTATCACAAATATCAGTAGGATCAAGTACTGTTGTTGGTGGATATAAAAAAAGAGAAATGAATCAAGAAAATGATGAACAATTTAAGCTTTTTGATGAAGTTAAGCCATTAGAGGCAATAAGAGAATTATTAGAAGATGGATATATACCAAGTTATTGTACTGCATGTTATAGAAAAGGAAGAACAGGAGATAGATTCATGTCTCTTGCAAAGTCAGGTGAAATACAAAATGTGTGTGAACCTAATGCCATATCTACACTTGTAGAATTTGCTTTAGATTATGGTGATGAAGAGTTTAAAGAAAAAGCAATAAGTACAGCAAAAAAAATAGCAAGTGAAATAAAAAATGAAAAAACTAGAGAAATTACATTAAGTAATATTGAAAAGCTTAAAGAAGGAAAAAGAGATATTTATTTATAAGATAATATAAAAATCACTCGAGGAGGAGTATAATGTTTATAAATCACGAACTAATTTACAAAATTTTAGAGGAAACAAAAAATCCAAGTATAGAAGAAGCAAAAGATGTAATAGAAAGAGCTAGAAAAAAAGAAAAATTAAGCTATAGAGATATAGCAATACTTTTATCAGTAGAAGATGAGGAAGTAGTTTCTTCTATGTATAAATTAGCTGGCGAAATAAAAGAAAGTATATATGGGAAAAGAATAGTTATGTTTGCCCCTCTTTATGTAAGTGATTATTGTGTAAATAATTGTGTTTACTGTGGGTATCAAAGATGTAATAAGTTTAAGAGAAGAAAACTAACACAAGAAGAAGTAAGAGAAGAAGTTAAAATCTTAGAAAAGATGGGACATAAAAGATTAGCTTTAGAACTTGGAGAAGATCCAGTAAATGCTCCTATTGAATATGTATTAGAATGTTTAAAAACAATATATGATACACAAAATGAAAATGGAGAAATAAGAAGAGTAAATGTAAATATTGCAGCGACAACTGTTGAAAATTATAAAAAGTTAAAAGAAGCAGGAATTGGAACATATATATTATTCCAAGAAACATACCATAAACCAACATATGAAAAAATGCATCCAAAATCATTAAAAGGAGACTATGAATATCATTTAACTGCTTTTGATAGAGCGATGGAAGCTGGTATAGATGATGTTGGTGGTGGTGCATTATTTGGCTTAGCAGATCCTAAATTTGAAGTATTAGGTCTTATGATGCATAATGCACATTTAGAAGAAAAGTTTGGAGTTGGATTCCATACAATATCAGTTCCAAGACTTAAAAAGGCAAGTGGAATGACTATGGAAAATTTCCCATACCTTTTAACTGATGATATGTTTAAAAGAATAGTTGCAGTACTTAGAATTGCGGTACCATTTACAGGAATAATTCTTTCAACAAGAGAGAATGCTGCTATGAGAAAAGAAGTATTAAGATATGGAGTATCACAAGTATCAGCAGGATCAAGCACAGGTGTTGGTGGATATAAAGATAGAGAAGAAAATGGAACTGAAGATAAGCAATTTGAAACTTCAGATGAAAGAACTCCTCTTGAAGTTATAAAAGAGTTATTAGATGATGGATATATACCAAGTTATTGTACTGCATGCTATAGAACTGGAAGAACAGGAGATAGATTTATGGCACTTGCAAAGTCAGGTGAAATACAAAATGTATGTGAACCAAATGCAATAACAACTCTTGTTGAATATGCTTTAGATTATGGTGATGAAGAATTTAAAGAAAAAGCTTTAAAAAATGCAGATGTAGCTGCAAATGCAATAAAAAATGAAAAGACTAAAAATATAGTTTTAAACAATATAAAGAAGTTAAAAGAAGGAAAGAGAGATCTTTTCATGTAAATAATAGGAGATGACTAATATGAACAATACACCTAATGCAAACAGAAAACATATTGCTATATTTGGTAATACAAATAGTGGTAAATCTTCACTTATGAATAAAATATTAGGACAAGAAATGTCTTTAGTATCAGAAGTTATGGGAACAACTACAGATCCAGTACAAAAGGCTATGGAGCTTATACCAGTTGGTCCAGTACTTTTAATAGATACAGCAGGTCTTGAAGATACATCAGAACTTGGAAATCTTAGAATGAAAAAAACAATGGAAGTATTAAAAAAGACAGATGTTGCTATATTCGTTCTTGACGCTTCAAGTCCAGACTTTGAATCTTTTAACAAATGGAAGATTGAAGCTTTAAAATATAATATTCCTTTTATAGTTGCAGCAAACAAAGCTGAAGTTGCAAGTAAAGAAATTGTAGAAACATTACAAGATAAGTATAAAGATGTTATATGTACATCTACAATTACTAATGTAGGAATAGAAGATATAAAAGAAGCTTTAGTAAAAATATTAGAAAAAGAAGATTCAGAAAAATCATTAATTGGAGATTTAGTACCTTATGGTGGTAAAGTTATTTTAGTTGTACCTATAGATTCAGAAGCTCCTAAAGGAAGACTTATACTTCCTCAAGTGCAAGTTATAAGAGATTGTTTAGATAATGGAATTAAGAGCTATGTAGTTAGAGATACTGAACTTATAAGTGCTCTTTCTGATTTAAAAGATATAGATTTAGTTATAACAGATTCACAAGCTTTTAAAAGTGTTAGTGAAATGGTTCCAAAAAATATTAAACTTACAAGTTTTTCTATATTATTTGCAAGACAAAAAGGTGATTTAAAGGCTTTTGTAGATGGGGTTAATAAAATAAGATTATTAAAACCTGGAGCAAATATTTTAGTATCTGAAAGTTGTACTCACAATGTATCTCATGAAGATATAGGAAGAGTTAAGATTCCAAAACTTTTAGAAAAATATGTTGGAGGAAAATTAAATTTTGAATTTAGAGTAGGACATGATTTTCCAGAAGATATAGAAAAATATGATTTAATAATTCATTGTGGAGCATGTATGATAAATAGAAAAACTGTTTTAAATAGAGTTAAAGTGTGTAATGATAAAGAAGTTCCTATAACAAATTATGGGATTATTCTTGCATTTTTAACTGGAATATTAGACAGATCCACAGAAAATTTAATATAATATTTTATAAAAAGAATGGTTTTAAACCATTCTTTTTTTGGTTAGTAAAATTATTTATGGTATATTAAATAGGTAAAATAAAAATAATGGAGAGAACTTATGAAAAATGAATTTGAAAAATTTAATTTAAGTAAAGAAATAATCAATGCATTAAATGATTTAGGATATACAAAACCTACAAATGTTCAAGACTTAGTAATTAAAGAAGGTCTTTTAAAGAAAGATTTAATAGTTAAATCTCAAACTGGTAGTGGAAAGACAGCTGCATTTTTAATCCCTATATGTGAAAAGATAGATTGGGAAGAAAATAAGCCACAAGTTTTAATATTAGCGCCAACTAGAGAACTTGCTATGCAAATAAGAGATGATATTTCAAGTATAGGAAGATATAAAAGAATTAATGCAGTAGCATTAGTTGGAAAGGAATCCTTTAAGGAGCAAGAAAAAAATTTGAAAGCGAAAGTTCATTTCGTAGTTGGAACTCCAGGTAGAGTTTTGGATCATTTAGATCAAGGAACTTTAAATGGAAATCTTTTAAAATATTTAGTTATAGATGAAGCTGATGAAATGTTTAATATGGGTTTTATTGGTCAAGTTGAAGGTGTATTTAGAAGAATAACTAAAAGACGTGTGACTATGCTATTTTCTGCAACTATTAATGATAAAATTAAAGAATTAAGTAGAAAGTATATGGATAGACCTATAGAGATAACTGTAGAGAAACAAGGACTAGTAACTGAAACAATAACTCATGGATTAGTTAAAGTAGATGGAAAAGAAAAGCTTAATAAAGTAAATGATATTCTAATAAAAGAGAAACCTGAAACTGCAATTATATTTTGTAGAACAAAAGAAAATGTAGAGGTAGCATATAAGTATTTTAAAGGAAAAGGATATTCAATAGATAAAATACATGGTGATATGTTACAAAAAGATAGAACAAAAAAGATGAATGAGTTTAAAGAAGGAAATTTTAGAATATTAATTGCAACTGATATAGCTTCAAGAGGTATTGATGTAGATAATGTAACTCATGTAATAAATATAGATATACCAGTTGAGAAAGAAAGTTACGTTCATAGAATAGGTAGAACAGGAAGAAAAGGGAGAAGTGGTAAATCAATAACTATTATGACTCCTTTTGAAAATAAATATTTAGATAGAATAGAAGAATATATAGGTTTTAAAATAGAAGACTATAAAGAAGGTGAAAATTCAAATATAGAAGAAAGTATAAATGTTCTAAAAAGTAAACCTGAAATTAAAAAAATTACAAAGAAATTAAATAAAAATATAACTAAAATATATTTAAATGGTGGAAAAAAGAAAAAGATAAGAGCAATTGATATAGTTGGAACTATAATGAGTATTGAAGGTGTTGAAAAAGAAGATGTAGGTATAATTGATATTAAAGATATGGGATCTACAGTTGAAATACTTAATAATAAAGGTAAAAAAGTTATTAATGGATTAAAAGAAAAAACTATAAAAGGCAAAAAGTTAAGAGTTGAAATAGCTAAAAAATAAATATTTAAGATTCAAATAATTATTTCATAAAAAGGTATAAATTGTTATTTATATAACAATTTATACCTTTTTTTATTTTTTAATAAGATTTCTAATGTTATATATTTTATAGTTACAATTAGAAATTTAAAAAAAGTGTAATTTAAAATTACAGTGTAATTAATAATTACACTTTTTATGTTATTAAAGTGTAATTATTAATGATACAAAGAAAGAAAGATAGATATAAATTTAACAAACAATTGATTTTAAAAAGTTGGCATGGAAATTGCTTATATATTAAAATGGATAAAAATTTATAAAAGTGAAAGGAATGTATCTAAAATGGATAACAAAAAATTTAGAAAAGGACTTATGTTTGGTATATTAGTTGGACTTGCATGGGGATTAGATGGAGTATTAATGGGAAGAGTTGGAGGAGACTCAATTTTTACAGATAAACTTTTTGCTTTAAGCCAAGGGGTTTCTCAAATAAGTTTTGAGTTTTCACCACTTGTAACTGCTTTTTTCCATGAAAGTTTTTGTTTTGTATGGGTAGCATTATTTTTAATATTTAAAAAACAATTAAAACATGTTTTTTATCTTCTTTTCAAAACTAAAAAAGGAAAAGCAGCTGCCATTGCTGCATTAGTTGGTTCACCAATTGGAATGAGTGCATATCTTTTAGGAATTAAATATGCAACAGCACCATATGCATCAAGTATTTCAGTAATTTACCCAGGTGTTGGAGCTATATTATCATATCTTATATTAAAGGAAAAATTATCAATTAGATCAGTAATAGGTATAGCAGTGAGTTTACTTGGATCATTTATGTTAGGATTTAATCCTGGGGATGTTCCAGCTACTTTCTTAAAAGGTGTTTTATTTGCTGTAATTGCAGTATTTGGATGGGCGCTTGAAGGAGTTATTATTGGATTTGCAATGAAACATATAAAGGGTGAGGATCACATAGATGCAACACCTCAACAATTTTTAGGACTTAGATATTTTATTTCAATGATTTCATATGCCGTTATAGTATTACCTTTAATTAAAGGATATCCACTTGCAGGATATATTGTACAAAGTGGATTAATATTTAAGTATGCAGGAATTGCAATACTTGGAGCAATTACATATTTAGCATGGTATAAAGCAGTTGATCTAATAGGAGCATCTATGGGAACAGCTTTAAATAGTACAGCAGCACTTTGGACAATAGTTTTTAGTGCAATATTATTTGGAGAAAAAATAACAGGGTCATTAGTATTATGGGGATTTGTAATAGTACTTGGAGTATTTATATTTGCAATAGATCCAAAGTCTTTTGGCAAGAAAAATAATAAATTATTAGATAATCAAGAAACACTAATGTAATTTAAATTTAATAAAGGAGATTTTAAAAATCTCCTTTATTAAAATAAAAATGGAAAGTACGGAATTTTTTTATGAGTTAACAATTGGAGGAGTTTTTTATGTTAAAAAAAGAAATTATAGATAATATGCAAAATATAGTTGATAACTGTATGGGAGATTCTGAAGCAGCATGCGTTGCTACTTGTCCTATGCACACAGATGTAAAAACATATGTAAGATTAATTAAAGAAGATAATGGTAAAGAGGCTATAAAAGTTATAAGAGAAAATCTTTTTATACCAGGAACTCTTGGAAGAATATGTGCTCATCCATGTGAAAAGAAATGTAAATGGAATGAAGGAAAAAGTCCAATGGCAATAGCATCTTTAAAAAGATATGCAGCAGATAATTTTGATAATGAAGAAGATTGGGATTTAAATATAAAACCTGAAAATGGCAAAAAAGTTGCAATAATAGGAGCAGGTCCGTCAGGATTACAATCAGCACTTGAATTAAGAAGAGAAGGTGTTGATGTAACAATATTTGAAAAACTACCTGTAAGAGGTGGAATGATGGCGGTTGGGATACCTGAATATAGATTGCCAAGAAATATATTAGAAAAGGAAATAAGCTATTTAGATAAGCTAGGAGTTAAATTTAAACTTGGAGTTGAGGTTGGTAGAGATATTAAATTTGATGAATTAATAAATGAATTTGATTCAGTAATAGTAGCAGTTGGTAAACATATTGGAAGAGTAGATAGAAGCTTAAAAAATTTTGATGCAAAGGGAGTATTTAGTGCAGCTTCTTATTTAAAGGAAGCAGCACTTACAAGAAATGTTGAAGATGCTGGGAAAAAAGTTTTAGTAGTAGGTGGCGGAGACGTTGCTATGGACTGTTGTAGAGTATCTAAGAGAATAGCTGGTGTAGAAGATGTGTATTCAATTTGTTTAGAAGAAAGTTTTGAAAAGATGGCTTCATCACAACATGAAATAAAAGGTGCTATATCAGAAGGTATTAAATTTAATCATGCAGAAGCTATAAAAGAAATTAAAGTAGATAAAAATGGAAGAGTTTCAAAAGTTATTCTTAAAAAATGTCTTTCAATGTTTAATGAAGAAGGAATGTTTAGTCCAACATTTGATGATAATGATACTAAAGAAATTGAAGTAGATACTATTGTATTTGCTATTGGACAAGGTGTTGATGGAAGTTTTACAGATGAAAAACTTGAACAAAGAAGAAATACAACATTTGAATGTGATAAGGAAACTCTTCAATCAAAATCAAATGATAAAGTATTTATAGCTGGAGATGCATCAGGAGAATCTGTTATAGTTATTCAGGCAATGGCAACAGGTAGAAGAGCAGCAGAGTCAGTAAAAAGATTTTTAAATAATGAATCTTTAACTGAAGGAAGAGATTTAGATGATACATGGAGTTTTGAAACTAAACTTGACATGCCAACTAACTGGGATGAAATAGTAAGAATTAGAGAAGATATGAGAGAATTAGATCCAGAAACTAGAGTTAAATCTTTTGATGAAGTTTCACTTGGATACACTAAAGAGGAAGCTTTAAGGGAAGCAGACAGATGTAGACAATGTGAGTGTAAACTTTGCATGAAGGAATGTTTAATGCTTAAAGAATATACAGAGTGTCCTAAAAAATTATTTAAGGAATATTTAGAAAAAGGCTATGAAAATATGGATAAGATGATAGCTTATTCTTGTAATCAATGTAGTCAATGTACAATAGTTTGTCCAAAAGATTTTAATATAAAAGATAATTTTATAGAGATGAAAGAAGAATTTGCAAAAGATAATAGTGGATATGCACCACTTAAAGAACTTGAATATGTAGCACCTCAACAAGAATTAGAATCTAGTGAAAAATATTCAACTCAAGTTAAAGCAGATAATGGAAAGGCTAAAAAAACTAAGTATGTATTTGTACCAGGATGTACAGTTCCAGCCTATATTCCAGATGCTTGTGATAAAGTGTTAAATCATTTAAAAGAAAAACTTGGAGAAGAAAATGTTGGAGCAATACTTCAATGTTGTGGTAAAGTATCTTTATTAGTTGGAGAAAAGCAAAGATACTTAGATATAAACAAAAAAGTTATAGATCAATTTGATGAAATGGGTGCAGAGGTTATAGTAACTATATGTCCATCATGTTATAAAGTCTATTCAGAAACTGCTAAAAATCAAAAAGTAATTTCATACTGGGATTTAATGAGAGAAGAAATAGGACTTCCAGAGGAAGCTTTGGCTATAGGAGAAGAATCAGACGTTGTATTTAATATACATGATTCTTGTGTAACTAGAGATGTAATATCTCATCATGAAAGTGTAAGATGGATGCTTGATGAAATGAAATACAAGTGGAGAGAAATAAAACATAATGGCAAAAACACTAGATGTTGTGGAGTTGGTGGTATGGCTTGTAGCTCAAATCCAAAGCTTTATGAAAAACTATATAATAGAAGAGCAAATGATTTTAATGAGGAATCAGTAGTTACTTACTGTGGTTCATGTAGAGGAACTATGCAAGCTGCAGGAAAGGACGCAGTTCATATATTAGATCTTATGTTTAAAGGAGATGTTTATAATTCTTCAGATAGAAGATATGATAGAGGTTATAAAGATGAACAAGAAATGTGGAGTAGAAGATTAGAGACAAAAATTAAATTTGACGCTCATAAAAAGTAATAGAAAAGCCTTTAGAGAAAAATTTCTCTAAGGGCTTTTTTATTTTGATATTCCATAACGTTTCATTTTATTGTATAAGGCATTTCTACTTATTCCAAGACTTGCTGCTGCTTTTGTCATATTACCATCAAAGTAATCTACTGTATTTTTTATTGTTCTTTGTTCAATTTCTAGTAAAGTTGATAAAAGCACTTCTTGTTGACAATCTGTATTTTCGGTTTTTTGAATATTACAAGTTGGGCAATTTTCATCATCGCAAATATGAACTATTTCATTTCCTAAATTATCATATTTCAGACAAGTACATTCATCAAAGCTCATTTCATAACTTGTCTCTCCATTTAAATTAACAATATTTTCAACACAATTCTCAAGTTCACGTATATTACCTGGCCAACAGTAAGAAATCATTTTTTTAAATAACCTATTAGATATTTTAGGAACTTCTTTATTAAGTTTTTTACTTTTTATTTTTAAGAAATAATCAAGTAAAATTGGAACATCACCGAATCTATCTTTAAGAGGTGGCATATGAAGTGGAATTACATTTAGTCTATAATATAAATCACTTCTAAATTTACCATTTTTAATTTCTTCTTTAAGATCTTTATTAGTTGCAGTAATTATTCTAACATCAATTTTTATTGGAGTTTTTCCACCTATTCTAGTTATTACACCTTCTTGAATTACTCTTAAAAGATGAATTTGCATTTCAAGAGGCATTTCTCCAATTTCATCTAAAAATATAGTTCCACCATTTGCAAGTTCAAATTTACCTGCTTTTCCACCTTTAGTTGCACCGGTAAATGAGCCTTCTTCATAACCAAAAAGCTCACTTTCTATTAGAAATTTTGGGATGGCTCCACAATTTACAGCGATAAAGGGTTCTGAAGCTCTAAAACTATCATTATGTATAGATTGAGCAAGAAGCTCTTTACCACAACCACTTTCTCCAGTTATTAAAACTGTAGATGGACTTTTAGAAATCTCTTTTGCTGATTTTATAACTTTTTTAATTTGAGGACTATCACCTATTATATTATCAAAAGTATAAATAGCATGTGGAGTGGTTAATTTATTTAATGTATTTATTAATTTATTGGTTTCTTTTACGATTAATAAAAAATCTATAGTATTAGTTGAATTTAGTTGTATTAAATCACAAGTGAATAAAGATTTATTATTTGATAAAGATATATTTTCTATTGAATTAATATTTTTTTTTAATAATTCATCTAATTTAATTTTTAATAGTTTAAATATGTTAAATATATTTGATGATTCAATTTTGGTTTTATTTATTTTAAGCGATTTTAAAGCTTCATCGTTATAGAAGTTTATATTTCCATCTTTTGAAAAAGTTATAATACCATAATTTAAGGAATTTAAAATATTATTATAATAATCTATATTTAAAATAGTTATTTTAATCAGCTCCTTTTAATAAAATTAATCTATTTAGAAATACTATTATTTTAGCATAATAACTCCTATATATAAATGGAATAAATTAATAATGAAATTATATATATATTAGTAAAAGAGTATAATAGGAGTGGTATATTTGGATTTAGATTTAAAGGTTCCAACAGAAGTTTTATTCGATAAAGATATAATAAAAAATAATTGTGAAAAATTTGATGAGTTAGGTGATGTGGCATTAATTGTTATTGGGAAAAAATCAGCAAAAATAAATGGTGCACTTAGTGATATATTAAATGCTTTAGACTTATCTAATAAAGATTATTATATATTTGATAAAGTTGAAGAAAATCCATCTATTGAAACTATAGAACTTGCAAGTAAATTAGGTCGTACCGTAAAGGCGGATTTTATTGTAGGAATAGGTGGAGGTTCAGCTATAGATGCATCAAAGGCAATTGCTTTTATGATAAAAAATTTAAATGTAAATAAGAAAAATATTTTTAATCAAAAAAAATTAAGTAGTATACCAGTAATTGCAGTTCCAACTACAGCAGGAACAGGTAGTGAAGTTACACAATATTCAATTGTAACTGATAATAATAAAAAGTGTAAAAGAAATTTAGGGCAAGAGATTTATCCAAAGATAGCTTTTATAGACCCTAAGTATACAAAAGGATTAAATATAGAAATAAGTAGGAATACAGCAATGGATGCATTTTCACATATAGTTGAAGGTTATTTAAGCAAAAATGCTACAGAATATACAGATAAATTAGCTTTAAAAGCTTTAAAAATATGGGCAGAAGTTTCAGATAATCTTTTATGTGGAAATTTAACAGAAAATGATAGAGAAAATCTTATGGTTGCCTCAACTATTGGAGGAGCTATAATTTCAAAAACAGGGACATCAATTCCACATTGTATGGGGTATCCATTAACATATTATAAAAATGTACCTCATGGACTTGCAAATTTATGTTTATACAATGAGTATTTAGACTCTTTTAAAGATAGAAAGAAAGTAAATAATATAGTAAGCATATTAGGATTTACGTCTTTAAAAGATTTAAAAAAATTTATAAATAGTTTATTAGAGATTAATATAAATGTAACAAAGGAAGAAATTAAAAAATATACAGATGAAGTATTTAAAAATAAGGAGAAGTTAAAAAATCATATAGAAGATTTAACTTATGATGATTTATATAATATATATTATAAAAGCTTAATAGATAATAATAATATATGATATACTGATTATATGAATTTCAAGAAAAGAGGAGATTTTATGAAATACAAATTTAAATTTAATGATAAAGAGTACGAATTAAATAATGAAAACATAATTGAATTAATAAATGATGAAGAAAATCCCATAGAAGGATTAGATGAAAATAAAATATTAGAACTTTTAAGTGAAAGTGATAAGGTAGATTTTCAAAAAGCTTATTATGATACTCCATGTGAAGTTTGTAATGAAAATTTTAAAGAAAAGAAAAGCATAAGTGAATATTTAGAATATTATTTTTATGTTTATTCTAAAGATGGAAAGTATGTTATAAGTAATATTTCAAAAGAATATGAGGGACTAACATATAATAGATTAGAGTTAGAAGGAAAGGTTGATAATAGTTATATTGTAACTGTTATTGTTTGTGCAAATTGCTCTCATAATATAATTCAAATAGAAGAGTTAGAAGTTTAAAAAAAGAGGTTATCTTAAAAGATAACCTTTTTTTAATGTATAGGAATTTGCAAAAAGTATACTTGTAATAAATTAATATAAGTTTTTTTATAGCACATTACATTAATTTGATAAATAGTGTTTTAAATTTTATTTATAGTTTTAAAAATGCAATTAATAATAAGCAAATTCCAGAAACCCATGAAAAATCGCTGTTTGTTTGTTTTTTTAATACATTGCTTCCTATATATGAGCCTAATTTTATAGCAAGCACTCCAAGTAAAAAGCATGTACTTAAAAGTAATAATGGATTAATATTTAAAAAGCTTGCTCCAAAACCTACAGCTAAACTATCTATAGATAAAGCAAGTGATAAATAAATAGATTCTTTTATTGATATTTTTTTTGATTTATCAAAGTCTGCTTTAGTTTCATCTGCATATACTGTAAGTGCAAATTTAAAATCAAATAATTTAAAAGTAAGAGGTCTTTCAAGTTTTGAAACTTTACTAATATATTTTTTGAAAAAACCTTCAAATAATTTATAAATACCTAAACATATAAAAATAAAGAAACTAATATATTTTGGTAAGAATTCAGGCATTATATTTTCTAAATAACCACCAAGTAAAAGTGATATAGAAAGCATAAGACATGATACTATATTTATAATAATTACAGATAGATTAGGTATTTTAATTTTATCTGCACCATATGCAATACTAGCTACAAAGGAATCGATTATAAGAGAAAAAACTAAAATTAGAATTTCCATAAAATTTACCTCTTAAAAAATTTTATCTGTTATATTATATTATGACAAACTTCTACAATGGTGATTTATTAGAAAATAACTTATATCTTAAAAAAATATATATAGTTTTAAATAAATTTTTATTTTATAATGATTGTAACTAAAAAAAGTGGGGGTTTTATGTTTAACGTAGATTGGTTTTTTAATTTATTAAATAATTATAGTGAATTTGCAATTTTTATAAGTTTAATAATAAGCGTAGTAATTGCAATTTCAGGAGTAATACCATCTGTTTTTCTAACAGGAGCTAATATTTTATTTTTTGGTCCAGTTTCAGGCTTTATAATATCTTTACTTGGAGAAACAATTGGAGGATATATTACTTTTAAATTATATAGAAAGGGATTTAAAAAAGGATTTGATAGTTTAACAAATAAGCATAAAGTTTTAAAAGAAATATCAGAAAGCAAAGGAAATAGATCTGCATTTTTAATATTTCAAGGTAGAATAATACCTTTTATTCCATCTGGCTTTGTAACATTAGCTGCAGCTGTTAGTGAAATAGATAGTTTTAGATATAATATAGCAACATTTTTAGGTAAAATATCATCTATATTATTAGAAGTTTTAGTAAGTTATGGAGTAATATCAGCTGGAGAAAAAGCAATAAAATTAGTAATTACAATTATAGCAATTTACTTTATTTATAAAGCAATAAAGAGTAAAAAAGTATGATATAATGTACATGATAAAAGTTAATTTCAATATTAAAGGGGAGTATAAGATGTATAAGTTAATAGCACTAGATATGGATGGGACTCTTTTAAATGAGGACAAGCAAGTAACAGAAAAAAATAAAGAATCAATAAAAAAAGCTAAAGAACTTGGAGTATATGTTGTATTAGCATCAGGCAGACCAATAGATGGATTAGTAAAATATTTAGATGAACTTGATCTTTTAGGTGATAACGATTATGTTCTTAGCTATAATGGATGTTTAGTTCAAAAAACAAAGAGTAGAGAAGTTGTTTGTGATGTTGCAATAAAAGGTAGTGACCTTAAATACTTAAAAAAATTAGCTGATGAGGCAGGACTTAATATTCATGCTTTTTCAAAAGAAAGAGGTTTAATAACTCCTAAAGAAAATACATACACTTCATATGAAGCTCATCACAATGGAATAGAGTTTCACATAAATGATTTTTCAGATATAGAAGATGATGAAGAAATAATTAAAGTAATGATGATAGATGAACCAGAAATATTAGATGCAGGAATGAAAAAATTACCTAAAGAAATATATGAAAAATATAGTGTAGCAAAGAGTACACCATTTTTCTTAGAGTTTTTTAATAAAAAAGCAAATAAGGGAGAGGGATTAAAACTTTTAGCTGAACATTTAGGAATAGATAAAGAAGAAATAATAACTATGGGAGATGAAATGAATGATTTCCCAATGATAGAATATGCAGGGCTTGGAGTTGCAATGGGAAATGCATGCGATAAAATAAAGGAAATTGCAAATTATATAACTGATACAAACAATAATGATGGAGTTAGTAAAGTTATAGAAAAGTTTATAATAGAAGATAGAATATAAAATTTAAATAAAAGTGCCTATTAAGGGCACTTTTTTATTTTTATTAAAATTGAATCTATATATTAAATGTAAGAAAATTAATTATACATATAATAAAAAACGTATAATAAAAACCTGTATAAAATTTATTTAAATAGCAAAAAAAGGATTAAATGTAAGCTAGAAATGGAAAATATTACGAAGAAAATGAATAAATATTAAACTTAAAGGTTAATATGTTGAAAAAATAATAATTAGAAGTATATAATCTATTAGTAATAATTTTATCAGGACGGAGAGGATGAGATGGAAGAAAATAGAGAAAAGTTTTCATCAGGATTGGCTATATTTTTTGCAACACTAAGTTCTTGTGTAGGGTTAGGAAATATATGGATGTTTCCTTATGTTGTTGGAGAAAATGGAGGAGCAGCATTTATAATTATTTATTTAGCATGTATTTTAATAATTGGTATTCCTACACTTATAAGTGAATTTGCATTAGGAAGACAAACAAAGAAAAATATTTATGGTGCGGTGTCTACTATAACAGATAAAAAGATGTTTAGAATAATTGGTGTAATTGGTATAACAGCATCTTTTTGTATGTTATTTTTCTATACAGTAGTTACTGGATGGGTATATTCTTATGTTGAAAAAGCAATTACAGGACAATTTGCAGGTGCTAATGCCCAAACTTTATCAACTATGTTTAATCAAACTAGCCTTGGACCAGTAAGTCCAATACTATGGCAACTTTTAGCTTTAATTGTTGGGGGAATTATATTAACAATGGGAGTTAAAAGTGGTATTGAAAAGTTAACTAAAACATTAATGCCAGTACTTATAATTTTACTTGCATTTTGTGCAGTTAGAAGTTTAACTTTACCAAATTCAATAGAAGGGGTTAAATTCTTATTTAATCCAAATTTTTCAAAAGTAACATTTTCAGTATTTTTATCAGCACTTGGTTTAGCATTTTTTAAACTTTCAGTTGGTACTGGTTCAATGATTACATATAGTAGTTATTTTACAGATGATACTAATTTAATATCAACAGGAACAAAAGTTGCATTATCAGATACTTTTGTATCATTACTTGCAGGAACAGCAATATTCCCAGCAGTATTTGCTTTTGGACAAAAGCCAGGTAGTGGTCCAGGACTTTTATTTAATACAGTACCTTTAATATTTTCAAAAATGCCAGGTGGATCAATACTTGGAGTAGTATTCTTCTTACTTACTGCTATGGCAGCAACTATGGCCATGATATCAATATTAGAAGTGTTAGTTGCTATGTTTACAGAACAATTTAAGATAGGAAGAAAAAAAGCTATAATAATTTGTATAATAATTATTTTAATATTTGGTTCATTAGCAGCTTTATCTGCTAATCCAAATGGATTATTAGCACATAATACTATATTTGGTTTAACATTCTTTGATTTCTTTAATGATATTATATCAAATGTTTTATTGCCTATAAATGGAATATTAGTAACTATATTAATGGGTCATGTTGTAAGTAATAAAATATATGTTTCACAATTAACTAATAATGGAACATTAAAAAATGAAGGAATAGTTAAATTCATTACATTTTTAGTTAGATACATAACTCCAGCTTTAATATTTATAGTATTTATAAAAACATTTATTTAATTAAAGCTTTATATAAAAATAGCAATGATATAGTCATTGCTATTTTTTGTTGTCTTTAATTATTTCAGAGACAGCTATTTTACTAGAATTTAAAACCATTGAAACACCTGATCCAGGATGAGTGGATGCTCCAACAAAATATAAATTTTTTAGATTTTTAATTTTACATTGTGGTCTTGATATAAATAAATTATTAATAGAGTGATTTATTCCATAAGAAGATCCAGCATAAGAATTGAAATTTTTAAGTAAATCAATTGGAGTTAAGTAATTAGTAAATTTAATATATCTTTTAAGTTTTTTAATTTCAAATTTATTTTCTAATATTTTAAGTATTATATTATATAGTTTATTTATTGTATTTTTATCCCAAACAATTTTATTATAAAACAAATTTGGAACTCTTATATTTATAGTAAGTAATTCATATTTTGAATTTTTATATATTGCTGTAGGACAATATACATATAAATGAGGATTTGAGGATAATATTCCATTAAACGGAGCCTCTATATTTTCTTTGAAATTTTTATTAAGTATTATATTGTTAATTCCTATATTTTTAATTTTTTTATTTAAAGCTAAATGTAAAATAAAACATGAACAAGACATATCTTTTTCAGTATATTTATTCTTTACATCGATTTGTTTTGGTAGCAAATTATTTATAGCATATGGGTAATCGGCATTACATACAGTAATTTCTGAAAGTAAGGACTTTTGCTTGTTTATTTCTACACCTATACATTTATTATTATTAAATAATATTTTAGTAACTTCTGAATTTAATAATATTTTACCACCTCTATTTTTAAAAATATTAATTAAAGAATTTATATAAGCTGAAATACCACCTTCAATATAAAATGAACCTTCAATATGATTTAATAGAGGTAATGTAGTAAAAACAGAAGATGATTTATATGGAGATATACCTACATACATGCTTTGAAACAATAAATATTTAATTAAATATTTGCTATTTAAGTTATCTTTTAAATAAGAATAGCAACTATCATTTAAATAGTTGTTATTAATTAAGCTTTTTATATTAGACAAGTTAATTAAATCAACTGTTTTAAAAAAAGATTTATTTATAAAGTTATTATTTAATAGATTAAATGTATTATTAGCATTAGAAATTAATTTTAAATAATTTTCAAAATCATCTTCATCAATATTAGAAATAGTTTCTTTTAAGTTAGGAATGAATGAAGAAATGTTAAAGCTATTACCATCATTAAAAAATATTTTATAACAAGGGTCTATACATTTAATTTTTATATGTTTATTAATGTCTTCATTTATATCATTAAATAATTCAATGTATGGTTTAAATAGAATAGGTAAGGTTGCAGTTAAATCAAAGTTAAAACTTTTGAATTTAATACTTGAAGTTTTACCACCAAGGAAATTATTTTTTTCTAAAATAGTAACTTTATAGCCTATATTTTGCAATCTAAGAGCTGTTGATATTCCACCAATACCAGAGCCTATAATAATAACATTTTTATTCATTTTAGCCACCCAAAGTTATATCTTGTTTGTTATACCAATCTAATGCTTCAAGTAGATGATTTTCATTAAAGTTTGGCCATAGGTCATCTATAACATAAAAGTCTGAATAAACTGATTGAACAGGTAAAAATCCACTTAATCTTCGTCTTCCTCCCCAACGAATTATTAAATCTATTCTAGATATATCATTAGATTGTATAGAATTAGTTATATTTTTATTATCACTAGTACTTTTTTTCAATGAATAAAGATCCCATTCCCATCCGTAGTTAACCAAGAAGTTTATTTTCATTCCACCTTTTCCAAGTATTCTACGCTTTGTGTATGGAATTAATTCTTTTGGAAAATTTTTTGATTCTTTATTACCTATAACTAAAATTTCGCAATCCTCTTTTTGAAGAAGTTTTACTGATTCTACACAAGCATCTATAAAGGCTTTTTTTTGTTCAGAAGGTCTTTTAGTATTATCAACTGTAAAGCCGTAATAAGTCATTTCTTTAATACCTAACTTTTGACATTGTTTAAATAATATAAGGCCTGGTAATATTCCAAGTGAATACCCTTTATCTTTTGTTAAACCAACTGATGTAGCATATCTTCTATTGCCGTCTGGAATTATGCCTATATGATTTGGAATTCTCATACTTTTTTCCTCCTAAAAACTTTAATAATTTTATTATTTCCAAATTAATAAAATTTATCCAAATATAAATTAATAAAATAGTTGAAAAATATATGTAATGTAAAGTATATTAATATAGAAATAAACACGGATAGGTGATGAAATGATAAATTTAAATGAATTGAGGGAATGTAAAAAATTTGAAGGAATTAATGATTCAACTTTAAATAAGTTATGTGAAATTGGGAAAAAGGTTCATTTTAAAAAAGGGCAACATGTATTTAGAGACAAAGAGTATATAGATAATGTTTATATAGTAGAGAGTGGAAAAGTTTCATTATATAAATTAAATGAAGCTGCTCATAAAAAAATAATATTTATATTAGGGGAAGGACATATATTGAACGAGGTAATACTAGAAAGGATTAAATCCTCAATAAGTTGTGAAATGTTTGACGAAGGTTATATATATGTTTTTGATAGAAATAACTTTATAAAAGTAATGAGTGAAGATTTTGAACTTACAAAAAAAGTTATAAATTCATTGTCTTCAAAAGTAAGAAGATTATATAGACAAATGAAAAATTCAACACCGCTTAAAATAGAGAAGAGGCTTGCAGCTAAGCTATGGAAGCTATCTAAAGACTATGGGGTAGAGTGTGGTGGAGAAACTTTAATTAATTTAAAAATAAGCATTACATATCTTTCAGATATGTTTGGCATGCCAAGAGAAACTATCTCAAGGGCTATAAAAATATTAGAAAAGGAGGGACTTATAAGAAGAGAAAATAAGAAAGTTATAGTAATTGACAGGGAAGAACTGTCTAATTATTTTAAGGGTTTGTGATAATTATCACAGATAAAAGAAAAGAAAGGGAATATAATTAGGGGGAATTAGAAATGTATTTAGAAGATTTTAATAAGATTGTAGCACTATCTAGAAAGAAGACTAACCTATTAAGTAATAATTTAACAGGTTATTTTGTTAGTGCTATTCTTGCAGGTCTTTTTGTGGGATTTGGAGTAATACTTGCTTATACAGTAGGAGGCACATTAAACGAAGCAGGATCGTCATTTACAAAAATAGTTATGGGACTTTCGTTTTCAGTAGCGTTAGCTTTAGTTATTTTTGCAGGTGCAGAGCTATTTACTAGCAATGCTTTAGTTATGGCATCAGGATGTTTAGGAGAAGAAATTAAATTTAGAGATTTAATAAAAATATGGGGAGTTAGTTACTTTGGTAATTTTATTGGATCAGTTTTAGTAGCTTTTCTTTATTATGCATCAGGGCTTTGGAGAGGCATTTCAGGAGAATTCATGGCAGAGTATGCAATGAAAAAAGTAAATGTTATGCCAGGGGAATTATTTGTAAGAGGAATTCTTTGTAATATATTAGTTTGTTTAGCTGTGTGGTGTTGTTACAAAATGAAAGAAGAATTAGGAAAAATTCTAATGATTGTACTTTGTGTATATGTATTTTTTACAACAGGATTTGAACATAGTATAGCAAATATGTCACTTCTTACTATTGGGAATCTAGTGCCTTATGGAGATGTTAACTTAATAGGAAGTTTGTATAACTTAGTATTTGTAACATTAGGAAATATTGTAGGAGGAGTAGTATTCGTTGCAATCCCATATTATATAATTTCAACAAATAAAAGAGCTCATTAGGAAGGAGTTTATTATGGGATTTAAAATTAGAACTAAAGATTTAAACGATGTTTTTGAAAACTTATCAAAAAGTTATAAGATTATGGCACCAACTGTTATAAAAGGAGCTGGAAGATCATCAGAAACAGATGTTGTAAGATACGAAGAAGTAAAAAGAGTAGAGGATATTGAATTTAATAAAAAATCAGATTATTCATATAAGGAAGCGTTAATTCCTATAACAGAAACAATATTATTTTTCAATCAAGATGAATATAAAGTACCAGATTATAAAGATAAACCTCAAATAATATTTTTAAGAAGCTGTGATTTACATGCTGTTAAAAGATTAGATGATATTTATTTAAGAAATGGATTTGAAGATCCTTATTATAAAAGAATAAGAAATAATGTAAAGTTTGTTCTTATTGGATGTGAAAATAGTTTTGATAGCTGTTATTGCGTTGATATGGGAACAAATAAATCAGAAAATTATGATGCATATTTAAAAGTTAAAGATGAATACGCATACTTAGATATAAAAGATGAAGAATTTAATAGCTATTTTAATGATATTCCTAAAAAAGAGGAAGATATAAAACCAGATTTTGTTTTAGAAAATAAAGTGAGTGTTAATATTCCAGATAATTTAAATATAAATATATTTAAATCAAAAATGTGGGATGAATATTCAGAAAGATGTATAGCTTGTGGAAGATGTACATTTGTTTGTCCAACTTGTACTTGTAATTCAATGCAAGATATATACTACAGCGATAATGAAAATGTAGGTGAAAGAAGAAGAGTTTGGGCTTCATGCCAAGTTCCTGGATATACTACAATGGCTGGTGGACATGAATTTAGAAAATCAAATGGGGAAAAGATGAGATTCAAAATCATGCACAAAGTATATGATTATAAAAAGAGATGGGGATACCATATGTGTGTAGGTTGTGGTAGATGTGATGACATATGCCCAGAATACATAAGTGTATCAGGATGTATAAATAAGTTACAAGATGCAATGGATGAGGTGAACGCAAATGATAAATAATGATTATATACCATTTCCTTCAAAAATATTAGAAGTTATTGAACATACAGATATAGAATATACATTTAGAATGGAATTTAAAGGTGATGTAAAACCAGGACAATTCTTTGAAGTTTCAATACCAAGATATGGTGAAGCACCAATATCAGTAAGTGGGATAGGAGAAAATTTTGTTGACTTAACAATAAGAAGAGTTGGAAAAGTTACAAATGAAATATTCAAAAACTATGTTGGAGATAAATTATTCATGAGAGGACCATATGGAAATGGATTTGATGTGAATAATTACAAAAATAAAGAATTAATAGTTGTAGCTGGAGGAACAGGACTTTCACCAGTTAGAGGAGTTGTGAATTATTTTGCTAATAATTCAGAAGAAACTACTGGTTTAACTTTAATTACAGGATTTAAAAGCCCAAAAGATATGCTTTTTAAAGATGATTTAAAAGCTTGGGAAGAAAAAATGAACTTAATAGTTACAGTTGATTCAGCAGAAGAAGGATATACTGGACACACTGGTCTTGTAACTAAGTTTATACCTGAACTTGAAATTAAAAATAAAGAAAGTGTTCAAATTATAGTTGTAGGACCACCTATGATGATGAAGTTTACTGTAATGGAGTTTTTAAAACTTGGAATAAAAGAAGAAAATATTTGGATTTCTCAAGAAAGAAAGATGTGTTGTGGTCTAGGAAAATGTGGACATTGTAAAATAGACGATACATATATATGTTTAGATGGTCCAGTATTTAATTATACAAAAGGTAAACTTTTAATAGATTAGGAGGAACGCTTTATGGATATGAATACAAAGAAGCTTAAAAAAAATGCGTTCAGAGTAACTAAGACAAGAGGAATTACTGCTTCAAGAGTAAGAGTTCCAGGAGGACACTTAGATTCAAAATATTTAGGGATGATTCAAGAAATAGCAGATAAGTACGGTAATGGATCTGTTCACATAACAACAAGACAAGGATTTGAAATACCAGGAATTAAATTTGAAAATATTGATGAAGTTAATAAAATGCTTCAACCTATAATAGAAGGACTTCAAATAAATCAAGAAGTTGAAGGTGAAGGATATACAGCAGCAGGAACAAGAAATGTTTCAGCTTGTATAGGAAATAATGTTTGTCCTTTTGCAAATTATAATACAACTAATTTTGCAAAAAGAATAGAAGAAGCAATATTCCCAAATGATCTTCACTTTAAGGTAGCTCTTACTGGTTGTCCAAATGATTGTATAAAAGCTAGAATGCATGACTTTGGAATAATTGGAATGACAAAGCCACAATATGATTATTATAGATGCGTAAGTTGTAAAGCTTGTGTTAATGCATGTAAAAAGAAAGCTACAGGGGCATTAACTTTTGAAAATTATAAAGTAAAAAGAGATGCTAGTAAATGTATTGGTTGTGGTGAATGTGTAATGGCATGTCCTACAAGAGCATGGACAAGAAGTAAAGAAAAATATTATAGACTTTCAATAATGGGAAGAACAGGAAAGAAAAATCCAAGACTTGGAGAGGATTTCTTAATTTGGGCTGATGAAGATAGTATAGTTAAAATTATAGAAAATACTTACAAGTATGTAAGAGAATATATAGCTAAAGATGCTCCAGGTGGAAAAGAGCATATTGGATATATTATAGATAGAACTGGATTTATGGAATGGAAAAAATGGGCTTTAGAAGGAGTTAATCTTTCAGATGAAGCTATAATGAAAAATAATGTTTATTGGAGTGGAATAAAATATCCTAATCTTTAATAAGTTTTAGTTTTAAATCTCATATAACTACGAGTTTATATAAAATATAATAAAAAGTTATTTGAATATCACTAGAATCTGATTTACAATTTATATTGAAAGTCATATTTCTAGTGATATTTTTTATTTAATAAAATATAATGAAAAAATAAAATAGAAGATATATATAAATCGTTGTATAATGGTAAAGATAGTTATAAATAATATTTTATAATTTTATATAAATTAATTAATGGAGTGAGAAGATGATAGCAGTTTTAGGAATACGCAAACATATTCCATTGCATATAAGGGAAAAATTTTCTGTAAAGCAAACCCTTAGAGAAAAAGCAACAAAGGAACTAAAAGAAAGCCTTAAAGAAGTAGTTATATTAAGTACTTGTAATAGAACAGAAATATATTTTAATCATTCTTTATCTGAAAAAGAGGCTTTAGAAAAAATATTTAAAGCATTTGGATGGGATGAAGAATTAAGAGAATATATTTTTTATATAACAGGTGATGATGCAGCAAGACATTTATTTAAAGTAATATGTGGATTTCATTCTAAAATATTAGGCGAAGATCAAATTTTAGGTCAAGTAAAAGATGCTTATATGTATGCTTTAGAAGCTAAATCAATAAATTTAGAACTTCAAAGATTATTTCAAGAAGGAATAACATGTGGTAAGAAATTTAGAAATGAGGCTAAACTTTATGAAATACCAGTGTCATCAGCATCAATTGCTGTTAATAAAGCTATAGAAAGTAATTGTAAAAAAATTATGGTTTTAGGACATGGGGATGTAGGAAAACTTGTTGTTAAACATTTATTATCTCACAATGTTAAAGAGGTAATCATAGCTGTAAGAAATATAAATTCTGTAAGCTATGATGAAGAAAATATTAAAATAATAAGTTTTAATGATAGAGATAAGTACATAAATAATGTTGATGCTATAATATCTTGTACATCAGCACCTCATACTGTAATTACAGAAAAAGAGATAATTAATGAAGGTGAAGATATTATTGTATTTGACTTAGCAATTCCAAGAGATGTAAGTGAAGAAGTTAAAAAGATAGATAGAGTTACTGTTTATAATATAGATGAAATTAGTAAAATAGATGATATAAATAAAGAACTTAGATTAAAAAGAATGGATGAGTTTTATTATTTAATAGATGAATATATAGAAATTTATAATAATTGGAGAAGACTTAGGGAAGTAACTCCATATATAATAAATTTTAAAAAACATGGTGATTTAATTTATAAAAAAAGATATGAAACATTTAAAAATAAAGAGAGTAAAGAAGACAAGTTAGTTAAAATGCTCATGAAAAGTACATCAGATGCTTATGTAAATAAGGCTATAGAAGTTTTGAAAGAAGAAACTATAAAAGGTCGTGGTAATGAATGTATGAGAATTCTAGAGAAGATATTCACGGAGGAAATTTAAATAGATTAATGATTTCACTTTATTCTGAAAGCTTAAGTGTTTTAGTAATAGGCGCTGGAAGAGCTGCTTTTATTAAGACAAAAACTTTTTTAAAAGGTGGAAGCAAAGTAGTTGTTGTTGGAAAAGATATAAGTGAAGACTTTTATAAAATAAAAAATGAAAATTTGAAGATAATAAAAGGTGAATACAACAAAACATACTTAAAAGGAAAAAATATAATTATTATTGCAATAGATGATAAGCTTGCTATGGATAATATAATAAAGGATTGCAAAGAGAAAGATAAAATTTATATAAATTGTAATGATATTAAAAAAAGTATTGGAATGATACCTATGAATATAAAATCTAATGAGATGATTATAGGTATTAATACTTTAAGAGGAAATCCAAAAGGCGCAAGATTTGTATCAAATAAAATATTAAATGAAGCTAAAAATTTAGATAAATTTATAAAGGTAACCTCTATAATTAGAAATAATTTAAAAAATATAGATTGCAATAAAGAAGAAATATTAAATTTTATAATAAGTGATGATTTTAAATTAGCTATAGATAAAGGTAAGGAAAAGATTTTGTTGAATATTTTTTATGATAATGATTTAGTAAATAAATTATTTTATATTTAGGTAGGGTGAAAAAATGAAATTTATAGTAGCAACAAGAAAATCTATGTTAGCTCAAGTTCAGGCAGATAGATTTATAGATTTGTTAAAGAAAGTTAATGTAGAAGGTGAAAAACTTTTAGTTGTAACTGAAGGTGATAGAAGATTAGACATAACTTTAAATAAAATAGGTGGAAAAGGCTTATTTGTTAAAGAAATAGAACAAAAAATGATAGATAAAGAAGCTCATATAGCTGTTCATAGTATGAAAGATGTACCACATGAACTTCCAAAAGGATTTGAACTTATATGTATTCCAGAAAGAGAAGATATAAGAGATGTATTTGTATCTTCAAATGGAATACATTTTAATGATTTAAAAAAAGGTGCGGTAATTGGAACAAGTAGTTTAAGAAGAGAAATTATGCTTAAAGAGCTTAGACCAGATTTGAAAATTGTTCCTATAAGAGGTAATGTTCAGACAAGACTTAAAAAGATGGAAGAAGAAAATATGGATGGAATAATTTTAGCTGCAGCTGGACTTAAAAGATTAAATATGGAAAATATAATAACAGATTATTTTGATCCTAAAGTATTTTTACCAGCAGTTGGACAAGGTGCACTTGGTATAGAATGTCTTGAAAGTTTAGAAGGTAAAGAAGTTTTAGAAAAACTTGATAATCAAGAAGTTAGATTACAAGTTTTATCTGAAAGAAGTTTTATGAGAGCTTTAGGAGGAGATTGTCATAGTATGATTGGAGTTTACTCTGAAATTCAAGAGGATAACTTATATATGATTGGTACGTTTTTAGTTAATGGAAAAGTAGTTAGAAAAGAGATTATAGGAAATAAAAATAATGGTGAGCAGTTAGGAAAAACTTTAGCTGATAAAATATTAAGTAAATAGATATTTAGGAGGAAGACTATGAGCAAAGCTTATATTATAGGGACAGGACCTGGAGATGAAGAACTTTTAACTTTAAAGGCAAAAAGAGTAATAAATGAATGTACAGCAGTACTTTATGATAGATTAGTTTCAAATAATATTTTGAATTATTTAAATGAAGATTGTAAAATTTATTATTGTGGAAAAGAGCCAGGAGCTCATTATAAGACACAAGAAGAAATAAATGAAATGATTGTAAAACTTGCTAAAGAAGGACATATAGTAGGTAGAATAAAAGGCGGAGATCCATATGTATTTGGAAGAGGAGGAGAAGAAGTTTTAGCTTGCAAGGAAGCTGGTGTAGACTTTGAAGTTATACCAGGGGTTACATCACCTATTGCAGTATTAAATTATGCAGGCATTCCAATAACACATAGAGGAATAGCACAAAGTTTTCATATTGTAACTGGTATGTCGGCTAAAGATTTAAATGTTAATTATGAAGCTTTAGCAAAAGAAAATGGAACATTAGTATTTATGATGGGTCTTTCAAATATTGATAAAATCACGAGTGAGCTTATAAAATATGGAAAAGATAAAAATACTAAAGCTGCTGTAGTTATGAGAGGAACTTCTTCAAAACAGAAGAAGGTTATTGGAAACTTAGAAAATATAGGTGATAAAGCTAGAGAAGCAAATTTACAATCTCCATGTATAATAGTAGTTGGAGATGTTGTATCTTTAGAAAATGAATTATCATGGTATGAAAATAAGCCTTTATTTGGTAAAAATATATGCATAACACGTTCAAAGGAACAAGCTAAAGACTTAAAAAATGAACTTAAAGTTTTAGGGGCTGAAGTTACAGAAATAAATTCTATAGTAATAAAAGATACATCAGATAAACTTGATGCTATTAAAGAAGAATTAGGCTTATTTGATCATATAGTATTTACTTCAGTAAATGGAGTTAATAAATTTTTTGATTATTTAGTTAGAGAACAGATTGATGTAAGAAGTATAAAGGCTAAAATATCATCTATAGGAAAAGCAACAACTAAAGCAATAGAAAAAAGAGGTATAATTCCATTTAAAACTTCAAGAGAGTTTGTTGGTGAAGCACTTTTTGAAACTATAAAACCTTTTGTGAATGAAGGAGATAGAGTACTTATACCATCATCATCAAAAAGTAGACCTTTCTTAGCAGAACAACTTAAAACTTTAGGTGCTATAGTTACTAAAATAAATGTTTATGATGTAGAAAAAGGCGAAGTTAAAAATACTAGAGCTTTTGATGAAGTTGATGCAATTTTATTTACATCACCATCAACATTTGAAAATATGAAAGAAATGGTAGGACTTAATAAAATAAAAGAAAAAATATGTATAGCAATAGGACCTATAACTAACAAAGCATTAAAGGAAAGCGGTGTGGATGCATTTGTTTGTAAGGAACATTCACAAGCTGGATTTTTAAAAGAGATAAAGGATATATTAAAGGAAGTGCATTAATAATGATGAGAAGAGGAAGAAGATTAAGAGTAAATGAAAATATGAGAAGTTTAGTAAGAGAAACTTCTCTAGCTCCAGAAGATTTTATATTACCATTATTCGTTGTTGAAGGTAATGGAATAAAAAGAGAAATTAAATCTTTACCAGGAGTGTATCATTATTCAGTTGATATGCTAGATGGAGTTATAAATGAAGCTGTAAGACTTGGAATAAAAGGAATAATTTTATTTGGAATACCAGAGCATAAAGATGCTTGTGGTAGTGAAGCATTTGCAGATGATGGAATTGTACAAAAGGCAGTAAGAAAAATAAAAGAAATAACAGATGATATATTAATAGTTACAGACGTTTGTATGTGTGAATATACAGATCACGGACATTGTGGAATAATACATAATCATGATGTAGATAATGATGAAACATTAGATTATTTATGTAAAATAGCTGTATCTCATGCTAAAGCAGGAGCAGAAGTTATAGCACCATCAGATATGATGGATGGAAGAGTATATAGAATAAGAGAAGCTCTTGATAAAGAAGGATTTAAAAATGTTTCTATAATGAGTTATTCAGCTAAATATTGTTCAGCTTATTATGGACCATTTAGAGCTGCTGCAAATTCAGCACCTTCATTTGGAGATAGAAAAACATATCAAATGGATCCAGCAAATAGAAGAGAAGCAATAAAAGAAGTTTTATATGATATAGAAGAAGGAGCAGATATTGTAATGGTAAAGCCAGCTCTTTCATATTTAGATATAGTAAGAGAAGTTAGAGATACTGTTAATCTTCCTGTATGTGTTTATAATGTAAGTGGTGAATACGCAATGATAAAAGCTGCTGGTAAAATGGGATTAATAGATGAAAATAGAATTATACTTGAAACTTTAACATCAATGAAAAGAGCAGGAGCGGATATAATAATTACTTATCATGCATTAGAAGCTTCTAAGCTTTTAAGAAAGTAAGGAGATGTTATTTATGATGAACGAAAAAATATTTGAAGAATCAAAAATTTACATGCCAGGTGGTGTAAATAGTCCAGTTAGATCTTTTAAAGATATGGGAATAACTCCTCCAGTAATAAAGAGTGGAGAAGGAGTTATAATTAAAGACGAAGATAATAAAGAATATGTTGATTTTGTTTTAGCATGGGGACCATTAATACTTGGTCATTGTGATAAAGATGTGGTTAATGCAATAAATGAAGAATCAAAAAGAGCATTAGCTTTTGGAGCTCCAACTAAACTTGAACTTGATATGAGTAAATTTATGTGCGAAAACTTAGATACAGTTGAAATGATTAGAATGGTTAACTCAGGAACAGAGGCTACTATGAGTGCTATAAAACTTGCAAGAGGATATACTAAGAAAAATAAAATTGTAAAGTTTGCTGGATGTTATCATGGTCACTTTGATGGGTTTTTAGTTGAAGCAGGTTCAGGAGTGCTTACAGAAGGAATAGCAGGATCATTAGGTATACCAGAAGGAAGTATAGAAAATACTTTAATAGGTATATATAACGATGAAGAAAGTATGGAAAAATTATTTTCAAAGTATGGTGATGATATTGCTTGTGTAATCATAGAACCAGTTGCAGGTAATATGGGTGTTATAAAGGCTAAAGATAGTTTCATAAAAACATTAAGAAGACTATGTGATGAATATGGAGCACTTTTAATATTTGATGAAGTTATGAGTGGATTTAGAGTAGCGTTTAAAGGAGCTCAAAGTCTTTTTGAAGATAAACCAGACTTAGTAACTTATGCTAAAATAATGGGAGGTGGACTTCCATCAGGTGCTTATGGCGGAAAGAAAAATATAATGGAAAAGCTTTCACCTTTAGGAGGAGTATATCAAGCAGGAACTATGTCAGGAAATCCTATTGTTATGGCAGCAGGTCTTACTACATTAACTAAACTTAAAAATAATTTAAATTTATATGATCATATAGAGAGTTTAGGAAAAAAATTTGAAAATGGTATAAAAGAAATTTCTGAAAGGTATGGAATAGGAACTGTTGTAAATAGAGTTGGTGGAATGATGACAGTATTCTTTACAGATGCAGAAAAAGTAGAATTTTATGAAGATGTTAAAAAGTGTGATGGAGATAGATTTAAAAGATATTTCCTTCATATGTTAAATTCAGGATTTAATATACCACCTTCACAATTTGAGGCGTTATTTTTATCAGTGAAACATGAAGAAAAACATATAGATAAATTTTTAAACGCTTTTGAAGAATTTGCAAAAAGTGAAGTGAAATAGAAATGAATAATAAAAAAGCTGTCGTTATTGTAGCTTTTGGAACAGCAAAAGATGAAGGCTTTAATAAATACTTATTACCCTTTTTAAAAGATATAAAAGATAAATATGGAAAAGAATATGATTACTTTTTTTCTTTAACAAGTGAAAAGATGATTAGTAAATTAACAGTAGATATAAAAGGTTATAAAGAAACTTTAGAAGAGCTTAAAAATAATAATTATAAAAAAGTTTATGTAGAAGCTTTGTATTTATCTAGGGGCAAAGAATATTCAAAAGTATTAGAAGCTACAGATGAGTACAAAAAGTATTTTGATAAAATTAAAGTTACTAAACCTTTAATGGAAGAAAGAGAAGATCTAATAGATTTTTATATTAATAAATATAAAAACATATTATTTATTTGTCATGGAATATTAGGAAGTAAAGATAATTTTGAAGAAAAATATATAAGAAAATCTATAGAAGTTAATAACAAGTTAGATAAAAGCTATATAGCATTAATTAATAATAAAGATGGTTATAAATATTTACTAGAAGATATAAAAAGAGATAAAATAAAAGAGTTAGCTATAATTCCTGTTCTTATAACGAAAGGATATCATTTTAACATAGATATTATATCTGATAAAGATGATAGTATATTAAGTAAACTTAAATCTATGAATATAAAAGTTGAAGTGATTGATAAAGTTTTATCGGAAAATAAACTATTTAGAAATATAGTTTTAGATGTATTTGATAATATGATTATAGAATAAAAATAAAGAGGTAATTTAAAATTACCTCTTTATTTTTTTAAATATCATCTACATCAGTTTCTTCTCCATATCTAACTGTTCCTTCAGCTGAAAAACTATCTTTAGGACTTCTGTTTATAAAAGTTCCATCATTAGGTTCAGGCGAATTAATTGTACTTCTTTTTTGATTTTTCTTTTTATTTTTCATACTAAAAAACCTCCTTACAATAATGATTATTTTGTGCATATATAATTTGGTTATTCATAAAATATAAAAATAAAATTTACTAATTAGAAAAAAAGTTTACAAAATAGTTTAAAATATGATGTTTTGTGATAAAATATATATAAATATTAAGTTTCTTAGATAGGAGATTAAAAATGCCAGAAGAATTAATAAAATCATTAAGTACAATATTTATTGTAATGACTATTTTCTCATTTATAAATTATATTGTTGTTTCTTTAGCTCTTTATAAAATAGCTAAAAAAGAAAAATTAGACAAGCCATGGCTTTCATGGATACCTGTTGGTAATGCATACATATTAATTACTTTGGGAAAAGGAAATATTGGATTTGTATTCACTTTAGTTGTAGCTATGTTTAGTAGAGGATTAATTGCAGATATTGCAATGACGTTATATACTGTGTATTCTGTTTATATGTATTTTAAAATATGTAAAAAATATAATGTTAGTATAATACCTATTGCAATTGGAGCATCTTCATTAGTAGTAAGTATTATTCCTTTTTTATCAATGCTTGTAATTCCAATGTATTTAATAAATCTTTATGGACAATGGAAACTTTTAAAAGCAGCTGATAATGAAGTAGTTGGAAATAAGAAAAATATAAAAACAAAGATATCTTTAAGTAATGGAAGATAAATATTTAGGATACCACTTTTTTGGTATCCTATTTTGATATATAATATGATTTAAGGGGACGTAAATTTTTTTTAAGGAGCTGAAATTTATGAGCGATGATAGAATAATTGATTTTAATGAATTAAAAAATAGAGTAAATGAAAAAGATATAGATAATTTTGAAAGTTATATGTATGATTTATATTATAAAACTCAAACTGGTGAAATGAATTTAAGTGATTTTTCAACTAAAATTGCAGATTACATGGAAAAAAATAATATATCTCAAAAGAAACTTTTTGAAATTCAAAAAAAGGTTATGGAGAGATATGGGTTTGACCCATCTAGTATGGAAGAAAGTCTTAAAAGTATGGGTGTTGATTTAAATTTAGAAGATATTCAACCAGATTATGAAATAATGAGAAAGAAGATGTCTTTTAAGGAAAAGTATAATCAAAAAGTTGAATCAAAAACAGTTGATACTTATTATATAAAAAATCAAATAAATGATGTTAAAATAAACTTAGATAAAGAATATGTAACACTTATAAGTGAAAAAGCTATTGATTTAAATGATAATGAGTTAAATGAGTTTTTATGTTCATACAAAAAGATGGTTGAGGGAGATACTTTAAAAATAACAATATGTCAAAATAGTAATATTTATGAATATTAAAGTTTAAAAGTCAGATTATTTTCTGACTTTTAATTTTATTTTTTTTTAAAAGATGATATAATATTTTGATGGATGAGGTGATAAGATGAGCGATATAGCAGGACAAGGATGTCCAAGATTAATTCCAGAAGAGGAAAAAAAGCCTTTAAAAGAAATAGAAAGAAGTATTGTAAAAAGATACAGAAAAAATATTTGGTCTAAATTTATTAAGGCTATTAAACAATATAATTTAGTTGAAGAAGGAGATAAAATTGCTGTTGCAATATCTGGAGGAAAAGATTCGCTTTTAATGGCAAAACTTTTTCAAGAATTAAAAAGACATGGACAAATAAATTTTGAATTAGAATTTATTGCTATGGATCCAGGATATCATGAGCAAATAAAAGAATTATTAGTAGATAATTTAAATTATTTAAATATACCAGCACATATTTATGAATCAGGAATATTTAATGTTATAGATGAAAAAGCTAGTGATTATCCATGTTATCTTTGTGCAAGAATGAGAAGAGGTTCATTATATGCAAAAGCACAGGAACTAGGTTGTAATAAACTAGCACTTGGTCATCATTATAATGATGTTATAGAAACTACACTTTTAAATATTTTATATGCTGGTAACTTTAAGACTATGCTTCCTAAATTAAAATCACAAAATTTTGAAGGATTAGAACTTATAAGACCAATGTATCTTATAGAAGAAGATTACATAAAAAGATTTATAAATTATAGTGGAATATGGCCACTTAATTGTGCATGTATGGTTGCAGCTAAAAAAGTTGGAAATAAGAGATTTGAAATAAAAGACTTAATAAAGAACTTAAAAGAAAACTTTGATGGTGTTGATAAATCAATATTTAAAGCAGCAGAAAATGTTTCAATGGATTCTATACTAGGATGGGAAAAAGACGGGGTAAAACATTCTTATTTAGATTTTTATAACGAAGAATAAAAAAGATGATTTAAAAATCATCTTTTTTTATTTTGATAGTTCTATTAGTTTAGTTTTATCTATTAATTCTATTTTACCTCTATGAAGTTTAAGTATATTTAATAATTCAAATTTTTTAAGCATACGACTAACTACTTCTCTTGCAGAACCTAAATTATTTGCAATTGAATCATGAGTTATATTTAAAGTAGTAGTGTTTTGAAGAAATGATTCATTTATTAAAAACTTACTAAGTCTTTTATCAAAACTTAAAAATACTATATCTTCAATTAAACATAAAACTTCTGATAGTTTATCTTGAGTTAAATCAAATAAAAATTTTTGAACATGTATATTAGAATCAGATAAACTTTTAAAATAAGCTCCATTTATAATTAAAACTAATGAATTCTCTTCAGCTTGAAGACTTACATCATAAGACATATTTTTAAAAGCACAAGATGCAGATAATAAACAAAAATCTCTACTAAGAAGTCTAAAGATAGTAATTTCTTTACCTGATTTTGAATGAATAAAACTTCTAATTTGTCCTTTTAAAACAAGTATAATACCTGAACAATTTGATGAATATTTTGAGTTTATTAAATCACCTTTTGAGTAATTTTGTATATGACTTATTGATAATAATTTATTTAATTCATCTTTAGATAATTCATTGAAAAAAGGTAGAAATTCTTTTAAATAAAATAAATTATCTTCATTTATCATTAAAATACCTCCATAATCTGATATAATTAAATATTATCACTTACATGTGATAATGTCACAGAAAAAAATAAAAAAATTATATATTATATATAGAGAATAAAAATAAAATTTTAAGGAGAAATGTATAATGATAAAGCCATCAGAATACCACAGTCAAGGATATACTTGTGCAGAATCTATAATAAAATCATATAATGAAGAGCATAATACTGATATTCCAGTATCACTTGGAAGTGGAATGGGGACAGGAATAACAGTTGGAAGTCTTTGTGGTGCAGTTAATGCTGCAGTATTAATAATTGGATATTTAAAAGGAAGAGAAAATAAAATAGAAAAAAATGAAGCAAGAATTTATTCAAGAGAGCTTATGAATAGAGTTAGAGAAAAATATAGTTCAGAAATATGTTTAGATTTAAAAAAGAATAAAGTTGGATGTGGAGAAATAATAAATTTCGCATATGAAGCACTTAATGATATATTAGATAATTAAAATAAAAGCATTTAAAATAGTACGTTATGTTTAAAGATAATGTTGAAAATAAAATGTTTTAAAAGGAGCAATGAATTAATAATTTATTGCTCCTTTTAGTGCATTATTTTATATTAAAATTGCTTTAGGTATTATCCTACAAATTTTAAACTAATGATTATCTGTGGTTTAATATATAATTATTAGTTAATCTTGACATTTATGTATTTGAAAAGTATTTTATATATAGAGATATTTGAATAAATAACTTTAATAATGTAGAAAAATATATTAATAAAATTATTAATTAAGAGGTAGCTTTTTATGAAAAAATTAGATCCAATAAATGATAATATAATTAGTTTAGTTATTAAATTTATGTTGCCAAGTGTAATTGGCATGATAGGGTTATCTTTATGTATATTTTTAGATACTATGTTTATTGGAAGAGGCATTGGAAATGATGGATTAGCGGCTCTTAATATATCAATACCTGTATATAATATATTTTCAGCAACTGGATTAATATTTGGAGTTGGAGGAGCTACAGCACTTGCAATAAATATTGGTAGAAAAAAATATAATGTTTTAAATGAAATATTTACTACATCAATAGTTTTAGCTCTATTGGTTGGGATAATATTTTCAGTTTTTGGTAGCTTTTATTTAAATAAAATAGCAATTATTTTAGGTTCATCTAATGAACTTCTACCATTAGTAATGGATTATTTAAAAGTTATTTTGTTTTCAAGTATTATATATATACTATCTAATTGTTTAAATGTATTTGTAAGAAATGATCATGATCCTAAAGTTGCAATGTGGGCAATAATAGTTACTAATATTATAAATATAGTTTTAGATTATATTTTTATATTTAATTTAAATATGGGAATGAAAGGTGCATCACTTGCCACAACTATAGGACAGCTTTTTGGAGTTTTTGTTTTACTTACACATTTTTTAAAAAAATCATGTAGAATAAAATTTAATATTAAAAATTTATCTTATAAGTACATAAAAAGAATAATTACAAATGGTTTTGCAAGTTTTATTTTAGAAATATCAGGTGGAATAGTAATACTTATGTTTAATATGAGATTGTTAAGTATAGGTGGAGATATTGCTGTTTCAGCATATAGTATAATAGCAAATGTTGCATTAATATTTATAGCAATATTTAGTGGGATATCCCAAGGAATACAACCACTTTTAGGAACAAATTATGGGGCTAATAAAATGGATAGAGTTTTATCAATATATAAAATAGGAACTAAAATTTCTTTTTCACTTGGAATAATATTTTTTGTTATAGGAATTTTAGAGCCTCAAGTTTTAGTTAGTATATTTTCAAGTAGTAAAGATGAATTAATGGAAGTTGCAAAGGTTGGAATAATGATTTATTTTATAGCATTTATTCCAGCAGGAGTTAATATTATAAATATTGGTTTTCTGCAAGCTATAGAAAAGTCTAGATTTTCAATTTTTTTATCTTTAATGAGAGGGTTAATATTAATATTTATAATACTTAATATATTTTCAAATATATTTGGACTAAATGGAGTTTGGATGACTATACCAATAGTTGAATCTTTAGTTGTTATAATATCTACTTTATTAGTTCGATATGTAGAAAATAAAGTTATTGTAAGTTAAAAATATATTTTAAAATAAGATAAAAGGGATGTGGGAACATGAGATTATTAATTAATGGAGATGATTTTGGTTTAACTAAAGGTGTATCAGAGGCAATAATAAAATGTTTAAAAGATGGAATAATGGGTGATACTAGTGCTATGGCAAATATGCCATTTTTTGAAGATGCCATAAAATTAGCTTTTGATTCTGGAATATATGAAATGGGAATTCATTTAAATTTTACGTGTGGAAAACCTGTAAGTGAAGTTTCAGAAGTAAATAGTATATGTGATGAAAATGGAAATTTTTATAGAAGACCTGATCTTATACCTAAGGATATAAATATTATAGAAGCTGAAAAAGAAATTAGAGCACAAATAGATAAGTTTAAGAAAACAGGAATGAAAATTAACCATATAGATAGTCATCATCATTTTTATGGATTTAATAAAGAAATATTTAATTTAGTTGTAGATATAGCAGATGAATTAAAGGTTCCTATGAGATGTCCATTTAATGAAGATAAACATATTTTAAAAGAAAAGAGAGTGGTATGTCCGGATTATTTTGATAATTCATTTTACTTAAATAATATATCTTTAGAGTATTTAAAAGAAAGATTATATTATTTAAAAGATAAATATAATACTGTAGAATTTATGGCTCATCCATCTAATAATGGAAAAGAGCTTAATAATATATCATCATATAATATGATAAGAGAAAAAGAATTAGAAATACTTACATCAGAGAATATGAAAGACTATATTTCAAAAAATAATATAAAAGTTATAAGTTTTTCAGATTTATAATTAATATATAGGAAGTGAAGTTATGACAACAGAAGAAATAAAAGAAATGGATGTAAATATACTTTTAAGTATATTAAATCTTAAATTAAGAGATTACTATTCAAATCTAGATGCTTTATGTTACGATATGGATATTAATAAGGACATATTAACAAATAAGTTAAAAGAAGCTAATTATATATATAATAAAGAATTAAATCAGTTTAAATAAGTAAAAATAAAAAAGTATCTTAAATTTTAAGATACTTTTTTATTTTAAATTAACTGTGGAATAAATGGTATAATATAGGTTATAATATATGAAGAAATGCTTGAATTTGAAAGGATGGTTTTAGTATGAACGTCAAAAAAACAGGTAAATTTGCAGTTTTATTAGCCGCTACAACAGCACTTGTAGCTACATTAATTAATGATAAGAAAAGAAAAGATGAAACTTTAAAAAAGGATGAAAATGAATAATCAAATTTGAGGTAAAAAAATGAAGAGGCATGATAGAGATATCAAAAATGTTGAGATATTTTTTGATAATAATTTATCAAAAGATAAAAATTTCAAAGCATCCATAAGTTTAGAATCTATTAAAAATATTTCTAGGTATGCAAAAGACACATTCATAAAGTGGAGTTCTAACAAAAACAATGTTCAGCTAATTGGTGGATTTGTAAATACTATATTTGATGAAGATAAATATACGATAGAATTAACAAAAGAAGAATTTTTATCTAAATTTAGCAAAGATAGTGTTACATTATTTAACAAAATAATAAGTAATTTAGATGAAGATGATGTTAATGAATTCACTGTGAAATGTGTTGATAATGAAAATAGGATGTATTGGTTTAAGTGCACTATAAGGAGAAATGAGAGTATTGTAAATGATGATTTTTCATATATTGGGATACTAAGTAATATAACATATGAAAAGCTTTTAGAAAAAGAATATAATAAGGTGTTAGATTATGATATTACTATTGGAATGCCAAATAAGAAGTTTATAAAAAATTTAGTAAATAATCATTTAGTAAAATATGAAGAATGTGAAGGATTGGGTGCGCTCTTTTTAGTAGATATAGACAATTTTAAGTTTATAAATGATATCTTTAATCATGAAATTGGGGATGAATTACTATTAAAAATAGCAGATGAATTAAAAAAAAGATTAGATAAAAAAGATATAATATGCAGGCATAGCGGAGATGAATTTATTATATTTAAACCATTTATAGTAAATATAGATGAGGCAGAAAATTTTGCAAAAAAAATAATTGATATATTTGATATTCCATTATATGTAGAAGAAAGGGAGCTTTACGTTACAGCAAGTATAGGTATAGCTATATCCCCACATAATGGAAGAGATTTTGATGTATTATTAAAATCAGCAGATACAGCTATGTATTACACTAAAAAAAATGGAAAAAATGGATATACATTTTTTGATAACAGTATATCAGTAGAACTTAAAAGAATATATACATTACAAAGGTGTTTAAAAGAAGCATTAGTTAAAAATGAATTATTTGTACTTTTTCAGCCTAATATATCTTTATCTGATTTAAAAATGCATGGTATGGAAGCACTACTTAGATGGAATAGTAAAGAACTTGGTATTGTAAGTCCAAATGAGATAATACCAATAGCTGAATCAACTAGGTTAATATTACCTATTGGAAGATTTGTTATAGAAGAAGTTTTTAAAAAGGTTAAAAAACTATTAGATGATGGATATGATGATTTTAAAGTAGCAATAAATTTATCAGAGTTACAGTTAAGGTATAATACAGTAATAAATGATTTTGAAGATTTGTTAAAAAAATATAAAATCCCACTTAAGTATATAGAAGTTGAAATTACAGAGAGTATACTTATGAAATCATTTAATAAAAATGTAAATATTTTAAATGCTGTAAAAGAGCTTGGAGTAAGTATTGCATTAGATGATTTTGGGACAGGATATTCCTCGCTTAATTACTTAACTAGACTACCTATTGATATATTAAAAATAGATAGAAGTTTTATTGTAGATATACTACATAATGAAAAAGTGAGATGTATTGTAGAAAATATAATTCAGCTTTCTCACAAATTAGGAATAGAAGTTATTGCAGAAGGTGTAGAAAATTTTGAGCAAGTAAAAATATTAAAAGAAATTAATTGTGATAAAATACAAGGATATTATTTTAGTAAACCAGATAAATTAGAAAATATAAAAATTTTATTTGATAAAAAATTTAGTTTAATAAAGTAAAGCAGCCAATGAAGCTGCTTTATTTTATATAATGAAATTCTTCTTTAGTATTTTCATCAATAACTTTAAAATTATAATCTTTAGATTTATAATAGTCTATTATAGATGGAAGAGCACCAATTGTATTTTTATTTATGTCAGCACAATGCATTAATAGGATAATGTTATCTTTATTACTTTTAGAATTTTTTATGTATGTAGAAGAAGCTGCATTAGGACTAGCTCCATCTCCACTATCAATATTCCAATCATATATTTTAAAATTATTATTATGTAGAAGTGATACCATGCTAGGGGTAATCTTATATGTCATATTATTAGTTCCAAAAGGAAATCTTAAAATATTAGGAGATATTCCAATTTCTTTTTTTATTAACTTTTGAGTTTTAATCATTTCATTTAGAAAATTTTCATTAGAAGAATAAATATTATTTCTTTCATGTGAAAAACTATGAAGACCTATTGAGTGACCTTCATTAAAAATTCTTTTTAGTATATCTTCTTTTCCTTCAATTTCTTTTCCAATAACAAAAAAAGTAGCTTTTACATTTTTATCTTTTAGAATATCTAATATTTTAGGTAAAACATTTTTTGATGGGCCATCATCAAAAGTTAGATAAATATTTTTTTCTTCTGATTTATTAAATGAATAAGTAGAAGTCACAGGAATCAGAGAAAATATTATAGAAATAAAAATTACTATAATTAAAAAAGTTTTTTTCATAAAAACACCTCATTTAAGTATTAATAATAAAAGTTCTATATTATTTTTACTAATAAATTATAATTATATTCAAAATTAAAAAAGTATTGAATATAATATTAAGATATGATATACTTCAATCAAATAAAATAATCTTTAAATTAGTCCAGAGAGGCTAGTAAGAAGTCAATAAGTATAATATAGCTTAGTAGCTATATTAGTCTTTGTGTTAAAGTAGTATACATACTTCTTACTAGCTAGTAAGAAGTTTTTTTTATAAATAAAAAACCTTTTTAATACAGTCCAGAGAGGCTGAAAAAGGGAGAAGTTTTAAATTTCTCCTTAAAATAATAAGGAGTGGTATTTTTATGCAATTATTTGAAACATGTGAATTAAAAGTAGAAAGAGATTTAAAAGCAAAAGCTTTAAGATGTGTTTTAGCACTTCAACATCTTATAGCAATGTTTGGAGCAACAATATTAGTACCTATGCTTACAGGATTAGATCCATCAGTAGCATTATTTACAGCAGGTGTTGGAACATTAATATTTCATATATGTACTAAGGGAAAAGTTCCAGTATTTTTAGGATCATCTTTTGCATTCATAGCAGTAATAAATGCTGTAAAGGCAGATTATGGTGATTTAAGATATGCACAAGGTGGCATGTTTGTAGCAGGACTTATATATGTACTTACATCTTTCTTAATTAAGAAAATTGGAGTAGAAAAAGTAAAAAGAGTTTTACCGGCACAAGTTGTAGGACCTATGATAATGGTTATAGGACTTAATCTTTTACCAACTGCTGCTGGAATGGTAGGCAAAAATATTATTCTTGGATTAGTAACTCTTGGTGTAACATTATTAGTAAGATTCTTCGGAAGAGGATTTATAAAACAAATAGCTATACTTATAGGGGTAGCCGTAGGATATACAGCTGCACTTTTAACAGGATTTGTAGATACAGTAGCAATAAGACAAGCATCAATATTTGCGATTCCTAATTTTACACTACCTAAATTTAATATAGGTGCAATAATGATAATAGCACCAGTAGTACTTGCAGTTTTTATGGAACATATAGGTGATATAACAACTAATGGTACTGTAGTAGGTAAAAACTTTATTGAAGATCCAGGTTTAAATAGAACATTACTTGGAGATGGATTAGCTACTTTAACAGCTGCTATGCTTGGAGGACCTGCTAATACTACATACGGTGAAAATACAGGAGTACTTGCATTAACTAAAAACTATGATCCTTCAATACTAAGAATAACAGCATTGTTTGCAATAGCTCTTAGCTTTGTAGCTAAGTTTGGAACAGCAATAAGAACTATACCTGAACCAGTAATGGGTGGAATAAGTTTAATGTTATTTAGTATGATAGCATTAATTGGAGCTAAAACAATAAAAAATGAAAAAGTTAAATTTAACTGGAAAAATATTATTGTAATAGGATCAATATTATTCGTAGGGCTTATAGCACCATATATAAATCCATACTTAGATCAAAATTTTGGATTTATAATAGGGATAAAGGTTACAGAAGCCGTAACTATATCAGGATTAAGCTTTGCTGCAATAGTAGGAGTTTTAGTGAATGTTTTATTAAATGGAGTAAAAAGAAAATAGTAATTTAATCACAACCTTCAAATGCTAATCATATTGTGTAATAGGATTATTGTTTGGAGGTTTTAATTTTGAGAAAAAGAAGTTATGAGTATGAAGATAAAAAGAAAACCATGTTTACTAAAGAAGGCATAAAAGAAAAGTTTGGAAAAATAACTGTATATGTCTTTAAAGATAGATTAGATGGTGAGAGATTAGAAAATTTTAAGATTAATCTTTATAGAATAAATGGTATTTCACCTCAGCTTGAAAAGAGTAGTTATACTGATAAATTAGGAAAAGTTGAATTTTTGAACATAGATAATGGAAATTATAGAATTATAGAAATAGTTGATAAAAGTAAGTATGAGAAGCCAATATATATAAAATGGAATGAGATAAATATTACAAATAATTATACTGAAGAAACTATATATATAATTAATAAAGAAAAGAAAACATATAAAAGCTAATAAACGAATCCATTAAATTGGATTCGTTTATTTATTTTATGATATAATTTATTAAAACTTTAATTTAAAAGAAATGGAGATAAAATATGAAAATAAGAGTTAAATATTTTGAAGGTGCAACTAGATTAAAAAAGATAGAAAAAGGAAACTGGATAGATGTATATGCAAATAAAGATGTGTTTATAAATATAAATGAAAGAGCAATGATACCTCTTGGATTTGCATTAGAATTACCAAGTGGATGGGAAGCACATTTAGCTCCAAGAAGTTCAACATTTAAAACATGGGGAATAATTCAAACAAATTCAGTAGGTGTTGTTGATGATACATATATAGGAGATAATGATCAGTGGCATATGCCAGTATATTGTCTTGAAGGAAGAAATTTTAAATATGAAAGAAATTTAAATGAAGATGGAAAGTTTGAAGGAACTTGGATAAGAAGAGGAGATAAAATAGGTCAATTTAGAATAATGGAAGTTATGCCAGAAATTGAATTTTTAGAAGTTGAATCTTTTGGAAATGCTGATCGTGGTGGATTTGGTTCAACTGGATCAAAATAAAAATGCAAAAGCTTTAAAAGCTTTTGCATTTTTATTTAATCATTATTTAATTCTTCACTTAAAGTTTCCCATTCTTCATAAAGGTTTTCTATTTTAATCTCAGTTTCAGAAATTTCTTTATTGACTCTTTCTGATTCTTTAGGATTTGAATAAATTTCTTCTAAACATAAATCATTATTAAGTTTTTCTAAAAGCTCTTCTGAGTTAGATATTTCTGTTTCAATTTCTCTAAGTCTTGTACGTTTAACTCTAATTTCTTTTTGTGCAAGCTTAACTTTTTTCTTTTCTTCTTTTATTTGAGTTTTTGTTTTACCATTAGATAAATCTTCAAACTGTTTAAATCTTGTAGGATTCTCTTTTTTTTCTATATAATAATTGTAATTTCCAAGATATTCATTCATACCATCTTCTTTAAGTTCTACAATCTTATTTATTACTTTATTTAAAAAGTATCTATCATGAGATACTATAAGCATACTTCCATCATAGCTTAAAATAGCATCTTCTAATGCTTCTCTAGATGGGATATCTAAATGGTTTGTAGGTTCATCTAGAAGTAAAAAATTTGACTTAGATAGCATTAACTTTAATAGATTTATTCTACATTTTTCTCCACCACTTAAAGTTTCAATTTTTTTAAATACGTCATCTCCAGTAAACAAAAATGAAGCTAGAGCATTACGTATTTTTGTAGTCGTAAGGTCTGGAAAGGCATCCCATACTTCATCTAAAATAGTTTTATTATAATCAAGATCTGATTGCTCTTGATCATAATAGCCTATATTTACATTAGCTCCAAGTATAACTTTTCCTTTATCACTATTAATTTTTTTCATAATAATATTAAGAAGAGTAGTTTTACCTCTTCCATTTTCACCAATTAATGCAACTTTTTCTCCACGTTTTAAATCAAATGATATATCTGAAAACAACTTAGTATTATCAAATGATTTTGATAAATTTTCTATATGAAGAACATCATAGCCGCTTTTTACTGATGTTTCAAATGAAATTTTAGATGCTTCTTTTTCTTTATCTGGTGCATCTAATCTTTCAAGTTTTTCTAAAGCTTTTTCTCTACTTTCAGCTTTTCTTACGCTTTTTTCTCTGTTGAAAGATCTAAATTTTTGAATTATTTCTTCTTGTCTTTTAATTTCAGCTTGCTGAAGATTATAAGCTTTAAGCTGAGATTCATAATCCTTTTCTCTAAGTTCTAAGTACTTTGTATATGGTGCATTATAACAGTTAACATGACCATTTATAACTTGAAATGTTTTATTTGTTACAGCATCTAAGAAAAATCTATCATGGGATATTACAAGAAGAGTACCTTTGTATGTTTTTAAAAATTCCTCAAGCCATTCAATAGCTTCTAAATCAAGATGGTTTGTAGGCTCATCTAAAAGTAGTATATCAGGAGATTGAAGAAGTAACTTACAAAGAGCAACTCTAGTTTTTTGTCCGCCACTTAGAGTTTGAATTTTTCTATCAAAATCTTCTTCTAAAAATCCTAATCCTTTAAGTACTCTAGCTATATCTCCTTTATATGTATAACCACCTCTATGAGTATATAAATCTTGAGCTGTTGTATAATCTTTTATTAGCTTTTCATGGTAGCTAGAATTAGACTCATCATATGGTTCACTCATTTTTATTTCTAAATTTTTTATTTTATTTTCTAGTTGAATTAAGGAGTCAAAAACGGTGCATGCTTCTTCATATATTGTATTTGTTGAATCAAGGTCTAAATGTTGAGCTAGATAACCTATAGTTTTATTTTTATCTAAAAATATTTCACCAGAATCAGGAGATAAATTTTTTGATAATATTTTAAATAAAGTAGATTTACCTTCACCATTAGGACCAATTAAACCAACTTTATCACCTTCATTTATTGATACAGTTACATCTTTTAATACATCTTGTATACCGTAACTTTTTTTTATATTTCTACAACTTAAAACAATCATATCTTATCCTCGCCTCGTATTTTAATAATCTTGTTTTATTATACTATTTATAAGGGTTTATATCAATTTATTACATAAATAGAGGTTTTAATTACCTTTAATAGGTGATAATATTAAAGATAATTATAAGTATTTTTAATGGAGGACGATATGAGGGATAATAATATAGTTAGCACTTTACTTTTAAAAAAGAAAAAAAAAGAATTCGATTTATATAATTCAGCTTATGAATTATTTAAAAATAAAGGAATTAATAATACATCTATAGATGAAATAGTAAAAAAGGCTGGGGTTGCAAAGGGAACTTTTTATTTATATTTTAAAGATAAATATGATGTTGTAGATAAATTAATTAATTTAAAAAGTTCAATGTTAATAAAGAAAGCATATGAAGAAACTCAAAGTAGAAATTTTAAAGAATTTGAGGATATGGTATTTTACTTTATAGAGTATATAATAGATTATTTTAAAGAGGACAAACTTTTATTAAAAGTTATAAATAAAAATTTCTCTTATGCTATACATAAAGATTCTAAATTTTTAGAAAGTAACAAGGAAGTAAAAGAAATAATAGATGTATTTTTAGAGGAATTATCAAAAAAGGGGATTAAAAAAGAAGAGGGAGAAATAACATTGTTTATGATTTTAGAGTTAGTTGGTAGTGTGTGCTATAGTTCAATAATCTTAAATGAACCTGCAGATATAGAAACTATAAAACCTATTTTATTTAAAAAGGTTAGATGTATGATTAAATAAACTTAAAAGGAGCATTATCTAAGGTTTAAGATAAGCTCCAAAATTAAGTTTATTTACTACCGTCTTTTGAAAGTATATATCCAAGTTGAGGTTCACCTTTTAATAATCCTATTACATATAATGTTTCAAATTCGCCAGGCACTAAAGATACATTATTTAATGTTTTAGTAATTATGTTAGCATCAGAAAAGGATAAATCAAAATCATATATACCAGGAGATAATGGATAATATCCAGTTGTTTCTAAATACTCAACTTCTTTAAATAGGGGATCACTATTTTTTAGTGATAATGTAAGAAGTGGAGAATTTGGAGATAAATTTATAAATCTTAAAAATGATATTTCAGAGTTAGTTTTAGTACCAGCATCTTTTAATTTAAATAGTGAAGTTTTAGAATTATTTGTTACTATGCTTACTGTATATACGCTAGATGGTAGTATAGTAACATTTTCTTTTAAAAGTGGAGTATCGTATGTTCCAGCTTTAAATAGTTCTACTATATAAGTATCAGGTGATAAGTTTACATACTCTGTTAAAGTACCAAAACTAGCATTTGATGCAACTAAAGAACCATTAGCATATATATCAACTGCTTCAGCACCTGGAACTGCATGAATAAATCTAAGTTTACATGATAAGTTAGGAAGGTTTGAATTTAATAAAAACATTTAAACACCTACTCTCTACAACAATACATATTAGTTAGTTTTATAATTCTCTTTATTAAAGTTTTTGCAATTGGAAAAGGAATTTTATAAGATTCCATAGTTTTTAAAATCATTGGATTATTAATTCTAATTTTTTCAAATATTTCATTTGGATTGCAATTATTTTGATTTATAGGTCGAAAATTATTATTGTAATTATCTAAAAGATCATTCTCATCTAAATCCATATCAAAATTTCTTAGAATTTCAGTTGGAATTGGAACATTAAATTCACTTTCGAATTCGTTACTAATTGCTTTGTTATAGCAATAAAGTTCATTACTATTTCCTAAAGCATCTTCTATAGCTTGTTTTCTTAAATCAAATTGAGACCCTAAAATTTGTGGGATTTTACTATCAAAGTTTAAAAACCCTTCAATATTTAAATTTACTGGGTCAATATTTGGACTAAAACCTGAACTTAAATTTCTAAATGATGAATCTATATCAAAAGGTTCAAATATAGTTTCATCTTCCTCAAGAAAAGACATATATTTTTTATCTGGTTTCATTTTTTACCTCCAAAGAATAATATATATTAAGTATATGAATTTAAAACATTGTTGTTACTTATACATATTCGTAAATTCCATTATATAGAACAATATAAGATGATGTGAGTATTATATAGTGGGGAGGTAGTTAAAATGGAAATGTATAAAAATGAATTAAGAGAAAAGATTGTAGGGATAGATAGTAAAATAACTCTAGGAGATGGAACTAAATCATGCCAAATAAATTTTGATAATGCAGCAACAACACCTCCGTTAAAGAGTGTAATTGATTATATAAAATCATTATCAAATTATTATGGCTCAATAGGAAGAGGAACTGGTCAAAAAGCAAACTTTACAACAAAAATTTATAATGAATCTAGGGAATATCTTTTAGATTTTTTTAATATAAAGAATAAAGAAGAATATACAGCTATATTTGTTAGCAATACAACAGATGGAATAAATAAAATTGCAAAAACTTTATTATGTGATGGAGATATAGTATTAACAACTAGAATGGAGCATCATTCAAATGATCTTCCATGGAGATTAAATGGAACAGTTGATTATATAGAAGTTGATAAACTAGGAAGGATAGATTTTAATTCTTTAAATGAAAAACTTGAAAAATACAATGGAAAAGTAAAATTTTTAACTATAACAGGTGCATCAAATGTTACAGGATATATGAATGATATTTATAAAGTAAGCAAATTAGTTCATGAAGTTGGTGGAAAAATAATAGTTGATGGAGCACAGTTAGTACCTCATATAAAAGTTGATATGAGTGGAAGAGGAAAAAATGATTATATAGATTTCTTAGTATTTTCAGCTCATAAGTTATATGCTCCCTTTGGTGGTGGGGTAATAATATGTAAAAAAGATGATTTCAATTCGAAGTGTCCTGATAGACAAGGTGGAGGAACTGTTGAGTTAGTAAAGGATTTTGAAATTGAGTATTTAAAAACTCCAGAAAAAAATGAAGCAGGAACACCTAATTTCTTTGGCGCTGCATCTTTAGTTAAAGCTTTAAAAGAATTAGATAATATAGGGTTTAATAAACTAATAGCTAGAGAAAAAATGCTTTTAGGAATATTGAATAATGGGCTTAAAAGCATAAATGGATTAAAACTATATGGAGATGTTGAAAATATACAAGATAAGCTTGGAATAGAAGTATTTAATATAAATGGCATTTACCATAGAGATGTAGCTAGACTTTTAGCAGAACATAAAGGTATAGCAGTTAGACATGGATGGTTTTGTGCTCACCCTTATTGTAGAAGGCTTATGGGGATTAATGAAATAGAAGCATCAGAATATCTTGTAGATAGTTCAAAGAAAATGTATGGAATGGTAAGAGTTAGTCTTTCTCCATATAATACTATTTCTGAAATATATGATTTATTAAATGAGCTTGAATATATATCAAAAAATTATTCTAAAAAAGTTTATTAATAGAAAAGAGAATTAAAATATGAAAAGGTGTATATATTGTGATAGAGAAATAGAAATAAAATATTTATTAAAACAAAAGAGAAATGATATTATAAAATGTCCTTATTGTACCAAAGAATTAAAAGTTAATAAAATATCAAAATTATTTGCAGATTCTACTTTAATTTTAATTTCATCTTTATTAATAATATTTCCAATAGGTTATACAATTAAAATAATTGGGATAATTTTATGGATAATATTATTTGGCAATTTAATAAGACCTTTATTGTATTCATATGAATAAAAGCACAGCTTTTTTGCTGTGCTTTTTATGTTATGGTCATATTATTTATGAAAAACTTTATACTTTGGAAGGTTATTTTCCAAGCATAAAGAAGGAGTCCCTTCAAATAAAGGTGAAAAATATTCAAAAGCTTCTTTTGTTAAATTATTTCCATCTTCATTAATCCATTCTTTAGGGAAATATTTAACGTTATTTGCTATTTTAGAAGCATCAACTTCAAAGAATGATGTTTTATAAGGATAATTACTTTCTCTCTTTATAGCAACCATAGAACCATTTTTATTATCCATAGCATACTTTAATGCTTCATATCCAGCAAGGTAAGCTTCTTCGATATCAAGCTTTGAAGCACAGTGCATAGCACATCTTTGAAGAACACCAAGTTCTAGTGCTTTAACCCTAGTTGTAATACCAGCAGTTAATATAAGAGTTCTTAAATATTCGCTTACACCACCTAATTGAGTATGTCCAAAATTATCTTGTGAAATGCAATTAAATTCAGTTATAAACTTTCCATTCTCATCTTTTAATCCTTCTGAAACAACTATATATACTTGATTTTGCTTTTCAAATTTTTCTCTTACATCAATTAAAAACTTTTCCTTATCGAATGCTACTTCAGGAAGATAAATAAAATCGGCAACTTGTCTACCATTTATTTTTGCACAACATGCAGATGCTGCAAGCCATCCAGTATCTCTTCCCATTGTTTCAATAATAAATATTCCGTTATTAGTATATACTGAAGCATCAAGATAAGTTTCAAGAACCACAGTTGAAATAAATTTTGCAGCGCTTGCAAAACCTGGAGTATGGTCAGTATATTTTAAATCATTATCTATTGTTTTAGGTATACCTATAAATTTTATGTTTAAACCATTTTCCTTAGCATATTTTGATAACTTTGCAGTTGTATCCATTGAATCATTACCACCTACATAGAAAAAGGCTTCTATATTTAATTTAGATAAAATATCTAATAATTTATCATATTCTTCTGTAGAATCTTCTATAGGTTTTAATTTATATCTACAAGATCCAAGTCCTGATGATGGAGTGTATGTGAATGTATCTAATTCATCACAACTTTTAGAGGATAGTTCTATAATATCACTTCTTAATATTCCTTCAATTCCGTTTAATCCGCCATATACTTTATCATATAACTTTAATTCCTCATTTGCTTTAACTAAACCAACTACACTTGAATTAATTACTGAAGTTGGACCTCCTGATTGTGCTATAATACAATTTGCCATAAATACTCTCCTTTAGAACAACATATATTTAGTATATGTGATATACTATTTAAAAATTAATCTACTCTGTTTATTAATATACAATAAAAAACGTATAAAATAAAGTGTTTTTATTAAAAAAATTTTAAAAATAGAGTAATTATATGTATTTTTTAAATAGAGTATACTAAAACAAAATAAATTTTTTATGTATCTATTCCTTTAAAAATAGACAAATAAGTGTTAATATTTAAGTATAAAATCTTTTAAATTTAGGATGGAGTAATTTAATGGATATTCAAAATGTATTAAGAGATAAAAAGATAAAAGTAACTAAGGCAAGAGTAGAAATTTTAAAAGTCTTATTAAATAAAAAAGATGGTGTTACAGCTGAAGAAATTTTAATGGTATGCAAAGCTGAAGGAGTAAATATTAATCTAAGTACAGTATATAGAACTCTAGACTCTTTTCATGAAAAGAAAATTGTAGATAAGTTTATTTTAGAAGATGGTGTATCTTCTTATAAAATTCATAAGCATAATCATAAACATTTATTAGAATGTGATATATGTCATAAAGAAGTTGAAATGCCATGTCCTATAGTGCAAATAGAGGAATTAATTAAAAGACAAACAGGTTTTACATTAACAGAGCACAATATAGAAATAAAGGGAATTTGTGAAGAATGTAAAAAAACATCTCAAAAATAAATTTGAGATGTTTTTTTATTTAGAAAATAAATTTTTAATAAGAATTGTTAAAAGTAAGGTAAATACAGATACTATAGCAATAGTACCTCCTGGTGCACTATTTATATAATAAGATAGCACTAGTCCAAACATTATATCAAAAAAACCAAAAAGTATTGAAAATATAAGTGTCTTATTAAAATTTTTATTTAATTGTATTGCTGTTGCAACAGGAACAACTATTATTGAAGATATAACTAGTATACCCATTATTCTTATTGACATTGATATAGTCGCACCTATTAACATAGTAAAAATATAATTTATAAGTTTAACTTTTATTCCGGAAGTCTTAGCTCCTTCTTCATCAAATGTAACATATAATAATTTATTATATATTAAAAGAAGAATAGCAAGGCATATAATGCCTGTTATAAGTATTAAAGCTATATCTTGTTTTGTTACTGTAAGTATACTTCCAAATAAAAATGAATTTACATTTGCAGAGGCTTTTCCACTACTTATAAGTATTATAGCTATACCTAGGCTTAAGGTAAGAACTATAGACATTACAAGCTCTGCATAACGCTTATAATAATCTCTTAAAAATTCTATTATTAGTGCACAAAGTGTAGTAAATAAAAATGCTGTTATAATTGGGTTAACCCCTATAACAAGACCTATTGCAACTCCTGCAAAAGATGAGTGTGATAGAGTATCACCAATCATAGAGTACCTTCTTAATACTAAAAATAATCCTATGAAAGGACATAGTATAGATATAACAGAACCTGCTATGAAGGCATTTCTCATAAAATCTAATTCAAACATAAAAAGCACCTTTCTATTATAAGTTTAAAATTTTCTTGTCAAATGAAGCTCTATGCTTTAAGTAATCTGATTTAGTATATAAAGTTGGAGATCCATTTATAACTTCAAGTATGTGAGTTGAATATTTTAAGGCCATATCAATATTATGTTCTACTGAAATTATAGTTTTTTCATTTTCTTTATTTAATTTATGAAGTAGAGAATAAATTGATAGTTGATTTTTATAATCAACTCCAGTTGAAGGTTCATCCAAAATAATAAGTTCAGGATTTCCCATAAGAGCTCTAGCTATAAAAACTCTCTGTTGTTGTCCACCTGATAAACTTCCTATTAATTTATTCGTAAATTCAATCATATTGACTTTATCTAAAACTTTTTTTATTTCATTTTTGTTTGATATACCAATTGATTTACCGTGTGTTTTTAATATTTCGTATACGGAAATAGGGAACTGTGAGTTAAAGCTTTCAAGTTTTTGCGGAACATAAGCTATTCCATTAGCATGAACATTTATAGTTCCGGAAGTTGGTTTTAAAAGTCCAAGTATAAGTTTTAATAAAGTAGTTTTTGCACTACCGTTTTCTCCAACTATAGAAAGATAAACACCTTTAGGTATTGTTAAAGTAATATTATCTATCAGATAAGGAGGTTTATTTGTATATGAAAATGTAAGATTATTTATATCAATCACTGTATCATCTCCTAAAAAAATAATCACTTCTTATTATACACTTTTATGCAAATGATTTGCAAGTTTAATAAGATTATTTTAATAAATATGAATTTTCTAATTTCCAATGATTATTAGAATACTTTAAATGACATTCAACTTTCATAGATTCATGTGGTTTATCCTTTGAAAGTCCTGAAATTTCAACAACTGCAGAATTACCATCTGAAAATTTAAGTTCCATAGTTTGAACTCTAAGTAATGAGTTTTGAACGTTAGATGTCATAATATATTCAACAGCAGAAGAAATATCTTGACACTTCATATACGCATATACTTTTTTAGTAGTAAAGACAGTTACTAAAGAAATTGATAAAATTAATATTATAAATGTTCTTCGTCTTTTTTGCATACGTATATATTTTTCGCGTCTAGTAAGTCTTCGATTTCTTTTAATTTTAGTTTTTCCCATAATATCACCCCAAAAATACTTTATAATAAAATATTACCATATTTTACCATAAAGTAAATATGTAAAGAATATTATATTAAATTATTTTATAAATTAGTAAGTATGGTTTATAATAAAAACAAATAATAATTTACTCAAAGAGGAAAGGATGTAAACTATGGATTTTTCAAGTTTAGTTTTAATGGAAAAAGATAAAGAAACAGGTTTTATAAAAAAAGAATTAGGAAGTTATAATGTTGATGAAAATGCTTTATTTGTAAAGAAGTTCTTTTTAGAGGATGGAGAAGTTAGTCTTTATTTTGATACTAATAAAGATGTTGAAGAATGGGAATATTCTGCTATATATGATTTATTTAATAAAGATGTTTTTGAAGAAAAAGGATATAAAGTAGAGGAAGATTTAGAAGAATATAATCCTACATTTGTTTTAAAATTTGATTATGTGGATGATCATAATGGTATGCAAGAGAAGGTAAATGAAATGTTATCTTTAATTTCTTCTGAAATGGAAAATGTATTTAATAATATACAAGGAAAAGAAGAAGAATATAAAGAAGATTAGAATTTTATTTTAAACATATAATAATTAAGTAGATAAAGTAATAGGTGGAGTTTAAAAGATTTAAACTTCACCTATTAATATAGTATAGGGAGGAAAATGTATGGCAAATGATGTATTAAAAAGTAGAAATGAAATAAAAGAAGAAGATAAATGGGAAATAGAAAAAATATATAAGTCAAAAGAAAAATGGGAAGAAGATTTTGAATTTTTAAAAAAAGAAGCACCAAAGCTTAAAGAGTTTAATGGAAAACTTAATGAACCTAAAAATATTGTTGAATATTTAAAAGAAACAGAAAAAGTTTCAAGACTTGCAGAAAAATTATATGTATATGCACATCTTAAAAGTGATGAAGATACTACAAATAATGAAAATCAAGCTAGAATGAGTAAAATTGATAGTTATATGGCTGAATTTTCAAGTTATACAGCATATTTTGTTCCAGAGATACTTTCACTTGGTGAAGATTATATTAAATCAGCTATGGAAATGGAAGATGAACTTAAAAAATATAAATTTATATTTGAAAGTATTTTAAGTGAAAAAGATCATGTTTTAAATAAAGAAATGGAAGAACTTATGGCAAAAGTATCAGATTGCTTAGATGCACCAAGTTCAATTCAAAATATATTAAGTAATGCAGATATGACTTTCCCAGAAATAGAAGATGAGAATAAAAAACTTGTAGAACTTACAGAGGGAAATTATTCAGGATTTATAAAATCTAAAGATAGAAAAGTTAGAGAAGAAGCATTTAAAGCATTATTTGGTTCATACAATAAACTAAAAAATACTTTTGCAACAACGCTTACATCATCAATAAAGAATTTTTATTTTAATGCTAAAGTAAGAAATTACAAATCTTGTTTAGAAGCTTCACTTAAACCTAATAATATACCTGTAGAAGTATATAAGGAAGCAATTAATACTATAAATAAACATTTAGCTTCCCTTCACAAATATGTTTCTTTAAAAAAGAAAATGCTTGGACTTAAAGAAATGCATATGTATGATTTATATGTTCCAGTTATTGAAATTGAAAAAGAACATATAGAATTTAATGAAGGAGTAAAAATTGCAAAAGAAGGTTTAAAACCACTTGGAGCTGAATATCTTAATATATTTGAAGAAGGAATAAATTCAGGATGGATAGATAAATATCAAAATAAAGGTAAAAGAGGTGGAGCATATTCTTGGGGATGTTATGATACAATGCCATATGTGCTTCTTAATTATAATTTTGAATTAAATGATGTATCTACATTAGTACATGAGATGGGACATTCAATACATTCATATTATTCAAGAAAAACTCAAAGTTATTTTTATGCAGGATATACTTTATTTTGTGCAGAAGTAGCTTCAACTACAAATGAAGCATTACTTATTCATTATTTAATAGAAAAAGAAACAGATAGAAATAAAAAGTTATATTTAATAAATCAAGAACTTGAACAAATAAGAACTACAGTATTTAGACAATTAATGTTTGCTGAATTTGAATTATTCTCACATGAAAGTATTGAAAATGGAAATCCACTTACAGCTTCTGAATATTCAGCTAAATGGCACGAATTAAATAAAAAATATTTTGGTCAAGATATAATAATTGATGAAGAAATTGATATTGAATGGGCTAGAATACCACACTTCTATTCAGATTTTTATGTTTATCAATATGCAACAGGATATGCAGCTGCATCAGCATTTGCAAATTCAATATTAAATAAAGAAGAAAATGCAGTAAATAAATATATAGAATTCTTAAAAAGCGGCGGAAAAGATTACCCTATAAATTTACTTAAAAATGCAGGAGTTGATATGACAACTTCAAAACCATTAGAGGCTACAATAAATAGATTTAATGAATTATTAGAAATGTTAGAGAAAACTTTATAATATTAATAAAAAGGCAATCTAAAGCATATCTTATTAGATTGCCTTTTTATGTAATTATCTTTTATAATTATAGTATTATAAATTTATTTTGGAGGAAATATGAGAAACTTTAAAAATAAAGTTTATTCTTTTCTTGCTGAGACACAAGGTTTTTATATGAAGCAATATTATAGTAAGTTTCATGATGAAGACTTATGGATAGCATTAAAAGATGTTGAAGGCGGTATTTATGCTGTTATAATATCAAAAGATTCAGAGGAAGACATAGATTATAATGAAGCATATAATTATTTAAAAACATTAGGAAAAAATTTTTTGCTAAATAATATAGTATTAGTTAAAGATAATTATATAAGTTCGAATAAAAATTCAATTAGTAAACTTATATATAATATTAACACTAAAGAGATTTTATATTGCAGTGAAAGTGCTGTTCCTCTTAAGGAGTGCATTAATATTATAGATAAAGAAAAAGAAAGAAATGAAAAGGTAAAAATATTTAAAGAATATCCTGTAACAATCATACTTATAGCAATTAATGTAATTGTATTTATAATAACAGCTATATTATCAAAAAATATTATTGATATAAATACTTTGGTGTTAGTTGAATGTGGAGCTAAAGTAAATTATTTAATAAATAAAGGCCAAATTTTTAGACTTTTAACAGCTGCATTTTTACATGGAGGAATAGTACATATATTATTTAATATGTATTCTTTATATATAGTAGGAACAGTTGTTGAAAAAATATATGGATGGAAAAAATATATTACAATTTATATATTATCAGCATTAACCTCAAGTCTTTTAAGTTATATTTTAGCACCTATGACTATATCTGTTGGAGCATCAGGAGCTATATTTGGTATTTTAGGAGCATTCTTATATTTTGCAATTAAAGAAAGAAAGCATCTCCAAAGAGGGATTCTTGGAAATATTATTGCAGTTATAGTATTAAATCTTTATATAGGTTTTACATCAACAAGTATAGATAATCTAGGACATATAGGTGGTTTCTTGGGAGGATTTATACTTTCAATTTTATTATATAAAAAGAGATAATAGAGAGGAGATCATAGAATGAAAAAATTAAGCTACGATATGTTAATAACATATTTATTTTTAGCTTTAGTAGCAGTTACTGGTGTATGGGATTATATTGCAAGGGGAGGAATAAAGTTACCTAGAATAGCACTTATAATATTTACTGTAATGGCAGCTAAATTGTTTTTTAAATTTACTTTTTTAAAGAAATGTAAAATGCTTTATGTTTGCGTTATTGTTTTTATATTCTTTTCAATGTATTTAGCAAATGTATTAGATTTTTATTCAATAACTGGGTATGATAAAATACTTCACTTTGCATCAGGATTTTTAATAGGCATATTTGGTTTTGCCTTTTATGTATTTTTATTTGGAATAAAAAATAAAAATGCAAAGGGTGTTGCTGTAGTTATATTCACAATTATGTTTTCTATTTCAGCAGCTGGAGTATGGGAAATCTGGGAATTTACTACAGATCAATTATTTGGACTTATGGCTCAAAATGGATTACATGATACTATGTATGATATTATACTTGGAAGTTTAAGTGGCGTAATAGTTTCAATTCCAATTTATTTTTATACAAAAGGTAGAAAAAATAGAGTTTTAGATAGAATAGTTAAAGAAATAGAAGAGTAAAAAAGGTAGGCAAATAAGTTTGCCTACCTTTTTTATATATAAAAATAATACATAGATAGCATATTTGATAAATTTTTCTTTTTGCATATTTTATGTAAATAACTTTTGCCCTTTAAGAAATCTTTATTTTTTATAAGTTTATTAAAATGATTAATTTCTGAAGAGGTAAGCAATGGCTCTAATTTAAAATAAATTTCTTTTAATGCTAAGATAAAATTTTCTTGATTTGAATCTTTAAAATAAATTTCTTCAATAAAAGAGTAAAATTTCTTAAGACCGTAACTATGTATTAAATAATTACCTTCTTCAAAGGCAAATTTATCTTTTTCTTTTAAATAAAATTCATAAGTTTTAAGTTCATTATCTATATTAGATGTAGTAATTAAATTATTTTTTTCCTTTAATAAGTTAACAGCTTTTATTGCAGAAAAGTCTTTGTCTTTAACTTCTAACATAATGTCTATATTTAGACCATTAGTTTCTAAAATGTAATTTAAAAACTTTTCTGAATTTATAGTAAAAGAATGAGAGCCAGTTTTTTTGTTTATATTTTGCTCACTATAATGTACTTTTATATTTCCATCATTTATATTCCAAGAATGTTTTATTTTATTTAAAATTGAATATGGATTTTCATAAATTCCTTTAAAGCAGTAGTTGTGTAAATTATCATAAATTATAGGAATAGAACATTTTTCGCTAATATATATTAAATCATCAATATTATAATTTTTTTCATCATTTTCTATAACCAATCTATTTTTTATATTTAAAGGAAGGGAATTATATATTTTTATAAAGTTATTTATTGCATATGGTTTATTGTTATATACACCACCAACATGTAAAATTATTTTGCATGTGTTATTTACTTCTAAACTATCTAAAAATTTGGCATGATATTCTAAATCTTTAATAGAATTTTTTACTGTATTAGGATTATTACTATTTAGTATTGTATATTGTCCAGGGTGCATAGAAACTCTAATATTATTTTCCTTTATAAAATTTCCTATAAATTTTAGTTTATCTTTAAATTTATAATGCCAGTTATATTCATTTACCGGATGACTTCCAAATGGAATAATATCAGAACTTATTCTAAAAAGATATATATCTTTAGATATGTTGTATTTTAAAATTTCTAAAAGATCATCTAAATTTGAATTTATTTTATCGATAAGTAGTTCTTGATTATAATTTTTTAAAGAAAAACTTCTGTTAGTTCTATTTAAAACTTTTAAAGGGGTACATGCATAACCTATTTTCATAATTATTCTCCAGTTTTTATTTGTTTTATATAGTTTTAGAAATTACAATATAAAAAATTCATTAATTGTATAGGTAAAATTTTAAAAAATATTTAATTATATGGAAAATAACATGGAAAAGTTGTATTATATATATAAAATATTTAAGGGGGCTTAATTTATGAATGGTAAAAAATATGTAGAAAATGTATTAGAAACAGTAAAGTTAAGAAATGCTTCGGAGAATGAATTTATAGATGCAGTAACAGAAGTATTAAATTCTTTAGTTCCTGTATTAGATAAAAACCCGGAGTTTATTAAAAGTGGAATATTAGAAAGAATTGTAGAACCAGAAAGACAAATTTTCTTTAGAGTACCATGGGTTGATGATGAAGGTAATGTTAAAGTTAATAGAGGTTTTAGAATACAATTTAATAGTGCTATAGGACCGTATAAGGGTGGACTTAGATTTCATCCATCAGTAAATCAAAGTATAGTAAAATTTTTAGGATTTGAACAGATTTTCAAAAATTCACTTACTGGTTTACCAATAGGTGGAGGCAAGGGAGGTTCTGATTTTGATCCAAAAGGAAAGTCGGATATGGAAGTCATGAGATTTTGTCAAAGTTTTATGGCAGAACTTTGCAGACATATAGGTAGTGACATAGATGTTCCTGCGGGAGATATAGGTGTTGGGGCAAGAGAAATAGGATATATGTATGGATACTATAAAAAAATAAGAAATTTAAGTGAGCAAGGTGTATTAACAGGAAAAGGATTAAGTTATGGTGGAAGTCTTGGTAGAAAAGAAGCTACAGGTTATGGATTAGTATATTTTGTAGATGAAATGTTAAGAGACAAAGGCGATAGCTTTAAAAATAAAAAAGTAGTAATATCAGGTTCAGGAAATGTTGCTATATATGCAGCAGAAATGGTTAAAACATTAGGCGGAAAAGTTATTGCACTTAGTGATTCAAATGGATATATATATGATGAAAATGGAATAGAATTAGATGTTATAAAAGATATAAAAGAAGTTAAAAGAGGAAGAATAAAAGAATATTTAGATTATGTTAAAACAGCTAAATACGAAGAAGGTTATAGAAACATATGGAATATAAAATGTGATATAGCTCTTCCATGTGCAACACAAGGCGAAATAAATGAAGAATCAGCAGAAACTCTTGTTAAAAATGGAGTATTATTAGTTGCAGAGGGAGCTAATATGCCTTCGACTTTAAAGGCTATAGAAGTATTCCAAAAAAACAATATTATGTTTGGACCAGCAAAAGCTGCAAATGCCGGTGGTGTTGCATGTTCTGCACTTGAAATGTCACAAAATAGCATGAGATTATCATGGACTAAAGAGGAAGTTATAGAAAAACTTAAAGAAATTATGAGAAATATATATATAAACTCAAGAGATGCAGCTAAAGAGTACGGAGAAGAGGGTAACTTACTAATGGGTGCTAATATAGCAGGATTTTTAAAAGTTGCTGAGGCCATGCTAGCGCAAGGAATAGTTTAGTTTAAATATACAAATAGGTTTAGTAAAAAACTAAGCCTATTTTTTTATAATTAAAGGAAGTGAAAAAGAAAACTAGAAAAATGGCAAATTAACTATAAATTCTTAAATAAATTTAATTTTTATATACTTGATTTTTGTTTTATATTGAATTATATTTAAAAGGATGTATTTTAGAGAAAATAGAAAAATGAATGGGGAAGAATTTCCATTTGTCATTAGGAGTGAATTTAATGGGAAAGATAATTTATGCCGTAACAGCAATTTTTCAATTCTTAGTATTTTTCATAACTATGTATTACTTAGTATTGGCTTTTTTTGGCCTATATAGAAAAAAAGAAAAGAAAAATTATACGCCAACTAAAAAGTTTGCTATGATAGTAGCGGCACATAATGAAGAAGTAGTTATAGGTAAACTTATTGAAAGTATGCAAAAACTTAACTATCCAAAGGAATTATATGATGTTTTTGTAATTGCGGATAACTGTACAGATAAAACTGCAGAAATATCAAGAAGACATGGAGCAAATGTTTTTGAACGTTTTAATAAAGAAAAAAGAGGTAAAGGTTACGCTCTTGAATGGATGTTTGATAAACTTTTTAAAATGGACGAAAAATATGATGCTATATGTATATTTGATGCAGATAATTTAGTTCATGAGGACTTTTTAAAAGAAATAAACTCAAAAATGTTAGAAGGATATAAAGTTGTACAAGGATACATAGACAGTAAAAATCCAAATGATTCATGGATTGCAACTTCATACTCAATAGCATTCTGGTCACAAAATAGAATGTTCCAATTATCAAGAAATAATATTGGATTATCAAATCAATTAGGTGGAACTGGTTTTGCTATAGATACAGATATGCTACAAAAGTTAGGATGGGGTGCTACTTGCCTTACAGAAGACTTGGAATTTACTTGTAAACTTGTATCACATGGAGAAAAAGTTGGCTGGGCACATGATGCAAGAATATTTGATGAAAAACCATTAACTTTAAAGCAATCATGGTCACAAAGAAAAAGATGGATGCAAGGATTTGCCGATGTTTCATCAAGATACTTCTTTAAGTTAATTAAAGAAGCAATTAAGAAAAGAAAATGGTATATGTTTGATTGTGCATTATATGTAATGCAACCATTTGTAACACTTTTATTAGCAGCATCAGCACTACTTACTTTAATACAAGGTAATTTTGGAACTTCAGATATATTTGTAATAAGTAATGTGTTTAGTGATGTAGGTTGGAAAGTATTTATTATTTGCCAATTTTTAATAACTCCTCTAGTTTTAAAATTAGAGAAAAAAGTTTCAACTGGATTCTTTGCGATAATATTTATATATTCAATGAATGTATTTATATTACCAATACTATCAAGTATGATAGATAGTCAGTTCTCTTTCTGGATAGTAACTGCTTTATATAATTTAATTATGCTTGTAGTTACATTTATCGCTTTAGGAAAGAGTGGTTTAATATTATTTATAAGATTCCTATTATATGGATTCTATACTTTAACTTGGATTCCAATTACAATTCAAGGTATATTAAACAAAAACAATAAAGAGTGGAGTCATACTAAACACGTAAGAAATGTTGAAATATGTGATTTATAAAAAAGATTTAAGGCTTTTGCCTTAAATCTTTTTTTGTTTAAATAAAAATAAAATGTTTTGAGAATAATATTTTTATAATTATTAATATAAATCCAATTAATAAAATGTTCAAAAAAATTATGTTGAAATTATTTTATTTAATTGTATAATATATTTATAGATAATAATTATTAAGTGAAATTAAATATTAAATAAAAATAGCGCAAAGGAGCGATATATATGGATATAAAATTAAATGGAGAGAAAGTAACAATAAGAGGAGCAGAAGTAAAAGTTGGTGAACAAGCACCAGATTTTGTTGTTTCAAATGTTGAATTAAAACCTGTAACATTAAAAGATACAAGTGGAAAGAGAGTATTTTTAACTGTTCCATCATTAGATACACCAGTGTGTGATTTAGAAGTTAAGAGATTTAATAAAGAAGCAACAAAATATAAAGATACTACAATATATGTAGTTTCAGTTGATTTACCATTTGCTCAAGCAAGATGGTGTGGAGCTTCAGATGTTGATAATGTAGTTACTTTATCAGATTATAAAGATAGAAGCTTTGGAGAAAATTATGGAGTATATATTGAAGAAGTTGGATTTTTAGCAAGAGCTGTATTTGTTGTTGATGAAGACAATAAAGTTGTGTATGTAGAATACTGTAAAAATGTTAGTGATCATCCAAATTATGATAAAGTTTTAGAAGTTTTAGATAACTTAAATAAATAATAAAAATAATAAATTAATACAAAAATTTTATATAAAAAGTCGTACAAACATATGTACGACTTTTTTTCTTTTTTTATTTTATAAAAATGTGATAGAATAGAATGGTTAATAAATTGAATAGGAGTTTTTGTATGTTTAACATAATAGATTACGAAAAAATAGCAAATGATAAAAATTGTATTTTTGTTGATGTTAGAAGTGAAAGTGAATTTAAAAAATCAACAATAAAGGGAGCAATAAATATTCCAGTTCTTTTAGATGAAGAGAGAGCGGAAGTAGGTACTCTTTATGTTAGAAAGTCAGTAGAAGAAGCAAGAAGTAAAGGAATTGAATGTATTTCAAAAAGACTTCCCGAAATTTTTAATAAAATGCAAGATTTATATAAAATAAGAAATAAAAAAATTATAGTATTTTGTTCAAGAGGTGGAATGAGAAGTGGAAGTATATATTCTCTTTTATATTCATTAGGAATAAAGGTTTATAAATTAAGAGGTGGATATAAAGCTTATAGAAACTACATAAATGAAAATTTTGAAAAAGTAAATAAAGATGTTAAATATATAGTTTTACATGGTAAAACAGGAGTAGGAAAGACTGAATATTTAAAAGCTTTAAAAGAAAAGGGTTATGATATTTTAGATCTTGAAGGTGCAGCTAATCATAGAGGATCATTTTTAGGTGCAGTTTCTCTTGGAGGATGCAATTCTCAAAAGAAGTTTGAAACAGAAATTTTTGAGGCACTTAAAAATAGAAAAAGCAATTTAGTCTTTATTGAAGGCGAAAGTAAAAGAATAGGAAATGTTATAATTCCTGATTGTGTGTGGAATTCTATGAACAACAATAGTATAAGAATATGTATAGAAGATTCTATAGAAAATAGAAGTAATTTATTAATAAATGAATACATAAATGGTGAAGATAGTGTAAAGGAACTTATTAAAGCTTTAAATAATTTAAAAAAATATATTGGAGAAAAAAGAATAGAAGAGTATAAGGTTCTTTTAGAAAAAGGTGATTATAAAACTGTTTGCGAGGAGCTTATGGTAAAATATTACGATCCACTTTATTCAAATGGATTTAAAGTAAAAGAGTTTTATGAAACTATAATGAATAAAGATAAAGAAGATACTATAAATAAATTAATTGATATATATAATAAAAATTCTTAATATGGAGGTAATGATGGTAAAGGAAAGTAAAGTGTCATATGATGTTACTGATTTAACATCTTTAGAAAAATTAGAACCGGTAAGGATAAGACCTGGAATGTATATAGGTTCTACAGGAAGCAAGGGTTTACATCATTGCGTTTGGGAAATACTAGATAACTCTATAGATGAAATATCTAATGGGTATGGAAGTAAAGCAACTATTATTTTAAATAAAGATAAAAGTGTAACTATAATTGATGATGGTAGAGGAATACCAACAGGTATACACCCTATTAAGAAAAAAAGTGGAGTTGAGATGGTTTATACTGAACTTCATACTGGAGGAAAATTTGATAATAAGAACTATAAAACTTCAGGTGGATTACATGGTGTTGGAGCGGCTGTTGTAAATGCGTTGTCAAAATGGGTGGAAGTAGAAGTTCATCAAAATGGGAAAATTTATAAGCAAAGATTTGAATATGCTTATGACAAAGAACTTAAGAAAAATATGCCAGGTACTCCTGTGACTTCCTTAGATATAGTTGGGAAATGTAAAGATACAGGAACTAAAGTAACTTTTTTACCTGATAAAGATATATTTTCAACAACTGAATTTAAATTTGACATAATAGATGAGAGACTTCAAGAATTAGCATTCCAAAATAAAGGTATGAGACTTGAACTTATAGATAATAGAAAAGATGAAGAAATTAAGAAAGAATATTATTCAGAAAGAGGTCTTTTAGATTTTATAGAATACTTAAATGAAAGTAAGATTCCACTTCATAAAGATCCTATATTGTTTGAAGGAGATAAAGAAATTAGTGGTATATTTATGTCAGGCGAAGTTTGTATGCAATTTACAGATTCAACAACAGATAATATAGCAAGTTATGTAAATAATATACCAACAACTGAAGCTGGAACTCATGAAACTGGATTTAAGACAGGGATGACTAGAGCATTTAAAGAATGGTCTAAAAAACTTGGGCTCGTAAAAGAGAAAGATAAAGAGTTTGAAGGCGATGATTTAAGAGAAGGTATGACTGCCATAGTTAGAATAAAAATTTCAAATCCAGTATTTGAAGGTCAAACTAAAACTAAGCTTGGAAATGCTGAAGCATATACTATGATGAATGAAGTTGCATACACTAAACTTTCAGAATGGATTGAAGATAATAAGGAATTAGCATCTAAAATAATAAATAATGCACTATCAGCAGCGCAAAGAAGAGAGAAAATTAAAAAAATAAATGAGGCAGAAAAAAAGAAAATAGGTAAAGGGACTGCTCCTCTTGCTGGAAAAGTGGCAGTTTGTACGGGGAGAGCTAAAGAATATAATGAATTTATAGTTGTTGAGGGAGATTCAGCAGGTGGTTCAGTAAAACAAGCTAGAGATAGAAGATTTCAAAGTATAATGCCATCAAAAGGTAAAATAATGAATACTGAAAAGCAAAAGCTTGAAAATGTACTAGCTTCAGAAGAACTTAAAATATTTAATACAGCTATAGGAACAGGAACTTTAGATAATTATAGTGAAGATGATTTAAAATATAACAAAATAATTATTATGAGTGATGCTGATGTTGATGGATATCATATAAGAACATTATGGATGACTTATATATATAAGTATATGAGACCATTAATTGCAAATGGACATTTATATTTAGCTATGCCGCCACTTTATAAGGTTTATAAAAAGGTTAAAGGTAAAGAAATAAGTAAATATGCTTATTCAGATGAAGAACTTGAAGAAGTTAAAAAAGAAATTGGAAAGGGTGCTCTAATTCAAAGATACAAAGGACTTGGAGAAATGAACCCTGATCAATTATGGGATACTACTTTAAATCCAGAAACTAGAACTTTACTTCAAGTTACAATAGAGGATGCTGCAAAGGCTGAAAAAATGGTATCACTTCTTATGGGCGATATTGTTGAACCTAGAAGAAAGTATATGTACAAATATGGAGAATTTTAAAATAGAAATGGAGTAATTTTATGGCTAAAAAAGTTAATAATATACCGATAGATAGAAATATAATAAGAGTTCCGCTTGAAGAAGCTATGCCAGATAATTATTTACCTTACGCTATAGAAGTTGCAAAAGATAGAGCACTTCCAGATGTAAGGGATGGACTTAAGCCAGTTCATAGAAGAATTCTTTATGGGGCATATCTTTTAAAGGCTTTTCCAGAAAGACCTTATTATAAATCTGCTAGAATAGTTGGAGATATTTTAGGTAAGTTTCATCCACATGGAGATTCATCAGTATATGATGCTATGGTAATACTTGCACAAAATTTTTCAACTAGAGAACCCTTAATAGATGGACACGGAAACTGGGGTTCAATAGATGGTGATGGGGCAGCTGCTATGAGATATACGGAAGCAAGACTTGCACCTATTGCAATGGAAATGATAAGAGATATAGATAAAGACACTGTTGATATGGTTCCAAACTATTCAGATAGTGAAATGGAACCTACAGTTCTTCCAAGTAGATATCCAAATCTTTTAGTTAATGGAACTTTTGGTATAGCAGTTGGACTTGCAACTAATATACCTCCACATAATTTAGGAGAAGTTACAGAGGGAGTATTAGCATATATTGATAATCCTGATATAACAACAGAAGGTCTTATGGAGTATATAAAAGGACCAGATCTTCCAACTGGTGGAGTTTTAATTGGTAAAAATTCATTGAAATCTGCTTATGCAACAGGTGAAGGTAAAGTAACTTGTAGAGCTAAAACATCTATAGAAACATTAGAAAATGGAAGATTAGGAATAGTAATTACAGAATTTCCATATAGAAGAAATAAATCAAAGCTTCTTCAAGTTATTTCAGAAATGACAGCAGATAAAAAGCATGCTAAAGTTTTAGAAGGAATAACAGATATAAGAGATGAATCAGATAGAAATGGTATTAGAGCTGTTATAGAATTTAAAAAAGCATTTACAGAATCAGAAGTAGAAAAAGTTTTAAAGTATTTATTTAAAAAAACAGATCTTCAATGTAACATAAGTTTTAATATGGTTGCATTAGCTGATGGAAAACCTGAAACTATGGGACTTAAAACTATTATAGGCCATTATGTTAACCATCAAAAAGAAATTGTAATTAGAAGAACTAAAAAAGAACTTGAAGTAGCTGAAAAGAGATTTCATATAGTTGAAGGGTTTATAAAGGCTATAGATATTATGGATGAAGTTATTAAAACAATTAGAGCATCAAAATCTAAAAAAGATGCATCAGAAAATTTAATTAATAACTTTGGATTTACAGAAATACAGGCTGGTGCAATACTTGAACTTATGCTTTATAGACTTACTGGACTTGAGATAAATGTATTTAAAAAAGAATATAATGAACTTTTAAAATTAATAAAGAAATTTAAGAAAATATTATCAGAAGAAAAAGAACTTTTAAAAGTAGTAAAAAAAGAACTTAAAGAAGTTACTGATAAATATAAAAATGATAGAAGAACTAAAATTATAGAAGATGATAGTAAAGCTAAAATAGATGTAGAAGAACTTATAGTAGTAGAAGATGTAATGGTTACATTATCAAAAGATGGATTTATAAAAAGAATTCCAACTAAAAACTATATAAGATCAAATCAAGATGTAAGTCTTATTGAATATAGAGAAGGAGATGAGCTTAAATTCTTATTTGAATCAAATACAAGGGATAATATATTATTATTTACTAATAAAGGTAATATGTATCAAATAAAAGGTATAAATATCCCAGAAGGAAAATGGAAGGATAAAGGAGAGAGAATAGATACTTTAATTAAAACACTTAGTTTAGATGATGAGGAAATAGTATTTGTAACATCTCAAACATCTCTAAATCCTAATAAATATGTTCAATTTATAACAGATAGAGGAGTTATTAAGAAAACATCATTAGATAAATTCCAAACTTCATATACTAAGCTTCAAGCTTTAAAACTTAAAGATGGAGAAGAAGTTATAAATGTAATAATATTAGATAGAGAAGATAATAAAGAATTCTTAAAAATAAAAACTAAACTAGGACTAGAGTTTAATTTAGAACTTAAAGAAATATTAGAAACTCCAAGAAACATATTAGGAGCTGAATTATTTAGACTTGTAGATAAAGATAAAGTAATAGAATGTGAATATGTAGATAATTTAGAATATAAAGAGTTTGTAGTTGGAGTAACTAATAAAAATAGTTTAAAAGCATTCTCTAGAATTAGTAAAAATGATGATTTAAAAACTTACACTGATACTTTAAGTGATATATTATTATTTACTAATAAAGGAAATGCATTTAAAATAAAATCATTTATATTAGATAGTGTTACTAAAAATGATATTGAATTAAATAAAGTAGTTGATGGATTATTAAAAGATGAGAAAATAATTAAAATAATTTCAGTAAAAGAATATAGAGATGATTTAGCTGTTTATGCTGCTATAAATAGTGGGCTTATAAAGAAAACATTATTAAATGAATTTAATAATGATTTTTCAGAAACTCAATATTATAAATTAAAGCATGAAGATGATGAAGTTGTTTCAGTTCAAATAAGTAAAGTAGATAATGGTCAAATAGTACTTATAACTAAAAAAGGAATGGCCATTCGTTTCTTATCAACTAATATAAATACTATGGGTAAAATTGCATCAGGAGTAACTGGAATAAGTTTAAAAGAAGATGATGAAGTTATATATGCTAAAGTTATTGATATTAACAATGATGAAATAGCAGTTACGTCTAATATTGATAAAACATTTATTTTAACATCATCTAATAAAAATACTGAGGAAGTAAATTTAACTGATATTAAATTACAAAATAGAGCAGGTAGAGGAACTGATATAATGATGGTTTCTTTAGATGATGAAATAAAAACAGTTCAATATAATTAATTTTAGGAAGGATGAGTATTTATGAAAAAAGTTTGTGTATTATTAGCAAATGGTTTTGAAGAAATTGAGGCATTAACAGTTGTTGATGTTTTAAGAAGAGCAAATATAGAATGTAATCTTGTATCAATTGATAAAGAATATGTTACTGGAGCACATAATATAACAGTTAAAGCTGATCTTTTAATTGATGATGTAAATTATGTTGATATGGTTGTACTTCCAGGTGGAATGCCAGGAGCTACTAACTTAAGGGATAATTCTAAAGTTATAAATTTAATTCAAAATGTATTAAAAGATAATAAAAAGGTTGCAGCTATATGTGCGGCACCAATAGTTTTGGATAAAGCTTCTGTAATAGATGGAAAAGATGTAACTTCTTATCCGGGATTTGAAAATGAATTAAGAGGTGCTAATTATAAAGAAGATTTAGTGGTTGTAAGTGGCAACATAATAACAAGTAGAGGACCTGCAACAGCATTAGAATTTTCTTATAACATATTAAAAGAGTTAGGATCAGATAAAGAAAAGTCTTTAAGAGAAGAAATGTTATATAATTTAGTAAAATAATAAAAGGTGAATTAGAATGAAAGAGAAGTGGCTAGTAAGAAATAAAAAATTAGAATTTCAAAATTTAGCTAAAGAATTTGATGAAAATAGTCTTATATTAAGATTGTTAGCTAATAGGGGAATTTCTAATAAAGAATCCGCTTCTCTTTTTCTTAATGGCAAAATTTGTGATATGTATGATAGCTTTTTACTTAAAGATTTAGAAAAAGGTGTCAATATAATAAAGGATGCTATAGAAAAAGGGAAGAAGATAGTTATATATGGTGATTATGACTGTGATGGAGTATGTAGTACAGCTATACTTTATAAAGCACTTAAAAATCTAAATGCAAATTTTAAATATCATATACCAAATAGAGAAAACGAAGGTTATGGTATGAATTCAAATAGAATAAAAGTCTTAAAAGAGGAAGGTGCTGAAGTTTTATTAACTTGTGATAATGGAATATCAGCTGTTGAAGAAGTTAAATATGCAAAAGAATTAGACTTAGAAGTTGTAATAACAGACCATCATGATATACCTTTTGTAGAAGAGGATGGATTAAAAAGAAGTGTTATGCCAAATGCTGATGCTGTAATAAATCCAAAAAGAGAAGATTGTAATTATCCATTTAAAAATCTTTGTGGAGCAGGAGTTGCATTTAAATTTGTTCAGGGTTTGTATAAAACTTTAAATAAAAATGAAGAAGATATTATAGACCTTTTAGAATATGCAGCTATTGCTACAGTCTGTGATGTTGTTGATATTTTAGATGAAAATAGAATAATAGTTAAAAAAGGTTTAGAACTTATAAATAATAGTAATAAAAAAGGTATTAAAGAACTTATAAAAGTTAAAAAACTATCAGATAAAAAAATATCAGAATATCATTTTGGATTTGTTATAGGTCCATGTATAAATGCAACTGGTAGACTTGAAATTGCTGATATATCTTTAGAACTTTTAATAACAGAAGATGATGAAAGGGCTAAAGAATTAGCAATTAAACTTAATGATTTAAATGAAAAAAGACAAGAGTTAACAGTTGAAAGTACAGAAAAAGTAATAGATAAAATAGAAAGTACAAAAAAGAAATCAGAGAAAGTAATATTAGTATATCAAGAAGATATACATGAAAGTATTGCTGGAATAGTAGCAGGAAGAGTTAGAGAAAAATATAATTTACCAAGTATAATTATGACTAAAGGTAAAGATATGCCAAAAGGATCAGGAAGATCTATTGAGGAATATAATATGTTCGAAGAATTAGTTAAATGTAAAGAGCTTATATTTAAGTTTGGTGGGCATCCAATGGCAGCAGGTTTATCTGTTGAAGAAGTTAATATTCCATTGCTTAAAGAAGCTTTAAATAAAAATTGTACATTAACAGAAGATGATATAACACCAAAAGTTATTATAGATGCACCTCTTCCACTTGAATATATTAATTTTGATATAATAGAAAAGGTCAATAATATGAGACCTTTTGGTAAAGGAAATAATAGTCCAATATTTGCTGTAAAAGATGTACTTATAAAAAGAGTAATATTTATGGGAAAAGAAAAGAATTTTTTAAGATTTAAAATTCAAATGAAAGATGGAAAAATAATAGATGGAGTAAATTTTAATAAATATGATTATTTTAAAGAATTATATGAAAATAAATATGGCAGAGAAGAATTTTTAAAACTCCAAGATGTAGGATATTGTAACTTTAATATGGATATATTATACTATCCAGAAGTGAATGAATTTAATAACAATAAAAATATACAATTATCTATAAAAAGTTTTAGACTATAATTGTTAAAATATATAAAAGTTAATAAGGAGAGGATATTTTTTGAGTAAATATAAAATAATAATGACTGGAGGAGGAACAGCAGGTCATGTTACTCCAAACTTAGCATTAGTTCCATCATTAAAAGAAGAAGGTTTTGAAATAAAATATATAGGAAGTAAAGATGGTATAGAAAAAGAGATAATAACAAGTAATAATATACCTTATTATGGAATATCATCAGGTAAGTTAAGAAGATACTTTGATGTTAAAAATTTTACAGATCCATTTAAAGTAATGAAAGGTATAGTTCAAGCTAGAAAAATATTATCTAAAGAAAAACCAAATGTTATATTTTCAAAAGGTGGCTTTGTAACAGTACCTGTTGTTATAGCTGCATCAATGCTTAAGATACCAGTAATTTCTCATGAATCAGATATTACTCCAGGTCTTGCAAACAAGCTTGCATCACCATTTTGTGATAAATTATGTGTTACTTTTAGGGAAAGTTTACAATTTGTTAAAAACAATAAAGGAGTACTAACTGGGAGCCCTATAAGAAAGGAAATTTTAGAAGGGTCTAAGTTAAAGGGGAAGGCTATATGTAACTTTAAATGTGATAAAGATGTAATATTAATAATGGGAGGAAGTTTGGGTTCTAAAGTAATTAATGACGCCATAAGAGAGAATATAGATAATATTCTGAAATCTAATAATATTATACACATTTGTGGTAAAGGCAATGTAGATGAGAGTATGAAAAATATTGAAGGTTATAAACAGTTTGAGTATGTAAGTGAGGAATTGAGCCATTTAATGAATTATGCTGATTATATAATCTCAAGAGCTGGAGCAAACTCAATATTCGAATTTTTAGCTCTTAGAAAACCAACACTATTAATTCCACTTTCTAAAAATGCAAGTAGAGGAGATCAAATCTTGAATGCTAATTCATTTAAGAAAGAAGGGTTTTCGATTGTTATGGAAGAAGAAGAACTTCAAAAGGAAGGTATTTTAAAAGGAATTAAAATGTTAAAAGAAAATGAACAAGAACTTGTTAAAAATATGGAAAATAGTAAAATGAATGATGGTGTAAAAGAGATTATAAATGTGATAAAAAGTAGTATTACAAGCAAAATTTAGGAGAAGTTAGAAGTTGGGATTTAGAAAATAAATTTTAGTGTATTAAAGCTTACGATACTCTTGCAAATTTAAAATAGTGTTATATAATAAAAGAGACGGTTTGTTTTAATTTTGTTCGTTTACAAATTTAATAGCAAACATCAAAAGATATTAAATAAAATTGTATTTTAAGTATGTAATATTGCTACAATAATATATAATTTTATTTTATATAAGATTATAAGAAGTTCCTAGCTTCTTATTTAATACACACAAAGAATTTAAAAATTTAATTTTTATTTTCAGAAAGAGGGGTCACGCGATGAGAAAAATGAAAACTATGGATGGTAATACAGCTGCTGCTCATATATCTTACGCATTCACAGAAGTTGCGGCTATCTATCCAATAACACCATCATCACCAATGGCAGAGCACGTTGATGAGTGGGTAGCACAAGGAAGAAAAAATATTTTCGGTCAACCAGTTAAGGTTATGGAAATGCAATCAGAAGGTGGAGCTGCAGGAGCAGTTCACGGATCATTACAAGCTGGTGCATTAACAACTACTTATACTGCATCACAAGGATTATTATTAATGATTCCTAACATGTACAAAATTTCAGGGGAATTACTTCCAGGAGTATTCCACGTATCAGCTAGAGCATTAGCTACTTCAGCATTAAACATCTTCGGAGATCACCAAGACGTTATGGCTGCAAGACAAACAGGATTTGCTATGCTTGCAGAAGGTTCAGTTCAAGAAGTAATGGATTTATCAGCTGTAGCTCACTTAGCAGCTATTAAGTCAAGAATTCCATTCTGTAACTTCTTTGATGGATTCAGAACTTCACATGAAATACAAAAAATTGAAGTTTTAGATCAAGAAGAATTAAAACCATTAGTTGATATGGAAGCATTACAATCATTCAGAGATAGAGCATTAAATCCAAATCACCCTGTAACAAGAGGTACTGCTCAAAACCCTGATATTTACTTCCAAGAAAGAGAAGCTGTTAACAAATTCTACAATGCTGTTCCAGACATCGTTGAAGGATACATGGCTGAAATTACTAAATTAACAGGAAGAGAATATCACTGTTTCGATTACTATGGAGCTGCTGATGCAGATAGAGTTATCGTAGCAATGGGATCATGTACAGATGTATGTGAAGAAACTGTTGATTATTTAAATGCTAATGGAAACAAAGTTGGGGTTGTTAAAGTAAGACTTTACAGACCATTCGATGTTGAAAGATTAAAGAAAGCTATTCCAGCTTCAGTTAAGAAAATAGCTGTTTTAGATAAGACTAAAGAACCAGGATGTAATGGAGAACCATTATTCTTAGACGTAATGAGCGCATACTACGGAGTAGAAAATGCACCTGTAATCGTTGGTGGAAGATATGGATTAGGATCAAAAGATCCAAACCCAGGTCACATCGCTGCAGTATATGAAAACTTAGCTAAAGATGAACCAAAGAACGGATTCACTATAGGAATAGTTGATGATGTAACTAATACTTCATTAGAAGTTCATGAAGATATCGATGCTACTCCAGAAGGAACTACAGCTTGTAAGTTCTGGGGATTAGGATCAGACGGTACTGTTGGTGCTAATAAGAGTGCTATAAAAATCATCGGAGACCATACAGACATGTATGCTCAAGGATATTTCTCATATGACTCAAAAAAATCAGGTGGTATAACTGTATCACACTTAAGATTTGGTAAGAAAGCAATAAAATCACCTTACTTAATAAACAAAGCTGATTTCGTAGCTTGTCACAACCAATCATATGTATTTAAATATAACGTTCTAGAAGGATTAAAGAAGAATGGAACATTCTTATTAAATACTATCTGGAGCCCAGAAGAAGTAGAAGAACATCTACCAGCTTCATATAAGAGATATATAGCTGAAAACAACATTAAGTTCTACACTTTAAATGCTGTTAAGATAGCTCAAGAAATCGGATTAGGCGGAAGAATCAACATGATAATGCAATCAGCTTTCTTCAAGTTAGCTAACATTATCCCAGTAGAAGACGCTGTTAAATATCTTAAAGATGCCGTTGTAACTTCATACGGTAAAAAAGGTCAAAAAGTTGTTGATATGAACAACGCTGCTATTGATAAAGGAATTGAATCAATCGTATCAATCGAAGTTCCAGCAACTTGGAAAGACGCTAAAGATGAAGTTAAAGAAGAAGGAAGACCAAGACCAGAGTTTGTTAAGAAGATCGTTGATCCAATGAACAGACAAGAAGGATTTGAACTTCCAGTATCAGCATTTGATGGAATGGAAGATGGTACTTTCGAACAAGGTACTGCTGCATTTGAAAAGAGAGGTATAGCTATAAACATACCTGAATGGGATAAGGATAAATGTATCCAATGTAACCAATGTTCATATGTATGTCCACATGCTGTAATAAGACCATTCTTATTAACTGAAGAAGAAAGTAAAAACGCTCCAGAAGGATTAAAGTTTGTTGCTGCTAGAGCATTAAAGACAGAAGAGCCAATGAACTATACAATGGCAATTTCACCACTTGATTGTACAGGATGTGGAAACTGTGCACAAGTTTGTCCAGCTCCAGGAAAAGCTTTAGTTATGAAGCCAGCTCACACTCAAGAATCAGAAGAAGCTAATTGGGATTACGTATTAAACGAAGTATCAGTTAAGAAGAATCCAATGAACAAAAATACAGTTAAGGGTAGCCAATTCGAACAACCATTATTCGAGTTCTCAGGAGCTTGTGCAGGTTGTGGAGAAACTGCTTACGCTAAACTTATAACTCAATTATTCGGAGACAGAATGATGATAGCAAACGCTACTGGATGTTCATCAATCTGGGGAGGATCAGCACCTTCAACTCCATATACAACTAACCATAAAGGATTTGGTCCTGCTTGGGCTAACTCATTATTCGAAGACAATGCTGAATTCGGATTAGGTATGTTCTTAGGAGCAAAAGCTATAAGAGAAAGATTGGTTGAAAAAGCTAACTTAGCTATCGAATCATTAGAAGAAGGAGAAGCTAAAGAAGCTCTTAAGGCTTGGGTTGAAAAAGTTGAAATCGGAGAAGGAACTAGAGATAGAGCTGATAGAGTTATCGCTGCTTTAGAAGGATTAGATAATGAATTCGCTAAAGATATCTTAAAAGAAAAAGACTTCTTAGTAAAACCATCACAATGGATCTTCGGTGGAGACGGATGGTCATATGATATCGGATTTGGTGGAGTAGACCACGTATTAGCATCAGGAGAAGATGTAAACATATTTGTATTTGATACAGAAGTTTACTCAAATACTGGTGGTCAATCATCAAAATCAACTCCAACTGCTGCAATAGCTAAATTCGCTGCATCAGGTAAGAAGACTAAGAAAAAAGATCTTGGTATGATAGCAATGAGCTACGGATACGTATATGTTGCTCAAATAGCAATGGGAGCTGACAAGAACCAAACTCTTAAAGCTATAGCTGAAGCTGAAGCATATCCAGGACCATCATTAATCATAGGTTATGCACCATGTATTAACCATGGAATTAAGATTGGTATGGGTAACAGCCAATTAGAAGCTCAAAGAGCTGTTGATTGTGGATACTGGGCTATGTACAGATACAACCCACAATTAAAGGGAACTGAAAAGAACCCATTCATCTTAGATTCAAAAGAGCCAAAAGGTGACTTCAAAGAATTCTTAATGGGAGAAGTTAGATACGCTTCACTTGCTAAGGCATTCCCAGAAGCTGCAGATGCTTTATTTGAAAAGACTTATAATGATGCTATGGAAAGATTAGAAGGCTACAAAAAATTAGCTGGAAAATAATAGTTCATTAAATGATATAGACTAGGTAAGTTAATTCTTATCTAGTCTTTTTTTATTTAAAAAAATAGAATTATTATAACTTAAAAATAAAAAATTTTTTTATCTTAAAGTATATAGTATATACTAAAATAAGAGGTAAATTTAGATATAAGACCAAATTTAGTTTTTTATTATATTAAAAATATTTTTAAATACTGTTGAAATTTATGACTATTGCAAAGTATAATAGAAAAGTATTTAATAAAATTCAAAAAAAGTTTAAAAATGAAATTTATTAAATAAATTAAGTTATATAGGAGATTAATATGGGTAAAAAAATTCTACATTTAAATGACGTAATAGATATAGATATATTTCAAAAAATTCAAGATGATATTGCGGAAGCTACGGGAATATCAATAATAACAGTAGATTATAAAGGTAAGCCTGCGACGAAACATAGTAAATGTAGTGATTTCTGTAATCTTATGAGACAAGAAGAATCCTATTCAGAATTATGCGAAAGATGTGATTCAAGGGGAGGTCTTGAAGCAGCAAGAATAGAAAAGCCATATATATATAGATGTCATAAAGGGTTAATTGATTTTGCTACACCAATAATAGTTGATGGTCAATACTTAGGCTCCGTTATGGCAGGACAAGTTTTAGCAAAAGAAGATAATTTAGATTTAGAAGATATAGTTTCTATTAAAAATTCATTGCCAAATTTAAATGATGAAAAGAATAAAAAGTTTTTAGAAGCATATAAAAAATTACCATTAGTTGAATTTGAAAAAATAAAAGCTACAGCTAATATGATGTTTCATATTAGTAATTATATAGTTGAAGAAGCTGTACTTAAAATGGCTCAAAAAGAATTGAATAATAAAAATATAAAAATAATTGAAGCAAAAAGAGAAAAAGCTGAGCTTGAAAAAGAATATGAAGCATGTAGGCTTAAAGCTCTTCAATCACAAATAAATCCACATTTTTTATTTAATGTTTTAAATAGCATTTCATCTCTAGCTATAATTGAAAATGCACCTAAAACTCAAGAAGTAATATATAATTTATCTAATATGTTAAGATATACTTTAAGAAAATCTGATAAAATAGTTTCACTTGAAGAAGAAATAGAATATATAAAGTCATATTTAAGTCTGCAAAAAGTAAGGTTTGGAAAACGATTAGAATATAATGTTGAAATAGACAGCGAATTTATAGATAAAAAAGTTCCGTTTATGACTATACAAACTTTTATAGAAAATTCTATAGTTCATGGTATAGAAAGTAAAGAGGAAGGCGGAAGAATTTCGTTATATTCTAAAAAAGAAGACTATGGTTTTAGTATATGCATAGAAGATAATGGCATAGGAATGACAAGAGAACGATTAGAAGAAGTAAGAGAAGAATTAATAGGAAAATATGATAATAATTTAGATAAAATTGGGGTTAATAATGTAAATAAAAGAATGGCTAATTACTATGGTGAAGATTATAAAATAGAAATAAATAGTAAGGTTAGAGAAGGAACTATTGTGAAAATAAAGTTTTTTGAGAAAAAATTTAGCTGGAGTTGATAAAAAATATGTTTAAAGTAATGATAGTTGATGATGAAAACCTAGAGAAGGAAGCGTTAAAAGTAATTTTAGGAACTATAAAAAATTTAAAGATAGTTGCAGAAGCATCTAATGGAAGGGAAGCCATTGATTTAGATAAAAAATATAATCCGGATTTAATAATAATGGATGTTAAAATGCCTGGAATAGATGGTTGTAAAGCTACTGAAATAATAAAAGCTTATAATAAAGATAAAATAATAATAATGGTAACAGCTTATGATGATTTGAATATAGTTAGAAAAGCATTAAGTTTAGGTGTTGATGATTATATATTAAAACCTATAAATCCACAAAAAATATATGGGTTAATTGAAAATATAATCGTTAATTATAAAATTAACGATAGTTATGAATTGAATAATATTGTTCACGATAAAGAAGTTAATAAAAAAAATTTAAGTTCTAATAATAATCAAATTATATCAGCAATAGATTACATAGAAGATAATTTTAAGGAAAATATAACTTTAGATAAAATAGCAGCTACATGCAACTTAAGTCCATGTTATTTTAGTAAGTTATTTAAAAAAGAAATGGGAATAAACTTTAATACATATTTAAATAATAAAAAAATAGAATATGCAAAAGAAATATTGAAGACTACTGATACTCCTATTCTTAATATAGCACTAGATTTAGGTTTTGATGATTGTGGTTATTTTATAAAGGTTTTTAAAAAAGTTGAAGGTGTAACGCCTAAAAAATATAGGGAAATAATTTAATAAGAAAAGGGAAGTTATATAAATTATATAGCTTCCCTTTTTTATTTATATTTAAATGTCAAAAAAATTCGATTTTTAAAAGAAGGACAAAAAAATACAATTAAACCTGATAAAAAAGAAACAATATAATCATAGAAAAAGACAAAATATTTTAATGGCTTTCAAGTATATTTATATTAAAATGTATACATCGATAAAAAAATAACAATCACAATTACATTCTGAGGGAGGAATTTTACAGTGAAATCAAAAAGATTTGAAGCTTTAGCAAAACGTCCTGTAAACCAAGATGGTTTAATTGGGGAGTGGGCAGATGAAGGCTTAATAGCAATGGAAAGTCCAAATGATCCAATATCATCTATAAAAATAGAAAATGGAATAGTAGTAGAACTAGATAGTAAAAAAAGAGAAGACTTTGATATGATAGACAGATTCATAGCTGACTATGCAATAAATTTAGAAAATGCAGAAGAAGCTATGAAATTAGATTCAGTTGAAATAGCAAAAAAATTAGTAGATATAAATGTTTCTAGAGATGAAATAGTTAAAATAACAACTGCAATAACTCCAGCTAAGGCTGTTGAAGTTATGACACATATGAACGTTGTTGAAATGATGATGGCACTTCAAAAAATGAGAGCTAGAAAAACACCATCAAATCAATGTCACGTAACAAATCTTAAAGATAATCCAGTACAAATTGCAGCAGATGCAGCAGAAGCAGGAATAAGAGGTTTCTCAGAACAAGAAACAACTGTTGGTATAGTAAGATATGCACCATTTAATGCTTTAGCAATACTTATAGGTTCACAAGTTGGTCGTCCTGGAGTATTAACTCAATGTTCAGTTGAAGAAGCTACAGAGCTTGACCTTGGAATGAGAGGACTTACAAGTTATGCAGAAACAGTTTCAGTATACGGAACAGAATCAGTATTTACAGATGGAGATGATACTCCATGGTCAAAAGCTTTCTTAGCATCAGCATATGCTTCAAGAGGACTTAAGATGAGATATACATCAGGAACTGGTTCAGAAGCATTAATGGGATATGCAGAAGGTAAATCAATGCTTTACTTAGAATCAAGATGTATTTATATAACTAAAGGAGCTGGAGTTCAAGGACTTCAAAATGGAGCAGTTAGTTGTATAGGAATGACAGGAGCAGTTCCATCAGGAATAAGAGCAGTACTTGCAGAGAACTTAATAGCAGCAATGCTTGATATAGAAGTAGCATCAGCTAATGACCAAACATTCTCACATTCAGATATAAGAAGAACTGCTAGAACATTAATGCAAATGCTTCCAGGAACAGACTTTATATTCTCAGGATATAGTGCAGTTCCAAACTATGATAACATGTTTGCAGGTTCAAACTTCGATGCAGAAGACTTTGATGATTACAATATAATCCAAAGAGACTTAATGGTAGATGGTGGACTTAGACCAGTATCAGAAGAAGAAACAATTGCAATAAGAAATAAAGCAGCAAAAGCTATTCAAGTAGTATTTAGAGAACTTGGATTCCCTAAAATAACTGATGAAGAAGTTATAGCAGCAACTTATGCACATGGAAGTAAAGATATGCCAGAAAGAAATGTAGTTGAAGACTTAAAAGCAGCAGAAGAAATGCTTAATAAGAGAATTACAGGATTAGATATAGTTAAAGCTTTAGGTTCAAACGGATTTGAAGATGTAGCAAGCAATATATTAAATATGCTTAAGCAAAGAGTTACTGGAGATTATCTTCAAACATCAGCAATACTTGATAGAGACTTTGATGTAATAAGTGCTGTTAATGATGTAAATGACTATAAAGGACCAGGAACAGGTTATAGATTAAGTAAAGAAAGATGGGAAGAAATTAAAAATATTCCTAACGTAATAAAACCAGAAGATATTGAATAAGAAAAGGTGGTATACATATGGAAAATGGAGCAAATAAGTTTGTCATGCCAGAGCTTACTCTTACAGAAGTAGGAGAAGCAAAAGTTGGAACAAGAGCGGATGAAGTTGTAATTGGACTTGCCCCAGCATTTGAAAAATTTCAACATCACACACTAGTTAATATAGATCATAAAGATATTTTAAGAGAAATTATAGCAGGTATTGAAGAAGAAGGATTACATGCAAGAGTAGTTAGAATATTAAGAACATCAGATGTTTCATTTATAGCAAATGATGCAGCAAAATTAAGTGGATCAGGAATTGGTATAGGAATTCAATCTAAAGGAACAACAGTAATCCATCAAAAAGATTTACTTCCTTTAAACAATTTAGAATTATTCCCACAAGCACCATTATTAACTTTAGAAACTTTTAGATTAATAGGTAAAAATGCAGCTAAATATGCAAAGGGTGAGTCACCAACTCCAGTACCTACAAAAAATGACCAAATGGCTAGACCAAAATTTATGGCAATAGCAGCATTATTCCACATAAAAGAAACTAAGCATGTAGTAGTTGGAGCAAAACCAGTACAAATAGATGTAAAATTCTAAAAGATAAGGAGAGAGACTTATGGAAGCAAATAAAATGAGCCCTAAAGATTATCCTTTAGCAATTAAAAGACCAGAGGATATAAGCACACCAACTGGAAGAAAATTAAATGATATAACATTAGAAAATATATTAAATGGAGATATTAAACCAGAAGACGTTAGAATATCACCTGAAACATTAGAAATGCAAGCTCAAATAGCTGAAGGTATGAATAGAGATGCAATAGCAAGAAACTTTAGAAGAGCAGCAGAACTTATAAAGGTTCCAGATGAAAGAATACTTGAAATGTATAATGCATTAAGACCATTCCGTTCAACTAAAGAAGATCTTTTAAAAATTGCAGAAGAACTTGAAAATGTATATGATGCAAAAGTTAATGCAGACTTCGTAAGAGAAGCTGTAGAAGTATACGAAAAGAGAAATAAATTAAGACAAGAATAATTTATTTCTTTTAGGAGGAAAGTATGAAAATTGTAGCAGGTGTTGATATTGGTAATGCTACTACGGAAACAGCATTATCAAAAATAGAAAATGGAAAGATAGAATTTCTTTCAAGTGGTATAGTTCCTACAACAGGTATAAAAGGTACTGAAGAAAATATAGAAGGTGTATTTGATTCCTTAAAGCAATCATTAAAAAAAGTATCTTTAACTCTTAATGATTTAGATTTAGTTAGAATAAATGAAGCAGCTCCAGTTATAGGAGATGTTGCTATGGAAACTATAACTGAAACTATAATAACAGAGTCAACAATGATAGGACATAATCCACAAACACCAGGTGGTATAGGAATCGGAACAGGGAAAACTATATATATAGAAGACTTAGAAAATATAAATGAAAATGAATTATCAGAAGATGAAGCCTTTATACCACTTATATTAAGTAAAATAAATTTCCTAGAAGCAGCAGCTAGAATAAATCATGCTACAAGAAGAGGCATAAATGTTACAGCAGCAATAGTTCAAAGAGACGATGGAGTACTTATTAACAATAGATTAGATAAAAAAATTCCTATTGTAGATGAAGTTATGTTACTTGAAAAAGTACCAGTTGACATGAAGGCTGCTGTAGAAGTTGCCGGACAAGGTGAAGTAGTAGAAAGTCTAGCTAACCCTTATGGTATAGCAACAGTATTTAATTTAACAGCTGAAGAGACAAAAATGATAGTTCCAATATCAAGAGCTCTTATAGGAAATAGATCAGCTGTAGTAATTAAAACTCCAAAAGGAGATGTTCAAGAAAAAAGAATACCAGCAGGATGTATAAATATAGACGGATTGAATCGTAAGGAAAGCGTTGATGTAGAACACGGAGCAGAAAAAATAATGGATGCTGTAAGAGCATGTGTCCCAATACAAGATGTAAAGGGTGAAGCTGGTACAAATGCTGGCGGAATGCTTGAAAGAGTAAGACAAGTTATGGCAACCCTTACAAAGCAGAAAATATCAGATATAAAAATACAAGACCTTTTAGCAGTTGATACTTTTATCCCACAAAAAGTAAAAGGTGGTCTTGCAGAAGAATTTTCCCTTGAAAATGCAGTTGGAATAGCAGCAATGGTTAAAGCTGATAAATTACAAATGCAAATGATAGCAGATAAATTAAGAGAAGAACTTAATGTACCAGTAGAAGTTGGTGGAGTAGAAGCTGACATGGCAATTCGTGGAGCACTTACAACTCCAGGAAGTAGTACACCTCTTGCCATATTAGATATGGGAGCAGGATCTACTGATGCATCAATTATAAATAAAGAAGGAAGAATTTCATCAATACATTTAGCTGGTGCTGGAAATATGGTAACTATGCTTATTAAATCAGAGTTAGGACTTGATTCATTTAATTTAGCAGAAGACATAAAAAAACATCCATTAGCTAAAGTTGAAAGTCTTTTCCATATAAGACACGAAGATGGAACAGTTGAATTCTTTAAAGAGCCTTTAGATCCATCAGTATTCTCAAAAGTTGTAATAATTAAAGATGGAACATTAGTACCGATAGATGGACAAACTTCTATAGAAAAAATAAGGACTATAAGAAGAGGGGCAAAAGAAAAAGTATTTGTAACAAATTGTTTAAGGGCCTTAAGTATAGTTTCACCAACAGGAAATATAAGAGATATTGAGTTTGTTGTATTAGTAGGTGGATCATCATTAGACTTTGAGACTCCACAATTAGTTACAGATTCATTGTCACAATATGGAGTAGTAGCAGGTCGTGGAAATATAAGAGGTACAGAAGGACCTAGAAATGCTGTTGCTACTGGACTTATATTATCTTGTAATGAAATGGAGTAATTTATTATGGCAATGGTAATGAAAGCTTATGAGTATGAAGTTCCTAGTATATATGTATATTATTCAAATGATTTAAAAGATTTAAGTAGATTTGATGAAATATTATGGGGAATAGAAGAAGAAGGAATTCCTTTTGAATTAAAAGCTAAAGACTGTAATATTTCAGAAGAACTTAGCCATTTAGCATCAATGCAATCAAAACTTTTAGTTGGAATAGGAATTGATAGTAAGGGCAAAATAACTTTAACATTAAATAAGTTAGAAAAAGATAAACCTTTATTTACTATAAGCATAGATGATGAAAATAGTAATTTAAGAAACTTAGGTTCTAATGCTGGAAGATTAGTTAAAGGGATAGCTTTTAAATAATATTAAGGAGTAATTACTATGTATAAAATTTACACAAAAACAGGTGATAAAGGAACTACAGCATTATTTGGAGGAAGTAGAGTAGATAAAGATAGTCTTAAAGTTGAAGCATATGGTACTGTAGACGAATTAATATCATCAATAGGCTTTGCTTATTCAAAAATTCAATTAACAGAACAAAGAGATGAACTTAGAAGTATACAAAAGAAGTTATTTAATTTAGGTGCTGAACTTGCAAGTGATGAAGACGGAATTAAATATTTAAAAGATATAGTTACTAAAGAGGATATAGAAACTTTAGAAAAACTAACAGATAAATATATGGAAATAACAGGTCCTTTAAAAGAATTTGTTATACCAGGTAAAAATGAAGTGTCAGCAAGTTTACATATGGCAAGAACAGTGTGTAGAAGAGCTGAAAGAAGAATAATAACTTTAAAGAGAGAAGAATCTTTAAGAGATGAGGTTACAAAATATATAAACCGTTTATCAGATACACTATTTGCAGTAGCAAGATTCTTTGAAGAGATGTAAAGGAGGATATGATTACTATGAAAAAATTAAATGAAGTTAAAGAATTAAGTTTAGAAATAGTAAAAGAAATGGCAAAAGTAGCAGAAGAAAAGGCAACAGAAATGAACGTTCCTGTTATATTTGCAGCTGTAGATAAAGGGGCTAACTTAATGTTAATGCACAGAATGGAAAATGCATTTATAACAAGCATTGACATAGCTATAAATAAAGCTTATACAGCAGCATGTTTAAAGCAAGGAAGTCATGAAATAGCAAATGTTGTAAAACCTGGAGATAGTCTTTATGGATTACAACTTACAAACAATTGTAAGATAGTACCATTTGGTGGTGGATTCCCAATAATAGTTGATGGACAAGTTGTTGGGGCAGTTGGAGTAAGTGGTGGAACTGTTGAAGAAGACATGGCGATAGCACAATCAGCAGTTGATGCTTTTAATAAAGAATATTAATATTTATAAAATTAATATATAAATAATTTTTAGGAGGAATTTAGATATGAGAATGTACGATTATTTAGTACCAAGCGTAAACTTTATGGGAGCTAACTCAATATCAGTAGTTGGTGAAAGATGTAAAATATTAGGTGGAAAGAAAGCTTTAATAGTTACAGATAAATTTTTAAGAAGTTTAAAAGGTGGAGCAGTTGAATTAACTGAAAAATATTTAAAAGAAGCAGGAATTGAAGTTGCTTACTATGATGGAGTTGAACCAAATCCAAAAGATACAAATGTTAGAGATGGATTAAAAATATTCCAAGATGAAAAGTGTGATATGATTGTTACAGTTGGTGGAGGAAGCTCACACGACTGTGGTAAAGGAATAGGTATTGCAGCAACTCATGAAGGAGATCTTTATGACTATGCAGGAATAGAAACTTTAACAAATGCACTTCCTCCAATAGTTGCAGTTAATACAACAGCAGGAACAGCTAGTGAAGTTACAAGACACTGTGTTATAACTAACACTAAAACAAAAGTTAAATTTGTTATTGTAAGTTGGAGAAACTTACCATTAGTTTCAATAAATGACCCAATGTTAATGGTTGGAAAGCCAGCAGGACTTACAGCTGCAACAGGAATGGATGCTTTAACTCATGCAGTAGAAGCATATGTATCAAAAGATGCTAACCCTGTAACAGATGCTGCTGCAATCCAAGCTATAAAATTAATATCAAATAACTTAAGACAAGCAGTTGCTTTAGGAGAAAACTTAGTAGCTAGAGAAAATATGGCTTATGGTTCATTATTAGCTGGTATGGCATTTAATAATGCTAACTTAGGATATGTACATGCTATGGCTCACCAATTAGGTGGATTATACGATATGCCTCATGGTGTAGCAAATGCAATGCTTTTACCACACGTTGAAAAATATAACTTAATCTCAAATCCTCAAAAGTTTGCTGATATAGCTGAATTTATGGGAGAAAATATAGAAGGATTATCAGTAATGGATGCTGCACAAAAAGCAATAGATGCAATGTTTAAGCTTTCAACTGATATCGGAATTCCTGCTAGACTTAGAGATATGGGAATAAAAGAAGAAGATTTCGAATATATGGCTGAAATGGCTTTAAAAGATGGAAATGCTTTCTCAAACCCAAGAAAAGGAAATGAACAAGATATAATCAATATATTTAAAGCTGCATACTAATTATAAGTTATAATATAAAGCCCCTTTAGCTTTAATAACTAAAGGGGCTATTTTACTGACATAATTTCTTACTACAGGAGGAGTTTTTAATGAATTTAAGTACATTTATGGCGGAACTTATAGGAACTGCAATATTAGTATTATTAGGTGATGGCGTAGTTGCAAACGTTGTTTTAAAAAAATCAAAAGGTTTTAATTCAGGATGGATGGTTATTGCATCAGGTTGGGCATTTGCAGTAGCAGTTCCAGTATTCATGTTTGGAACTATAAGTGGAGCTCATTTTAATCCAGCAGTAACTTTAGCTTTAGCTGTTACAGGAAAGTTTGCTTGGAGTCAAGTTCCAATGTATATATTAGCTCAATTCATAGGCGCATTTATAGGAGCTACATTAGTTCTTTTATCATACTATAATCATTTTGAAGTTACTGAAGATAAAGCTACAAAACTTGGAGTATTTTGTACAGCTCCAGAGATAAGAAATCCAAAATGGAATTTTATAACTGAATTTATAGGTACATTTTTATTAATGTTTGGAATATTAGGTATTTCATCAAGTCCTTTTGTTGATGGACTTCAACCATTAGCTATAGGAATACTTATCTGGGCTATAGGATTATGCTTAGGAGGTCCAACAGGATATGCAATAAATCCAATAAGAGATTTTGGACCAAGATTTGCACATTTTATTTTACCTGTGCCAGGTAAAGGAGGATCAGATTGGAAATATGCATGGATACCTGTAGTAGCACCTATATTAGGAGCTATAGTATCTGCAATAGTATATGGAATTATATTTTAAAGTGGTTTAATAACCACTTTTTTTTATAAGTTGTTTATAAAAAATAAAAGTTTTAAATTAAGCTTTTATTTTAAGGAAAATAAGGGTACAATTAAACTATAATGTTAAGTAATGTGACTTAATTAAAGGAGGAATGAAAATGGATAAAGAATTAAATAAATGTGGATGTGGAAATCACAATCATGAAGGAGAACATGAATGTTGTGGAGGACATAATCATGATGAAAATCATGAGTGCTGTGGAGGACACAATCATGAACATGGAGATGCATGTGGATGTGGAGAAGATCATCACGATCATTTCGTAGTAGATTTAGTAGATGATGAAGGAAACACAGTATCATGTCCAATCATAGATGCCTTTGAATTCGAAGAAAATGAATATGTTTTAGCTAAAAACATGGATGATGATTCAGTATATCTATTCAGAGTTTCAGAAGAAAATGAAGAATTAATAGTACCTGATGAAGCTGAATTTGATAAAGTTAGAGCTTATTATGAAGAAGTATTAGCAGAAGACTAATATTTAAATAGAGAGTGGTATTTTGCCACTCTCTTTTTAGAAATATTTATAAGATTTTATTATTTACATATAAAATCAATAGCGGTATAGTCATTATAGAAGTGAGGAGGGTGTAATTATATGAAATATGCAGATTTACATTTACATTCTACCTTTTCTGATGGCAAACTAACACCAGAACAAATATTAGAAATATCTAAAAAAAATGGAGTTAAATATATTTCTATAACAGATCATGATTCTATTGATTCTCAATATATAACTAAAGAAAAATTTGATGGAGTAAATATTATATCTGGTATAGAATTTAGTAGTGAGATATATGAATTTGAAATTCATATATTAGGATACTTTATAGATATAGAAAATGAAAATTTAAATAATGTAGTAAATAATTTGAAAAAATCTAGAATAAAAAGAGCAAAAATAATAATAGATAGACTTAAAAATGAAGGAATAGAATTAAATATAGATGATATTATAAAAGATAATTCATCCGTTGGAAGAGCTCATATTGCAAGTGAAATTGTTAAAAAAGGTTATGAAGATACTTTTAAAGGGGCATTTTTAAAGTATCTTTTGAAAGGAAAACCAGCTTATGTAAAAGGAGAAAAGTTAAATTATAAAGAAGCTATAAAAGTTATAAAAGAAGCTGGTGGTATAGCTGTTTTAGCTCATCCAGGAAAAATATATAAAAGCATGGTTATAGAAAAAGTTATAAAAGAGTTAAAATGTTATGGATTAAGTGGGCTTGAAGTTTATCATCCAAGTCATTCAAAAGAACAAATAAACTTATTTAATAACTTAAGTAGAAAATATAAATTAGCTATAACAGGTGGAAGTGATTTTCATGGAGAGAATAACAAGGAAGTTTGTATAGGCTCTGAAGGAATAAATGAAAAGTTATTAAATAAATTAATTAATATAAAAAGCAATAAGTAGAAGAGGGGATAAAAATGAAATTATCAGAAAGAGCAAAAGGAATATCAGCATCAATAACTTTAGAAATTACAGCGAAAGCTAAGGAATTAAAAGAAAATGGTGTTGATGTAATTAGTTTTGGAGTTGGAGAGCCAGATTTTAATACTCCAGAAAATATATTGAAAGCAGCTAATTGCGCTATGGTAGAAGGAAAGACTAAATATACAGAAGTTGCTGGGGTAAAAAATCTTAGAGAAGAGATATGTAAAAAGCTTAAAAAAGAAAATAATTTAGATTATAAAATAGATCAGATAATAGTAAGCAATGGAGCAAAGCAATGTTTAGCAAATGCTTTTATGGCAATATTAAATCAAGGTGATGAAGTTATAATACCAATGCCTTATTGGGTTAGCTATCCAGAACTTATTAAACTTTCAGGTGGTATTCCAGTAACGGTAAATACCAATGAAAATAATAGTTATAAATATACTATAGATTGTTTAAAGGAAGTTTTAACAGAAAAAACAAAAGCTTTAATTATAAATAGCCCTAATAACCCAAGTGGAGCAGTTTATACTAAAGAAGAACTTTTGGATATTGCAAATTTTGCAGAAGAAAATAATTTAATAATAATATCTGATGAAATATATGAAAAATTAATATATGACAATGAAGAACATATAAGTATAGCATCTCTTTCAAAGTATGCTTATGAAAATACAATAGTAATAAATGGGCTTTCAAAATCATCTGCTATGACTGGATGGAGAGTTGGATATGCAGCTTCAAATAAGGAAGTTATAAAACATATGATTAGTATACAAAGTCATATGACATCAAATATTAATTCTGTATCACAGTATGCCTCTATAGAAGCTATTAAAAATTCTATAGAAAGTATTAAAGAGATGGTAAAAGAGTTTGATAAGAGAAGATTATACATGGTTGAAAGATTAGATAAAATAAAAGGAATAGATTATATTGTTCCAAAAGGTGCATTTTATATAATGGTAAATGTATCAAGTACTTATGGAAAAGAAATTAACGGCAATAAAATAATTGATTCAATGAGTTTTTCAAGGGAATTGCTTGAAAATAAAAATGTTGCTGTTGTTCCAGGAATTGCTTTTGGTCTTGATAATTATATAAGACTTTCATATGCAACTTCAATAGAAAATATTGAAAAAGGATTAGATAGAATAGAAAGTTTTATTAATTCACTATAATAATTAAAAGTGATTAGTTTATATTAGCTAATCACTTTTTTTATAATAAAATTTTATTTAATAATTAAATAAGTTTAATAAATAGTATATAATAGAATATAGTAATCAAAAGATTTGGAGGAACATATGGTAAAGCTAGGAATATTCGATGTTGATTTTACAATAACAAAAAAAGAAACATTAATGCAATTTTTTAAATATATGATACGTAAGGATAAGAAAAATATTAAGTTTCTTCCAAGAGCTATATTTTCAGGTGCTATGTATGGCATAGGAATATATGATGAAAAGAAGGTTAAAGAAACTTTTCTTAAGTTTATAGATGGAGTAGATGAAAAAGAATTAGCATCTATAGTTAAAGAGTTTTATGGAGACGTCCTTAGCAACATATTATATGAAGATGCTATAAATATGATGAGAAATTTAAAATCAAAAGGTTATAAAATATATTTAATTTCAGCATCACCAGAATTTTATTTAAATGAATTTTATAGATTTAAAGAAGTAGATAAAGTTATTGGAACTAAATTTAAATTTAAAGATGGAGTTTTCATGAGAGAAATGGATGGGCACAATTGTAAGGGTGAAGAAAAAGTTAGAAGATTAATGGAAGAATTAAAAAAAGATAATTTAGAAGTAGACTTTAAAGATTCATATATGTTTTCTGATTCTTTATCAGATAAGCCACTTTTAGATTTAGTTGGGCATCCGTATCTTATAAATTTTAAAAAGGAAAATGATATAGAAATACTTAATTGGAAATAAAAAACCATGCTTTTGGCATGGTTTTTATTTTTATGAATTCATTATTGAATTTGTAAGTGGTGGTATTACTTGTTTCTTTCTTGAAAGAACTCCAGGTAAAAATGCCATAGAATCTTTAAGTTCTACTTTAAATGCTTTTTCAACTATTTCAGGTTCTTTTCCAGCAACAAGTATTTGTGAGCCTTCAGTTAATATGTCAGTTAATAATAACATAAGCATATCAAATCCGGCTTCTTCAGCTTTTTTGCTCATATATGATAACATATCATCTTTTAAAGGCATAAATCCTTCAATGTCCATTGTATTAACTTGAGCTACACCTATTTTAGTATCTCCAATAGTAAATGGCTTAAAGTCTTGGTTGAATATTTGTTTAACTGTTTTACCTTGTAATGAAGTACCTGCCTTAAACATTTCTTTTGCAAATTCTTCTAAGTTAATACCTGCTATTTCAGCAAGTTTATTGCAAATATATTTATCTTGTTCTGTGCAAGTTGGGCTTCTAAATAATAATGTATCAGAAATTATAGCACCACATAATAATCCAGCTACTTCTCTTGATGGTCTTATTCCATTTTCAAAGTAACATTTAGCAACTATAGAAGATGTACTTCCAATAGGTTCATTTCTAAAGAATATTGGGTTGCTTGTTTGAATATCAGCAACTCTGTGATGGTCTATTATTTCAAGAACTTCTGCTTCTTCAAGACCTGGTACTGATTGACCTCTTTCGTTATGGTCAACTTGTATAACTTTTTTCTTGAAGTTTGATATTAAGTGATATCTTGAAATAGTACCAATAACTTTTCCTTCAGAATCAACTACAGGATAGCTTCTATATCTAGTTTCAAGCATTGTTTCTTTTACTTCTTCAACTAAATCATCAGTAGAGAATGATACTATATCATCCTTAACCATAACGTATCTTACTGGGATACTTTGAATTATAAGTCTTGAAGCTGTAAATGAATCATGTGGAGTTGAAATAACTGTTATTCCAGCTTCCTTAGCTTTAGCTAAAAGTTCATCATTTAATGAGCTTGAACCTATTAATATCATTAAAGAAACTTTTTCGTTAATAACTTCTTCATGAATTTCAGGTCTATCTCCAACTATTACTATATCACCTTCATCAACATGTTCTTTCATTGAATTTGGTTGCATAGCAGCAACACAAATTTTACCTGGGAATACTTTAACATTTTCATTTATGTATAAAGCTTTTGCTGATAAAGTATCAATTATATTATCGATACTTGTTTCGCTTTTGCTTAATATTTTATTATCCCATATGTCCATGTATGAAGATGTTAGGTTTGAAATTGATAATACACCTATAAGATGATCATTACAGTCACCTACAGGAATTGATTTGATATTTTTATCTCTCATTATATTCCAAGCCATTTTTAAAGATATATCAGGTGATATAGGACTGATATTATCTATTTTTAAATCTTCAACTTTTAATTTAACTGTCTCTAAAAATTCAGGTGCTTGAACGTTAAAGTAGTCTAAAATAAATTGAGTTTCTCTACTAACGTTTCCAAGTCTTACAGGAATAGCTGGAAGATTACCAGTTTTGTTTTTAAGCTCTGCGTAAGAAATGGCAGCACATATTGAATCTGAATCTGGATTTTTGTGTCCAGTAACATATACTACGTTCTTCAAAGACATTACCTCCTTTATCTTATGAATTTACAGTATAATTGTACGACCTAAATAAAAAATTGTAAAGTAATAACTTAATCAAAACTTTTCATAAGTTAACAAATTTTAAATATATATATATAAGAATGCTTAAATAAGGAGGAATTCTTAAAGTGATACAGGAACAAAATATAATTCCAGGACTTACAACAAAAGAAGCTGAAAAAAGACTTAAAAGCTTTGGATTAAATGAATTAGAACAAAAAGGCAAAGCATCTCTTATAAAAATATTATTGGCTCAATTCAATGATTTTATGGTTTGGGTACTTATAGGTGCAACTCTTATATCAGGATTTATGGGCGATACTGCAGATGCAATAACAATACTTATTATAGTTATAGTTAATGCATTACTTGGTTTTTTTCAAGAATTTAAAACTGAAAAATCATTAGAAGCCCTAAAAGATATGGCAGCACCTACTTGTAAAGTTTATAGAGATGGGAGAATAAAGGTTATAAATTCTAAGTATTTAACGATAGGAGATATTGTTATATTAGAGTCTGGAGACAGAATACCAGCAGATGGAGAGTTTTTAGAAGCTTCTGGAATAGTTGTCGATGAATCTTTATTAACAGGTGAGTCCGTTGGAATTAATAAGGATTGTAACAAAGGAAATAATTTAGGTTTTATGGGGACAAATATTTTAAAAGGAAAAGGTTTGTTTAAAGTATTAGAAGTGGGAATGAAAACCGAAATGGGAAAAATAGCAAACCTTTTACAAAATATAGAGGAGGATAAATCACCACTTAAAGAAAAGTTAGATTCATTAGGTAAAATATTAGTAGTTATTTGTTTAGCTATATGTTTAATAGTTACTGTTCTTGGAATTATAAGAGGAAATGAAATTAGAGAAATGTTTTTACTTGGAGTTTCATTAGCAGTAGCTGCAATACCTGAAGGACTTGCTGCAATAGTTACTGTTGCATTAGCACTTGGTGTATCTAAAATGCTTAAGAGAAATGCACTTGTTAGAAAATTACCAGCAGTTGAAACATTAGGGTGTACATCTGTAATATGTTCTGATAAGACAGGAACTCTTACTCAAAACAAAATGACAGTAAAAGAAGTATATATAAATGGAAAGATAGTTGAACTTGAAAAAGAAGATGTAAATAATATTAAAGGTATATTAAAGTTAAAATCAGTATTAGTACATTGTAATGATTGTCAAATTGATAAAAAGAGTAAAAAAATAGATAGAGCATTATTTGGAGATCCTACAGAAACGGCATTGGTTAGAATGTTTTTTAAAAATGTAGACGAGGTTAAAAATTTTACTAAGGATGTAAAAAGAGTATTTGATATTCCTTTTGACTCAACTAGAAAGATGATGTCTGTAATAGTTAATGAAAATGGGAAAGAAGTGTGTTATGTAAAAGGCGCACCAGAGAGAATATTAGAGAAGAGTAATTATATATATGAAGATGGGATAGTAAAACCTCTTACTTATCAAAGAAAGAAAATGATAAGTAATTCAATTGAAGCGATGTCTTCTAGAGCATTAAGGTGTATTGCAGCAGCCTATAAGGTTGATAATTTAACAAAAAGCGAAAGGCTTGAAAATGATTTGATATTTGTAGGTCTTGCTGGAAGCATAGATCCACCAAGAAGTGAGGCAAGAGATGCAGTGCTTAAGTGCAAACTTGCGGGAATAAAACCAGTAATGATTACAGGTGATCATAAAAATACAGCATTTGCTATAGCAAAATCTTTAAACATATGTAAAAGTGAAAATCAAGTTTTAACAGGTCAAGATTTAGAAAGTCTTACAGATAGAGAACTTTATACCAAAATAGATTCAGTTAGAGTATTTGCAAGAGTATCACCAAGTCATAAGCTTAGAATAGTTAAGGCATTTAAATCAAAAGGAAATATAGTTGCAATGACAGGTGATGGAGTAAATGATGCACCAGCTATAAAAGAAGCTGATATTGGAATTTCCATGGGGCTTTCAGGAACAGATGTTACTAAAGAAGCTTCATCAATGATACTTATGGATGATAATTTTAGTACTATAGTTGCTGCTGTTGAAGAGGGAAGAAATATATATGATAATATTAGAAAATTTATAAGATATCTTTTATCATGTAATTTAGGTGAAGTTTTAACAATGTTTTTAGCAACAATATTTATGTTACCAAATCCACTTACACCAATACAAATTCTTTTTGTAAATTTAGCAACTGATGGACTGCCAGCTATTGCTCTTGGTGTTGATCCGGCAGATAGTGATATAATGAGGCAACAGCCAAGAGAGAAAAAAGAGAGTGTATTTGCAAGAGGTCTTACAGAAAAAATAATGATAAGGGGAACTCTTATAGGTGTTTGTACACTTTTAGCATTTATGATTGGAAGATTTTATAGAATGGATCTTGAAACTTGTAGGACAATAGCTCTTTCAACTTTAATAATGTCACAATTATTTCATGTATTTGAATGTAGATCAGAGAGACATTCAATATTTGAAATAAAGTTATTTACTAATCCATATTTAGTTTTAGCTGTTTTAGTATCAATAGTAATGTTGCTTTCAATTTTATATGTACCATTTTTAAGTGCTATATTCCATACAGTTCCACTTATGCTTAATCACTGGATGATAGTATTATTATTTTCAGGAGTAATAGCTTTTATAAACAGTATGTATTTATTTATAAAAGCAAGATAGTTAAGAAAGAGAGCTAGTAAATTTTAGCTCTCTTTAAAAAAATACTTTATTTAAAATGAAAATTATAAGATAATTATTAAAGAGGTGATATTTTATGATTAAACATATAGTTATGTGGAACTTAAAAGAAGAAAAAAGAATGGAAAATGCAAAGAAATTAAAAGTTTTATTAGAAGAATTAAAAAAAGATATAAAAGAAATAAAGGAAGTTGAAGTTGGAATAAATATTAATAATAGTGATGCAAGCATGGATGTTATTTTATATTCAGTTTTCAATAATTTAGAGGATTTAAATATTTATCAAGATCATCCAAAACATTTAAAGGTTAAAGATTTTGTTAAAGAAATTGCAACAGATAGAAAAGTTGTAGATTATGAAGTTTAAATAATAAAAGCTACGTTTATATAAAACGTAGCTTTTTATTATCTTTGTCTCATTCTTGAAGCTGTTTGTCTAGCTTTTTTAATTTGAGAGTGATCTATTGGTATTAAATCTCTCTTTGTAGTTAAGTTTAAGATGTTTTGAACTTGAAGAACTTCAGCATCTTTCTTTCCTTTAACACCTTTAAGTCCCATAATCATTACTTTATGACCTTTATTTAATTGAATAAAATCAGGCTCTTTAAACCATCTATTTTTCTTATATCTACATTTAATAGCAGCTCTACCTACTTCAGGTTTAATTATCATATCAACAATTAATTTATGAAAAATAATATAATTTTTCTTTTCAGTTTTAACTGAAATTACAGTACCAGAAGCACTTGTTATTCTATCTCCATATTTTTCAAAATAAGAGTCTCTAAAATATTTATCAAATTTATCTCTTAATCCCATAAACAAATTCTCCTTTTTCAATATATAAGTCCGTGTCACTTGGATAAATCCATTATAACAAATAGTATTATAACATAAATAAAAAATTAATAAAATAAAAAATTACCATAATGAAAACCTTCAAAACATAAAAATATAATTTAATTAATAAATAAAGCATAAATCAAAAATAAAAATAATAAAAAGTTAATATAAGTAAAATAGGAGGATTATTATGCATGAATTTAAATGTATTGAAATAAATGCTAAAGAAATAATTAATGTGGCAGAAAATTTAATTAAGGAAAATAGAAGGTTAGTTATAATTAATGGATATATAAACAAAAATAAAGAAAATGTAATTTGCTACAACTTTGATATAGATGGAGATATAGTAACTTATAAAGTTACAAATGTTAATGAAATAATGACTTTAACATCTATATATAAAGAATCAGCAAGATGGTGTGAAGAGGAAATAGAAGAAGTTATGAATGTAAAGTTTATAGGGTTAAATAGAAGTAATAGATTATTTTTACCAGAAGAATTTAAGGATGGGGAAGGACAAATATTAATAATGCCACTTGATGAACTTAAAAAATATAAAAAGGAGGATTAATATGAGCTATATAGTACCACTTGGTCCATATCATCCAGCATTAGAAGAACCTATTCATGTTAAATTATTTACTGATGGTGAAGTTATAAGGAATTCTGAAGTATTTATAGGTTATAACCATAGAGGAATTGAAAAATTATGCGAAGAGAGAAATTATATACAAACAATAACATTAGTTGAGAGGGTTTGTGGTATATGTTCTCATTCACATACTTTAGCATATTGTTTAGCTTTAGAAAAAATTTCAGGATTCAATGTTCCAAAGAGAGGGGATTATATAAGGATTATAGTATGTGAACTTGAGAGACTTCATTCTCATTTTTTATGGCTTGGTCTTGCAGCTCACATAATAGGTTTTGATTCTTTATTTATGATGTGCTTTAAAACAAGGGAAAAAATAATGAATATTTTAGAAGAAGCATCTGGAAATAGAGTTAATTATGCAATGAATATTATAGGTGGGGTAAGAAGAGATATAAGTATAGAACAAAAAGAAAACATTAAATATTTATTAAATGAAGTTTTAGAAGAACATAAAAAAATTACAGAAATATTTATTAAAGATAAGATTACAGAACTTAGAACTAAAGGAGTTGGTATATTAACAAAAGAAGATGCAATAATATATGGAGCTTGTGGGCCACATGGTAGGGCATCTGGAATGAAAGATGATGTTAGAAAACTTGATCCATATTGTTCATATGAGGATTTTGATTTTAGAAATATAGTAGAGACAGGCTGTGATGTTTTTTCTAGAGTTGTAGTTAGAATATTAGAAATAAATGAAAGTATTAAAATAATAAAACAAGCATTAGATAATTTACCGGATACAGAAATAAATTTAGGAATTAAATTTATGAAAATACCAGAAGGAGAATATTTATCTAGAATTGAAGCACCAAGAGGTGAAGTTACTTATTATGTAGTTTCAAATGGAGGACAAACAAATGGAAGAGTAAATATTCATGTACCAACATTTAAAAATGCAGCAACTATTCCTAAAATGTTGAAGGAAAATACAATAAGTGATGCTGGACTTATTGTAGCAAGTATAGATCCATGTTTTTCTTGTTTAGATAGGTGATATTATGCATGAATTATCTGTTACACAAAGTATATTAAATATTTGTTTAGAAGAAAGAAGGAAAAGAAACTTTAAATTTATAAAAGAAATAAATTTATGCGTTGGTGAATTTTGCGGACTAGTACCAAATTGTATAAATTATTATTTTGAAATTATTAGTAAAGGAACAGTAGCTGAAAATGCAAAAATAAATATAAAAAAGATAAATGCAAAAATAAAATGTTTAGATTGCTTGTATGAAGGTGAAATAAATAAAGATTATATTTGCCCATTATGTAGTAGTTTAAATTTAAAAATTTTAGGGGGAAATGAATTTTATTTAGAAAGTTTGGAGGTTGATTAAATGGAAATAAAGGTAGTAAGACAAATAATGGAATGGAATGAAGACTGTCATAAAGAACTTAATGAAAAGTTAAGTGAAAATGGAGTAATTATGTTAAATGTTATGGGATCTCCTGGAGCTGGCAAGACAACATTTATATTAAATTTAATAAAAGAATTAAAAAAAGAAAATTTAAAAGTCGCTGTAATAGAAGGGGATATAGCAGGAAAGATAGATGCTGAATTAATATCTAAAGAGAATGTACCAGTAGTTCAATTAAATACAGATGGGGCATGTCATATAGAAGCTCAATCAATTAAAAATATACTTAATAATTTTAATCTTAAAGAAATAGATATATTAATAGTTGAGAATATAGGTAATTTAGTTTGCCCTGCTGAGTTTAATATAGGAGAACATTTAAAAATTGCTCTTTTATCAGTTCCGGAAGGAGATGATAAAGTTTCAAAATATCCATTAATGTTTACTAAATGTAATAGTTTAATAATAACTAAAAGTGATTTGAGAAGTTATTTTAATTTTGATTATAATAAAGTTTTTGATGAAGCTACAAAAAGAAATAAAAATATAAAAATTTTTGCTGTTAATTCAAAAGTTCATGGATGCTTAATGGAAGTTAAAGAGTGGATAGTTAGTAATATAAAAAAATGCTAGGAGAAATTATGAAAGAATATAAAAAGCTTTTATTAACTTGGTTTATTTTGTTTTTAATTTGGGAAGGTCTTTCAATTTCTGATTTTAGTTTAAGTATTATAAATATTCAAGAAACTATTTTAGGATTAATAATTTCATTAATAATAACTATATTTATAATTAAAAGATTAGATAATGATTTAGAAAAAATAATTTTTAAAAATAACTTTTTAATAAATTTTATAATATTTATTCCAATATATATTTTAGAACTTATTAAAGCGAATTTTGATGTGGCAAAAAGATCATTATCTAAAAAAATAAATATAAGTCCTGGAATATTTAAATATAATACTAGTTTAAAATCAGACTTAGGAATATATTTCTTAGGAAATAGTATAACTTTTACACCTGGAACTATAACAATAGATATTGAAGAAAAAGATAAAGAAAATATTCTTTATATACATGCTATAGATATTAAAGATAAAAATAAAGTATCAAATGATATAAGAAATAACCTTGAAAATTATATTGGGAGGTTCTTAGAGTGATACATTCAATATTAAATTTTGCTCAAATAATAATTTTGGTTTTGTCTATAGCACTTGTAGTTAAAATTTTTAATGGAAAAACTATTATTGAAAAAGTTATGGTTGCAGATTGTATAGATATTTTAATTGGCATTTTTATGGTTCTTTATGGAGTAAATAAAGAAAGGGCTATATTTATTGATTTAGGTCTTATAGTAACGCTTTTAGGATTTTTAGGAACTATATTGATATGCAAATATTTGGAGGGAAAATTATGATTATTAATATTTTAGCTTCAGTACTCATATTTGTAGGAATATTTTTTTCTTTTGCTGGTGTTATAGGAATATTTAGAATGAAGGATATATTTTGTAAGATTCAATCATCAACTAATATATCAACTCTTGGAGCTATTTCTGTATTTTTAGGGTGTTCTATATATTCTTTTAATATAGGCAATTTATCAATAGGTTTAAGATGTATCATAATAACTATATTTTTAATAATAGTAAATCCAGTTGCTTCACATTACATGGCAAGGACAGCATATAAAATTAATTTGAAGTTTTGTGATGAAACAATACTAGATGAATATAAGGAGGAATAGATATGGATTCTTTCAATATATTAAATGGCCTCATTATATTAGCTGTAGTAATAATTGCTGTAATAGTTTATGTAGTTGACGATATATTACAATGTGTAATAGCTATGGCAGTTCTTGGATCTTTTATAGCGATTGAATTTTTACTCCTTGGAGCACCAGATGTTGCAATTGCAGAAGGAGCCGTAGGCGCAGTATTAACTCCAATTATATTTGTAATTACATTAAAGAAGGTGTCTAGTAAAAGGAGTGATAAAAAATGAAAAAGTTTTTAAAGGTTTTAGCATTAATAATAATTGCAATTAGCTTTTTAAGAATTTCTATTGATATAAAGGATAATGAAGGAACATATGAAGGGATTGGTAGTGAAATTTTTAATAATACAATAGAAAAAACAGGAGCTATAAATGCAGTAACAGCAACTGTTTTTGATTTTAGAGGATATGATACTTTAGGTGAATCATTTGTTTTATTTACTGCAATTTGTGGAGTTTCAGTAGTTTTAAGAAGCAATAAAAAAGGAGATATTTCTAAATGACAAGTAAGAGAAAAGAAATCATATTACCTTTATGTTCAAAGCTTGTACTAAAAATATCTATATTATTAGGATTTTATATAATTGTTCATGGGCATTTAAGTCCAGGAGGTGGATTTCAAGGTGGTGTTATAGTTGCAAGTGCAATTGTTATATATTATTTAGCTAATGGAAGAGAAAAAACTTTAAATACATTTAATATAAAGAGGCTTGAAAATACTGAAAAAATTTCTGCATTATCATTTATATTTATAGCATCTTTAGGAATAATATATGGAGTTCCGTTTTTTACTAATATATTAAGCAAAGGAATAGTTGGTAGTGTATTTTCATCTGGCTCTATATTTTTTATGAATTTTGCTGTTGGACTTAAAGTGCTTTCAGGAGTTTCAGTTCTTATATTAGTTATAATATCATCCTTAAGAGAGGGGGATGAAAGAATTGATAATTAATTATTTAGGGGGATTTACACTATTTATAATAGGAATATTAATAATTATAAATAAAAAGAATTTAATAAAAATAGTTATTGGAATGGGGATATTAGACTATGGAATAAATTTACTTCTTATAAGCATTGGATATTCAAAAGGAGGGACAGCACCTATATTTTCAGATGGAATTAATATAACTAGTAATATAGTAGACCCTGTACCTCAGGCGTTAACTCTTACATCAATTGTAATAGGTGCATGTGTAACAGCACTATCTTTATCTATAATAATAAAGATAAAAGAGCATTATGGTTCTATAAATGCAGATGAGGTAAGGAGGATTAAAGGATGATTACAAATTCAAACTTACCTATAATTTCAATAATTGTCCCATTTATAGCTACATTTTTAATTGGCCTTTTAAGTAATAAAAAAATAAATATAAAAAGATATATTGCAATAATGGCTTGTTTTATTAGTTTTATAACAACTTTATTTATGATAAATGATGTGTTTTTAGAAAAAAAAATACTTATTTATTGGATGGGAGGATTTAAGCCTATAAATGGGGAAGCTATAGGAATATCATTGAATGTAGATGCTTTTTCATTATTTATAGCAATAATAATAACTTTAGCTTGTTTTATATCAAGTATATATTCATTTAATTACATGGAGAGGGATTCTGAACTTTCAAAGTATTATATGCTTTTTATGCTTTTAACTGGAAGCATGATAGGATTTGTATTTACAGGAGATCTTTTTAATATGTATGTAATGCTTGAAATAATGACTATAGCTGCAATTTCATTAACTATATTTAGAAATAATAAAGATAAGTCAGTAGAAGCTGGATTTAAGTATATAGTTACAGGTGGATTAGGATCATCTTTTATATTACTTGGAACAGTTTTAATATATATGGAAACTCACACATTAAGCTTAAATGAAATATCAAAAAAAATTTCTATTGAAAATTTAGGAAATAATAAGGTTTATATATTAGCGTTAGCATTTTTAATAGTTGGGTATGCAGTAAAATCATTTATAGTTCCATGTCATACTTGGCCTACTGATGCTCATATGGCAGCACCCTCATCAATATCAATGTTATTGTCAGGCGTTATGAGTAAAACTGGTATTTATGGATTAATTAGAATTGTTTTTATTATATTTCCTATTGTAGGTAATATAAACATAGCATATCTTTTTATAATTTTAGGCTTAATTAGTATGATAGCCGGAGTATCTATGGCTTTTATGCAAAGTGATTTTAAAAGGTTATTAGCATTTCACTCTGTATCGCAAATAGGATATATAGTAATTGGGATTGGATTAGCGCTTTTAGGTAATAACGTTATTTATGATTTAGGTCTTTTAGCAGCACTTTTCCATATGTTAAACCATGCTGTTTTTAAATGCTTATTGTTTTTAGTAGCAGGTGCAATATTATATAAAACAGGAACAACTAATTTAGATGAAGTTTCAGGAGCGGGAAAAGATATGCCATTTACGATGTGTGCATTTATAATTGGAGCTTTATCTATAAGTGGGATACCTCCTTTTAATGGATTTAGTTCAAAGTGGTTATTTTATATGGCAAGCTTTAAGGTTAGAATGCCAATTATAACTGTTTTATGTTTAGTTGTTTCATGTATGACACTAGCTTCTTTTATAAAAGTATTTCATACAGTTTTTACTGGAAAGCAATCAGATAATTTAAAAAATAAGGGAGATATTCCTTTGTTAATGAAAATATCTTTAGGTATTTTATCGATTTTATGTATAGCTATAGGATTATTTCCAAATGCAGTATCAAATATTTTTTTAAAGCCTGTATTAAATAGTATTAGATTAAATGATAGTTTATTATATTATGAATCACCATATAATCCAGTAGCATTCTTCTTATTATTTATAGTAATTACTTTAGCATTGATATTGTTTTTAAATAGTAAATCATTATTTTATAAAGGCTATGATAAATTAAATTCAAATAGTAAATATGAAGTATTTACTGGTGGAGAATTAGATTATAATTCAAAATTATCTTCTCATGATATATTTTGGGGAATGAAATATAATTTTAAATTTTATTTTGAAAAGTTAACAAAACTCCATAATGGATCGGTAAATGATTATGCATTTTGGATAGTTTTAACTTTAAGTAGTGTTATTTTATATTTCTTCATGTTTATATAGGAGGGGTGATATTTTGGATATTTTAAAATTTTTATTTTATATTTTTATATTTCCAGGTGGATTATTTTCAATATTAATTTCAATTATTATATTTGGAATAGATAGGAAACTTGTTGCAAGAATGCAAAGAAGAATAGGTCCACCAATAACACAAACCTTTTATGATATATTAAAGCTTTTTGGAAAAGAAGTTATAATACCTAAAGAATCAAATAAAAAGATTTTTATATTAGCTCCTATAATTGGATTAATAAGTATTTTATTGATACCTCCTATTATACCTATGTTTAATAATATATTTTTGAGTTTTAATAGTGATATTATTTTAATAATATATTTATTAACTATATCAGCTATAGTTTTAATTGTATGCGGAATTAATTCAAAATCATCATATGGTGCTATAGGTGCTTCAAGAGAAGGGGTACTTTTATTAAGTTTAGAATTTCCTATGGTTATTTCTATATTATCTGTATGTATATATTCGGCAAAAATTTCAAATGAAAGTTTAAGTTTTTCACTTCAATCTATAGTTAATAATCAAACTATTTATAATAATTTTTTGTTTTCACCAATTTTAATTCCAGCAGCAATAGCTTTTTTAATGGTAATTCCAGGAGAGGCTGGAGTGATTCCTTTTGATATAGCAGAAAGTGAAACAGAGATATGTGAAGGCCCTTTAGTTGAATATTCAGGAAAGTATTTAGCTATTTTAAAAATTATGCAAATGGTTAAAGGAGTTGTAATAGTATCACTTTTTGTTTCATTATTTTTAGGAGGAGTTATTAAAGAAAAAGGGATTTTGGGAATATTGATTTTTATATTAATGATATTTTTAACAATATTTCTAACTATAACTTTAGTAAGAACAACTTTTGGAAGAATGAAAATTAATCAAGCTTTAAAATTTTATTGGACATTTCCAACTCTAGTAGCTTTAATCAGCCTTATACTAGTTACATTGATTTAGGAGGTATATATTATATGTCTATAAATAAAGGAAGAGAAAAATCTATTTGGATATATCATTTAAATACAGGTTCGTGTAATGGATGTGATATTGAATTAGTAGCTCTTTTAGGGCCTATGTATGATGCTGAAAGGCTTGGGGTTAAACTTGCTGGAAGTCCAAGACATGCAGATGTTATTGTAGTAACAGGACCTGTAACTACTATGTCTAAAGAAAGAATGCTTAGAGTAATTTCACAAGTACCAGAACCTAAAGTAATAATGTCTCTTGGGTCATGTCCTATATCTTGTAATGTTTTTAAGGGAAGTTATTCTATAGATGGGCCTCTTAGTAAATGGGTTGACATTGATGTATCAGTTTTTGGATGCTCTCCAAAACCAGAGGCTATAATAGAGGGATTAAAAAAGGCTAAAGAAATTTTGAAAAATAAAAGAGGAGATGAATAAGTTTGAGATTTCCCTTTTTAAAAGAAGCTATTAAAAATTTATTTAGAAAACCTTGTACAGAAACTTTAAATAATAGAGAAGTTAAAAATTATAGAGGAAAGATTCAATTTGATAATGAAAAGTGTATAGGTTGTGGAATTTGTATAAGAGTATGTTCACCAAAAGCTATAGAAAAAAATATAATAAAAATTGACGATACTACTGAAGAAATAAGTATGAATTTTGATTTAGGAAGTTGTACATTTTGTGGTATGTGTAGTGATTTTTGTCCTAAAAATGCAATAATATTAACAAATGATTTTAATATGGTTACAGAGAAAAATGAAGATATTATAGTTTCAGGAAAGTTTAAAAAAATTGTACCTAAAAAATTTATAAATAAAAAATAATTTCCATAAAAGACTAATTCATTATTAATAGAATTAGTCTTTTGAAGTTAATTTGATAATTTTTAGACATATTAATGACATAAATTTATAGTATAATTAAAATGATTTTAATCAATACTTAAAAGATTTTTATGAATTTTAATATATAATATATTTGTTATTAGGAAATGGGGATGGTTAAATAATGAATAATATTTTATACTCTATTACAAATAAAGTTATTGAAAATTATAGATTAGCAAAATATAAATTAAGATTTGATGGAGAGTATATAAATCACTTTGCATCATTAATATTTACAGGAAATGATAATATTGATATAGATAAAATAAAAGAAATAAGAAAATATATAAAAACTAATACAAATAAAATGTCAAGTTTTAGAGGTGACATTTTATATATGTTATCAATACTTATAAGTAAAGAAAATAACTATAAAGAATTTTCTGATAAAGTAATAAAAATAAATGAAAAATTAGAAGAGAATGACTTTAAAGAAAATGATTTTTTAGTATTATCTTCTTATACTATAGCAAAACACATTAATATAGATGAAGTTTATAATATTATAAAAGATATGAAAATAATATATAATTCTTTAAAAGAAAATTATAAAGGTTTTACAGATGAAGAAGATTATTTAGCTTGTGCTCTTCTTGCAATAAAAAATAATAAAGATAAAGGTGAAGCTAAAAATATACATGAATATATAGAAAGTATGTTTAATCATTTATCTGATCTTGATTATTATTCTAAAAATGACCTTCAAGGTATTGCAAGTAGTATAGTTTTAAATGACAAAGCATCAGCACCTTATGAAATTAAAGAATTAATAAATGCTTTCAATGAAAATGGCATGAAAATTGGTGATGAAGTATTGCCTTTAATTGGAATAATTGAAAGAGAAGAAAATATAAAAAGTTATTTAGATAAAATAAATGAAGTAAATCAATATTTATGTGATGAAGATGGAGAATATGCTTTTTATATGGATAAAACATTTAGAACATTGATTGCAATAGTCATAGTTGAAGTTTATGAATTATTAAAAAATTCTACAAAAAATGAATTTTTAAATGAATTAGTATGCTTTTCAATATATTCATTTCTTGTTAGCAAAAAACAAGGGATTTTTGAGGAGGTTTTAGCCTAATAAATGGAGCTTTATGAAAAGATAATACTTCATGTTGATATGGATGCTTTTTTTGCATCAGTTGAGCAAATGGATAATAAAAAATTAAAAGGAAAACCAGTTATAGTAGGAGGAGTTAGTGAAAGAGGTGTAGTGTCTACATGTTCTTATGAGGCAAGAAAATATGGTGTTCATTCAGCAATGCCAGTTTTTATTGCAAGGCAACTTTGTCCTAATGGAGTTTTTTTAACAGTAAGACATTCAAGATATAAAGAAATATCAAGAAGAGTATTTGAAATATTTAAAGAAGTTACTAATTTAGTTGAACCATTGTCTATAGATGAAGCTTATTTAGATTTAAGAAGTGGAAGTATAAAAGATGGAGAATATGCAGCTAAATATATAAAAGATAGAGTTTATAAGGAATTAGGATTAACTTTATCAATAGGAATTTCTTATAATAAATTTTTAGCAAAACTTGCATCAGACTGGAATAAACCAAATGGAATAAAAATTATAAGTAAAGATATGGTTCCAAATATATTATTTCCTTTATCTATAGAAAAAATATATGGGCTTGGAAGTAAATCTGTAAATAAGCTTAATAATATGGGATTTTTTACAGTTAAAGATTTATATCCAGTTTCTAAAGAGTTCTTATTTGAATACTTAGGTAAACAAGGAGTAGAAGTATTTAATAGAATAAGAGGAATTGATAATAGAGAAGTAACTGTAAGTAGATATAGAAAATCTATTGGAAAAGAGAGAACACTTAAAAGTAATACAAAAGATAAAGAAGAACTTACTAAATACTTGGAATTTTTTTCGAGTGAAATATCAAAAATGTTAATAAAGGATAATAAGTCTATAAAAACTATTACTTTAAAATATAAAACAAGTTCCTTTAAAAATCATACAAGAAGTAAAACATTAAAAGATTACATTAGAAACTTTGATGATATATTTAAAATATCAAAAGAAATTTTAAATGAAGAGGATTTAAATGAAGATATAAGATTAATAGGTCTTAGTGTATCATATTTTAAAGAGAGTTTAGAGGAACAAATATCATTATTTTAGAATATTTAAAAAATTTTTATATATTAATTGACAATCTTGTCGAAATAGTTCTATAATCACAGTATAGCTATAATGTAAAGGAGTGCAAAAAAATGAACAAAAAAGAATTAGCTAGAATGATAGATCATACATTATTAAAGCCAGAAGCAACAAGTGAAGGAATTAAAAAGTTATGCGAAGAAGCAGTGAAATATAATTTTGCATCTGTATGTGTAAATCCTGGTAGAGTTAAAGAAGCATATGAAATAGTTAAAAACAGTGATGTTAAAGTATGTACAGTTATAGGATTCCCTTTAGGAGCAACAACTACTGAATCAAAAGTTTTTGAAACAAAAGATGCCATAAAAAATGGGGCAACAGAAGTTGATATGGTTATAAACGTTGGAAGACTTAAAGATAAAGATTATGATTTTGTAAAAGAAGATATAAAATCTGTAGTTGATGCTGCTAAAGGAAAAGCTTTAACTAAAGTTATAATTGAAACTTGTCTTTTAACAGACGAAGAAAAAGTTATAGCATGTAAGTTATCAAAAGAAGCAGGAGCTGACTTTGTTAAAACTTCAACTGGATTCTCAACAGGAGGAGCTACAGGAGAAGATATTAAGCTTATGAGAGAAACAGTAGGAAAAGAAATGGGAGTTAAGGCATCAGGTGGAGTAAGATCATTAGAAGATGCTTTAGTTATGATAGAAAATGGAGCTACAAGAATAGGTGCATCAGCATCAATAGAAATATGTGAAGGAAGAGAATCAAATAGCACATATTAATTATAAATAAATTAAAAAAATCCTTAAGGAGACAATCCTTAAGGATTTTTTTTATAATTTGAAAAATTTATATCTAAAATGAAATAACTCGAATATTAATATAATATACAAATATAAAATAAGGAGGAATTATCTAAATTTACTAAAGGTGAATTTAGTAAAAGCATTATATGAAGAAAGAATTAACTCTAAATGAAATAATTTATGATTTGGAATATATTAATGAAAGTGATGGGGTAACTACTATAGAAGATATTCCGGAAATAAATACTCCTTACAATGAAATAAAAAGTGCCCTTAATATAAGAAGAGCAGGATATAACTTGTATATTATAGATTCATTCTCTAAAGATAAGATAGATGGGTTAGTTAATTTCATAGATAATGAGTATAAATCTTTAAAGCCTCCTTCAGATATATGCTATGCAACTATTAAAGATATAAAGATTCCATTTCCTATCTTTGTTTCAAATGGAAAGGGTAGAAAGTTAAAGATGGAAATAAAAAAATTAAAAGAAGAATATATGATAAATTTTTTAGAGTTTTTTAATATGTCATCAGAGGAAGAGAAAGATGAAATTATAGAAAATATACACCTTAAAAGAAACAAATATATAGGTGAATTAGTTGAGGTTGCAAAGCAAGATGGGTTTGATGTTAAAGCAACTTCAGGAGGATTTGCATTTATACCATTAAATGAAGGGGAAGTAATGACAGAAAAAGAATATGATGAGTTAGATATAAAGGATAAAGATATAATAATTCAAAAAGCAAGTAGACTTAAAGAAAGAGCAGAAGTTATTTTAGATGATTTAAAAGAATTAGAAGTAGATTCTATGGAAAGGCTAAGAGTTATATTTAGAGATTATATAAATGAAAAGATGGAAAATTATAAAGATGATGTTCTTTTAGATTTTATAGGAGATGATGGTGTTTATAATTATCTAGAAAAATTATATGAAAGTATTGAAGATGATCTTATTGAAAATTATAGTATAGATTTAGAGGATGAAGATGAAACCGTTGAAAAAGTATTATCAAAATATAATATTGAAGTAGTTGTAGATAACTCAAAGAATAATCATCCTTTAGTAATATACGAAGATGATCCAAGTATAATAAATCTTATAGGAAATATAGAATATGAAAGTCAAAATGGTAATTATACAACAGACCTTTCATTAATAACAGCAGGTTCACTTCTTAAAGCAAATGAAGGTTGTTTAATAATAAGACTTAATAAGCTTATTCAAAATGGAAATAGTTATTATCAACTTAAAAATGCCCTTATGTCTGGAAAGGTTAATTTAGATAGTAATAGAAATTATTTAGAACTTTTATCTATAAACGGGCTAAAGCCAAGTCCAATACCTATAGATGTAAAAGTTATAATTATTGGAGATTATGAAAGTTATTCTATTTTATATAACAATGATGAGGAGTTTAAAAGCTTATTTCCATTAAGATGTGAAATAAAAACAGAAATAAGTAATGTTAAAAAAATAATTAATGAATTAGTAGAATTTATAAAAGGTAGAGTTAAGAAAAAAGAATTATTAGATATTGAATATGATGGTATTAAAGTTTTATTGAGGTATTTAACTAGAAAAGCATCAAATAGAGAAAAAATAAATATAGATGAATATAAAATAGATACTATATTAGTTAGAGCTGATAATATGGCTAGAGAAAATAATAAAAATATAATATTAAAAGAATTTATAGAAAAAGTAATATATGAAAAAGACAGTATAATCGATGAATATGCTGATATGTATAAAGAAAATAAGATTTTTATAAAAACAGATGGTAGATGCATGGGAAATGTAAATGGACTTGCGGTATTAGATACTGGAATATTTAGTTTTGGAAAACCTTTAAGGATAACATGTTTGGCAATAAAAGGAGAAGGCAGTGTAATTGATATTCATAAAGAATCAAAATTAAGTGGAAAAATACACGAAAAATCAATAAAAACATTAACTGGACTGTTGTATAGTTTAATTTCCCCATACGAAAAACTTCCTATAAATCTTCACTTAAGTTTTGAACAAAGTTATGGAATTATAGAAGGAGATAGTGCATCAGTTGCAGAAATGATAGCTATATTATCTGCTATAAGTAAAAAAGGAGTAGATCAACGTATTGCTGTTACTGGATCTTTAAATCAGTTTGGAGAAGTACAACCTATAGGTGGAGTTAATGAAAAGATAGAAGGCTTTTTTAATGTATGTAAAAGAACTACTGGTTATAAGGGAAAGGGAGTTTTAATACCATCAACTAATAAAGATGAGTTAGTATTAAATAAAGAAGTTGAAGAAGCTATAAAAGATGGAGATTTTCATATATATGAGATGGAAAAAATAGATGATGCTATAGAAACTCTATTATTAGAAAATGATGAGAATATAGAATATTTTTATAATATAGTAAGTGATGAAATAAAAAAATATAATAATTAATATAAGGAGCAAATTTGCTCCTTATATTTTTATAAAATATAAAATATGTAAAGTAATTGACTTTAAAAGGAATTATATGTTAAAATATGGAAAAGAAAAGTTAAGTGAGGAGGTGAATTACTCTAAAGAGTGCTTTAGGGTATTTAATATGTATCTTAAGTTTAGTGTTATAGAAGATAAATTAGTCGCTCATCTTATTGGAGAGTTAGATCATCATAGTTCTCAAGAAGTTAGAGTTAAAATTGATGATAGAATAGACAGAGATAACATAACAAATGTTATATTGGATTTTAGTAAAGTAACATTTATGGATAGTTCAGGAATTGGCGTTGTTGTTGGAAGATATAAAAAAATAGCTTCAAATGGAGGAAACATTTGTGTTGCAGATGTAAGTAAAAGTGTAAATAGAGTTTTTGAATTATCAGGATTATTTAAAATTATAAAAAATTTTAATACTGTAGATGAGGCAGTAAGGTGCATTTAATGGAGGGGTTTTATAATGTACGATAATAAAATAAGTATTGAATTTTTAAGCAAATCTGAAAATGAAGGTTTTGCAAGAGTTGCAGTGTCAGCTTTTGTTTCACAATTGGATCCTACAATAGAAGAACTTACAGATATTAAAACAGCTGTTTCAGAAGGTGTAACTAATTCAATTATTCATGGATATGAAAATAAAAAAGATGGAAGAGTTAGGATTGATGCATCTATTACTGGGAATTGCATTGAGATAATAATATCGGATTTTGGGATTGGTATAGAAAATGTTGAAAGAGCAAAAGAGCCATTATATACTTCAAGACCAGATCTTGAAAGATCAGGAATGGGATTTACAGTTATGGAAAGTTTTATGGATAGTTTAGAAGTGTATAGCGAAAAGGGAAAAGGTACAAGGGTTGTTATGAAGAAAAATATTGATACTGAAGTAGATTAGGGGAAAAATATGAGTATTGAGAATTATAAGAGAGAGGAATTTAATTATGATGACAATTCTGAATTGTTGCCTTTAGCTAAAAATGGTGATAAAAAGGCATTAGACAGATTAATTGAAATGAATCTTCCTTTAGTATCATCTATAAGTAAGAAATTTTCTAATAGAGGATATGATTATGAGGATATATATCAAATAGGTTCAATAGGTCTTGTAAAGGCTATAAAAAACTTTGATGAAAGATTTAACGTTAAATTTTCAACATATGCAGTTCCTATGATAATAGGAGAAATAAAAAGATTTTTAAGAGATGATGGAATTATAAAGGTAAGCAGAAATGTAAAAACTTTAGCTAGAAAATTACATTATTCTAAGGAAGAGCTTACAAAAAAGTTAAATAGAGAACCTACTATAGATGAATTATCAGAGTATTCAAGTATTGATAAAGAAGAAATTATAATTGCATTAGAATCAGCATCAAGTATGCAGTATTTATATGATACTATACATCAGGATGATGGTGCACCTGTGCTTCTTATAGATAAAATAAGTGAAAATGGTGAAGAAGATTCAGAAATGATTGAAAGACTAGCACTTAAAGAAGCTATAGGAACATTAGATGTTAAATCAAGACAAATTATAATACTTAGATATTTTAAAGATAAAACTCAAGTTCAAGTAGCAAAAATGCTTGGTATAAGTCAGGTTCAAGTATCTAGAATAGAAAAAAAAGTATTATCAAAAATGAAAGAAAAATTACAAGATTAGAATGAGATTTTAAAATCTCATTCTTTTTTATTTTAAAAATTTAAATAAATATTTTAGATGTTTAAAAAAGAAATGAAAATATATTTTATAAAAATATTAATTAAAAGAATTAGATTTATTATTTTACAAATAATAATGTTATATATATTTGAAAGGAGAGAATATATTTTGAGAAAAGAAAATACGAAAGAAGATATAGTAAAAGAAAGATTTGAAATAATAAAGCAGGAAACTGAGCCTAAGCCACAACTCACAAGACATTGTATAAGAGCATTTATAGTTGGCGGGTTAATTTGTGATGTAGGACAAATAATATCTGATATATTTTTAAGGCTTGGGTATCCTAAAGATGAGGTATCTAGTATAACAGCAATAATAATGGTATTTTTAGGAGCTTTATTAACTGGTGTTGGTATATATGATAAGATTGCAAGCTATGGTGGAGCAGGTACTGTAGTTCCTATAACAGGCTTTGCAAATGCTGTTGTTGCACCTGCTATAGAGTTTAAAACAGAAGGTTTTGTTTTTGGTGTTGCAGCTAAAATATTTACAATAGCTGGACCTGTACTTGTTTATGGAATAGGATCTTCTGTGATAATTGGAATTATATACTATATAAAACAGATGTTTATTTAATGTATAGATGGAGGCGTTAATATATGGGTCATATAAAAAAAGTTGGAGGACAGACTGTAAAACTAAAAAATCCACCTAAAATAATATCAGCATTTTCTATTGTTGGTCCTAAAGAAGGTGAAGGACCTTTAAAATCATATTTTGATGAAGTGCTTACGGATGATACATGTGGTAAAGAAAGTTATGAAAAAGCAGAAAGTGAAATGATATATATAGCTATAAGAGAAGCTATAAGACGTGCAAATTTAAAAGAGGAAGATATAGATTATATGTTTTCTGGAGATTTGTTAAATCAAATAATTTCATCAAGTTTTGCAGCAAGAGAATTAAATATACCATTTTTTGGACTTTATGGAGCTTGTTCAACAATGTCAGAATCTTTAAGTCTTGCATCACTTATAGTAGATGGGGAATTTGCAAAATATGTAGTAGCAGCTACATCATCACATTTTTGTGCAGCAGAAAGACAATTTAGATTTCCATTAGAATATGGGTCTCAAAGGTGTAAAACAGCTCAGTGGACAGTAACAGGGTCTGGAGCTATGATTCTTGGGCGAGAAGGAGATTTTCCTAAAGTAACATATGTTACAACTGGTGTTGTAAAAGATTATGGAATAAAGGATGCAAACAATATGGGAGCTGCAATGGCTCCTGCCGCCGTTGATACTATATATAATCATTTTAAAGACACTGGAAGGAAACCTAAAGATTATGACATAATAGCAACTGGAGATCTTGGGAAAATAGGAAAAAAGATATGCGATAAATTAATATTAGAATATGGTTATGATATAAGAGAAAACCATGTAGATTGTGGAGATATTATATTTAATAATGAACTTCAAGGAACAGATTCAGGTGGAAGTGGTTGCGGATGTTCAGCTGCTGTTTTATGTGGTTATATTTATAAAAAGCTTATTAGAAAAGAAATAAAGAGTGCTCTTATAATATCAACTGGGGCTTTAATGAGTACAACTTCATCTCTACAAGGCGAAAGTATACCAGGAATAGCACATGCTGTAGCCATAGAGATGGATTAAGGAAGGAGAAAATCAAAAGATGGATTATATAAAGGCATTTATAGTTGGGGGGCTTATATGCGTTATAGCTCAAATTCTTATGGATAAAACTAAACTTACACCAGGAAGAATATTAGTTTTATTTGTTACTATGGGAGCTATATTAGGAGCGTTTGGAATATATGATAAACTTATAGAATTTGCTGGAGCTGGAGCAAGTATACCATTACCTGGTTTTGGAAATTCTTTAGCTAAATCAGCTATAAAAGAAGTTGAAGAAATAGGAATATTTGGTGCATTTAGTGGAGGAATAAAAGGAACAGCAGCTGGAATTACATCTGCAATAGTTTTTGGATATATAATGGCTATTATTTTTAAACCTAAAAGTAAATAATTGTATTTTTTAGAATAAAAAATATAATTAAGTGTCTATACTTACTATTAGAGGTGAGCCTATTGAATATAAATAAAATAGGAAAAGTAAGATTACCTATTGTATATATAATTATTTCATTACTTTGTAGTAGTATATATTATAAATATTTTGAAGATGATATTTGGCTAGCTATCACTATAGTTGGCCTTTTATTTTTATGGGTTTTATTAAAAGAGGGAATAGAGTTTTGTATATTTATATTTTTAATATTTATAATTGGGATAACTATAAATATAAATTTTTATAATTTAAAAGTTAATAATTTTGAAAGTATAAAAATAGAAAAATTATATTCTTACGGTGGTATAGGAAAAATAAAAGGAAGAGAAGTATTTATAAAAGGTAATTTATCTAATTTAAATGAAGATGTAGTAATAAATGCTTTAGGAGATTTTGAAAGAAAGTTAGATAAAAAACAAGGAAGAATAGGAAATTATGAAATAAAAAAATGGTTTGTAAATGATAGTAATATAAATACAAAGCTTTCAAATATAAAATATAAATTTAAAGAAAGATTAAAAAATAATATTGGAACTAGAAAATCAAGCCTTATAACATCAATGACTTTTGGAAAAGATGCTTCTTTAGACTTTGAAGATCAAGAAGATATGAAAAAATTTGGAATAGTTCATGCATTAAGTGTATCAGGACTTCATATAGGTATTATATTTTTAATAATGAAAAAGTTATTTAAGGAAAGAATAGCACTTATTATAACTTTTTTATATGTAATTATGACCGGAATGGCTTTTTCAAGTATAAGAGCATTTATCATGTTATTTTTTATAAATTTAGGGGTAATGTTAAAGCGTAGATATAATCCTATTTGTGGATTATCATTAAGTGCAATAATAATATTTTTAATTTCACCTTATTGTATATTTGATGTAGGATTTTTATTATCTTTTGGAGCAACTATTGGAATTATATTATATAACAAAGATTTAAATAAGAAATTTTATAAAATGCCTAAAATAATTAGAGAAACTTTAAGTATATCATTTAGTGCTCAATTATTTACATTACCAATACTTATAATATTTTTTAATGAAATTTCAATTGGTTTTATTATAGGAAATTTAATACTTATTCCTATAATAAATTTAACTTTAATAATAAGTATATTATCCTTATTTTTTATAAATATAGATTTTTTATTTAATTATATTAGTTTCATATTGAAAAATATAATAATGCTTTTTGACAATATAAGTAAAGTATTTTTAGAGATAACACCAGATCTTATATATACAAATGAGTATTATGGATATTTTTATATTAGTCTTTTAATAACATTTTTCATATATAAAAGAGGTTATAAAAAAATTATTATATTACCGATTTCTTATATAGTATTTATAGCACTTAGTTTATATAGTATAAATCCTAAAATAGAATATAGATATAAAGATACACTTTTAGTTTCTTATAGAGGGCAAAGGATTATATTATATAATGATAATATTGATGTTAATAAAATTAAGTCAATATCTGCATCTAATAATTATTATAAAAATTCTAAGAAAATTTTTATAAAAGAAAACTGTTATTTAGAATCTGTTAAGAAGGATTATATATTAAATATAGATGGAAATAAATATTATCTAAACATGAGTTTTAATAATAAAAGCAATATTAAATATGATATAATTAATTTCAAAGAAGATGATGTTACTAGTATAGTTATATTGGGAAGAAAAGTATTAGTAAGATAGATTTTACTTGAAAGGTGATTAACTTGATAAATTATGAAACGTTAGAAAAAGATATAAAAAATAATAATATAAAAAATTCATATATTTTTTGTGGACCAGATGAAGAATTAATTAAAGAAGGAATTGAAAAACTTGTAAATCCGTATATTGATGAAAACTTAAAAGATTTAAATTTTATAAAATTTGATGGAGTTCAATGCGAATTTGATGAAATAGTAAATGCTTGTGAGACATTACCTTTTATGACTGAAAAGAAAGTTGTAATTGTATATAGATGCCCATTTTTGAAAGAAAAATTAGATGCTTCAAATAAAAGTTTTTACAACAATATGAAAGAATATTTAAAAGATATGCCAAGTCATACAATATTAGTTTTATATCATGTACTTGGGGATAAAAGGGATACTTTAAAGAAAAATAAAAATATTATGGCTCTTGATAAAATAACTACAATTGTTCAAGTAGATAAGTTAAAAAGAGATGGATTTTATAAGAGAGTAGATAATATATTTAAAATAAATAAGAAAAATATAAATAAAGTAGAACTTAGATATTTTTGTGAAAAAATTCCTATGAATTTAGAAATAGCACAAAAAGAAGTAAGTAAATTAGTTGATTATACTTTTGGAAGAGAAATAACTAGAAAAGACATTGATGTATTAATTCCAAATAAAAGTGAAGATGATGTATTTGATTTAGTTGATTTAGTGTCACAGAAAAAAATAGAAAGAGCTCTTGATATATTAAATGAATTATTATTTAAAGCAGATCAACATATGTTAATAATAACATCTATACAAAATCAATTTAAAAGATTATATGATATGAAAATAGGTTTAGATTCAGGTAAAAAGATGAATGATTTTGTATATGAATATAGAATACCACAGTTTGTTGTTGAGAAACTTGTAGCACAAAGTAATAAATTTTCATTAAAACAATTAGAAAAAATATTACGTTTATGTATAGAAGTAGATAAAAACTTAAAAAGTGGATTAGGAGATAAAAAATCAGAGTTAGAATTATTTTTAATAAAGATAGCTATGGTAAAGAAATAAAAAAACACCTCAAATAATTTGAGGTGTTTTTTATGTATCTTGGAAAATTAAATCTAAGACACAAGTTCTAGAAAGTAAATAACCGACCGTTGAAGGTCGGTTTATGTTACTACTATGCCATAGCGTTTAACTTTGCAGCTAGTCTTGACTTCTTTCTAGCAACCATGTTCTTATGAAGAACTCCTTTTGAAGCAGCCATGTCTAAAGCTTTAGTAGCTTGAACGAAAGCAGCTTTAGCTTCTTCAGCGTTGTTAGCAGCGATTGCAGCTTCTAACTTCTTTATTTCAGTTTTTAAAGCTGATTTAACCATTCTATTTCTTAAAGTTTTAGTTTGAGTAACTTTAATTCTTTTTTTAGCTGATTTTATGTTTGCCATTACTTTTCACCCCCTCTAAATTTTATAGGGCCTCTCTGCAGTTTTGGGGAATCTGCGTACGAGTTTACATTCAACAAACCATATTATAGCATTGAAATTTATTATATTCAAGTATTAAATTCAAACAAAAAGGAAAAATAATTTTGAAAGCATAAAAATAAGAGAGGTGAAATTATGTTAAATTTTAGAACAGACCTTGCAATTGAGGCAAAAGAACACTACTCAAAAGCTCATAAAGGCGAGATTGACGGCGTAGTTGTAAATGAAGAAATAATTAGTGATAGTAAAGTTACAACTGTAAAAATAAAAAATAATGAAGGATCAAAAAAATTAGGAAAACCTATAGGAACATATATAACTATAGATATACCAGAATACACCATATATGATGGTGAATTAATGGATAATGTTTCAGAAACTGTAGGTGTAACACTTAAAAAGATTGTAAATATGGACGAAAAAAATACTGCTTTAGTAGTTGGGCTTGGCAATTGGAAAGTAACTCCAGATGCTTTAGGACCAAAAGTTGTTGAAAAGATAATGATAACAAGGCATTTAAAAGAAGTTATGCCAGAGGCTATTGATGAATCAATAATGCCAGTTTGTGCTATTGCACCAGGTGTTTTAGGTATAACTGGTATAGAAACAGGAGAAGTAATAAAAGCACTTGTAGAAAAAATACATCCAGATTTAGTTATATGCATAGATGCTTTAGCTTCAAGAAGAATAGAAAGGGTAAATAGAACTATTCAGATAAGTGATACAGGTATATCACCAGGTGCTGGAGTTAATAACCATAGAATGCGTATAAATGAAGATACATTAGGAGTTAAAGTTATAGCTATAGGAGTACCTACTGTTGTTGATGCTGCAACTATTGCAAATGATAGTATAGATTTAGTTATAGATGAGCTTATAAGTAAATCAGAAGAAGGGTCAGAATTTTTTAATATGATAAAAAGTGTTGATAAAAATGAAAAAGGAATGCTTATAAAAGAATTATTAAATCCGTATGTTGGAGATTTAATGGTAACCCCAAAGGAAGTTGATCAAGTAATTGATTCTTTATCAAAAATAATTGCAAATGGAGTAAATATAGCAGTACAACCTAATCTTGAGATGGAAGATATAAATAAATTTATGAATTAAAAATTAAACAAACATATAATAATTATGTAAATTCCCTCATATACTTTTAGAAGTGAGGAGGGGATAGAGTGTGGGGTTAAGTAGTACTAATTTAAGGCGAAAAAGCTCTGTTGATATAGGAATAGTAATTTTACTTATATGTTTAGTAGTGTTTTTTGGAAGATGTATATATATAATGAAAAATAGTAGTGAAAGGGGAGGTTTAGCTTACGTTGAACTTTTAAATTTTTCAATGCCTCTAGTAAAAACTCAAGTTTATGATGAGGAAGTGTATTATGAAAATAATTTTTCTTTAAAAAATATAGCTTTAGAAGCGCTTGGATTATCAGATTTAAGTTTGGAAAGACTAGTAAGTAGTGAAGTTCCTATTTTGAAAATTACAGATTATACAAAAAGATATGGAGAAGATGAAGGATACAGTCCTTTTGAACTTAATTCTGGATCTATAATAAAATATTCAGATGAGGAAAAAAATAATTTATATAATCCAAAACTTAAAAAGGAATTAAATCAATCAAAACCAGAAGTTTTGATTTATCACACGCATACAGGAGAAGGATATTCAGAAACAAAAAACTTTACAGATAAAAGCGATAACAATGTAGTTGGTGTTGGTGAAATAATTACAAAAGAACTTGAAGAAAAATATGGTATATCAGTAATTCATGATAAAACCGTTCACGATGTATCTTATAATGATAGTTATAATAGATCAAGAGATACTGTTAAAAAATATTATGATAAATATGGAGATAATTTTAAATTAGTAATTGATATTCATAGAGATGGTATAGATAAAAAGAAAGCAACTAATAGAACTAAAGATTTGTTTACAGTTAATGTTAACAGTCAAAGTATGGCAAGAATAATGTTTTTAAATACTAGAGGAAGTTCTAAGTTTAGTGCAAATGAAAAGATGAGAAAAGAATTATATAGTATAGCCAATTCGTTATATCCAGGTCTAGTAATTAGTGAAACATGGAACAGAGGAATAAATTTACTTAATCAAGATGTATTAAGTAATTCAATATTGTTTGAAGTAGGTTCTAATATAAATACATCAAAAGAAGCCATGACATCAGCTAAATACATTGCAAGAGTTATAGCAGAATATATAAACGGAAAGTAATTAATATTGAGTACTTTTTGAATAAAAGTTTTATAAAGTGTCTAGTATTTTAAAGAAGTGAGGTGGAGCTTTATGAAATTTAAAAAGTACTCAATAATTTTATTTTCAAGCATTATATTAATATCAGCATTTATGGGACTTATAAAAATAAATATAATAAATACAAAATCACTATCACCAGTTGGTAATACAGATGATAACAAAAAAATTGTTAACACAGAATTTGGTGATGACTTTAATAACTTTATTCAAGATAATGCAAATGTAAAAATATATAATAAAGAAAATGGAGATTATTTGTTAAATATAAATGAAAATGCTTTAAGAATTAAAAATGAATCAGAATTAGTTAATTTTATAAAGAAAACATTTTATAAAGTTACAGATAGTGTAAAAAATGTAATCATAAACATACAAAATCTAATAGAAAATATAATATCTTAAAATAAAGGCAGAGTTATATACCCTATAAATATTGACACTACCTAAGGAAAGTATGATATAATTTAGCTTGACTTTAATATATGGGGGTGAAATAACTGCTTTCTTACATAAGAAGAGCAGATTTTATATATGAAAAATGATAGACAAAAATTTATTAGAAATTTTTCAATAGTAGCACATATAGATCATGGTAAATCAACATTAGCAGATAGATTATTAGAAATTACAGGTACTTTAACAAAAAGAGAAATGGAAGAACAAGTACTTGATAATATGGAACTTGAAAGAGAAAGAGGAATAACAATAAAATCTCAAGCTGCAAGACTTGTATATAGAAAAGATAACGGAGAAGAATATATATTAAATCTTATAGATACTCCAGGGCATGTAGACTTTACATATGAAGTATCAAGAAGCTTAGCTGCTTGTGAAGGAGCTGTATTAGTTGTTGATGCAACTCAAGGTATTCAAGCTCAAACTTTAGCAAACTGTTATTTAGCTTTAGATAATGATTTAGAAATAACACCTGTTATAAATAAAATAGATCTTCCATCAGCAAGACCTGATGAAATAAAACAAGAAATAGAAGATGTAATAGGTATTCCAGCAGAAGATGCACCAATGATATCTGCAAAAACAGGATTAAATGTAGAAGATGTATTAGATGCTGTTGTTCGTGATATACCAGCACCAAATGGTGATGAAGAGGCACCTCTTAAAGCATTAGTTTTTGATTCTTATTATGATACATATAAAGGTGTTGTAAGTTATGTAAGAATTATTGATGGTACAGTAAAAAGAGGAACTAAAATAAAGTTTATGGCAACTAACAAAGTTTATGATGTAACTGAAGTTGGAGTCTTTACACCAGGATTTTTACCAGTTAATGAATTAAAGGCTGGAGACGTTGGATATGTTACAGCATCTATAAAAAATGTAAAAGATGCTAGAGTTGGTGATACTATAACTGAAAGTGGAAGAGAAACAAAAGAAGCTCTTCCAGGATATAAACCAGCTATACCAATGGTTTATTCAGGTATATACCCAGTAGATGGAGCAAAATATGAAGAACTTAAAGAAGCACTTGAAAAGCTACAAATAAATGATGCTGCATTAAATTTTGAACCAGAAACATCAGTAGCTTTAGGATTCGGATTTAGATGTGGATTTTTAGGTCTTTTACATATGGAAATAATTCAAGAAAGAATAGAGAGAGAATTTAATCTTGATATTATTACAACAGCACCATCTGTTATATATAAAATAAAGAAAACTGATGGAACTATTTTAGATATAACTAATCCAACAAATCTTCCAGAGATGAGTGAAGTAGATTATATGGAAGAGCCAATTGTTAAAGCTTCAATAATTACTCCAACTGAATATGTAGGGGCTGTAATGGAGCTTTGTCAAGAAAGAAGAGGAACATATATTGATATGCAATATATGGAGGAAACAAGAGCTGTAATTAATTATGATATACCTTTAAATGAAATAGTTTATGATTTCTTTGATACGTTAAAATCAAAAACTAGAGGTTATGCATCATTAGATTATGAATTTAAAGGATATGAAAAAGCAGAACTTTGTAAGCTTGATATTCTTTTAAATGGAGATGTTGTTGATGCACTTTCAATGATAGTTCCAAAAGAAAGAGCTTATCATAAAGGTAGAGGAATAGCTGAAAAACTTAAAGAAATTATTCCAAGACAGCTTTTTGAAGTGCCAATACAAGCAGCTATAGGATCAAAAATAATAGCTAGAGAAACAGTAAAAGCTATGAGAAAAGACGTTTTAGCTAAATGTTATGGTGGAGATATTTCAAGAAAGAGAAAACTTCTTGAAAAGCAAAAAGAAGGTAAGAAGAGAATGAGACAAGTGGGATCAGTTGAAGTTCCACAAGAAGCATTTATGTCAATTTTAAAAGTAGATTAATTTACAGAGCCTAGTAATTGAAACTAGGCTCTTTTTATTGAAGTTATAAAATTTAAAAAAGTATAAACTAATTTATAAATATTTTAAAAAGAATAAAATTAAATAGTGTATAAACCTCAGTTCTTTAATTTAAATAACATTTAATATGTGTAATTATTTAATCTATTTTGAATATACATTACTATAAGAGATTATGGAGGTGTATATAGATGATTGAAATTACTTTAAGAGATGCAAATATTAAATGTAAAAAGTTAAGAAGAAAAGGTATAATAACAGGAACACTTAAAAGATTGAATGGAGAAATAATTCCTATAAGCTTAAAAGGAAGCAAAATAGATTGTTATATATTAAATAATGGGCTTAATAAAGAATTGAAAGTAAGTTTAAATGGAGAGGAAATAAAGACTAAAATTTATAGGGTTCAAAAAAATCTTCTTATTCATAATGTAGATAATATAGAACTTTTAGAAAAATAATTGTTAAAATAGATTTAAGTTAGTTTATCTTAAGTGAAAATTAGTAAAATTTAATGTATAATAAACAAAAGAAAAGGAGGTTTAGTCATGTTTTTAAAAGAATTAAATAATAAAGAAGCAATAGCTTTTATAAATTTAGTAAATGAATTTGCAAACATAGATCATGTACTTAGAAGAGAAGAAAAGAGATTAATTAAAGACTATTTAAAAGAACTTAATTTAGATTCAAGTGAAATTGGAGCTGTATCATATGATGAAGCTTTAGAAATATTAAAAAATAGTAAAGAAAGAACAAAAAGAATAGTTTATTTTGAATTAGTTGGATTAGCTTTAGTAGATGGTAATTATGGAGAAGTTGAAGTAGATTATTTAGATAAAATAGCTACTGATCTTGATATTAATAGATCACAAAAAATTTCCTTTGCAAATTATTTTTACAATTTTAAAGAAATACATGATTTTTCAGTAATAGAAACTGAAGGAAAAGAATTAAAAAATTTAGAGAGACAAGCAGAAGCGTTATTATAAAATAATTTTTTGAAGAAGGAAGATTCTAATTAAATTAAAGATTAGAATCTTCTTTTTTGTTATAATAAATAAAATAGAAAAATTAAAATAAAAGAAGGTGATAAAGATGAAAGAAGTTTCATTATATGTACATATTCCTTTTTGCAAACAAAAATGTCTTTATTGTGATTTTCCATCTTATGCAGGAAAAGAATTATTAGAAGATGATTATATAGATGCATTAATTAAAGAGATAAAATTAAAATGTGAAGGTAAAATTATAAAAACTTTATTTATAGGAGGAGGTACTCCTTCATATTTAAGAGAAGAAAATTTAAATAAGTTATTATTATGTTTAAAAAATTTGAATTATAAAGATAATGCTGAAAAAACTATAGAATGCAATCCAGGTACTTTAACTTTTGAAAAACTTAAAATAATTAAAAACAATAATATAAATAGAATTAGTATAGGGCTTCAAACTACAAACAATAATTTATTAAAAAGTATAGGAAGAATACATACAATTGAGGAATTTGAGGAAAATTATAATAGAGCAAGAGAGTTTGGTTTTGATAATATAAATATAGATATTATGTTTGGGCTTCCAAATCAAAGCATTTTAGATTATAAAAATAGCTTAGAACATATAGTTAGACTAAATCCAGAGCATATTTCTTGTTATAGCTTAATAATTGAAGAAGGAACACCTTTTTATAATATGTATGAAAAAGATTTATTAAAGCTTCCAACAGAAGATGAAGAGAGAAAAATGTATAATTTAACAAAAGACATATTAAGTTCTTATGGATATCATCAATACGAAATATCAAATTATTCAAAAGTAAATAAAGAATGTGAGCATAATAAAGTTTATTGGAAACTTGAAGAATATATAGGGGTAGGAGTATCTGCAAGTTCATATATAAACAATAATAGAATAAAAAATGTTGATAATATAAAAGAATATATAGAAAAAGTAAATAGTGATGAAACTATAGAAGATAATATTGTTAGCAATAGTAAAAAAGAAGATATGGAAGAATTTATGTTTTTAGGACTTAGGATGATTAAAGGAGTAAATAAAGAAAACTTTAAACAAAAGTTTAATGAAAATATAGAAGATATATATGGTGATGTTATAACAAAAAATATAAAGTTAGGCTTAATAGAAGATAATAAAGGATATATATATTTAACTTCTAAAGGAATAGAAGTATCAAATTATGTTATGAGCGAATTTATTAAATAGGGATAGATAAATGAAGCAATTTGGAGAAAAATAAAAATAATTTAAATCAAACTCTTTTTATGGGTAAAATAAAGTAAATATTCTCGTTGACAAAAATATGCAACGAGAATATTATTTAAATATAGTCATTAGCACTCGTTGTTAGTGAGTGCTAACAAGTAGAGGTGATGATATGGTTATTGATGATAGAAAGATAAAAATATTAGAAGCTATTATCAATGATTACATTAAGACTGGTGAACCTGTTGGTTCTAGAACAATAGCTAAAAATTATGACTTAGGTGTTGGTTCTGCAACAATAAGAAATGAAATGGCAGATTTAGAAGATATGGGGTATTTAGAACAACCACATACATCGGCAGGAAGAGTTCCATCTAGCAAAGGATATAGATTATATGTAGATAGTTTGATGGATAAACCAATTTTAAGTAAAGAAGAAGATTTGAAAATAAGAGAGTATGTTATAAACTCAGCAATGCTTGAGGTTAATAAGATAGTTAAAAATGCGAGTACATTACTTTCAGAATTAACTCATCTTACATGTGTTGTTAAAACACCATCTCTTAGTATGAGTTGTATAAAGTCAATTCAACTTATGAGAGTTGATAGTGTAAGTCTTTTAGCAGTAATAGTTACTGATGGAGGTCTTATAAAAAATCAAATAATAAAGGTTGATAAAGTACCTTCAATAAATATATTAAATAAAATGAATGAAGTATTAAATAAAAGGCTTATAAATTTATCTATAGATGAAATTAACTTAGAAGTTATAAATCATTTAAAGATAGGCTTAGATGGTCAAGATGAAGTGTTTAATGCAATAATTCCAGCACTTTATCAATGTTTAAAAGAAGACGATACTTCAAGAGTTTTTATGGAAGGTGCAACAAATATATTTAACTTTCCTGAGTATAATGACATAGAAAATGCAAAAAGAATATTATCACTTCTTCATAATAAAGATTGTGTTGTAGAACTAATAGAACCAGAAAGCGATATAACAATAAAGATTGGTGATGAAAATTACCTTCCAGAAGCAAAGGAATGCAGCGTTATATCAGCAGAGTATTCTTTAGGAGATAATGCAAAAGGAACTATTGGACTTATAGGTCCTAGAAGAATTGATTATTCAAAAATAATTGCAATAATGGCACAAGTCATGAAAGAGCTTAATGAAACTCTTAGAGGACAGTCTAAAAAATAAGAGAGACGAGGTGTGGGAAAAAAGTGAAAGAAAATTTAGAAAATCAAGAACAAGAATTAAAAGGTGAAGAAAACATAGCAGCTGAAGAAGAAATGACAAAAGAAGATTTAAATTCATCAGATCAAGAAGAAGTAAAGGAAGAGTCTCAAGTAGAAGATAAAAAAGAAGAGGATGAGTTAAAAATGTTTAAAAAGACAAAGGAAGAAAACAAAAAACTACAAAATGAACTTGAGACACTAAAGGACAGACTTTTAAGACTTACAGCTGAGTATGATAATTACAGAAAAAGAACTACAAAAGAAAAAGAAGGAATTTATACAGATGCATGTGCAGATGTATTAAAAGAAATAATTCCAAACCTTGATAATCTTGAAAGAGCTATTGAAGCAGATGGTAGCGTTGAAGATATGAAAAAAGGATTAGAAATGACACTTAAAGGTTTTAAAGGAGCTTTAGAAAAATTAGGTGTTGAAGAAATAGCAACAGAAGAAGGCTTTGATCCTAATATGCATCAAGCAGTAATGCATATTCAAGATGAAAACCTAGGTGATAATGAAGTAGCTGAAGTTTTCATGAAAGGCTATAAAAGAGGAGATAAAGTTATAAGACATTCTGTTGTAAAAGTAGCAAACTAAAATATAACATTTTAAAATAGATTAAATTAGAATTTAAATCAAATGAAAGTTTGAGTTAAGGAGGAATATATTATGGCAAAAATTATAGGAATTGACTTAGGAACTACAAATTCATGTGTAGCAGTTATGGAAGGTGGAGAACCAGTAGTTATCACTAATGCAGAAGGAGCAAGAACAACTCCATCAGTTGTTTCATTCCAAGCAAATGGTGAAAGATTAGTTGGTCAAGTAGCTAAAAGACAAGCAATTACAAATCCAGATAAAACAATAATATCAATAAAAAGACATATGGGAACAGATTATAAGGTTGATATAGATGGAAAAAATTATACACCACAAGAAATATCAGCAATGGTTCTTCAAAAATTAAAAGCAGATGCAGAAAGCTATTTAGGAGAAAAAGTAAATCAAGCAGTTATAACTGTTCCAGCTTACTTTAATGATGCTCAAAGACAAGCAACAAAAGATGCTGGTAAAATAGCAGGACTTGAAGTATTAAGAATAATAAACGAACCAACAGCAGCAGCTTTAGCTTATGGATTAGATAAAACAGAAGCTGAAGAAAAAGTATTAGTATATGACTTAGGTGGTGGTACTTTCGATGTATCTATCCTAGAACTTGGCGATGGAGTATTTGAAGTATTATCAACAAATGGAGATACTCATCTTGGTGGAGATGACTTCGATAACAAAATAATGGACTATATTGCAGATACATTTAAAGCAGAAAATGGTATAGATTTAAGACAAGATAAGATGGCACTTCAAAGATTAAAAGAAGCAGCTGAAAAAGCTAAAATTGAATTATCATCATCAACACAAACAAACATCAACTTACCATTTATAACAGCTGATGCAACAGGTCCAAAACATATTGATATGAACTTAACTAGAGCTAAATTTAATGAATTAACTCATGACTTAGTTCAAAGATCAATAGAACCAATGAAGAAAGCATTAGCAGATGCTTCATTATCAGTAAAAGATATTGATAAAGTATTATTAGTTGGTGGATCAACAAGAATACCAGCAGTTCAAGAAGCAGTTAAAAACTTTATAGGAAAAGAACCTTCAAAAGGAGTTAACCCAGATGAATGTGTTGCAATTGGTGCAGCTATTCAAGCAGGTGTATTAACAGGAGAAGTTAAGGATGTATTATTATTAGATGTTACACCATTAACACTTGGTATTGAAACTTTAGGAGGAGTTGCAACTCCACTTATAGAAAGAAATACAACAATCCCAGCTAAGAAGAGTCAAACATTCTCAACAGCTGCAGATGGTCAAACATCAGTTGAAATTCACGTAGTTCAAGGTGAAAGACAAATGGCTGCTGACAATAAAACTTTAGGAAGATTTACATTATCAGGAATTGCACCAGCTCCAAGAGGAATTCCTCAAATCGAAGTTACATTTGATATAGATGCTAACGGTATAGTTAATGTATCAGCTATGGATAAAGGAACTGGTAAAGAAGCAAATATCACAATCACAGCATCAACTAACTTAAGTGATGATGAAGTAGAAAAGGCTGTTAAAGAAGCAGAAAAATTTGCTGAAGAAGATAAGAAGAGAAAAGAATCAATAGAAGTTAAAAATAATGCTGACCAAGTTGTTTATCAAACAGAAAAAACTTTAGAAGAACTTGGAGATAAAGTTTCAGCTGAAGATAAAGCAAAAGTTACTGAAAAATTAGAAGAAGTTAAGAAAATAAAAGATGGAGATGACTTAGAAGCAATTAAAACAGCAGTAGATGAATTAACTAAAGAATTCTATGCAATCTCATCAAAAATTTATCAAGAATCAGGAGCACAAGCTGGAGCTCAAGGATTCGATCCAAACAACATGGGTGGAGCTCAAGGAACTAACGAAGCACCACATGATGATAATGTTGTAGATGCCGACTTTAAGGTAGAAGATGATAAATAGTTGTAAATAAATTATAATACCTTTATAATAACAAAGGGGAAGGCAGTACTCGTCTTCCCTTTTGTAAAGTTTAATAATATAAATAATACGGTGGTGAAATAGATGGCGCAAAAAGACTATTATGAAATTCTTGGTTTAGAAAAGGGTGCAAGTGATGCAGAAATTAAAAAAGCCTTTAGGAAGCTAGCTATAAAATACCATCCTGATAAAAATCAAGGAAATGATGAAGCAGAACAAAAATTTAAAGAAATAAATGAAGCTTATCAAGTACTTTCAGATCCAGAGAAAAAGGCTAGGTATGATCAATTTGGAACAGCTGATTTTGATGGAAGTGGATTTGGAGCAGGAGCTGGTGGATTCGGAGGTTTCGATTTCTCAGATATCGGAGGCTTTGGAGATATATTTGATTCATTCTTTGGTGGCGGTGGCGGAAGCTCTGCTAGAAATAATGGACCAAGAAGAGGAGCCGATATTGAATATACAGTAAGATTAACATTCGAAGAGGCTATAAAAGGCGTAGAAAAAGAAGTATCAATTACAAGAAGTGAAAATTGTGAAGCTTGTCATGGTACAGGTGCTAAGCCTGGAACAACACCTAAGACATGTCCAACTTGTCATGGTACAGGACAAATTAGAGTCCAAAGACAAACACCTCTTGGAAGTTTTGTAAGTACAACAACATGTGATCAATGTCATGGTACTGGAAAAATTATTGAGGAACCATGTGAAACATGTAAAGGAAAAGGTAAAGTTAGAAAGCATAGAAAAATAAAAGTTAATATACCAGCAGGTGTAGATACAGGAAATGTAATTCCACTTAGAGGACAAGGCGAAGATGGTACTAATGGAGGTCCAGCAGGAGACCTTTATATAAATATAATTGTAGCAGCATCATCTAAGTTTAAGAGAAAAGGTATCGATATATATGTAGATACTCATGTATCTATGGCTAAAGCTGCATTAGGTACTGAAATAACTGTTGAGACAGTAGATGGAAATGTTAAGTATACAGTACCAGCTGGAACTCAATCAGGAACATTATTCAGATTAAAAGGAAAAGGTGTTCCAAGAGTTAATGGTGGTGGAAGAGGAGATCAATATGTAAAGGTAACTGTTGATATTCCGAAGAAACTTAACGAAAAGCAAAAAGAAGCTTTAATGATGTTTATGGAAGCATCAGGAGAAAAAGTGGATGGAACAGAGCATCATAAAAAAGGATTTAGAGATTTATTTAAATAATAGTTAAAAGGCTACTTAAATTTAAGTAGCCTTTTATTTTGATTAAATAAAAAAGAGAAATGAAAACTTATAACTTTTTTATATTTTGGGGATAAAATAATATATAGTTAAAGTATAGTAGTTAATATATTTAAATTATAAAAATATTTTTAATGAAAATGAATAGAATATTTTTACTATATACATAAAATAATTTACTTTGAAATATGATGGATAATTATATATGTATAATTATTTTAACATGTACTATTATTTTTTTAAGTTAAACTTCCTATATTGACCATATAAATATTAAATTGATAAAATTTATTAAAGGGTATTAATGTAAATTTTAATCTGGGAGGTTTAATATGTATTATTTAGGAGTTGATGGAGGGGGAACTAAAACTAAATATATATTAGTTGATGAAAACTTAAATATAGTAAAAGTTATAGAAAAAGGGACAATTCATATCCATCAAATAGGAGAAGAAAATTTAAAAAATGAGCTTTTAGAATCTATTAATAAAATAATATCGGATGCTAAAATTAATAAAGAGGATATAGGATATGTTTTTTTAGGAGTACCAGGATATGGGGAAAGTGAAAATGATAAAATAATAATTGATAAAATATTATGTGAAGTTTTAGATGGGATTAACTATAATGTTTCTAATGATTCGGTTGTAGGTTGGGCAGCCGGTACTGGGTGCAAGGATGGTATAAACATAATTGCAGGAACTGGTAGTATCGCTTATGGAAGAAATGAAGATGGATATGAAGAGAGAGTTGGAGGATGGGGTCCTGGAATAGGCGATGATGGTAGTGCTTATTGGATTGGATTAAAAGTAATTAATGAATATACTAAACAAAAAGATGGAAGAAGAGAAAAAACAGTTTTGTTAGATATTATGGAAAAAGAACTTAATATAAAAGATTATTTTGAAATAGTAGATATAGTATTTAATAAAATGAAATTTTCAAGAACTGAAATAGCAGCATTTTCTAAGATAGGTGCAATGGCAGCAAATAAGGGATGTAGAGTATGTAAATTTATTTTTGAAGAAGCAGCTTATAATTTGTACCTTCATATTAAAGTTCTTGCAAGGAAATTAAAGTTTAGTAATGAATTTATTGTATCTTATAGTGGTGGAGTTTTTAATTCAGGTGATTTAATTTTAGATCCGTTAGTTAATATGATTAAAGAAGATGGATTAAATTGTATAGTCAAAAAACCTGAAATAGAGCCATGTCATGGAGCAGCATTATTAGCATATAAAATGTATGGAAATGATATACCAAATAATTATAAAGAAAAATTTAAAGAATAAAAGGAGTCTAAACTTAGACTCCTTTTATTTATAATTATATAGTTTTAAATAAATGAGTTTTGGTTAAGATTAAGTATTTAATTTAGTTTATATTGGATATTTTCTTTTTAATAAGAAAGCTTATAATACCCAATATATTATAAATTACTAGTAGTTCAATACAACTTCCCATGTGAAACAATAAATTTATAGGTATTATAAAGGCTAAGGAAGATAAAAGAAATCCTATAGGTAATTGTTTTTTTAAATCAGAGTATATAATTCCTTGGATAATAAAAATAATTGGAAATAATAAAAATAATCCAATTAAAATGTTTTTGTCATTTCTACTTAAAAAAGTTAATGCAAGTATTATTATACTTGGTAAAAACATAGATGTTATTTTTTTCATAAAATCTCCTTTTAATATATAAAATATATATATTTATAGTATATATAACACTTTAATAAATTACAATAAAAAAGAATTTTAGTAATTTATAGGTAATTTAAAATAGTTTATAGAAATTTATTTTAAATATGATTGCTAATTAGATAAGTTAATAAAGTTTTTAATATAAAAAAGTAAAAATTTTATATGTAATTAGAAAAAAGTTCTATGTAATTTAGTATTTATATAAATTAGAATTTAAATTAGAAGTTCTATATGAATTTAGGGAGGTTTAATTTATGGAAAAGGGAAGAGTTACTATACCAACAGATAAGGGAATGAATGATTATATAAAGGAAATAATAAAAAGATGGGGAGCAGATGCAATTAGAGATTGTGATGGAACAAAGCTTGGAGATGAAATAGAAAAGTTAGGTATGAGAAATTATAGTACATACTTAACAACTAGAAATGACCAAGAATTTATAAAAGAAAATATGGATGAAGTTCAACAGCTTTATTTAATGTCAGAACCTGTAGTTGCAACTGAAAAAAATATAGAGATTGATTTATTAAAGGGGTATTTTAAAGAACAATTTGATGTTGATAAAATTCATGATGAAAAAAAATATTGGGAAGTTTATGATAGAACAACAGGAAAAGTTTTAGAAAATAATAAATGGGAATTTGATAAAGAAAATAATAAGGTAATTATAAAAAATTGTAATCTTTGGCATAAGTACACGGTAAACTTTTTAGTGTATATGATTTGGGATCCGACTCAAATGTATAACCATATTACAAATAATTGGGGAGACAAACCTCATGAAATACCATATGATTGTAGACAACCAAAATCACAAAAGCATATGTTAAAACTTTTAGAAAAATGGTTAGATGAAAATAAAGATATAGATGTTGTTAGATTTACTACGTTTTTTCATCATTTTACATTATGTTTTAATGAGATTGGAAAAGAAAAATTTGTTGATTGGTTTGGATATAGTTCTTCAGTAAGTCCTAAAGCAATGGATGATTTTGAAAAAGAAAAAGGTTATAAATTAAAATCAGAAGATATAGTTGATGAAGGCTATTATAATTCTCCATTTAGAGTTCCAACTAAAGAATTTAAAGATTATATAGATTTTCAATCAAAATGGACATCCACTTTAGCTAAAAAAATGGTTGATATGTGTCATGAAAAAGGAAAAGAAGCAATGATGTTTCTAGGTGACAATTGGATTGGAACTGAACCATATGGAAAATATTTTGAAGAGATAGGATTAGATGCTGTTGTTGGTTCTGTAGGAAATGGAGCTACAATGAGAATGATAAGTGATATACCTGGAGTCAAGTATACAGAAGGAAGATTTTTACCTTATTTTTTCCCAGATGTATTTAAAGAAGGTGGGAATCCTGTTAAAGAAGGTCAAGAAAACTGGCTACAAGCAAGAAGAGCAATCATTAGAAAACCTCTTAATAGAATAGGTTATGGTGGATATTTAGGTCTTACTAAAGATTTTCCAGAGTTTGTAGATGAAGTTGAAAAGATATGCAATGAATTTAGAGAAATTCATAATACTATAAATGGAGAAAAGGCTTATGCTTCATTAAAGGTTTGTGTATTAAATGCTTGGGGAAAACTTAGAACTTGGCAAACAAATCAAGTTGCACATGCACTTTGGTATAGAGAAATTTACTCATATGTTGGTGTTATTGAATGTTTAAGTGGAATGCCTGTTGATGTTGAATTCATAAGTTTTGACGATATAAAAACTTATGGAATACCAATGGATGCTAAAGTAATTATAAATGCTGGAAGTGCTTATACTTCATGGAGTGGAGGAGAGCATTGGAAAGATTTAGAGGTAGTTACTAAAATAAGAGAATGGATATATAATGGTGGTGGATTTATTGGAGTTGGAGAACCAACTGCATGTCAATATGAGGGTAGATATTTTCAGTTAGATGATATACTTGGTGTAGATAAAGAGATTGGATTTTCACTTAGTACTAGAAAATATAATAAGGTAGATAAAGAACATTTTCTTCTTGAAGATATAAAAGAAGATTTAGATTTTGGTGAAGGTATGGATGGAGTATATGCTAAAGGAGATAATTATCAAGTTTTATCTATGAATAAAGAATATTCAGAGTTAGTTGTAAATAAATTTGGAAAAGGTAGAAGTGTTTATTTTGCAGGACTTCCATATACACCTCAAAATTGTAGATTGCTTTTAAGAGCTATTTATTTTGCAGCTAATAAAGAAGAAGAAATGAAAAAATACTATGTTTCAAATGTAAATACCGAATGTGCGTGTTTTGAAAATATAGGGAAAATAGCTGTTATAAATAACACTAGAGAAGTTCAAGAAACTAATCTTTTTATAAATGGAGAAATTTTAGAGAATATTAAATTAGAACCTATGGAAATGAAATGGGTTGAATATAAATAAATTTTAAGGGATTACTTTTAAGTAATCCCTTTTATTATTAACAAAAAGTAAATTTTGTAAAAAAATATATAATATGTTATATTAGTTAATAATGGGTGTTTAAAGGGTGGGATATATGTTAAATGAGAAAATAAGAAATGTAAGTATAAAAAAGAGACTTATATTAGGATTTTCTATAATACCAATATTATCAATGATATTTTTGTTTTTTATATGCGTAAAGCAAAGTAAAATAATGATAAAAAATAATATGAATGACTATTCTACTGAGATGCTTAACATAATTGATGAAAATATTGACTTAAATATAGAAAAGTTTGAGCAACAATTAGATGAGGTATTAATGTCTCCTTTAATATATTATGGACTTAGAAATTCAAATGTTATGACAGCCATTGAGAGACATAATTTTTCAAATAAATTAAATAATTTTTTATATTCAAAATTACATCTTTTATCAAGTGCAGGAGAGGTAGAAATATTAACAAAGGACCTAAGTATATTATATACTCAAGGATTTAAGTATTTTAATAAAAATGATGTACTTCGATATACTTTTATGGCTAGAGAAAATATAGGAAAGACTATATGGTTTCATACTCAAATAGATGGACAAGGTGTTATATCAATGGCTAGGACAATTAAAGATCCTTTAAGTAAAAATATTTTAGGATATATTTTTGTTGCCTTAAATGAGCAATCTTTTACAAAATCCTTTTTAAACAAATCTTTAAGTAATTCCACGTCAACTATTATATTAGATGAAAATAATAAGTATTTATTTGGTGAACTTCCGGTAAATTATAAAGAAAAAATAGAGCTACAAGGTGATAAAACAATAATTGGAGATATAAGATATATATCAAAATATAAAAATGTAGAAAAGTTTGATTGGAAAGTAGTAACTCTTATAAATTATAGCAATTTCTTAAGGCAATTAATAAATGTGATTATAGTTTTAGGAATAGTAGTTTTAATATTTACAATATTTTTTATAATAATATCAAAATACATATACAGAAGTATATATATACCTATATATAAATTATCAAACTGTATGGAATCTTTTATAGAAGGTAAATTTAAAACAAAATTAATAGATGATAGCAAAGATGAAATAGGAACTTTATCTAGACAATTTAATAGTTTGGTAGACGAGATAAATAGTTTAATAATAAAAGTTAAATATGAACAAACTTTAAAGCGAAAATCAGAAATAAATATGTTGCAAGCTCAAATAAATCCTCATTTTTTATTTAATACTTTAAATACATTAAAGTGGATTGCAATTATGAATGAAGATATGTCAGTTTCTGATGGCTTAAATGCACTTGCAAAATTACTTAGAAATACTATTGTAAATTCAAATGAATTTATAACAATAAGAGAAGAAATAGATAATATTAAAAATTATATAGTTATTCAGAAATTAAGATATGGGGATTCTTTTGATGTAAATTATAATATTTGCGAAAAAGATTATAATAAAAAAATAATAAAATTTATACTTCAGCCAATAATAGAAAATTCAATACTTCATGGCTTTGATGAGGATAAAGAAGGACAAAAGATAGATATTGAGATAAAAAGCGGTGAAAAATTTTTAGAAATAACAATAAAAGATAATGGAAAAGGATTTGATTATAACAATAAAAGTAATGATGAAAATGGGAAGTTATCGGGTGTTGGTTATAAAAATGTATATGAAAGAATTAAGTTAACCTATGGGAAAAAGGCAAAAGTAGAATTAAAAAGCAAAGTTTTAAATGGGACTTGTGTAAAAATAATACTTCCAAATAATTTTGATGAGGATGGGGTTTATGATTAAGGTTTTAATAGTGGATGATGAAAGACTTATTAGAATTGCAATGAGAAATATAGTTGATTGGGAAGGGTTAGGCTGTAAAGTTATTGGATACGAAAAAGATGGTATTGAGGCATTAAAAAAATTAGAAAATGAGTATGCAGATCTTATAATAACAGATTTAAAGATGCCAAATTTAGATGGTATATCATTTATAAAAGAAATAAAAAAGAGAAAAATTTTAAGTAAAATAGTAGTTCTTAGTAATCATGGTGATTATGAATTGGTCAGAATGGCAATGAAAGAAGGAGCTTTTGATTATTTATTAAAAGTTACTATTGAAAGAAAAGATATAGAGGATATTGTAAAACAAGTAAAAGATGATAAATGTAATTTAAATAAAGAAGTAAAAGAGATAGAAAATAAGGAAATAGAAGTATTTGATACAGAGGAATTTAAAAATAATCTTAATTTTATAAAAAAATATAATGAAATCGAAGATAATGAGTTTATTAAGTCAATAAGAAATGCAGGTATTAGCAACATATTAGAAGATAATTATAAAATAAGTTATTTTAATGTAGATAATATTAGGAAAATTTATAATAGTAAAATAAAAGAAAAATCTAATTTAAAAATAAATATAAGAAATATAATTGAAGAGTCAATTTCAAAAGATTTAAATTACAAAATAATTTTTATAAATAATCATAGTGGAATAATAATTTTTTATAATCTAAAAGAGGATAGTTTAATACAAATTAACAATTATATTTCTAAAAATATTAATCAATACTTAAATATAACAATTACTATAGTATTATCAAAATGCTATAAAGGATTAAAAAATTTTAAAAAATGTTTTAAAGAAACTATAAATTTATTTGAGCTTAGTTTTTATTTAGGTGAAAATTCACTTATAGATTGTGAAAAGGCAAATGATTTTAAGGAAATAGATTATACAGCTATAACTTATCCAATGGAAATAATAAAAAATATAAGGGAAAGAAATTTTAAAAAAAATTATGAGCTTTGCAAAAAAATATTGAAATATTCTATTGAAAACAATTGTAATCCTAATGATATAAAGGAGATATTTAAATTTATATTTTCAAATATAGAAGGATATGAAATTCAAAAGGGGATTAAAAAAGCTGATAAGTTTAATGAAATAAGAAAAGAGATAGATAAGTGTAAATATATAAGTAGTCTTGAAGAGTATTTATATAAAGAGTTTATTGATATAGAAAGTTGGATAAAAGAAAATAACAAAACATATAGAAGAGAAATAGAAATTATTGTAGATTATATAGATAAAAATATAGATAAAAAAATTTCTCTTACTATGTTAGCTAAAAAAGTAAATATGAATGAAAGTTATTTAAGTAGAATATTTAAAAATGAAACGGGTAAAAATATAACATATTTTATTAATGAAAGAAAAATGAATAAAGCTCTAGAGTTGCTTTCAAAGAAAGATATAATGGTAAAACAAGCCTCTTTAATGGTTGGGATAGATGATCAATTTTATTTTAATAAATTATTTAAAAAATTTTATGGAATTAATCCAAGTGAATTTAAAAAAAAGTGCTTTGTGTAATTACGTAAAAATATTCCATATTATTGTAAATTGAGTTTATATTAAATGAAAACGATTAATGATAATATTTATTTGTAATTAAAATAAAATTAAAATTTAAAGGTATTTAAGGGGGAAATAAAATGAAAAAGAGAAGTATCAAAATGCTAACTCTTTTAGCAACTGCAACAATTGGATTGTCATTATTTGCAGGTTGTGGGAATAGTGCTTCAAAAACTGACGGTAAACCGGCAGAAGGAGAAGAACAAGTATTAAATGTAGCTGTTTTTGAAGGTGGTTTTGGAAAAGAGTATTGGGAGGCAGTTGCAAAAGGATTTGAAGAAAAAAATCCAGGTGTTAAAGTTAACTTAGAATGTAATCCTAAAATTGGAGACATTATAAGACCTAAAATAGCATCAGGAAACTCACCAGATTTTGTTTACTTAAAAACTGGAGATCCATCAGGATTAACTGAAGCTTTAATAAAAGATAAGGCTTTAACAGATATAACTGATGTTTTTGACATGAAGTTATCAGATGGAACTGTATTAAAAGATAAAATTATGGATGGATTCTTAGATACTCCTTTAACAGCACCTTATGGAGATAGTAAAATCCATTTAGCTCCACTTTATTATAATTTAACAGGTCTTTGGTATAACAAGACATATTTTGAAGAGAAAGGTTTAAAAGAACCAAAAACATGGGATGAGTTTTATGCTTTAAATGATGCTGCTAAAAAAGATGGAAAAGCATTGTTTACTTATCAAGGAATGGCTCCAGGATATGTGGAAGCTATGTTATATCCAGCTATAGCATCAGCTGGTGGAGAAGGAGCTCTTAAAGATGTATTAAATTATAAGGAAGGTGCATGGAAATCAGAAGGAGCAAAAAAAGCTCTTGAAATTTTTGAAACAATAGCTAAAAAAGGCTATTTAATGGATGGAACTGTTGCTATGAGCCATACACAAGCTCAAACAGAGTTTTTAAATGGAAAAGCTTTATTTATACCAAATGGTAACTGGTTTGAAGGAGAAATGAAAGATGCAATACCTGAAAAAGGATTTTCATTTGGATTTATAGCTCCACCGGTGTTTAAAGAAGGACAAGATAGATATGCAACAACTATGATAGAACAAATGTATATACCAAAAGATTCTAAAAATGTTGAGCTTGCTAAGAAATTCTTATTATATCAATATGAAGATGAAAATATTAAGTTAAATGCTGAAAAATCAGGTGGAGTTATTCCAACTAAGAATGGTTTAGAACTTGCTAAAGAATTCTTACCTAAGTCAAATTACGAATCATTCCAAGTATTTAATGAAGGTGTTAAGCCAATAACATTATCATTTGCAACTACAGGTCAAACAGAAATCAATATTAAAGATGAAATATTTAATCCAGTTAGTTCAATAATGAATGGAGAACTTACAGCTGATAAGTGGGCAGATCAATTAGAAAAAGCAGATGCTAAACTTAGAGAAGTTATGGAGTAATTTAAATTTATAATAGGGGGAATAGTTTCCCCCTTATTATTTATAAATAAAAGATAAAATAATGGGGGGAAGCAAATGTTAGTTAAACAAAAATATAATAGCAAAAATAAAAAAAGAAATATATTTTTAGCTTTAAGTGTACTGCCTGCTTTTCTATTATTTTTAGGGTTTTTAGTGTATCCTCTTATAAAAGGTTTTAGTATGTCATTTTATAAATGGAGTGGTTTATCTTCAAATCCTGAATTTATAGGACTTAAAAATTTTGAAACATTATTTACTGATGAAAAATTTTGGCAAGCACTTAAAAATACATTAGTAATAATGATAGCATTTCCTGCTATAACTATAGTATTTGCATTATTGCTAGCTGTTTTACTTACACAAGGAAAATTAAAAGAAAAAAATTTCTATAGATTAGTATTTTTCTTTCCAAACATATTATCAATGGTTGTAATTGGGGTTTTATTTACTTATATTTATGATCCATCAATTGGTATATTAAATTCTTTTTTTAATAAATTAGGACTTGAACATTTAGCTCATGCATGGCTTGGAGATTCAAAAACTGTACTTATGGCAATAGTTATGGCAATGGTTTGGCAGGCTGTTGGATATTATATGGTAATTTACATGGCTGGTCTTGATAGTATATCGCCAGAACTTTATGAAGTTGCAGATATTGAAGGAGCAACATTTTGGCAAAAGTTTAGATATGTAACAATACCTATGCTTTGGGAAATTGTAAGAGTTACCTTTGCTTTTTATATTACAGGTGTGTTTAATTTAAGTTTTATATTTGTAACCGTAATGACAAAAGGTGGACCAGATGGCAATTCTGAAGTTTTATTAACATATATGTATAAGCAAGCATTTACTAATTCAAATTATGGCTATGCAATGGCAATAGGAGTAGTTGTTTTTGTTGTGGCAGTTGGACTAGCTTTAATTATGAATAAAATATCTGATAAAAAGGAAAGTGCATAGGGGGTGATTGAATGGCTGTATCAAATAAAAAAGATAGAATTAAAACGTGGATATTAAGAATTGTTATGATGATTGGTAGTTTAATAGTTATATTACCTTTAATATGGACTTTAATATCATCTTTAAAAACAACTAAGGAATTTTATGCAAACCCATGGTCTTTGCCAGAATCTCTTCACTTTGATAATTATATAAATGCATTTACTAAATCTAATATGGGAGATTACTTTTTAAATTCAATTTTTGTTACAGTATTATCATTAATATTTTTAATGATTTTAGTAATACCATCAGCTTATGCATTATCAAGATATAAATTTATTGGAGCAAATTTTATAAAAAATAGTTATATGGCTGGATTATTTATTCAAGCTGTATACATAATAGTTCCATTATTTTTAGTTTTAAATAATTTAAAGCTTTTGGATAATTTGATTGCTTTAAGTTTAGTTTATGCAGTGTTGCATACTCCTTTTGCAACATATATGCTTATTGGATTTATGCAAGGCATACCAAAAGATTATGAAGAGGCAGCAATGATTGATGGATGCTCTTACTTTAAAACACTTATTAAAGTTATAGTACCTCTTGCAAAGCCTGGAATAATAACTGTTTTAATATTTAATTTTATGGCTTTTTGGAATGAATATGCCCTTGCAATAACATTTATAATGACAGATGCTAAAAAAACACTTCCAGTTGGACTTCAAAACTTAATGGAAGTACAAAAGTTTGCAACAGACTGGGGAGCAATGTTTGCTGGAATGGTTATAGTTATGATACCGACTATGATAATTTATTCAATATTCCATAAAAAATTAACTGAAGGTATAAATATTGGTGGAATAAAAGGATAATTATAAAGATTAAAATATAAACCTCTGTATGATTTCATATTAGGGGTTTTTATCACATTGAGGAGGATTATATTATGAAACCTAATATAGTTTTAATTATGGTAGATCAAATGAGAAGTGATTGTATAGGAATAAATGGTAATGATGAAATAGAAACACCTAATTTAAATATGCTTGCAAAAAATGGATTTAATTTTAAAAATGCTTATACTGCTGTACCAAGTTGTATTGCATCTAGAGCTGCAGTATTAACTGGTATGAAGCAAAAAAATCATGGGAGAGTCGGATATGAGGATGGAGTAATTTGGAATTATAAAAATACAATAGCTTCTGAATTATCAAAATATGGATATCAAACACAATGTATAGGGAAGATGCATGTTTTTCCAGAAAGGAATTTATGTGGCTTCCATAATGTTATCTTACATGATGGATATTTAGATTTTAGTAGAAATAGAAATAAAAGTTCTAGAACACAATTTGAAAATGTAGATGATTATTTAAAGTGGTTTAAAGAAAAGAAAGATTTAAATGTTGATTTAATGGATTTAGGTATTGATAAAAATTCATGGGATGCAAGACCGTGGTGTTATGAAGAAAGGTTACATCCAACTAATTGGGTAGTTAGTGAGTCGATAGATTTTTTAAGAAGAAGAGACACTACTAAACCATTTTTTTTAAATATGTCTTTTGTAAGGCCACATTCCCCATTAGATCCACCAGAATATTATTTTAATAAATATATTAATGAAGATTTAAAAGAGCCTAATGTAGGGTATTGGAGTAATGAAGAAGATATAAATGATTTAGGATATAATATAAGTTGTACAAAGGGTAAAATTAGTAAAAAGGCAAATAAGCGAGCAAAGGCTGCTTACTATGGATTAATAACACATATAGATCATCAGATAAGAAGATTTATTTCTTCATTAGAAGAATATGGAGAGTTAGAAAATACTATAATAATATTTATATCAGATCATGGGGATATGCTTGGAGATCATAACTTTTATAGGAAGGCATTACCTTATGAAGGTAGCGTTAAAGTTCCTTTTATAATTTATGACCCAGGAAATTTTATTAATGGAATAAAGGGAAAAGAATTTCATGAACTTGTAGAACTTAGGGATATAATGCCAAGTATTTTAGATATTGTTGGAACACATATACCAAATACAGTTGATGGTAAAAGTGTAAAAGATATTATTCAAGGAAAAAGTAAATTTTTAAGAGAATATATACATGGAGAACATTCTTTTGGAGAATATTCAAATCATTATATAACAGATGGAAAAGAAAAATATATTTGGTTCTCTCAAAGTGGAAGAGAACAATTTTTTGATTTAGAAAAAGATAAGTTTGAACTTAATAATTTAATAGATGATGAAAAATACAAAAATAGAATAGCATATTATAGAAATATTCTTATTAAAGAACTAGAAGGAAGAGAAGAAGGATACTCGGATGGAAAAAAATTAATATGCGGAAAGATACCTTTAAATACTTTAAGTCATATAAAATAAATAAAGAGCCTGGTTTAAGTTGCCAGGCTCTTTATTTATGTTTATATTTATATTAGTAACCTTGACATATTCTTAATAAAAAGGTTAAAATTATTTATTAGTTTATTATTGACATAGAAGAAAGGAATGATTTTCATGGAAGGATCATGGATAGAGATAAAGGTTATAACAACAAGTGAGGCACTTGAACCAATAGAAGGAATTTTTTACATATTAGATTGTAAAGGGGTTTCAGTTGAGGATCCAAATGATATATTAGGAAGAGAACAAGGTCCTTTAACTTGGGATTTTGCAGATATAAATGTTTTAGAACATAAAGGTGAATTTGCAGTTGTAAAGGGATATTTCTCAGAAGAGGATAATATAGATGAAGTTGTTACATATGTTAAAGAAAAAATAGAAGAAATAAGAAATATGGGCTTTAATGTTGGAGAAGGAAGAGTCGAAGTTTCTAAAACTCATGAAGAAGATTGGGCAAATAACTGGAAAAAATATTATAAACCATCAAAGGTTGGAGAGCAAATAGTTGTAAAGCCAATATGGGAAGAATATGAAGAAAAAGATGGAGAATTAGTAGTAGAATTAGATCCTGGAATGGCCTTCGGAACAGGAGATCATGAAACAACTAAAATGTGTATTAATGCACTTGAAAAGTATGTTAAAAAAGATAGTATAGTATTTGATGTTGGAACAGGTTCAGGAATACTTGCTATAGCTGCAGCTAAACTTGGAGCAAAGAAAGCTGTTGGTGTAGATTTAGATCCAGTTGCAGTTGAATCAGCAAAAGAAAATGTAGAATATAATAATTTAGATAACATAGAAATTCTTTATGGAAACTTAGTTGAAGTAATAGAAGGAAAAGCTGATATAGTTGTAGCAAATATTATTGCAGAAGTAATATGCATATTAATAGATGATGTTAAGAGAGTTTTAAAAGAGGGTGGAGTATTCATAACATCAGGTATAATTCATGATAGAGTTGATATGGTTACATCTAAATTAGAAGAAAGCGGCTTTGAAGTAATAAAGGTAAATAAAGATGGAGAATGGAACTGCATAATTGCAAAATCAAAATAAAGGTTAGGTGATTATTTAATGCATAAATTTTTTACACCATCAGACTATGTGTTTGGAGATTATGCCAAAATAATAGGAGATGATGTTAAGCATATATATAAAGTTTTAAGACTTTCAGAAGGTGAAGAAGTTGTTTTAAATGATTGTGCTGGAAGTGAATATTTAGCAAAAATTAATGAAATTACAAAAAGTGAAGTAACTTTAGATATAGTAAAAAAGTTAAATCTAAATAATGAAAGTAATGTTGAAATAGTTTTATTTCAAGGTATGCCAAAAGCACAAAAGATGGATTTAATAGTGCAAAAGGGAACAGAACTTGGAATAACAAAATTTGTTCCTTTAATAACTGAGAGAGTTGATGTAAAATTAAAAGGCGATTTTAAAAAGTTAGATAGATTAAATAGAATAGCACTTGAAGCTTGCAAACAAAGCAAGAGAAGTATAATTCCAAATGTTTTGGAGCCTATGAAATTCAATGATTTATTAAAAGAAATTAAAGAGTTTGATTTACTTATAGTTCCTTATGAAAACAAAGAAGATTTTGGTATAAAGTCTTTGATGAATGAAATAGATAAAAATTCTATAAAAAGAGTTGGAATTGTTGTAGGTCCAGAAGGTGGATTTGAAGAAGAAGAGATAGAAATTTTAAAAAGAGAGGGAGCATATATAATAACACTAGGGAAAAGAATCCTTAGAACAGAAACGGCAGGTTTCGTTGCTACCTCATTGATTCAATATGAATTAGGTGACTTAGGAGGAAATATTTAATGAAAGTTGCATTTGCTACATTAGGATGTAGAGTAAATATGTATGAATCAGAGGCTATGACAGAAAAATTTATAAGAGAAGGTTATGAAGTTGTAGATTTTTCAGAAGTTTCTGATGTATATGTTGTAAATACATGTTCAGTTACTAATATGGGTGATAAAAAATCAAGACAAATTATAGGAAGAGCTAGAAGATTAAATCCTGAGGCTATAATAGCTGTTGTTGGATGTTACTCACAAATAGCGCCAAAAGAAGTTTCAGGTATTGAAGGAGTAGATGTAGTTCTTGGAACTAGAAATAAAGGAGACATAGTATACTATGTAAACAAGGCTAGGGATGAGAAAAAACCTCAAGTTAAAGTTGGAGCTGTACTTAGAAATAAGAAGTTTGAAGAACTTAAAATAGAGGATTATAGAGATAAAACTAGAGCTTTCTTAAAAATACAAGATGGATGTAATAGATTTTGTGCATATTGTTTAATCCCATATACTAGAGGAGCTGTTTGCTCAAAAGATTTTAATAGTGTATTAAATGAAGTAAAAGAGCTTGCAAAACATGGTTTTAAAGAAATAATTTTATCAGGAATACATACAGCATCATATGGATTAGATTTAGACGGTAATGTAGATTTAGTAACATTATTAGAAGAAATTGAGAAGATAGATGGAATAGAAAGAGTTAGAATTGGTTCAATAGAGCCAGCATTCTTTACTGATGAAGTTGTAGAAAAGATAAAGAATATGAAAAAGTTATGTCCTCAATTCCATTTATCACTACAAAGTGGTTGTAATGAAACCTTAAAAAGGATGAATAGAAGATATTCTGCTGAAGAATATGAAAGAATAGTTAATGTTTTAAGAGAAAATTTAAAAGATGCTTCAATAACAACTGATGTAATTGTTGGATTCCCAGGAGAAACTAATGAAGAATTTGAAGAAACTTATGAATTTTTAAAGAGAAATAAATTAACTAAAACTCATATATTTAAGTTTAGTCCAAGAACAGGAACAAAAGCTGCCACAATGGAAAATCAAATAGATGGAAATATAAAAGAAGAGAGAAGTAAAAGACTAATAGAACTTAATAACATAAATGAAAAATCTTATACTGATAGCTTAATAGGCAGAGAAATGGGAGTTTTAATTGAGCAAGAAGTTAAGGGATTAGAAGGTGTATTTGAAGGATATACTAGGAATTATGTTAAAGTTCATGTTATAGGTGCATCAAAAGAAGATGTAGGAAATATAATAAAAGTAAAACTTTTTGATTCAAAGGGTGACTATGCAGAAGGAAAAGTGGTAAAATAATAAGGTAACTACTCTGTAAAGGGGGTGAAACTTATGACAGATTGTATTTTTTGTAAAATAGTAAAAGGTGAAATTCCTTCAAATAAAATATATGAAGATGAGTTTGTGTATGCATTTTATGATATAAGTCCAGAGGCTCCAGTTCATTTTTTAGTTATACCAAAAGAGCATATAAAAAGTGCTAATATGATATCTAGTGAAAATTCTCATATTATAGCACATATTTTTGAAGTTATAAATAAAATAACAAGTGAGCTAGGTATTTCTGAGGATGGATATAGAATAGTAAACAATTGTGGAGTTTTAGGTGGGCAAACTGTAGACCATATGCATTTCCATATTTTAGGCGGCAGGGAATTAAAATGGCCACCAGGTTAAAAATGTTTACGTAAAATGTTGACATAAATAACAAACCTAATGTATAATATAGCTTGTGTTATTAAGCCCGTAGCTGATTGAATTTGTAATTTAAGCTAGCGGAGGGAGGGATAATAGATGTCAGAAATAAAAGTTGGAGAAAACGAAACACTTGAAAGTGCATTAAGAAGATTCAAAAGAAAATGCGCTAGAGCTGGAGTTCTTTCAGAAGTAAGAAAGAGAGAACATTACGAAAAACCAAGCGTAAAGAAGAAAAAGAAATCAGAAGCTGCTAGAAAGAGAAAGTTCAAGTAGTATTTTGAAAGAAGGTATAAAAATGCCAGGAATTAAAGAAAGACTTCAAGAAGATTGGAAAACTGCTTTAAAGGCAAAAGACAAATTTAAAGCTAATGTGTTAAGTACCGCTAGATCTGCCATTTTATTAGTTGAAAAAACGACCGGTAAACAAGTAGAGGAAAGCGAAACAATTGAGATATTAGCTAAAGAAGTCAAGCAAAGAAGAGAAGCTGTGCTTGAGTTTGAAAAAGGTAACAGACAAGATTTAGTAGATGAAGCTAATGCTGAAATCAAGATCTTGCTAGATTACCTTCCTCAGCAATTAAGCGAAGACGAAATTTTAAAGATAGTAGAAGAATCAGCTGAAGAAGCGGGTGCATGTAGCATAAAAGACATGGGAAAAGTTATGGCGTTAGTTAGACCTAAGACTGTAGGGAAAGCTGATGGCAAGCTTGTAAGTCAAATAGTTAAAAATTATTTAAATAATAAATAATAAATAGCAAAAGAGCTCTTTTAGAGCTCTTTTTGCTATTTATTATTAAAAAGATAGGAGAGTTTTTAAACTCTCCTATTTTTTTGTAATTAAAATTATTTAAAAATCATAAATTACTATGATAGAAGTATTAATTTAAGGGGGAGGGTTTGTTTTGAAAGAAAGTATAAATAAAAAAAAGAATAATTTAATAGAAAAAATAGATTTGCCAAAGGATGTACTTCTTAATTTACCTAAAATAACTGTTGTTGGCAAAGAAGAAATAAGTATAGAAAATCATAAGGGAATAGAAGTATTTGAAAAAGAATTTATAAAAGTAAAAACAAATATAGGAATTGTTAAAGTTGAAGGCGAAAATTTTGAAATATTATATATAGCATCTGAAACTATAGTTTTAAGTGGTAAATTCAAATCAATATCATATGAGGGTATAAGTTTATGAGGTATTATACAAAAAGAATATCTATAATAACAGTTGAAGTTGTTTGTATGAATACAGAACAAATATTAAATGGACTATGGAATAATGGTATAAAGAGTAATAAAATAAAAAAAATAGATGCTGTTACATTTCATATGGATATATATGGAGATGATTATGGAGATTTAAAGAAAATAGTAAAAAGGTGTAATGGAAAAGTAAAAATAATAAATAGAAAAGGGAAAATAATAAACATATCAAAGTTAAAAAAGAAACTAACATTTACTATCGGTGGAGTAATATTTGTTTTAATATTATTTGTTTTATCAACAAGAATATGGGCCATAGATATATATACAGAAAAAAATGTTTCTCCTTTTGAAATAAGAAAAATATTGAATGAATTTGGAATAAAGCAAGGTATTGGGAAAAGTGAAATTGATGTTTATAGTTTAGAGAAAAAACTTGAAGATATACATGATGAAATATTGTGGGTTAGGGCTAGGGTTGAAGGTTCTACTTTAAAAGTGAAAATAGAGGAAAAGGTAAATCCACCAGATTTTCTTGAAAATGAAAATAAAGAAATATTAGCTAAAAAGGATGGTGAAGTTAAGAGAGTTTATACTCAATTTGGAACTGCTGCTGTAAGTCCGGGTGATATGGTGAAAAAGGGTGATATTTTAATATATCCATATGATGGACTTTTAGAAGAAAAGTATGAAGTTAAACCAGAAGGAACTGTTATAGCTAATGTGTTTTATGAAAGAAGTTTAGAAGTTCAAATAAATGGTGAAAGGTTAGTCAAAAAAGGAAATAAGGAGACTGATTTATATTTAAATTTATGGGGAAAGAAAATTTACTTAAAAAAGGCTACAAATTCATTTGAAAATTATGATAAAATAGAAGATAATACTGGAATCATTAGGTCAACTACTTATTATGAAATGGAAGAAGAAAAAATACATTTAGATAAAGATACTGTAGTAAAAGACTCTTTAAAAAAGCTAGAAAGCCTTTTGTTAAAGGATTTAAGTAATGAAGCTAAAATAGTTAAAAGAAGTCATAAAGTTGAAAATACATCAGATGAAAAAATTCAAATAACAGCGCAGTTTGTAGTAGAAGAAAACATAACGTAAAATTTAAGTAGTATGTAATTGATAAGAAGGTGATAAACATTGGGTATAAAGGAAAAGTTGTTTTTTAATAGAAATTTATCAAATAAGGCTAATAAGTCTAAAAGGGTATATGTTAGAACATTAGTAAATATAGTTACAATACTTATAACATATGTATTACTTATTACTGCTATAGCACCTAAGCAATATGACTTAAAAGAAGGGGATATAGCTAGAGCGGATATAAAAGCACCTAGAGATACAGTAAATGAAATAGCGACTAATGAACGAATAAAGGAAGCAACAGAAAAGATAGATAAGCCATATACTTCTAAAGGTGAAGTTAAAACGGAAGCTATAAAAAATATAGATACCGTTTTAAATAAGGTTATAAATTTAAATGCAACAGTAGAAAATGAAAATGATAAATTAAAAGAACTATCTAACCTTAATAATAAATATTTAAATGAAAATGATTATAAAATATTATTATCGCTTCCAGAAGCAAAACTTAATGATATAAAATTTGAAGTAAATACAATAATAAATGAAGTTTATCAAAATAATATAGAAGATGGAAATGAAGAAAGTCTAAATAATGCAATTGATCTTGCAAATAAACAAATTGAATCAATAGATACTAAATCTTCAGTTCAGAAGGTTATTAAAAAATTAGTTATACCAGAAATAAAACCAAACTTTTTTTATGATAAAGAAAAAACAGAAGAACTAATAAAAGAAGTTCAAAAAAGTGTACCAAAAGTAATAATCAAGAAAAATCAAACAATAGTAAGTGAAGGTGAACCTGTAACAGCAGAGCAAATAGCTATACTTAAAGATTTAGGCCTTTTAGACCAAAATGGGGGAAGTGGTTTTTTGCTTCTTTACTCAATGCTTGCTATATTTACAGTTGTAATGTTTTTTATTCAGTATTTTTATATATACAAACATCATAAAAAAGTGTACAAAAATACTAAGCTTATAATACTTATAAACATAATAAATATATTTAGTTTTATTTTAGCTAGAGTTATTGGAGAAATTTCTCCTTTTGCTATTCCTTTAGCATGTGCACCAATACTTATTGCATTACTCATTGATTATAAGTTATCTCTTATTGTATGTAGTATTAATGTTATAATTATAGGGGCTTTAGTTAACTTTAATCCTCAAATAATGATGCTTGGAATATTAAATGCTATTTTAGGTGCAACAAGCTTTAAGAAAATGCAACAAAGAAATGATATATTTTATTCATCAATATGGCTTGTGATAATAAGTGCTATAATTACATTTACAACTGGGGTACTATTATCAAATAACTTTAAAGAAATACTTATATTTAGTGGATTATCAGCTGTAGGTGTTATATTCTCAGCAATACTTTCAATAGGTGTATTGCCATTTTTAGAATCAAGTTTTGACGTTGTAACGACACTTAAGCTTTTAGAACTTTCAAATCCTAATAATCCATTACTTAAAAAACTTTTAATGGAAGCACCAGGAACATATCATCATAGTATGTTAGTTGCAAACTTGGCAGAAATGGCTGCTGAAGAAGTTAATGCAAATCCTGTTATAGCAAGAGTAGGAGCTTATTTTCATGATGTTGGTAAAACTAAAAGACCTTACTTTTTTGGTGAAAACCAATTTGGAAAAGAAAATCCTCATGATAAAATTACAGCTAACTTAAGTACTCTTATAATAACATCTCATGTTAAAGATGGTGTTGAACTTGCAAAAGAATATAATATACCAGATGTTATAAAAGATATAATAGAACAGCATCATGGAACAACTTTAGTTAAATATTTTTATTATAAGATGAAAAATAGTGCTGAAAATCCAGAGGACGTAAAAGAGGAAGATTTTAGATATCCAGGTCCTATACCAAGCAGTAAAGAGGCTGGAATAATAATGTTAGCAGATAGCACAGAAGCAGCAGTTAGGTCGATTTCTGAGCCGACTAAAGGTAAAATCGAGGAAATGGTAAATAATATAATAAAGGATAAACTTTATTCAGGACAGTTAGATAATTGTGATTTAACTCTTAAAGATTTAGAGAAAATTAGAAAATGTTTTTTAAAAGCTTTATATGGTATATATCATCAAAGAATAGAGTATCCAAGTGAAAAGAAAGAGAAAAATAATTAATTATTATGGGGAGTGTTAAACTCCCCATAATTTAGTTTATAATATAAATATAAAAATAAATATAAAGGGAGAAAAAATATGATATATGTAGATAATAGACAGGATAAAATAAATATAACAGAAGATTTTATAAATAATTTAGAAAAAGTAATAACCTTTGCTTTAAAAGAAGAAGAAGTAAACGTTGATTGTGAAATATCTATGTTATTTGTTGACAATAATGAAATAAGAGAAATAAATAATGAAACAAGAGGTATAGATAGAGCAACAGATGTTTTATCTTTTCCAATGTTAAACTATGATGATAAAAAAGTATTTAAAGAAGTTTATTTAAACAAAGATTTTGATGAAACATTCTTAGATGGAGAAGAATTAGTGTTAGGTGATATAGTATTATCACTAGAGAGAACTTTAGAACAAAGTAAGGAGTATAATCATTCCTTTGAAAGAGAAGCTTGTTATTTAGTTGTTCATTCAGTTTTACATCTTTTAGGTTATGACCATATGGAAGAAGATGAAAAGAAAATAATGAGAAAAAGAGAAGAAGATATACTTTTAAAATTAAATATTACTAGGTAAATTATAAGGGTGGTTTTATGAGACTGAAAAAAATGGTAGATAGTTTTAATAATGCTATAGATGGGGTTATTTATACAGTTAGAACTCAAAGAAATATGAAAATACATATGATAGTTTCAGTATTAGTTCTTATAGGTTGTTTGTTTTTTGATGTTTCAAAAATTGAATTTCTAATATTAGCTATAACTATATCTATGGTAATAAGTGCAGAGCTTTTTAATACAGCTATAGAAGCTGTTGTTGATATGAATACAAATTATTATCATCCATTAGCTAAAATAGCTAAAAATGTTGCAGCAGGGGCAGTAATAATTACTGCTATAAATGCTGTTGTAGTTGGTTATGTTATCTTTTGGGATAAATTATCTAATTTTTCATTTATATTACTTCATAAAATAAAAAGTTCAGAGCCATATACAATATTTATTGTATTAGTTGTTGTATGTATATTAACTGTAATTATAAAGGCTGTATTTGGTGAAGGAACACCTCTTAAAGGTGGAATGCCAAGTGGCCATAGTGCTTTGGCATTTTCAATAGCAACTGCTATATCATTAATAACAGAAGAACCAATATGTATAGTTCTAAGTTTTATTATGGCTTTTATTACAGCACAAAGTAGAGTCGACTCAGAAGTACATTCTACTTTAGAAGTTTTAGTTGGTGCTATTTTTGGAATATTAATTACTCTACTTATATTTACAATATTTAATGGGTAAACATATAGATATAACTTTTTAAATTTTACTATTAGTGATATAATATATAGCACATATGGTTAAATAGATTATACAATTTAAAGTGAGGGATTTTATATGGTAAATAAAAACTTAATAAAAGAAGCTATAGAAGTGAGAGAGAAAGCATATTGTCCATATTCAAACTTTAAAGTAGGAGCAGCAGCTCTTTTTGAAGACGGAAATATATATACAGGATGCAATATAGAAAATGCTTCATATGGAGCTACAAATTGTGCAGAGCGTAGTGCAATATTTAATGGAGTTTCAAAAGGAAATAGAGTGCTTAAGGCTCTTGCACTTATAGGTGATCCAAATAACTATACTTATCCTTGTGGAATTTGCAGACAGGTAATAAGTGAATTTGCAGAGGATGAAAATATAAAAATTTATATAATAAAAAATGAAAATGATTATATAGAAAAAACTTTAGATGAGATAATGCCAGGAACTTTCACAAGAAAGGACCTAGAGTAACAGGAGGAAAAATGTTTAAATCAGGATTTGTTTCAATAGTAGGAAGACCAAATGTTGGGAAATCTACATTAATGAATTATATAATGGGAGAGAAACTTTCAATAGTTTCTAATAAACCACAAACAACAAGAAATAATATACAAACAATTTTAACAACAGATGACTATCAAATGATATTCGTTGATACACCAGGTATTCATAAGCCTAAGCATAAACTTGGAGAGTATATGGTTAATTCAGCAAAAGATTCAACTAAAGATGTTGATTTAATTCTTTTTTTAACTAATCCAGGAGAAGAGATTGGAAGAGGAGATAAATATATATTAGAATCTTTAAGAGACAAAAAAGCACCAGTTTTTTTAGTTTTAAATAAAATTGATGAATTCAGTAAAGAAACTGTAGCTAAGTCATTAGCAGATTTTTCAAAGGAATTTGATTTTAAAGAAATAATTCCAATATCAGCAATGAAAGGTAAAAATGTTGATAAATTATTAGAACTTATGGTAGAAGAATTACCAGAAGGACCTAAATATTATCCAGAAGATATGATAACTGATGTACAAGAAAGATTTGTTGTAGCTGAAATTGTAAGAGAAAAGGCTCTAAGAACATTAAGAGATGAAGTTCCACATGGTATTGCAGTAGATGTAATTCAAATGAAACAAAAAGAAAATGGAACTTATCATATAGAAGTAGATTTAATATGCGAAAAAGATTCTCATAAAGGAATAATAATAGGAAAAAATGGGCAATGTTTAAAGAGAATAGGTGAATCTTCAAGATATGAATTAGAAAGATTTTTAAGAAGTAAAGTTAATATAAAAATATGGGTTAAAGTCAGAAAAGAATGGAGAGATAACCAAATACTGCTTAAGGAACTTGGATATAAAAAACTTAAGTAAATATTTGGAGGTTGATTTTAATTGTCTTTAATAAATACAAGAGGTGTTATTATTAAAGCTCTTGATTATAAAGAAAATGATAAATTAATTTGGATTTACACTGAAAATTTAGGTAAGATTACAGCTGTAGCTAGAGGAGCTAAAAAGAGTAAAAGTAGTTTATTTGCAATCACTCTTCCTCTTTGTTATGGAGATTATACAATTTTTAAAGGTAAAAATTTATCTAACATGCAGGAAGGTAAAATAATTAACTCATTTCAAGGCCTTATGAGTAACTTAGATAAGCTTACATATTCTTCTTATTTATGTGAGCTTATTGATATAGCATTAATAGAAGGAGAGAAAAACTTATATCTTTATAAAGAATTTATAACTACATTATACCTTTTAGATACAGATGCTATAGATTATGAGTTACTTATAAGGTCATTTGAATTAAAACTTTTAAAAGCAACGGGTTATGGACTTATTTTAGATAATTGTGTTAATTGTAGAAAAAAAATTAATGTATCTAATTATATAAGTCTTTCAAACTTTGGTGGAGTTTGTGATGAATGTGAAAAAACTCATGGACTCTATGTTTCTAAAGGGTGTTATAATTCCTTAAAGTTTTTATCTAACACTACTGCAGATAAAATTTTTAGACTTAATTTATCAAAGGATATAAAAAAAGAAATTGAGAGAGTTACAAGCTTTATAATATCATCAAATTATTCAAAAAAACCTAAGAGTTTAGAAATGTTAAATTACTTAAAGGAGTGATAATTCATGAAGGAAATTACTTTAGAAAAAGTAGATCAAATAAGAGAAAGAACAGGAGTTACTTATGAAGCTGCAAAAAAAGCTCTAGAACTTAATGATGGAGATGTTTTAGAAGCTTTAATATATATAGAAAGTAATGTTGTAGTTCCATTTGCTGAAGAAAATTCAAACAAGAAAGAAGATGAAAAAAAATCAGTAAGTATAGATGAACTTAAGGCATGGTTAAAAGATATTATAGAAAAGGGAAATGTAAGCAGAATAAGAGTTAAAAAAGATGATTCTGTAATAGTTGATGTTCCTGTAAATGCTGGAATAGCAGCAACTGTTATAGCTGTTATAATTCCACCAATATTAGCATTTGGAGTAATTGCAGCTGCTATAACAAAATTAACTATTGAAATAACAAAATGTGATGGTAGTGTTGAAGTAGTAAATAAATATGTTGAAAATGCTGCCAAAGAAGTTAAAGGTAAAGCATTAGATTTTACTGAAATGGTTAAGGATAAGTTTAATAATGTAAAAAATAAAAAAAATAAAACTAATGTTTATACAGGAGATGATACTGTATATACATATACAGTAAAATTTGACGATAAAGAATAAACAAAAGAAATTATAAGAAAAACAGATTAAATTTTAAGATAAAATCAATAAACAAGGAATATTTTATGGATTTATTACAAATTTTTGAAAAAATAGTATAGTCAAATTGGAATTACATGGTATAATTAGATTATAATTTCAAAAATTTAACAATTTGTTCAATATTCCTTGTATTTGGAAAGAGGGATCGATTTTGAAATTGTCAGAAAGACAAGAAGAGATAATTAAACTAGTAAAAGAGGGACAGCCTGTAACTAGCGAAGCTTTAGCAGAAAAATTAGGGGTTACAAGAGCTGCTTTAAGGGCAGACCTTGCAATTTTAACAATGATAGGAACATTAGATGCAAGACCTAAGGTTGGATATGTATACTCAAATAAACCAAAAAGCAGTTTAGTAAATGAATATATAAACGAAATAAAAGTTAAAGATATTATGTCAAAACCTTCAATAGTAAATGAAAGTACAACGGTTTACGATGCAATCGTATACTTGTTTTTGAATGATGTTGGAACTTTATTTGTTGAAAATGCAGGAGTTTTAACTGGTGCAGTTTCAAGAAAAGATTTTCTTAAAATTGCAATAGGAGGGACTGATATACACAAAGTACCTGTAGGTGTAATAATGACTAGAATGCCCAATATAGTATGTGGTACAGTTGATGATCCAGCTTATGATATAGCAAAAAAAATAATAGAACATGAAATTGATAGTATTCCAATTGTTGAAAAAATTATGGTAGAAGAGAGAGAACAATACAAAATAGTGGGTAAAGTGTCAAAGACTAACGTTACAAAGTTATTTGTTAAATTAGGAAATAATAAATAATTAAATTAAGCTAACTGCGGTAAATATTACCGATAGTATAGATAACATTAGTATTGAACGGAGGAGTATTGAGATGGAGAAAAAGTACGTTTATCTTTTTAAGGAAGGAAACGCATCAATGAAAAATTTGCTAGGTGGAAAGGGTGCCAACCTAGCGGAAATGTCAACCCTTGGAGTGCCGGTGCCACAAGGATTTACAGTTACAACAGAGGCTTGTAACAAATATTATGAAGATGGCAAAGTAATTTCATCTTCAATAATAGAAGAAATAGAGAAGTGTATGAGAGAATTAGAAAATATTACTGGAAAGGAATTTGGAAGTACTGAAAATCCACTTCTTGTTTCAGTAAGATCAGGGGCTAGAGTTTCAATGCCTGGTATGATGGATACTATATTGAATCTTGGACTTAATGATATTTCTGTTGAGGCAATTGCAAAGGCTACAAATAATCCAAGGTTTGCTTATGATTCATATAGAAGATTTATTCAAATGTTCTCAGATGTTGTTATGGGAATTGAAAAAAGATTATTTGAAAATAAAATTGATGAAATGAAAGAGCGTAATGGAGTTGAATTTGATACAGACTTAACTGCTGATGATTTAAAAGAGCTTGTTTCAATGTATAAAGCAATATATTTAAAAGAAAAGGGAGAAGAATTTCCTCAAGATCCAAAAACACAATTAATAGAATCAGTAACAGCTGTATTTAGATCATGGAATAATCCAAGAGCTATAGTATATAGAAGATTAAATGACATACCAGGTGAATGGGGTACAGCAGTAAACGTTCAAGAAATGGTATTTGGTAATAAGGGAGAAACTTCAGGAACAGGGGTTGTATTCTCAAGAAATCCAGCTAATGGAGAAAATGAAATATATGGAGAATACTTAATGAATGCTCAAGGTGAAGATGTTGTTGCAGGAATAAGAACACCTCTTCCTATAAAAAAATTAGAAGAACAAAATCCAGCAATATATAAAGAGTTTGTTGAAATTGTTAATGTATTAGAAAAGCATTATAAAGATATGCAAGATATGGAAATAACTATTGAAGAAGGTAAACTATACTTCCTTCAAACTAGAAATGGTAAGAGAACAGCACAATCTGCACTTAAAATTGCCGTTGATTTAGTTGAAGAAGGAATGCTTTCAAAAGAAGAGGCAATACTTAAGGTTGAGCCTAAACAATTAGATACACTTCTTCATCCAGCTTTTTATGATAATGATTTAAAGAAAGCAAATCCAATTGCAAAGGGTTTACCTGCTTCACCAGGAGCTGCATGTGGTAAAATATCATTTACTGCAGAGGAAGCTAAAGAAAGAGCTGCAAATGGAGAGCAAGTAGTCTTAGTTAGACTTGAAACATCACCAGAAGATATAGAAGGTATGATAGCAGCACAAGGAATACTTACAGTTAGAGGTGGTATGACTTCACATGCAGCTGTTGTAGCTAGAGGAATGGGAACTTGTTGTGTTGCAGGATGTGGAGAGTTAAAAGTAAATGAAGAAAATAAAACTTTAGAAGTTAACGGTAAAGTTTATACTGATAATGATTACATTTCAATAGATGGAACTACTGGAAATGTATATGGAGAAAAAATAAAAACAGTAACTCCAGAAATTACAGGACATTTTAAAACATTTATGGAGTGGGTTGATGAAATAAGAGCATTAAAGGTTAGAACTAATGCTGATACTCCAAGAGATGCTAAACAAGCTGTAGAGTTTGGGGCAGAAGGTATAGGACTTTGTAGAACAGAGCATATGTTCTTTGCTGAAGATAGAATATTAGCAGTTAGAGAAATGATAATAGCTAAGACAGAGGAAGATAGAAGAAAAGCACTTAATAAAATACTTCCAATGCAAAGAGCAGATTTTATAGGAATTTATGAAGCACTTAAAGGAATGCCAGCTACAATAAGACTTCTAGATCCACCTCTACATGAATTCTTACCTCATACTGATGAGGATATGGAAGTATTAGCTAAAGAGCTAGATGTTGATGTAGTAGAAATTAAAAATGCTGTAGATAGTAAGCATGAATTTAATCCAATGATGGGACATAGAGGATGTCGTCTTGCAGTAACTTATCCTGAAATTGCAGAAATGCAAACAAGGGCAATTATTGAGGCTGCAATAGCTGTTAATGTTGAGAGAGGGTATAATGTAGTTCCAGAAATTATGATTCCATTAATTGGAGAACTTAAAGAGTTAAAATATGTTAAAGATATAGTTGTTAATACTGCAGAATTAGTGATGGATGAAAAGGGAACTAAAATAGAATATAAAGTTGGAACTATGATAGAAATTCCAAGGGCTTGCATTACTGCTGATGATATTGCAAAAGAAGCTGAGTTCTTCTCATTTGGTACAAATGACTTAACTCAAATGACTTTTGGATTCTCAAGAGATGATGCTGCTAAGTTCTTAGGTTCATACTATGAAAAAGGAATTTATGAACAAGATCCTTTTGCAAAACTTGACCAAGATGGAGTTGGTAAGCTGGTTAAAATGGCAGTAGAAAAAGGTAGAGAAACAAGAAAAGATATAAAACTTGGTATATGTGGAGAACATGGTGGAGATCCTTCATCAGTTGAATTCTTCCATAATATAGGATTAGATTATGTATCTTGTTCACCATTTAGAGTTCCGCTTGCAAGACTTGCAGCAGCTCAAGCACAAGTTAAAAATAAAAGAAAATAATCTTAATAAAAATCCTAGAGATAATATTCTCTAGGATTTTTTTAAAGTTTAACCCCATATTCTGATTCAATTCTAGGTAATATTTCTTGAATAAATTTTAGTTGGAAATAAGTTTTATCATTAGATTTTTGAAGTAAATTTAAGAAAGCTGTTTTATTACATTTAGTTATATTCTTGTAGTAATCTCTTGAAAGTTTCCAAAATTTTTGTGGGAATGATGTATATGCTAAAATATATCTTAAATCAGAAGGAGTGAGTTTTGATATATTATTGTATTCTCTTAAAAGAGATAAAGTAAGCTCAACATTAAAACAAGTATTATCTCTTTTTAAAAGCCTTCTAAGAAAATAAGCAAAATCTCTAGGAGAATAATCAAATCTACATTTATCTAAGTCTATTACCCATATATTAAAGTCATGGTCAAAAATAATATTTTTATTAACATAATCACCATGACATAAAGATTTAGATAGTTCATTATCATTTATATTTGATGTTAGATATAATGAAGTTTTAGCAAGTTCTAAATTATCATCAAAGTGTTGTAAAAATTCATTAGAAAATTTATCTGATATTTTATAAGCTAAATTATAGTATGATAATAACTGATTAAAATGTTTTGCTGTAGATATGTAATAATCAGAAAGGCCTATACGATTTTCACTCCCAGGTATTGGTTTAAATTTCCTTGAAGAAGCATGTATTCCTGCAAGCTGTCTTATTGAGATTATTAAATGATTTGAATTATCAAAATCACATTTAATACCATCTATCCAAGTAGTCAGTATGAAAAACATATTTTTAAATTTTACATACTTTTCTTTAGATAATGTATTTAAAAGTCTTGGAGTTTTTATTCCGTTTTTCCATAGCCATTCTAAAGCTGAATAAACAAAAAGTAGATTTTTTTCATCAAAATAAACTTTTTTTAAGCAATAAGAAATATTATCTTTAGTAACTTTATAAACTACTCTTTGTTTATCAGTATCTTTAAATTTTATTATTTCAAGTTTTGCATTATCTAAACCATAATGAATTAATATTTTCTTTTTAATATTTTCTTCAGAAAATATATCTTTATAATTATCTTTAAACTTTTTATTCATTAAATAATCTCCTTAAATAAATTGCTTATTACTATGTTTATTAAAGTATTTATCTAAATAGAATAATAATAAAATTAAAATTTTTGCAAATACTAAGATGAAGTCATAAATAGAGGATTTTAGTGATATATATAGAATTGTTTAATAAGAGGTGAATTATGTGTATATAAGAGAAAAAATTGAGAGTTTTGAGAGTTTGACATTAAGAAAAGAGGCACAAAAATCTTCAAAAAGTAGGGGAAGAAGAATTAGTGAAGAAAATGATGATATAAGAACTTGCTTTATGGTAGATAGAGACAGGATAATACATTCTAAAGCTTTTAGGAGATTAAAAGATAAAACGCAAGTATATATAAGAACTAATGGAGATCATTATAGAAAAAGATTAACTCATACTTTAGAAGTATCACAAATTGCAAGAACTATAGGAATAGGAATAGGTCTTAATGAATACTTAATAGAAGCTATAGCATTAGGGCATGATTTAGGTCATGTAGCATTTGCACATAATGGAGAAGAAGTATTAAATGATTTTTTAAAAGAAGGATTTAGACATAATGAACAAAGTGTTAGAGTTGTTGAAAAATTAGAAAGAGATGGAAGAGGTTTAAATTTAACAGAAGAAGTTTTAGATGGAATTATAAATCATAGTGGGCTTTCAAAAGAAATAAAAAATAATGCTTTTACTTTAGAAGGAAGAGTTGTTAAATATTCAGACAAAATTGCGTATTTAAATCATGATATAGATGATTCTATAAGAGCAAATATGTTAAGTGAAGATGATATTCCAAAAGAAGTAGTTAAAGTTTTAGGGAATAATCACTCAAAAAGAATAGAGAGCTTAGTTAAGGACTTTATAAATGAATCTAATAAGAATTTAGAAAAAGGTATTTTGAAGGTTGGACTTAGTGAGGAAAAAGATGAAGCTATGATAGAACTTAGAAAATTTATGTTTAAAAATATTTATTTAGGTGAATTTTTAAAAGTAGAGAGAGAAAAAGCTAAGTTTATATTAGAACAAATATTAAATTATTATATAAAAAATCCAGAAAAAATGCCTAAACTTTATTTGAAAATTGTTGAGAATGAAGGATTAGAGCGAGGTGTTTGTGATTATATTGCTGGAATGAGTGATGATTACTGTTTAAATAAATTTAATGAAATTTATGTACCTAAACTAGTTATTTACTAAAAAAAGGAATAAAAAATACAAAATTAGGAAAAATAAATTTGTATATAAAAGAAGGAATTTGAATATTTAAGAAGAATATGTATAAAAAGAGCAACAAAATATAATATTCTACAAAAATGTTTATAAGAAAAGAAGGGATAAGCAAAAAAATGTCGAATATAAAATAAGTTGCATAAAAAAGCTGAGGAGGGAGAGAGCTCCTTGCGTATTACAGAAGAAACTATTGAAAGAATTAAGCAAGAGAATGATATTGTTGATGTTATTTCAGATGTAGTAAAACTAAAAAGATCAGGTAGAAATTATATGGGACTTTGTCCGTTCCACAATGAAAAATCACCTTCCTTTAGTGTTTCGCAAGATAAACAAATATATAAATGCTTTGGATGTGGTGAAGCAGGTAATGTGCTTACATTTGTTATGAAACAAAAAAAATTAAATTTTGTTGAGGCATGCAAACTGCTTGCAGAAAGAGCAAATATTCAGTTAAGTCTTGGAAATGGTGAGGAAAGTCAAGTAGTTAAAAAGAAAAAGCTTTTATATAAAGTTAATGTAGAGGCTGCTAGATACTTTTTTTCTAATCTTCAGAGAGACTCAAAATCTAAAGAATATTTTAGTAACAGAGGGATTAAAGATTTAACTATAAAGAGATTTGGACTTGGCTATTCAAAAGAAGGATGGCAAAATTTAAGATATTATTTAAACAAACGTGGTTTTAGTGATGAAATAATGCTTGAGGCAGGACTTATAATAAAAAGCCAAAAAGGAACATTATACGATAGATTTAGAAATAGAGTTATGTTTCCTGTGTTTAATATAAAAGGCGATGTTATAGGATTTGGAGGAAGAGTTCTGGATGATTCTAAACCAAAATATTTAAATTCTCCAGAAACTTTAGTATTCCAAAAAGGAACTAATTTATATGGGTTAAATTTTGCAATAAAAAATAATCTAAAAGATAGATATTTTATAATAGTTGAGGGATATATGGATTTAATATCTCTCCATCAGTATGGAATAACTAATGTAGTTGCATCACTTGGAACTGCATTAACTGTAAATCAAGCACGTCTTCTTAAGAGGTATGCAGATAAGGTAATTATTTCATATGATGCAGATGTTGCAGGACAAACAGCTACACTTAGAGGACTTGATATATTAAGAGAAGCTGGTTTTGATGTTAGAGTATTGCAAATACCTCAAGGGAAAGATCCAGATGAATTTGTAAGAAGTAATGGGAAAGATGCTTTCTTAAAGTTAGTTAATAATGCCGAAGATTTAATATCTTATAAATTAAAAAAAGCAAAAGAAGGAATAAACTTCAAAGATAAAACTTCTATTATAGAATATGGTGATAGGGTTACTGAAATATTAGCGAAATTAAATCCTGTAGAGAAAGATATTTATGTAAAGAGTATATCTGAAGATACAGGAATAAAAGAACAATCTTTATATGATTTAATCGCTATAAATAGAAATACGAAAACTGATGATTTAATGAATAAAAAGGAAGAATTTGGAACAAAATTATATGTAGAACCTGGTTATTTAAAAGCTGAAAAAGCATTAATAAAATTAATGTTAGATGAAGATTTTTATGGTGAGATAGTTAATAATATTTCATCAGATGATCTAATTTCTAATTCTTACTCTAAAATTTTCAATCTTATTAAAGAAGGAAAAGAAAATGGGTTAAAAGATATTATTTTACATGTTGAGGCTGGTTGTGATGATGTAGAATCTTCTAAAGAATGGGTAAAAATAAAAGAATTCCAAGTTTTAAAAGCTGCAGATAAACAAAGACTAATATTAGATTACATAAAAGAGGTTAAGAGTTTTAAATTAAAAAAAGAAATTGAAGAGCTTAAAAAGAAACAAAAGGAATTAGCTGAAAAGGGATTAATAGAGGATTCAATAAAAATCGCACTTGAATTAAATAAATTAAATAGTGAACTAAAAAAGGGCGAGAGGGATTAAGTTGGTCATGACGGAAGGAGGTAACAAATTATGGCAGGAAAAACAAAGGTAAAGGTTAAAGAAGAAAAAAAAGATAGAAATCAAAAAATGGTTGTAGTTAAAAATTTGATAGATAAAGGTAAAAAGAGCGGTTCTTTAACATACAAAGAAATTATGGATGAAATTGATAATATTGAATTAAGTCCAGAACAAATAGAAAAAATATATGAAGTATTAGAATCAATGGGAATAGAGGTAACTGGAGAGCCACATACAGAAACTGAAGAAGAAACAGAAGAATTAGATTTAAGCGTACCAGAGGGTATAGCAATAGATGACCCAGTTAGAATGTACTTAAAAGAAATTGGAAAAGTACCTCTATTATCTTCAGAAGAAGAAATTAAACTTGCAAATCAAATTGAAGAAGGAAGTCAATATGCTAAGAAAAAACTTGCAGAAGCAAATCTTAGACTTGTTGTAAGTATTGCTAAAAGATATGTAGGAAGAGGTATGCTTTTCCTAGATCTTATACAAGAAGGTAACTTAGGACTTATAAAGGCTGTAGAAAAATTTGATTATAGAAAAGGGTTCAAGTTCTCAACTTATGCTACATGGTGGATAAGACAGGCGATTACAAGAGCAATTGCTGACCAAGCAAGAACTATAAGAATACCTGTTCATATGGTTGAAACTATAAATAAACTTATAAGAGTACAAAGACAATTACTTCAAGAACTAGGTAGAGATCCATTCCCAGAAGAAATATCAAAAGTTATGGATTTACCAGTTGAAAAGGTAAGAGAAATTCAAAAAATAGCTCAAGAACCAGTTTCACTTGAAACACCAATAGGTGAGGAAGAAGATAGCCATTTAGGAGATTTCATTCCAGATGACGATGCTTTAGCACCAGCTGAAGCAGCAGCATTTACAATGCTTAAAGAACAACTTATAAATGTATTAGATACTTTAACTCCAAGAGAAGAAAAAGTATTAAGACTTAGATTTGGTTTAGATGATGGAAGAGCAAGAACTCTAGAAGAAGTTGGTAAAGAATTTAATGTAACTAGAGAAAGAATTAGACAAATAGAAGCAAAAGCTTTAAGAAAATTAAGACATCCATCAAGAAGTAAAAAACTTAAGGACTATTTAGATTAGTCTTAAAATAGCACCAAAATGTGGTGCTATTTTAATTTTTAATTTATGATATAATAAATACCTAAACAAAAGAAAATAAATCATCATTAGAAAATAGGAGAAGACATATGGAATTAAGTAAAAGATTAAATTTAATAGCTAATTATATTGATAAGTGTGATACTTTAGTTGATGTTGGGACAGACCATGGATATATTCCTATATATTCAGTTTTAAAAGATATATGTAAAAAGTCTATTGCCACAGATATAAATAAAGACCCTTTAGATAAGGCAAAGCTAAATTCAATATTTGAAGGAGTAGATGAAAGTGTTGAAGTTAGATTAGGTGGAGGTCTTGAACCTATAACAAAAGGTGAAGCACAAGGATTAGTTATAGCAGGTATGGGAGGAAATTTAATAAGAGATATACTTGAGGCTGATAAAGAAAAAGCTAAAGGGTTTGATTTTATAATACTTCAACCAGCTCAAAATCCAGAAGTTTTAAGAGAATATATTTATACAAATGGATATGAAGTAATAGAAGAAGACTTATGTATAGATGAAGAAAAGTATTATGAGTTATTTAAAGTTAGGGTGAAAGATGGAGAAAGTACAGAATTAGATCCAATATATTATGAAATTAGCCCTAAATTATTAAGGGATAAAAATCCAATAATGAAAGAATACATAGCTTCTAAAATTGAAAAATATAATAAGATTTTAAATTTTATAGATGATGATACAGAGAGTGCAGTAGAAAGAAAAAAAGAATTAAAAGAAAAAATAGATATATTAAATAATTTAGCACAATATATAAATAATTAATATATGGAGATGAGATTTATGGGTATAACAGTTAGAGATATAAATAATTTTATGAATAAAATGGCTCCAGAAATACTTAAAGAAGGTTTTGATAATGTAGGTCTTATGGTTGGAGATGAAGATAAAAAGGTTTCTAAAATTTTATTAGCTCTTGATTGTACAAATGATGTAATAAAAGAAGCTATAGAAAATAAATGTGATATGATAATAACACATCATCCATTAATATTTAGGAAACCAAATAAAATTGTTAAAAACGATTTGCTTGGAAATAAAATAATAGAGCTTATAAAAAATGATATATCTCTTTATTCAAGTCATACTAATTTAGATTCAGTTAAAAATGGAATTAATGATAAAATTGTAAATATATTAGGATTTGATTCTAATATTATAATAGAAAAATCAAAAAATCCAGAGTTTAATGAATCTGGACTTGGAAGAGTTATAAATTTGAAAGATAATTTAAAAGTAGAAGATATAGTTAATTTAATAAAGAAAAAACTTAACATTGAAAGTTTAAGAGTTGTTAAGGGAAATGAAGTTGTGAAAAGATTAGCTATAATAAATGGCAGTGGTCAAGATTTCTTAAGTGATGCAGTAAAGCTTGGAGCAGACTGTATAATAACAGGGGATACTACATATCATTTTGCATCAGATTATAAAGAACTTGGAATTACTATAATAGACCCTGGGCATTTTGGAACAGAATGGCTAGCTTTTTTAGAAGCTATAAAACCATTAAAAGATAACTTTACTGATATAGAATTTATAGAATCTAAAGTTACTAAAGATCCATATACATTTGTTTAGTTAATAAATTTATAATATCATCATATATTAAATAATAATAATGTTTAATGGATGGTGTTATGAGTAAGAAGGCAAAGTATAGAGGGAATAGTGAAAAAAATGGATTTAGTAAATTTATGAATGGATTTAAAAATTTAGGATCAAGAAGAGGCTCACCTTTTAAGCAATTTAAAAATACAATTTTCTTTTGGTGGTTTACACCGGCAAAATGCATTGTTTGTGGTGCAATGGTTTGTGCATTATTGTTGTTTGGTGTTGGACTGACAGGTGTAGTTATAATGGCATTATTACTTATAATATTACTATTGCTTTGCGAATTGTAAAAAATTTCATTTGTAAAAATAAAAGATATATGATAATATATACGATGTGAGTAAGACGTGCAATCGCTGCTAGCCTTTGAGCTAGGAGAGGAAAGTCGGAGCTCCATAGGGCAGGGTGCTGGCTAACGGCCAGTCGAGGCGACTCGAAGGATAGTGCAACAGAAATATACCGCCTATATTTTAGGTAAGGATGGAAAGGCGAGGTAAGAGCTCACCAGCATAATGGAGACATTATGGCTATGTAAACCCCACCTGGAGCAAGACCGAGAAAGAAACATTTTGGGGCTGCCCGTCCCGTTTCGTGGTGTGTCGCTTGAGCTTGCTAGCAATAGTAAGCCTAGATAGATGATTGCTTAATACAGAACTCCGCTTATGGCTTATCTCATATATGAAAAACACTAGGGGATTACCTAGTGTTTTTCTTTTTTTATATTTAAAATTTAAAAAAATTTAAAAAGAAGTTCCCTATTAATATTTAATATAATGATATCATTTTTTATGTTGATATTATAAAAAGGGGATGAAAAAGATGTTTGATTTAAAAAAAGAAATAAATTTATATAAGCTGATTTGGATATTTATGATAGGTTCAGTTTTAGGTTATGCTATAGAAATGCTTTGGTGTTTTATAAGAAATGGATATTTTCAAAGTAGACAAGGATTATTATATGGACCTTTTAGTCCTGTGTATGGAATAGGTTGTGTTCTTTGTACAATACTTTTATATAAAATTGCAAAATGGGATGGATTTATAATATTTTTAATAAGTGCAGTTTTAGGTGGATTTTTTGAATATACTTGTTCATTGGTTCAACAAAAGATGGTAGGAACAATATCATGGGATTACACTAGTAAAGCACTTAGTATTAATGGTAGAACAAGTATTGAGTATTGTGTTTTTTGGGGAATATTAGGTTTGTTTTTTATAAAAGAAGTATATCCTTGGTTTAATAAAATTATTAATCATTTTTCAAATAAAACAATAAAAATTTGTACATATATTTTTATAATTATTATGGTACCTAATATAATATTATCAGCACTTGCAGTAAGAAGAGAAGTAGCTAGAATAAATCATGTAAAGGCAGATAATGCAATAGATAGGTTTTTGGATGAACATTATCCAAACTCATATTTAAAAAAAGTATATCCAAATATGATTTTCCCAGAACCAAAAAATAAATAAAAGTAAAAAAGCATTAAAGGTAACTTTAATGCTTTTTATAATTAATAGAATCTTAGTCCTGATAATTCTGATACATTTATCACTGTAATATCTTTTGCTTCTATTCCAATTTCTCTACATAAAAGTTCAATTAATTTTTCTTTTGACAGTTCACAATATGCATGATAACTCGTTTTGCCAAACTTTGACCATTTTATAGTATTTTTCAATTGCTTGTAATGATTAATATTAATGTTATTATTTTAAAATTTAACTATATAGCAAGTTATAAATGAATTTTTAGGAAAAAATTTAAAATGATTTTTTGAGTTCATATAATCTCTCCTTTTATTATTTATATATTACATTAATTTATATTTTTAATTACAGCTAAAAATAAGTTATATAATATATTTTACTTTTAAATTTAAAATTCTTTTTAAGATAGTAGAATCTTTAGAAAAATATTATATTTTTATTTATAATAGTATAAATAAAAAGCAAAAGTATAATAAAATGCATATTTATATATAGAGCGTTAATTTTTACTAAAGTTTAAAAGGAGGGTTTTATATGAAAATAGCAATAAGGGCAGGGCACACATTTTCAGTACGAGGTGCTAAAGGTATATTAGATGAAACGACAGAAAATAGAAAAGTAAAAGATGCAGTAATAAAATATTTAAAAATTGCAAAAGTAGATGTTGTAGATGTAACACCAAGTGATTCATACAACACAGTAGGTTCAGAATTAGCTTATGGAGTAAATAAAGCTAATGAATTAATGGTAGACTTATTTGTAAGCTGTCATTTTAATAAGGCATATGATAAATATGATGGTGCTATAGGCTCAGAAGTGTGGACTTATAGTGACAATTTTATAGAAGCGAAAAGAGTAGTAGATAATTTAGGTAAGCTTGGATTTAAAAATAGAGGTGTTAAAAATAGTACAAGTCTTTATGAACTTAGAAATACAAATATGAAAGCAATGATAATAGAAGTATGTTTTGTAGAAGCAACTAAAGATGTAGAACTATATAAGGCCTTAGGATATGATAAAATAGGTAAAAAGATAGCAGAAGGGATAATAGGAAAAGAAATAATAGAAGAAGTAATTAAAGAACCAGATAAAGATTCAACTTCAGCTAAACCTAACACAAATATATCTAAAAAATTATGGGAAAAATCAATAAGTGGTCAGGAAGTTAAAAATCTTCAATTAGAATTAAATAATCAATTTAATAGAAACCTTAATGTAGATGGATATTTTGGAGAAGAAACATTAGATGCATGTGTAACTTTAAGAAAAGGAAGTAGTGGAAATATAACTAAGCTAGTTCAAAAAAGACTTTTATATAATAAATATAGTTTAGGCCCATATGGAGCAGATGGAACTTTTGGAGAAGTTACAGAAAAAGTAATAAGGAAATTTCAAAAAGATAATGGATTATTAGTGGATGGAATAGTAGGAAAGAATACTTGGAAGAAATTATATGAAAAATAAATAAAAATAGCCAGGCTAAAAGCTTGGCTATTTTTTTACCATTCATTTGGATAAGCTATTATAGTTACTGTAACTTGTTGTCTACCAAACTGAGTACATTCTGCTTCTGAATTCATAAATAAATCAATTATATTTCCTTTAATAACTCCACCGGTATCTGATGCTATAGCGTATCCGTATCCACTTACATATACCTTACTTCCAAGAGGAATAACATTTGGATCTACAGCTATTGTGCTTATTCCATTTGGATCTCTAACAGGTTTTAAACCCATAGCTGTAGTTGTGTGTCCAGAATAAGCTGTAGCCTCCATAGTCATAGTTTTTTTACCACCAGATGGTTTACCAGGTGTTCCGGAATTATTATTTTGAGCAGGAGCTTTTTCAGCTTCATTTTTTTTATTAATTAAGCTATTTCCTTTTGAAATATAAGAATTTGCCTTATCTATAACTGATGAAGTAGATAATTGAGGCAATAATTGTTTTAATGTTTGAACAGCATTTTGTAAATCACTAATAGATGAAGATGATGAATCTATAATATTTATTGGGTAAGAAATAAGTTTTGATTCATTTTCTTGTATTACTGCTTCAACTTGTGATTTTTGAGAATCGAATTTAGCTTTAGATTCTTTTAGTTCATTTTGTTTAGAAACAACTGTTTTTAAATTTTTAGAATTTTCCTCATTGAGTTTTACTATTTCATTTTTTTGATTTGTTAAATTAGTTATATCATTTTGTAAATTGCTTTGATTATCTTTAAGTTCTTTAATTGTATCATTATCAGCATTTATAAGTTTTTCAATAGCTTCAATTCTTCCAATTAAATCACTTAAGCCTTTAGATTGAAATAGAAAAGTAACATATGATGAAATAGAGTAACTACCAGATTTATATGCTGAACGTAATCTTTCTGATAAGATAGCTTGTCCTTTATCTATATCTTTTTTAGTTTCATCTATTTTACCTTCTGTTGTATCAATTTCTTTTTCGATTGAATTCATTTTTGATTTGTTATCGTTAATGCTTTGATTTATTCCGTTTATTTCTGAATCTAAATTTGCTATTTTGTTATCTAAATTTTTAATTTCCTCACTTAGTTGTTTGTACTCAGCTTTACTTTTTTCTATGTCGGCTTTTGTATCAGCAAATGCAGGCATTGCAAAGTTTAATATTAAAGCTGTCATAGTAAAAAAACATATCAATATTTTTTTCATATGAATACCTCCTTCAGAAGAAAATCTGATATTAAGTAGTATTATAGCACAATAATAAAAAATGAGGAAATTAATTGCAAGTATTAGTTAATACTAGAAAATATTGCCGTACACCATTCGTTGCTTTGTATCTTTTCATCCATTGTAAATCCATTTGATTCTACAATAGATTTTATAGAGTCAAAACTCCATTCCACAAGTCCAGAAACGAGTAATTTACCATGTGGTTTTAAATGTTTTTTTATAAGTGACATAAACATTTCTGTTTCAGCACCACCTATATTTATATAAATCCAATCAAATAAACCTTCAATTTCTACTTCATTTGATAAGGCATCACCAACTAAAACATTAATAGTATTTATATTATTTAATGATGCATTTAACATAACTTCATCATATACATCTCTAATATCTAAGGCAACAACTTCACTTGCACCTTTTATTGCAGTTGCTAAAGAAAGTATACCAGAACCAGTTCCTATATCTAAAACTCTTTTATTAGAAAAGTCTTTTTCAAGTATTACAGATAGTAAGTCTTGAGTAGTTTCATGAAGTCCTGTTCCAAAAGCACCTTGAGATATAAAGTTTATTTTATTTTTTTCTTCTATTTCTTCTTCAGGACTAGCTAAAACCCAATTATCATTTATTGAAATAGGAGGCATGCTAAATTCTTCATATTCATAATTAATGTCTTCTATTAATAATGGCTGTCTATTTAATAATAAATTTACTTTTTCTTTAAATTCCTCAAAATAATTAATATCTTCATCATAGGCTATTTTTAAAATTATAGGTTCATTATTTTTTTCAATGAATCCATATCCAAATTCATCTGTTGTTATTTCTAATGGATTTTCATAAAATACATTAAAAATATCGTTTATTTGTAATTTTGTAATTATGTCATCTACCTCGATATATTTAACTTCATAAGATAAAATTTTCATTATGTCACCTCTTTAATATTATATATTAGTTATAGTATTACAAAAGACTTTTAATGTAAAGGTTAAAGATGTATAATCTATTAATGTGGAATAAATACAAAGGAGAAAGAGATGGACAGATTTAAACTAAAATTATTAATGGTACTATTTATGTTATTAGATAGTATAAGATTTTTCTTTAATGGGGCACCTTTTTGGTTTACTTATGTAGGGAGAGTTGTTATGCCAATATTTTTCTATCTTTTAGTAGAAGGATATTTTAAGACATCTTCAAAGAGCAATTATCAAAAAAGATTATTATTAGCAGCAGAGATAATGTTTATAGGAAATTTAATATTATCTATTTTAGTATTAAAAGGAGTAGACGGAAGTAATTTAATGTATAATAATTTTAATTTATTATCATATGGTATTACTTTATTAGTTTTAATGTTTGCTGTAGCTATTTTAGTAGTAACTTTTAAAACTGAAATATTAACAGATAAGATGGCATCTATAATTATATTTTTAATAATATGCGGAGGATATGCTTTAAGATACGCATTTTATAATAAAGTATATATAATGCCAAATAATATGTTTTTAGCTTTATCTGCAGGATTTGTTATGCTAAATGGACTTGTACAGTTTAGAGGGAAAGATTTTAAGTCAGCTTTTATAAAAATTTTAGTTGGAACATCATTAGGGATATTTACAGAATCTTTAATATTAGGACCTGCTTTTGTTTTTATATTTTATAAATGTTTTAATAATAGAAGAGATATGTATCTTGCTATATTTGTTTTTTCAGCATTATTTTTCCCAGGGTTTAATTTAGAAGCTTTATTAAAATATCCTCAATGGATGATGATATTCACTATACCGTTTATATTTATATATAATGGGGAAAAAGGAAAAGATTTTAGATGGTTTTTCTATATATTTTATCCATTGCAATTGTGGATATTATATTTACTTTCAGTATTACTTTAAATCAAATATTAAAAGCCCAATTATTATTTAATTGGGCTTTTTTTAATATTAGATATTAGAAAATAATTTTTAGAGAGGTATTGTTACTATAAAGTATACGTTTAATTTTAAAAATTATGAATATAATTGAACATTTCCAGCTGCAATTATATTTATACCAGTATTGCAAATATTTTCTTTTATTATATCTCCATTATTTATAGGAGCATTTACAGTTAAATCGTTAAGTTCATTTAAAATTGAAAAAATAAGTGACTTTGGAACTCCTAGTTCACTTTTAACAGGTAATGTTCTAGAAGAACCATTATTAACTTTAATAATAGTTGTTACTATCCTACATGGGATTATATATTGTTTATTAGCATATAATATTCCTTTATTACATTTATTACCTTGTACTGATATTAATTTAGAATTTTCTAAATTTAATGCAAGAGTACAAGAATAATCACAAGCTAAACAAACTAATTCTTTTGTTTCCATTTAATATATGTGCTCCTTCCTATATAAATACTTATTATAATTTTTGTCAAAATTTTATTTTTTTACTCATATCATTAAAATTTATTGAAAAAAATATGATAAAATAAAATTAAAATTTTATAATAAATTGGAGTGGTAAGTTTGAAAAAGATAGTAGTTTTAGATGGCAATACTTTAGGTGACATGAATTATAATTTACTTGAAGAATTTGGAGAAGTTAAAGTATATGGAATGACTAAACAAGATGAAGTGTTAGAAAGAGTAAAAGAGGCTAACATAATTCTTACTAACAAGGTTAGTTTAAATAAGGATAATTTAAAAGGATGCAAAAACTTAGAACTTATATGTGAAATGGCAACAGGATTTAATAATATAGATATTGAATATGCTAAAAATAATAATATAGCTGTTACTAATGTAGCAGGATATTCAACTAATACTGTTGTTCAACATACATTTGCTACTTTATTACACTTATATGATCAAGTAAACTATTATGATAATTTTGTAAAATCAGGTGATTATTCAAAATCAGTTATGTTTACAAATTTAGATAGACCATATAACGATTTATCAGGAAAAACATGGGGTATAATAGGACTTGGAGCAATAGGAAGAGGAGTTGCAAAGGTTTGTGAAGCTTTTGGAATGAATGTAATATATTATTCAACATCAGGTAAAAATAATGATTCAAAATATAAAAGAGTCGATATTGATGAGCTTTTAAAAACTTCAGATATAATTTCAATTCATGCACCATTAAACGAAAATACTAAAGGTTTAATGAATTATGAAAATATATCAAAAATGAAAAGTGATGCATTTTTAGTTAATATGGGAAGAGGTCCAATTGTTATAGATGAAGATTTAGCTAGAGCAATTGATGAAGAAAAAATAAAGGGAGCTTCATTAGATGTATTTTCAGTGGAACCTATATTAGATACAAATCCATTGTTATCAGTGAAAAATAAAGATAGATTAGTATTAACACCACATATTGCTTGGGCAAGTGTTGAGGCTAGAAATAGATTATTTAAAGACTTATTAGAAAATATAAGGGCATTTAATAGAGGCGAAATAAGAAATAGAGTAGAACTTTAAAAAAATGATTCTTCAAAATAATTTTTGAAGAATCATTTTTTTATTTTATAATGTTGTTAATTGCTTCAATTACACCATTTTCTTTATTACTTTTTGCTATAAAATTTCCATGTTTTTTAACTTCATCTAAAGCATCTTCCATAACATAACTATAATATGCCGCATTAAGCATTTCAATATCATTAAAATAATCTCCAAACACCATAGTTTCTTTAGGTGTTATAGAATTTATAGATTGAATTTTTTTAATAGCGTTACCTTTATTAACATTTTTATTAGTTACATCTGTCCAATATTTTCCTGCAACAACTACTTTAAATTCATCTCCTAAAACTTCGCTTATTACTTTAAATGAATTTGTTAGTGCATTATCCATATCACATATAGATATTTTAAATATTTCATCATCAACAGTTTTTATATAATCATAACAATCTATTATAGTATTATCTAAATAATATTTATTAATTTCGTCTGTAAATTTTTTATCACAAGCTATATGATAAAAGTTTTTAACACCGCAAAATACAGCTACAGAATTTTTAAGTTTTTTGCAAGCATCTACTATTTTTATAACAGACTGCTTGTCCATAACTTCAATAGATTTAATTTTACCATTTTCAACTACCATTGCACCATTATCAGATACATATGATATTTCGTCAGATATTGGTTTGAAATTTTCATATAAAGTTTTATAAGGTCTTCCACTAGCTACTACAAATTCTATATTTTTTTCTTTTAGTTTCTTTAATGTATCAAAAAACTCACTAGGTACTTTGCCCTCCGGAGTTAATAAAGTTCCATCCATATCAGATGCAATTAATTTTATCATAAATACCACCTTTTCCTTAAGTAAATAACAATAATTATTATAATAACACAAATTGTTAATTAATAATAGCAGTACATTTATGTAAATATCAAATTGATAATTTGTTATAAAAAAACTTGATTTATTTATAAGTTCTATATATAATTAAATAAAATTTAAATACGTTCGGATGAAGGTAGTGGGAGAGAGACTAATTTTTTAGTCCACCGAAGAGGGAAAATCTTTCAGGTTGTAGGACCGCTACTGGACGAGCCTCTGGAGAGACTCAAAAAATTTTTTTTGAGCACCGAAGGAGCAAGGCATAAAAATTTTTTATGCTGAAACTCTCAGGTAAAAGGACAGGGGATTTTTTGAAGCTAAATTTAATATAATTTTGGCTTTATTTAATCTCCTCCAAAATGATGAATTAGGGGGATTTTTTTATGGAAAAAATATTACAAACAATTGACTCTATTGTATGGGGTCCACCACTTTTAATTTTATTATTAGGTACAGGAATTTATTTAACGTATAAATTGAAATTTATACAAATAAGAAAGCTTCCTCAAGCTATAAAATTTATATTTGAAAAAGAAGAAGGAGCTAAAGGAGATGTATCTAGTTTTGGAGCTTTGTGTACAGCTCTTTCAGCTACAATTGGAACAGGAAATATAGTTGGTGTAGCAACAGCTATAAAGGCTGGAGGACCAGGAGCTTTATTCTGGATGTGGATTGCAGCATTTTTTGGAATGGCAACTAAATATGCAGAAGGAGTTCTTGCTATAAGGTATAGAGAGTTTGATGAAAATGGAGCAGTAAAAGGAGGTCCTATGTACTATATACAAAATGGTATGGGAATAAAGTGGCTTGCAAAGTTATTTGCTTTATTTGGAGTTTTAGTAGCACTATTTGGCATAGGTACTTTTGCACAAGTAAATTCTATATCAGAAGGTTTAAAAAATAGCTTTAATGTTCCAATAATTATAACAGCTATTATAGTTACTATTCTTGTAGCATTAGTTACTTTAGGTGGTATTAAAAGAATATCAAAAGTATCAGAAGCTATAGTTCCTTTTATGGCAGCTTTTTATATTTTAGGAGTTATATTAGTTATAATATTTAATTTTAAAAATATTCCTGATGCTTTATATATCATATTTGAAAGTGCATTTAATCCGAAAGCAGCCATGGGAGGCGTAGCTGGTTTATCAATAATTATGGTTATGCAAAAGGGAATTAGTAGGGGAGTTTTTTCAAATGAAGCTGGACTTGGAAGTGCACCAATTGCAGCAGCTGCTGCAAAAACTAATTCAGCAGCAAGACAAGGGTTAATATCAATGACAGGAACATTTTTTGATACAATAGTAATATGTACAATGACTGGACTTGTAATTGTGTTAACAGGAATGTATAATTCACCAATTGATGGTGCAAGCTTAACTACAGCTGCTTTTGAAGCAGGACTTCCTATAGCTAATGTTGGAAAATATATAGTTAATATAGGATTGGTGTTTTTTGCCTTTACTACAATATTAGGTTGGAATTATTATGGCGAAAAATGTGTTGAATATTTATTGGGTGAAAAAGCTATAATTCCATTTAAAATAATTTATATAGTGCTAGTTGCAATTGGTGCATTTATATCATTAGATATTATATTTATATCAGCAGATATAGTAAATGGACTTATGGCTATACCAAATCTTATTGCAATAATAGCACTTAGAAAAGTAATTTTTGATGAAACTAATAAATTTTTATGTTAAATAAAAAGAGTCAATTTTAAAATTGACTCTTTTCTTATGTATAATAACATGATTATTAAAATAGTTATTATATAAAAGTATAGAAGATAAAAAGTTTAATATAAAACTTTGAATTTTTTATCAGAATTAATAGGTTCTAATTCGTTAATAGAAATAGATTTTACCTTACAGAATCCGTTACCTTTTTTTAGTTTTTCTATAAATTTTTTTATATTATTTTTTTCACCTTGAGCTTCTAAATAAACATCTCCATCTGAAAGGTTTTTTACGAACCCAGTTATATTAAATAGAGAAGCTTGGTACTGAGTAAAGAATCTAAAGCCAACTCCTTGTACAGTACCTGTTACTAAAGCCTTTATTCTACTCATTATAAATTACCTCCAAAAACCAATATATATTTTAATAAATTATAACATAATAAAATGATTAAATTTATATTGAAATTGTAAAAATATAACTATAGAATATAATAAACAGATATAAAATACTTTTTATAAGGGGTATAATATTATGGAAAGAAGTTTAGTTTTAATCAAACCAGATGGTGTAGAAAAATGTGTAATAGGAAACATAATTTCTATGTACGAAAAAAATAACCTAAAGGTAGAAGACATAAAGATGGTTAAAGTTACAAAAGAACTTGCGGTTAAACATTATGAAGATCACATAGGGAAAAATTTCTTTGATAAACTTATTAAGTATATAACAAGAGGTAAGGTTTGTGCTATGATTTTAGGCGGTGAGAATGCCATTAAAATAATAAGAGATATAAATGGATATACAAACCCTAAAAAAGCTAAAGAAGGAACTATAAGAGCATTATATGGAACTAACATTACAGAAAATTGTGTACATTCTTCAGATTCAAAAATAAATGCAGAAAAAGAAATTAATATATGGTTTTAAAAAAAAGAAGGAAAGATATTTTATCTTTCCTTCTTTTATGATCTAACTTTAATCCATGCATCATTATAATTTCTTAATGCTTCAGAATTTAAATCTTTAAATACTTCACATCTTTTAAGTTCTGATTCTTTAGGATACTTATCTTTTACATCTTGAGGAAGCATTTCATAAGCTTTAGTAATAGGTGTTTGATATCCTATATATTCAACATTTTTTAAAGCGTTAGAAGGTTCACATAAGAAATTTATAAATTCTTCAGCTTCTTTTTTGTGTTTAGCGCCCTTTGGAATAGCTAAAGCATCATACCAAAGGTTAGAACCTTCTTTTGGTATTACATATTTAATATCTGGGTTTTCATCCATTATATACATTGCATCTCCAGACCAAACTGGTGCAACAGCAACTTCACCACTTATTAAAGCATCTTTAACTTCATCAACCATATAAGCCTGAACTAAAGGTTTTTCATTTCTAAGTTCTTCAGCTGCTTTATCAATTTCTTGTGGATTTGTAGTGTTTAAGGAATATCCTAACTTCTTTAAGGCAACTGCCATAGCATCTCTAACTGAATCTACCATAACAATTTGATTTTTATAATCTTTATCCCAAAGTATATTCCAACTATCCACAGGTTTTTTTATTATTTTACTGTTATAAGCAATTCCTACTGTACCCCACATATAAGGAACTGAATATTCATTATGAGGGTCATAAGGTAAATTTTTAAATTGCTTACCTACATATTTATAATTCGGAATATCTTTATAATCAATTTTTTCTAAAAGATTTTCTTTTATCATTTTTTCAATCATATAATCTGATGGTATAACTAAGTCATAATTGCTAGAACCATCTTTTATTTTAGAATACATAGTTTCATTTGTATCAAAAGTATTATAGTTAACTTTTATTCCAGTTTCATCTTGAAATTTAGTAACTAAATCAGGGTCTATATAATCTCCCCAGTTATATATATTTAAAACTTTTGAATTTTCAGAATTAGTGCTAGCACTAGAGTTACTACATCCAGTAAAAAGAGTAGTCGCTACAATTCCAAGTAGGGCAATAGCAGTGCATAAAATCTTTTTTCTTTTCATTTAATTCACCTCTACTTTTTTCTTTTTATTAACTATAAGAAGTAGTATAAGAACAGTTACAAACATTAATGTAGAAAGTGCATTAATTTCTGGTTTAATACCACGTCTTGCCATAGAATAAATTTCTATTGAAAGATTTGTAACTCCAGGACCTGTTGTGAAGAAACTTATAACAAAGTCATCAATAGACATAGTAAATGCCATTAAAAATCCGGCAAATATTCCTGGTTTAATTTGTGGTATTATAACTTTTCTAAGTGCATACCAAGGAGTTGCTCCAAGGTCCATTGCTGCTTCTATAGTATTATCAGGGAGTTGCTTTATTTTAGGCAAAACTGATAATATTACAAATGGTATATCGAAAGATATATGGGCTAGAAGCATTGTATTAAAACCAAAATCAAATTTTAAAAATATAAATAAACTCATTAATGCAATACCAGTAACTATATCTGGATTAATGATTGGAAGGTTATTTATACTAAGTAATAGAGCTTTACTTTTGCCTCTCATTCTACTTATTCCTATAGCTGTTATAGTTCCAACAATAGTAGCTATAATAGAAGCGATTAAAGCTATCAATACTGTATAATATAAAGCTTCCATTAATGTATCATTTTGAAATAATGATTTATACCATTTTAATGTAAAACCACTCCAATGGCCCATTGATTTAGAATCATTAAAAGAAAATACCATTAAAGTAACTATTGGAGCATATAAAAATATAAAAATTATAATTAAATAAAATCTCTTTATAAAATTATGAAATCTATTTACCATAAACGACCACCGCCTTCAGCTTCTTCACCGTCAAATTTAGACATTAAAGCCATTGATATTAATATTAAGATCATAAGTATAATTGCAAGGGCTGATCCAAAATGCCAATCACTTAATGTTGTAAATTGTTGTTCTATAACATTACCAATTAGCATATCTTTTCCGCCACCAAGTAATCTAGGAATAACGAAAGTAGAAACTGCTGGCATAAATACCATAGTTATTCCAGAAATTATACCTGGCATACTTAAAGGTAATATTACTTTAGTGAAGATTTGTTTTTTATTTGCGCCAAGGTCAGCTGCAGCATTTATTAAGTTTTGATCAAGCTTAGATAATACTGTATATATTGGTAATATCATAAATGGTAAGAAGTTATAAACCATACCAAGTAAAATAGCACCATTAGTATACAAAAATTGAATTGGCTCTATTCCAAATAAGCCTAAAAAATTATTTACTATACCATTTCTACTTAATATAGGCATCCAAGCATAAGTTCTAAGTAAGAAATTCATCCACATAGGAAGAATAAATAACATTATTACTAAATTTCTTTTTGATTCAGGCATTTTTGATATTATATAAGCAACAGGATAACCTATGGCTAAACATAATACTGTAGAAATAAATGCTAAATACATTGAACGCCCAAATATTCTAATATATATAGGGTTAATTAATCTTTCAAAATTTTCAAGTGAAAATTTATATCCAGAACCTGTATCTATAGTTAAACTAAAAAATAAAATCATAAGTAAAGGAACAATTATGAATAATGCGCTCCATACTATATAAGGATAAGCTGCTAATTTACTTCTTTTATTCATATTCTCTCACCTTTTTCATTACGTGAATATCTTCAGGATATATATCGATTCCGATAATTGATCCAACTTCAGCAGATTTTGTATTATGAATAATCCATTTATCATTACAATTTTCAACTTCAATTTCTATTTCGTAATGAACCCCTTTAAAAATAACTGATATAACTTTAGCTTTAAGCATACCTTCTGAAGCTTTAACCATTTTTATATCTTCAGGTCTTATAACTATATCAACTTCTTCATTTTTATTAAATCCAAAGTCAACGCTTTCAAATACTTTTCCTAAGAATTCAGTTTTATAATCACAAATCATAATTCCATCAACTATATTACTTTCACCTATAAAGTCAGCAACGAATGCATTAGCAGGTTCGTTATATATATCTTGAGGTGTTCCCATTTGTTGAATAACACCCTTATTCATTACAACAATAGTATCTGACATTGTAAGAGCCTCTTCTTGATCGTGAGTTACAAATATAAATGTAATTCCAAGTCTTTGTTGTATTTTTTTAAGTTCTATTTGCATTTCTTTTCTAAGTTTTAAGTCTAATGCACCTAAAGGCTCATCAAGAAGTAAAACTTCAGGTTCATTAACTAATGCTCTTGCTATTGCAACTCTTTGTTGTTGTCCACCACTTAGGGAGTCAATCTTTCTATTTTCAAAGCCACTAAGTGCAACTAATTTAAGCATTTCAGTAACTTTTTCTTTTATCTCATCTTTTGGAAGTTTTTTGATTTTTAAACCAAATGCTATATTGTCAAAAACATTCATATGAGGAAATAAAGCATATTTTTGAAACACTGTATTTACAGGTCTCTTATATGATGGAAGGCTTGCCATATCTTTGTCATCAAAAATAACCTTTCCACTATCAGCTGTTTCAAATCCCGCAATTATTTTTAGTGTAGTAGTCTTACCACAACCACTAGGACCTAAAAGTGTTAAAAATTCATTTTTCTTTATATTAAGATCAAGTTTCTTTAGAACCTCATTATCCTCGTATTTTTTGCTTATACCTTTCAATTCTAGAATGTTATCTTTCACAATAAACACCTCTTTCTATATAGTCTTAATAAATAATTTAAAATGATGGGGGAGTACTTATCCAAATAACCTTTGCAGTTGTTTTACCTGGATTTGAAAGATAATGGTTTAATTTAGGTTTAAAATAAAAGCTTTCACCTTTTTTCACCTTATATCTTTTTTCGCCTAAATGTAAAATTACACTTCCATTTAGAACAAATCCAAACTCTTCTCCCTCGTGAGGTTCTTCCTCTATGTATCTGCCATCTGGCTCTAAAGTTAGCATTATTGGCTCCATGTCATTTTTTTGAGCACTAGGTACTAACCATTTTAAACTGTATTTTAAATCTTCATCTTCTGTTTCAAACATGTCATCACTTTTGTAGGTTATTCTTTCTTCACCTTTTTCACTAAAGAACTCTGTTAAATTAGTTCCAAGTATTTCTAAAATATCAACTAATGTAGCAATAGATGGGGAAGTTAAATCATTTTCAACTTGAGATATAAATCCTTTAGATAATTCGCATCTATTAGCTAGTTCTTCTTGTGTGAGACCTTTAGCTATTCTAAGACTTCTGATTTTATCGCCTATTTCCATTTTTCACACCACATTTCTGTTTTAAAATATAACTTTTACTAAACATAAAGTTTAAAATTACTAAACAAACAAGAATTATTATAATTATTATATATTCAAAAATCAATATATTTGATAAAAAAATAAAAAAAATTTTTCTTTAAATTCATTGATAATAAAAGGATAGAGGATATATTTTGAAAAAAAGTTTAATAAAAAGGTAAGAAAAGTTTAGAAATACTAAGATAGAGAATTTATATTGATATATTAAAAAACTTGTTATAATGTCATTTTCTAAAAAAATAATAAAGTGAGACATTTATATAAAATAATAAAAAATTTATTAATATACGAAAAAGTGTTAAAAATTTGATATAATAAGGTAAAATGAGTATTGTTCTATAAATGGAGAAGGGTGAATTTTTAGATAAAGGTGATTACAATGAAACTAAGAGACGGATTATATAGAAGGAATGGTAAAAAGGTATATATAAAACAGCCTGAATACAATGAATTAGAATTTGTTAAAGAACTTTGGTCTCATAAACAGACTATGAAAGATATTGGTGGAGTTTTTTATTTTACTGAAGAAAAGTGGGATATGTTTTATAAAAAGATGGTTAACCCAACTGATGGAAAGAATTTTTATTGTTTAGTATATGATAATAATGATGACCCAGTAGGAGAAGTTAGTTTTCATGGATATGATTCTGCAACAAAAATTGCAAGATTTAATGTAAAGATACATTATGATTATAGAAATAATGGATATGGAGAAGAGGCTGTTAGATTGCTCCTAGAATATTATTTTACTGAATTTGGCGGGGACATGCTTATGGATAAAATATCAACTATAGAAGGTGAAAGGGTAGCCCAAAAGCTAGGTTTTGAAGAAGTTAGAAAGTTTGGAAATAATACAACCGTTAGAATTAATAAATCTGACTTTTTAAATTTTGATAAAAGTAAAAATACTAATATAGGAATATTAATGATTGAAAATATGAACATGTTAGATTATTCTATGGCAGAAGATTTGTTTTTAAAAGCCAATAGAATAATTGGTAGAAAAATGTTTAATGTATTTGGAATAGAAGTTGATAATAATATAAATATTAGTAAAAATATAAAGCTTCATATAAGTGAGAATAATATAAAGCCTAATATACTTATAATACCAGGTGGAAATAAAATAATAAATGAAAACAATAAAGAAAAAATAATAAGTTATATATTGAAATATTATAAAGAGTGTGATTTTATATGTGCTATGAATGAGGGGATTTATTATCTAGCTAATTGTAAAGAATTAAAAGGGGTTTTAGTTCCTTATGGTGATTGGATAGAAGGATTAGATATAGAAAAAAACGAATTTAGATTAGTAAAAAGAAATTATACAGACAATGGAAAAATAATGTTGAGTACAAATATAATGGGAAATTTAGAGCTTTATTTAAATTTAATAAAAAAAATAGGTGGTAATGATTTAGAAGAAAAATTAGCATCTAATATAGGATTAAAAAACAAGTAGGAAATTATTTTTCCTACTTGTTTTTTAAAAATACTCCAGAAACAATGCTTGTAATATCTTTTATTGTTTCTAAATGTCCTTGAATATTTTCTTTTGCAACAATTACATCAGCAGTTGCTTCAGTTGCAACATCAGTAATATCCTTTGCATTATCTGAAATATCTCTTACATTAGTTAGAGTATCATTTATATTTTTTTTGTTATTAGTTAAAATAGTATCTACTTTAGTTAAAATAGTAGATAATTTTGTTAGACAAATTACTAAAAAAACTAAAGCAACAACGCCTAAAATACCAATAATTATCCAAAATAAATCAATTAAATTAATATACATTAGTTATTAACCTCTGAATTTGTTTCTTCTTTAGTTTCATCTATTAAATGTTCTTCATCTTCTTTAGATGGTGATTCTTTAATATTTTTATTGTTTAAATATTCTTTTATTTTAGATTTAGCTTCTAATACATTTTCTTTACAAGTATTTGTAGCTTTATTAGCTGCTACTTTTACTTTTTCATTAACATCTTTAGCAGTATCTTTTAAATTATTTCTAGTTTCTTTACCTGATTTTGGAGCAAATAAAACTCCGCTTAAAGCTCCTGCTAATGCTCCAACTGCAACTCCTGTTGCTAAAGTTTTAGCTGTTTTCTTTTGAGATTGTCTAACTTTTTCTCTTCTTTTTTGTTCGATTAATTTTGATAAACTCATATACATAACCTCCTAAAATTTGATAATTTTATTATCTTAATTATACTATAAAAAAACTTTATAATTTAGATTTTTAGGATAATTATAACAATGTTTACAAAGGTAAGTAATATATTTTCAAAACAATAACTATGGTGTAAAATAATTATATAAAATAAAAAAAAGGTAGTGGGGGAAAAATGAGGTATATCAAGGGAAAATGGATTTGTTTAATACTGATAATTTTGTTGTTATTAATTATTCCATTAATTTTACATATTTTTCACGGGCAAGGTAGTAAGCAAGTGGAATATGGAAATAAGTTTGTGGAGACTTTAAAAGAAAACAATATCATTGAATCAAATAATGATAAACTAAAATTTAATATAGAAAAAAGACATGATAGTAAAAATAATGATGAGATTTATGTATTGACTAGTGATTTTTATATGTTAGAACTTAATAATGAAAATAAAGTTATAAGCTTTGTTGATAAAAGTGAAACAGGAAAGGTAATTAATATAACTTTAGATGAAAGCGCTAAACTTGCTGAAAAATATATTAAAAAAATAGATGGAAATAGTTATAAGATAAAAGAATTGGACAAGAATAATACAAATAAAGATTCAGATTTTTATTCTGTTATATTTTCAAAATATGAAGATGGATATCCATATTTATCAGAAGACGTTATTTTAAATATAAATAAAAATAATGGAAAACTTCAAGGATATATAAATAGAACAAAAAGTAGTAAACATAAGGATATAAGAATAAATATTTCAGGGGAAGAGGCAGAAAAAATAGCATTAGAATCTTTTAATAAAATAGAGAAGAATGGAAAGTTAAAAGGAAAACCATATTTAGCTTTTTGTAATGATAAAAACAGTGATAAGTTAGAATTAGCTTATGTTGTAGAAGTTTTAAATGATAATTCAAATAAGGTAATTTGTGTATCATCAAATTCAGGTGAAATAATAAATAGTACAAACAATATAATTGAAAAAATAAAAGTTAAATGAAAAAAGCAGATCATTAGATCTGCTTTTTATTATTTCCACTCAGTAACATTTTTTAAGCCTGGTATACTTGAAGCTCTAAATAAAGGTTCTTTTATGCCAGATCTTTTTTGATCTTGATAATCTTTTAATGCTAAGAAAGCTTGCTTACTAAGCAATGTAATTGCTATTAAGTTTGTAATTGCCATAAGTCCCATAAATACATCAGCTAAATTCCAAACTATATCTATTTCAGCTATTGATCCGAATAATACCATACCAACAACTAAAAATCTATATACATATAGGACTATTTTATTTTTACTTAAGAATTCTATGTTGGATTCTCCGTAGTAGTAGTTACCAACAATTGAACTAAAAGCAAAAAGAAGTATACATATTGCTATAAAAGTATTTCCCCATGGTCCAACTTGAGCACTTAAAGCTCTTTGAGTAAGTTGTATTCCAGTAACCGATTTATCTAAGTAATTAACACCTGATAAAAGTATTATAAAAGCAGTACAGCTACAAATTATAATAGTATCTGTAAATACTCCTAAAGTTTGAATAAGGCCTTGCTTTACAGGGTGAGTTACATCTGCTGTTGCAGCTGCATTTGGAGCACTACCCATACCAGCTTCATTTGAGAAAAGACCTCTTTTAATACCCATAAGTAAAGCACCACCAAGTGTACCACCGACAAATTCTTTAAATCCAAAGGCATTTTCTATTATTAATTTTAATATAGAAGGCACTTCAGTTATATTTGTTATTAATATAAATAGAGCAACAGCAATATATGCTAAAGCCATTATAGGAACAATAACTTCTGATACCTTAGCAACTCTATGAACTCCACCAAAAATTACAAATAGAGTAATTAAAGTTAATATAATACCGACTATTAATCTATCTACGCCAAAAGCATCTTTAAATGCTAATGTTATAGTATTTGATTGTACAGAGTTAAAGATTAAACCGAATGCTATAGTTATAAGTATTGAAAATATAACTCCCATCCATCTTTTATTTAATCCTTTTTGCATATAGTACGCTGGGCCACCTCTAAATGATCCATCTTCTGCCTTTTCTTTATATATTTGAGCAAGAGTAGATTCAACAAAACTTGATGCAGCACCTATAAGTGCAATAAGCCACATCCAGAATATAGCACCAGGACCTCCAATTGAAATAGCAATAGCAATACCAGCTAAGTTTCCAGTACCAACTCTTGAAGCTGTACTAATACAGAATGCTTGGAATGATGAAATACTACCTTTTTTCTTATCTGCTGAAAATCCATCACCAAGAAGTCTAAACATTTCTTTTATGTACCTGAATTGTACAAATTTTGTTTTAAAAGAAAAATAAACCCCCAAAACTAATAGCATGGCTATTAATATATAAGTCCACAAAACGTCATTAAATTTTAATATAAAATCATTAAGTAAATTCATTAAAAATCTCCCTTCTAAAGTAATGTCTATTATAATCATTTATTACATTGTATAATAAAAACTTATAAAATGCAAGAATATGATAGGAAAGCTTCAAAAAATGCTATATAATCAGCTAAAATAAATAAATATAAATAAATATAGAGTATGATTGCAAGAAATAGGAAGAATTAATTCATATATGTTAAAAAAATAAGCATCTAAAGATTAGATGCTTATTAAAACTATTAATTATTTGCAGGTTTGTCACCATTATTACCATTATTTTGATTATTACCATTGTTTTGTGAATTATTATTGTTATCTGGAGTAGTTCCAGTAGTTTGATTATTATTTGTATTTGAATCAGGCTTTGATGAGTTTTCATTGTTATTAGGTTTTTTATCCTTCTCATCTTCCTTATTTTTATCCTTGTCTTTATCCTTATCTTTGTCCTTTGATTCTTCCTTTGGAGCAGATGTTGTATTGTCGTATGATGTAGGAAGAATATATTTATAATCAGCAGTTACTGGGTTTTTATAATCTTTTGTTATAAAAATTCTAGTTGTAACTAACTGAGGTGGTGTATTGTCATTAGCTAATAATCCATTAGCACTATTAACCTTAGCGCTTACATGAGTTTCACAGTAACTTGAAGGCTGAGTTCCTTCTATAAATAATTCTGTATAAACTTGACTTCCTCTAGGATCATTTTTACAAAGATCGGTAGGAAGTAATCCAGAGTCTTTACATACAGAAACTGATACAATACCAGATGGTTTTTTAATATCTTGAGTACTTAAACCTTCATTGGCTTTTCTCATAATTTTTCCCCAAAGATTTGATGCAGTAGCACCAGATCCGCCACCTTTTATAGCGGCTTGATTATCATAACCAACCCAAACAGCTGCGCTAAGATGAGGAGTTAAACCAACAAACCAATAATCTTTATTATCAGTAGTAGTACCTGTCTTACCAGCAGCAGGCATAGCTCCAAGTTGAGCATAAGTTGCATTGTAAGTTAAAGGTCCCTTCATCATATCATATGTTATATATGCAGCTTGAGGAGAAAGTATTTTTTTATCTTCTTTCTTACTTTCTAATATTATATTTCCACTAGAATCAACAACTTTAGTGTAAAGTCTAGGTTCAACATAAATACCATTGTTACCAAAAGTTCCAACAGCAGATGCCATTATGAATGTGTTACCACCATCAGGGTTTTGGGCACTATTTGCAAATTGACCTAGAGCATAAGTTGAAGGTCCTTTAGAAGCATCAGAATATTTTATTCCAAATTTTTCACCATATGAAAGTGAAGTTTCATTTCCAACCATTTTTTGAGTTAATGCAGAACCAACATTACTTGAGATTCTCAAAGACTCTCTTAAAGGAATTAAACCTTGGTAAGTGTTGCCGGCATTTTTTGGTTGATATGAATATACTGATGAAGGTATTGGTGAGTCATCAATTGTAGTTGCTGCAGTAGCTTTTTTAGTATCAATTGCAGGTCCATATACTGTAAATGGTTTTGTAGTAGAACCAATTGATCTTAATGAACTGTAAGCTCTATTTAATGAACGAGCACCTTGACTACCTCTTCCTCCAACTAAGGCTAGAACTTCACCATTTTTGTAGTCAGTTACAGTAGCTGATGATTGAAGTAAAGGAACACCGTCCTTATCCAACTTATCATATCCTGGAATATTATAATTATTATAATTATCTAGTACTTTTTGAGTATAGTTTTGTAAGTTTCTATCCATTGTTGTGTAAACTTTAAGTCCACCAGTTTGAATTAAACTTTCAACTTGTTCATCACTATATTTATACTTTTTCTTTAAATCTTTTTTTACTTGATCTACAGATGCATAAACGAAATCTTCATATGGTAATCTGTAGTCTACTTTTGCTTTTTTAAATTTAAGTTTTCCATTATCTAAATCTTTTATTGCCTTATCATATTCTTGCTGAGTTATATAATTATGTTCAAGCATTTTTGATAACACAAGTTTAGTTCTGTTAATATAAACAGAAGGGTCTTTTTGTGTATAACCACTATAAGTTGTTGGTGCTTGAGTAACACCAGCTAAATAAGCACATTCTATAAGATTTAAATCTTTAGCATTTTTATCAAAATACATTTTGGCACCAGCTTGAGCACCATATGCAATACCACCTACAGGGAAGTGGTTAAGATAAGCTGTTAGTATTTCATCTTTTGAAAGCATCTTTTCAATTTGAAGTGAAAGGTACATTTCACGAACTTTTCTTTCAATAGATCTTTCGTTAGTTAAAAGAGTATTTTTTACTAACTGTTGAGTTAATGTAGATGCCCCTTGGATTCCGCCTTTTCCAGTGACTACGTACACAACATCATTTACAGCAGCACCAAGTATTCTTTTAACATCAATACCACTATGTTCATAAAATCTTTCATCTTCTATAGCAACTAATGCATCTTTAAGATTTTTAGGTATATCTTTTGAGTCTATTTTTTGATAGTCTTCTTTACCATGTAAAGAGGCCATGAATTTTCCCTTATTATCATATGTTTGCAGAGTTTGGTCAACATTAACGACCTTATTGATATCTATAGGCGGAGTATTTTTTACAACAGCTACAACATATCCAACTCCTATTACGGCTATGGCTAGCATTATAAATAATATACTAAGGCCTATCCATTTAAAAATTTTCTTTTTTGTAGAGTTTTTATTTTTTGGAGCTTGGCTATTAGCACTATATTTATCTTGTTTTAAGTCTTTCTTATTTGCCATCTCATCCTCCCAATTATTTTTAAAATTAATAAATAATATTCTTATCCATTATAGCATAATTATAATATTATTAAACTAATAACTCAATAAAAAGGTGTTTTATGAAATATTATACAAGGACACGAAAAAAGAGGCGTAAATCAGTTATAGCAGTTAGTATCACCATTTTTATATTTTTTAATCTTATGGTAATGGTTTTTGATAAAAAAGTTATGCCTTCAGTATTAGCAATTTCACAGACTTTAATGAGAGCAGAAGCTATTAAAACTATAAATGAAGTTAGTATTGGTGTTTTTGACGAAATAGTTGGGAGAGAAGAGATAGTAATTATAGAAAAGGATGATAAAGATAGAATAAATTTAATAAAATCTAATACAAAACTTATAAATAAGGTGTCTGGAGAAATTGCAATTAGGTGCAATGAAAGGTTAGATGAGCTTGGAAGTAAAGGAATTGAAGTTCCTCTTGGGTGGATGACAGATAAAAGTATATATTATAATTTAGGTCCCAATATAACTATACAGATGGAACCTCTTGGTAACATAGAAACTTCTTATGATTCTGTATTTGAAAGTGCTGGAATAAATCAAACAAGACATAAAATATATTTAAATGTGAAGGCTAAAATGAAAATAATAATACCGATGTATAGTACAGAAATGGATGTAGATACACAAATACCATTATCGGAATCTATAATAGTTGGAGAAATTCCAGATACGGCAATAGAATTAAGCGATTAAAAAAGAGACAAGTCTAACTTGTCTCTTTTAAAGTTTAATTTAATTAGTTTCCCAGTTGAAAACGTAAGGTATGTTTCTATAATGATCTCCGTAGTTTAATCCATAACCTACAACAAATAAATCTTCGATTTCAAAACAACAGTAATCAGGAGTTATATCAACTTTTCTTCTTGAAGGTTTATCTAAAAGAACGCAAGTCTTAACTGATTTAGCTCCTAATTTTTTTGTATGGTTAACAACAAAATCCATTGTTATTCCACTATCAACTATATCATCAACTATTAAAACATCATAACCTTCTATGTTGTCTGGAATATCATTTACAATTTTAACCTGTCCAGAACTTGTTTCTTCATTTCCATAGCTTGAAGTTGTCATAAAACCTATTTTAGCCTTTGTATCTATGTATCTAACTAAGTCCGCTGCATATATAAAGCTACCTCTTAATAAAGATAAAACATAAAGATTTTTATCTTTATAGTCCTCTGTTATAACCTTTCCAAGCTCAGCTATTCTTTTTTGAATTTGCTCTTCTGAAAATAAAATATTACGTTTCTTATCATCCATTAGTAAAACCTCCAAGTATTTTAAAATATCAATTTCTTTACTAAATAAAATACTTTATTATAGAAGAAAAATCAAGTAGAAATTTAATTCATTAGTTTACAAGACGTATTTATTAGTATAGAATTATATTCAAAATTAAGTATATATATGAAAAAAGGGTGATTAAATGATACATGGAAATACAGAAGGAATAAGAAATTCTATTCTTTCAGAATTAGACAGTTTATATAATATAAAAACGCAAAAACAAGAAGTTTGCAATGTAGAAATTATAGATGTAATAACTAAGGTTTCTTCTAATATAGAGAGAGAAGTAAGTGTTGCTATTGATAGAAAAGGTAAGGTTACTTCAGTAGCAATAGGAGATTCAACATCAGTAGAACTTCCTATTTTAGATATATATGAAAAAAGACTTTCAGGAGTTAGAGTTATTCATACACATCCAAATGGATATAGTAATTTATCAGCACTTGATTTAACAGCCCTTATAAAACTTAAATTAGATGCTATAGTAGCTATAGGAATAACTAACGGAGAAGTTGTTGACTTTTCAATAGCAAATTTAATGGTATTAGATAAAAATTTAGTATATGAAGAAAAAAATAATCTTAATATTGAAGAATTAATGAAAATAGATATATTAGATAAAATAAAATATGTTGAAAAGCTTATAAAAGAAAATGATGTTATAGAAAATGATGAAGAAAAAGCTATATTGGTAGGTTCAGATACTAGAGAAAGTTTAGATGAATTAGAAGAGCTTACTAAAGCTTGTGATATACCAGTACTTACAAAAGTATATCAAGGCAGAAATAAAATAGATCCAGCATTTTTTATAGGAAGAGGAAAAGTTCTTGAAATTGCTCACTTAAGACAAACAGAAAGAGCAAATGTTATAATATTTGATGATGAATTATCAGGTTCACAAGTTAGAAACCTTGAAAATGCAATTGGAGCAAAGGTAATTGATAGAACTACATTAATACTTGAAATATTTGCAAGAAGAGCAAAGAGTAAAGAAGCTAAAATTCAAGTAGAACTTGCTCAGCTTAAATATAGGTTAGGAAGACTTCAAGGACTTGGAACTGTTCTTTCAAGAACTGGTGGTGGTATTGGTACTAGAGGTCCTGGAGAAAAGAAATTAGAAACAGATAGAAGACATATAAGAGAAACTATATATGATTTAAATAGAGAACTTAAAAAAATAAAAAAGACTAGAGAGGTTCAAAGAGAGAAAAGAAATAAAGAAAGTATACCTAAAGTTTCTTTAGTTGGTTATACAAATGCAGGTAAGTCAACACTTAGAAATGCATTGTGTAAAATTGCTGCATCAAAAGATACTAGAAATAAAGAAGAAGTTTTTGAAGCAGATATGCTTTTTGCAACATTAGATATAACAACTAGGGCAATAATACTTAAAAATAAAGGGTTAATAACTTTAACTGATACAGTAGGTTTTGTAAGAAAGCTTCCTCATGATTTAGTAGAGGCATTTAAGTCAACATTAGAAGAAGTTATTTATTCTGATCTTTTATGTCATGTTGTAGATGCTTCAAGTGATGATGCTTTAGAGCAAATAAAAGCTGTTGAAGAAGTATTATCAGAACTTGGTTCTATTGATAAAGATACAATATTAGTTTTAAATAAAATAGATAAAGCAACAGAAGAACAAATAGCTAATATAGAAGAAAAAATATCTTATTATGATGATATTATAAAAGTTTCAGCTAAAGAAGAAATAAACTTAGATAAATTATTAGATCAAATAGAAGAAAAACTTCCATATAAGTTCAAAAAAGTAGAATATATAGTACCTTATGATAGAGGAGATATTCAATCATTGCTTCATAGAAGTGGTAGAGTTTTAGAAGAAGAATATGTAGAAACTGGTACTAGAATGATAGTTGAAGTTGATGATGAAAGTTTTAATAGAACTAAAGATTATATGATAAATATATTACAGTAAGTATTTAAAAAAATTCCTAGAATAGCTTTTGTTCTAGGAATTTTTAATTATTGTAAATAATATTTTAACATATGAAACAGTTTTGTTATAATAAAAGTAGCAATACAAAATTGTGGGGGCGAAATTTTATGAAAGATATAATAATAGAATATCAAAAAGCATTTAATATTATGATGGAATCTTTTGAAAATAATGAAAATGTAATAGCAGTCTTTACTTTTGGAAGTATGGTATCAGGAGATATATGGGAAGAATCCGATATAGACTTCTTTGTAATATATAAGGATGAGTTTAATAAAACTAGAGATATATATTCAGAAGTAAATGATATTCCAGTTCACACAAAATTATTAAGTAAAGATAGTTTTGTATATTCATATGAAAATGAAGGAAAAAGAGGTATAGTAAAAAGTATACTTAGCTTTTCAAAATTAGTATTTTCAAGAGATCAAGATATAAATGTTATATATAATAAAATTATATATGGATTTGATGAATATGCAGGTATAGAAAAGCTTGAATATTTAAGTAAGGTAATAAAAGATATAAAAATAGCTAAAAAATATATAAATTTAGGAAGAATGTATACAGCATATGAAGTTATGGTTAGAAGTTTAGATAGTTTTTCAAAACTTTATTTAAGTTTAAATGGATATACAGTAAGTAAAGATGCAATTAGAATGGTTATAAATTTAGATGATTCATTTAAAAGAGTTATTGATGAAAAATTATTTGGTAAAATGAACAAGGAAGATATTTCTTATATAATAAATTATATAGAAGTATTCGTAGATGAGCATATAGTTATATCTGCAAAAGTTATAATTGATATTTTAAAGAGTAATTCAGATTATTTAAGTTCAACTGAAATTATAAGAGATGAAATTCTTACAGGATACAATATAAGAGTTGAACAAATACTTAAAAAGCTTCTAGAGAGAGGAATAATAAAACATAAAAAGAGAAACGTTTATGACATGAAGGGTAATTTAATACTTACTCAAAATGTTTATGGTATTTTATAAAGGTGATGATTTTTTTGAATGAAATAAAAGAAATAGTATATTTAGAAGATAAGCCTAAGTATGTTCAAATAGCAGATAAGTTTAAGGAACTTATAGAGAATGGAACTATAAAAGATGGAGAAAAATTACCTCCAATTAGAGAACTTACAAAAATTCTTAATGTAAATAAAATTACTGTAGTAAATGCATATAAAAAATTAAATGATGAAGGATTTGCATATCAGAAAATAGGGAGTGGAACTTTTGCAAAGAAAAGAGAGTTGCACTCTAATTTTATGAAACTTTATTCTAAAACTTTTAAATTACTTAAAAATTGTAATTTGGATAATTATGTTGATTTTTCTGGAGAAACTACTAAAGAAATATTTTTTCCAATAAAAGATTTTAAAGATATAATAACTACGGTTTTAGATAGAGATGGGGAGGAAGTTTTACTTTCTCAAAATACATTAGGATATGATCCTTTAAGAGAAACAATAAATAAAGTATTTTGGAATAATAAATTAAATGTTGAAGATATAATAGTTGTTTCAGGTGCTCAACAAGGTATAGATATAGCATCTAAAGCAATGATAAATATAAATGATAATGTTATTGTTGAAAAACCAACTTATGGTGGTGCTCTTTCAGTTTTTAAATGGAGAAGGGCTAATATATTTGAAGTTCCTATAGAAAAAGATGGAATAGATACAGAAATGTTTGAAGAAATTTTAAAAAAGAATAAAATAACTTTATTTTATGCAATGAGTTATTTTCAAAATCCAACAGGAATTTCATATAGCTTAGAAAAAAAGAAGCATTTAATACAATTAGCTAAAAAATATGATTTTTATATAATAGAAGATGATTATTTATCTGAACTTGTTTATGAAGAAGATGTAAAATATATACCATTTAAAAGTTTAGATAAAGACGATAGAGTAATATACATTAAAAGCTTTTCAAAAATATTTATACCAGGAATAAGACTTGGTTATATGGTAGTTCCTGAAAAGTTTAGAGAAAGATTTTTAAGTACTAAGTTAAATACAGATATTACAACATCAACGTTAATGCAAAGGGCTTTGGAGTATTATATTGCAAATAAGGATTGGAAAGAAAATATTAAAAACCTTTCAAATGAATATAAAAAAAGATATGACATTATGGAAAAGCTAATAGAGGAAGAACTTTCAGATTATGTTTATTACAATAAGCCTAAAGGTGGGCTTAATTATTATTTAGAAATTAAGGACAAAGATATTTCTTCTAGAGAATTATTTTTAAGATTAAAGAGAAAAAATGTTTATATTACTCCTGGGGTTTTGTTTTTTAGAAGTAGTAGAGAGGGAGACAGATTTTTTAGAATAGGATTTTCACAGACTAATTGTGAAGCTATAGAAAAAGGAATTAAAACAATCAAGGAGGAATTAAAATCATGGCATATATAACGATTAGAGATAGAGGCGAAGATAGATTTGAAGAAAAAAAATCTGAGTTTATAGGATATGCAAAAAGAGTTGAAAATGAAGAAGAGGCTAAAGCTTTTGTAAATGAAATAAAAAGTATGCATAAGCAAGCTAGACATAATTGTTGGGCATATGTTATTGGGGAAAATTATGGAATACAAAGATATTCAGATGATGGTGAGCCACAAGGTACAGCTGGTATTCCAATACTTGAAGTTATGAAAAAACAAGGGATAACAGATTGTGCTGTTGTTGTAACTAGATATTTTGGAGGAATACTTTTAGGCGCAGGAGGATTAACTCGTGCATACACTAAAGGAGCAAGTATTGCAGTTACTGCAGCAGGAATTGTTGAAAAAGTTCATGGCTTTAAGGTTTCTATTGAAATAGAGTATGATTTAATAGGAAAAATCCAATATCTTTGCGGACAAAATAATTGGCATATAGAAGACTCAGAATATACAGATAAAGTTATTTTACATATATATGCAGAAAATATTACAATTTCTTTAATTGAGAAAGAAGTTACAGAAGTAACAAATGGTAAAGCAATAATATCAAAATCAGAAGAAGGAATATACTTTAAAGAAAATAATAGATTATTTAAGGCTATATAAAAGAGATATAATTGTAAAGAAAGTATAAATAACCATTATAAAAGTATTACTATATTGAATAAAAGTAATTTAGTATGATATAATTTTAAGGTGTAATTTATAAATTTATAGTTTAACAAAATGTAAGGAGGAATAGACATGTCAGGACACTCAAAATGGCATAACATCCAAGCTAAAAAGGGCAAAATGGATGCAAAAAGAGGAAAGATTTTCACAAAAATCGGTAAAGAAATTATGGTTGCAGTAAGAAGCGGTGGTCCAAGTCCTGAGTCTAATGCAAAACTTAGAGACGTAATAGCAAAAGCAAAGGCATCAAATATGCCTAATGATACTATACAAAGATCAATTAAAAAAGCATCAGGTGAATCAGGTTCAGTAGACTTTGAAAAAATAGTTTATGAAGGATATGGTCCATCAGGAGTTGCAGTAATTGTTGAAACATTAACAGATAATAAAAATAGATCAGCAGGTAATGTAAGAAGTGCATTTACTAAAGGTGGCGGTAACATGGGTACATCAGGATGTGTTGGATTCATGTTCCAAGAAAAAGGAGAAATCGTTATTGAAAAAGGCGATTTGGATGAAGAAGAAATAATGATGATGGCATTAGATGCTGGTGCTGAAGATTTCCAAGCTGAAGATGAAGTGTTTGTAGTTTATACAACTCCCGAAGATTTCGGAACAGTAAGAGAATCTTTAGAAGAAAATGGAATAGAATTCTTAGAAGCTGGAGTTAAAATGATTCCAGATACAACTTCAGAATTAAATGAAGAAGATGCTAAGAAATTCCAAAAAATGCTTGACTTACTTGAAGATGATGATGACGTTCAAGAAGTTTACCATAATGCTGAATTCCCAGAAGGATGGGAAGAATAATACTGTTAAGTGCAGTAATATAGCTAATTAGCAGAGTTTTTACAATATGTTTTACAGAAGGTAAAAGTAATATGAAGTAGGAAAAAGCCTCTTCATTATGATAAATGTTTATAAAAACCATAGTTATGATTATGGTGTTCATTTATCAAGCTACTTTTCAAAGCAGATTAATAAATGATTTGTTTTGAAAGGTGGCTTTTTTATTATTGGATGAATAGTAGATAAATTTATAGTTCAAATGATATAATTAAGAGTAAATATAAGGAGGAGAGAGCTTGGAATCAAACAGAAAGTTTAAACCATGTTTTGGTAGTATGATTAAAGTAGGAAATAAGATATTTAAAAAGTATTTTCTTTTATTTAATTTAGTAATATTAATATATATAGGACTTATATTATACTTTGGAAACTATAATATAAATAAATTATTAGATTTTGATAGAATTATTATTAATACTATGTTTTGGGGAACATATATGTTTATATTATGGATTGGATGTCTTTTAAGTTATATTACGAATATTGTAAATAATCTTGCAATAAATATTATGTATAAAGATAAAGAAGAAAGTAGCTCATTTAAAATAATTGTATTTACAGTAACTTTTATATTGATGGAATTTTTGATGATGTATACTATGAATATTCAAAATTTAGAAAGTAAACATATGTTTTATCTTTATTCAATGGCGAATTTTATAGGTTGTTATTTTGGAATAGTTAAAAATATTAAATAAATATTTAAAATAGCTTAGGTTTAAAAAAATCTAGGCTCTTCTTAATTTAGCTTAATTAAAATATAAATTAAATTAAAAAATTGTTGAATAATG